>CBIHOL010000069.1:0-24330 GCA_966211905.1 uncultured bacterium
AGTAGGTTATCTAATTTTTCTGGTTTAGACTCAGTAATCTTAATAGATTGACGGGAAAAATGTTTGCATTTCTTCCATAATTCATCATCAAGAAACATTGAATTTGGAGCACAATATGTTGCAAGCTTTTTAATTTTATCTCTACTCCAATTAAACCTAAAGGCTTCGGGCCATTTGTCTATAAATTCCTTAAAAAAATCAAGATCCGCTGATTTCTTAATATCTCGGTCCACAACAATCACAACCGGAATATTGCATCTAAGAAAACCTTGAATGGTTGTCCTGTACAATTCAACTTGCTCAATTTCATTAATGATTACCGCCTTTATATTTGCAGATACCTTTTCGCGAACTCCGGGATATAAGTTTTTTATTTTACTTAAACCTTCATATTTCAGTGAATAAAACTCAAGAAAACTATCAAATTGAAGTTTAAAATTTTCGTTTGTATAATTGTCTAAATGAAGAGATTCTAGAAGTCCATTTTTTATTTCTTCTTCTATATCCTCGCTATTAGTTAGAAAATCAATTAAGACCTCTTTAAAAAGTGCGTCTTTATCAGAAATACCCGAATCAAAAACGTTTTTGTAAGGTTCTAGATTCTTTCTGATGATAATATTTTTGTTCTCAAGAAAGATATCAGTGAGGTTTTCTCCATAGATCTCTTTCTTGTCAAATAGTTCTCGCAAATGACGTGCATTATTGTTTCCAGTAATAAGTAATATTGTAGACTTGAGATAGTTTTGATTGATAAAAACAGGATCATTTGGCTCAAGAATTTTAGAAATCGAGTTTCTATTTACTTTGAACTCTTTTTTCTTACTTGCATATAGATGATATTTATTTAGTGTTTTCTTTGTTGACCTATTGATCTGAGAAATGTACTTCGTTACTGGGATACTACCTTGATCGGAAAAGCGGAGAAGGATTTTGTTGTTTACTATTGATTCAATTTCAGCCACTGTGCCGAAAATTTCGACCTTGTCATGTTTTTTGAAAGTTGACACTTCCTGAAGATCAACCTGATTAACATAATCTTCAAAAAAAAAGTTGATGAGCAACGATACAGAAAGCCATGTTGAAGCGTTGTTTTTGTCCGGGAAACTTAAAATGAGTGGAGCTTTTTTATTTTCGCCCAAGTTTGCATTAAAATAAGAGAGGCTTAAAGCAACGGACAACTCAATGATTGGACTAAATTGTTCCTCACCTAGGTTAAGATGATATTTCTTACGGGCCTGCTCTAATAGATCCACGATTAAATTTTCTTTGACTTACAAAAGGCTTCAATTATTGAGGACATAACGGGTGGACATACGCCATTACCCATCAACATTATTTTCTGCCGACGAGTTATCTTAAGGTCAAGATTATAGTCTTTTCCGTAACCCATTGCTAATTTTAGTTCTTCAGGTTGTAACATGCGCATTTTATGACCTCTCTTTTTAGGTACTACTAGGGCAAACCTATCCAAGGTAGTAATGGTCCTTAATGGCCGATCGATACTTTGCCATCCATCACCTGTACCATAATAAACCATTATAAAAGGCTTATTATTTCCAATCGCTTCTATGGCGTTTTTCGCACGTTTCAACGTGTTCTTAGCTCTCCCCTTTTTTCCAAGAGCGGAAAATTTATAATTTCCATCCCAATCAATCACGGTTGAAACCGGAACTAACTTACTTTTTGAAACTTTGGGAATAGCATTGCTCTCTGCCAAAGAACACAGTAGAAATAGCCGTTTGCGAGCCTGAGGCACATTAAAGTTGGATGAATTCAGCTCCATTTCTTTAACAAAATAATTTAGACCCCACAGTTCTTCTAAAAGTTTGGGGTGTTCACTCCAGGATTGCATTTCAACAACATTTTCTATGACAATCCATTTGGGCTTGAAAACCTTCGCAAAACGCAATACCTGAAATGCAGTCATCTTACTTTCTTCGGACCTTTCTTTTGATCCTTTAGCAACTGAATGATTTGTGCATTCAGGAGATGCAAGTATAAGGTCG
The DNA here is from genome assembly GCA_966211905.1 of uncultured bacterium. Taxonomy (GTDB): domain Bacteria; phylum Bacteroidota; class Bacteroidia; order B-17B0; family Aurantibacillaceae; genus Aurantibacillus. The sequence goes on from CBIHOL010000069.1 coordinate 2,007, forward strand.
ATTTCACCGATTTCCTGTTTAACTTGTTCTGGGTTGATTTCCCTTAAATCACCTTCATACGCTCTTGCTTCCGGGAAATTGGCTTTAAAGGCTGTAATCGCCGGGCTCGATATATCGAAACCTGCTATAATATTTGCGCCTGCGTTTCGTGCTCCGTAACTACTTCCGCCAGCTCCACAAAAAAGGTCAATGGTTCTAATAGTATTACTTGTCGTGCTTTTCATAAATAGTTTCGGCAATTGCTAATGCTTTTTTTGTCTTTGAGATATACCACGCATTCATGGTCTTATCCCACTGTTTAACCTGAAAAAACTGCGTCCATGAAAACCGATGAAGTGCTCTTAATTCATAATCGTCATTTATCTGCACTACCAGTAAATATTCAAAAAGTTGCTTCTCTCTGTTTATAGGATCTGGATATACGGTGCCAGTTTTACTACCGTCCTTAATAGTCTTAATAGAGTATCTTTCCCCGTTGCGAGATAGCGCATCCACATTTTTAGTTCCAGTAGGTGCTCTCAGCAAATTTGTAAGGCCCGGTGTATTATTGAAATGATCTATGGCAATAGTTTCGCCTAATTCGCCAGAAGAAAATCTAATTCCTCTTGCCTTGAATTCTTTTTCCAGAAGAATTCTTATTCTAATTAATTCCTTATCTGAAGTTTGCTTAAATTCAGTTATAGCACCTGCCGGTGACTTTTTTTGGGTAGTTTTCATAATGGGCCGTTAGTGTGACCGCAACGATTAATTGTTAAAAATATACAATTATATGGCAATTTGAAAGTAAAATTTGATAACAGGACGGCAGGGAGGTTCCATTGAATTCTCCACTATTAAATGAATAGATTTATATCAGAAGCAATTCTTATTCAGCTAAAAATTCTAGCTAAATATTCTCATCTCACCCCCCTGGTTAAACCTCCCATTCTGCACTGCTTTCCCTTTCTCAGGCACTTCTATTACGACATCCACATCATGCTGGAATTCATTAGCCCCCCTAAAATTGCCATCCTTATTGGTCTGGAAAATGTAAATGAAGGACTTGCCTGGATTGCTTATTTTTAATGTCTCCAGGTCTCCGCTGGACAGACCGATCTTATTTACACTGTCCAGGAATATAAACTCATAGGGCTGCAAATCATCAGGTAAGTTCTCTGCAACAAATAAATTCGGGTGTGCAACATCTTTAGCCTTCAGCTTTTGTTGCAGGGTCATGTCCAGGCCTTCTTCTTTCGCCACATACAATACCTTACCATGATTCCTAGCCAAATAACCAGCGAAGTCAACGCAGAGAAATGACTTACCCATTTTCGGTCTTCCATAAACCATTGCGGTAAATCCCTTCGCAGGATCTCCAATAAGCTGTTTGTACTTCCCGGTAAATCCCAAAGTCTTAAATTGCATCTCTTTAAAATCCATGCTACTCATGACCTCCGGCTTCTCGATAGCTTTTTCAGGGGTTAAACAGTCCAACCCGTCAAGTCCTTCGACTTCACCAACCGACTGACAGCCGCAATCTCCCAGCACACCGTTCAATCCGTTCAATTCAGTTTCCTGGATGCTTAATATTTTCTGAGACTTATTTTTTACATAAGCTGTCAGGTTCTCGAACATCTTATTTAATATCGGCGCGTACTTGTCAGTCTTTAAAACTTTCTTTTTAGTGGCTGCTTTTTTCATCGCCTCAATTAATTTTGCGGCCTTATCTTTTACACCATATTTACCGTTCAGTGTAATGTACCTCTTCATTAGCATGACAGAAGGCATAACTTTCTCCTGTCCTAACAATGCCTTATAGTCTGAGATGATTTTATCACTTACCTGCATCGTCATAGGCTTTGTCATTGTGTTGTATGTCTTGATGAGCTTATCCTGGATGTACTCCATTTCTTTGGCGTAAGGCGAAGCTTTGCGAATCTTCTTTTCTAAAATCGAACGATGCAGTGCATTAATAAAACGAAGTAAATCATCCTTACCCTTCCGCTTATTATGCAGATTGACGTAACGCCTGATAAAGCGTAGCTCATCTGGAATACGTTCCACAAAATCAACATCTTCAATTGGGTCTGGTTCTTTCTCAATTACTTTACGACTCTTTTTTTCCTTCTTTGGTTCGCTTGGTTTCGCGACAACTACGGGCTTTTCAGTCGGTTTAATTTTCGGTGGTGATTCTTTTTCAACTTCTTGTGAAGTTGAAATGAAAGGCACGAGCTTTTGAAAATAAGTATCAATGATCCGCTTGATATTAGCGTTATCATTATAGGTACTCCAATTGGTTCCTTTGTAAGTTGTTTTATCCACAAAGTCATGGCTTTTCTTTAAAACCTCTGGTAAGATTGATAAATCAACCTGTTTTATTTTCTCGTAGTAATTTGATGAGTCTATCATAATATTTTATGCTGCTAATAATTCTAATTCCAGTTCAAGGGCTTCGGCCTCCAATTCCAGCATCCTGATACGCTGAAGCTCGCTTTCGTCTTCTTCCGGCGGTAATTCAATTTTCTTTCGGGTAGATATTCTTGCTGAGTTTGGTTTGATCAAACTCAATTGATTTAAACCAAGAGCGATACTTACACTGTGTTTTCTCTGTAATATCTCAGCAAGCGTTTCGATGTTAAAGTCCGGCATTGTCGCCTGCATTTTGTCGGAGGCCAGTTCAAATTTGTTGTTGTTAATTAGAGGCCATATTTCCTGATCCATATAAATGGCTCCGCCTTTTGACCTTGCCGACGGAACTATAAGGCGGTAATTGCTACCAGCTTTAAAGAACGCTAATCCATTAGAAGCAAACAGCCCGGTGCCATCTGTCATTGATTGTAACAGAGGCAGAGCCTTGATTATTGGAACAGTTACTTTCTGCTGACCCGCTTCCTTTGGCTGCCATTCTTCCGGCATCAAGATTCCTTTTTTAGTTTGTCCTTCAAGAGTTGTATAACTTACAAGCTTTCCGCTTTCTGATCCGAATGCTTGCAAGAGATTTCCTGTTATAATGAACTTGGTTCCCCGGTCCTTTGACTTCAACTTAATTTCAGTCTCCCATTCTTCTAAAAGTTCTGACAAGCTTGGTGTTTGGATGTTGTAGCTTGCAGAAATTATTTCAGAAATACCTTCATTGAAGCTTGCTGGAATAGCGATGTACTTGTTACTACTTGCAATGGCAACTTTTACTTTGACCGCGCTCGGCGCATAAGGGTTTTTCTTTTTCTTATCAATATGCAATCCAAGACTCACTGCCATAATTGTTTCCATGCCATTCTCAAAAGAAATGACAGGAGAACCCAGTTTACGACCGACAGTAAAGAAGTTAAGAATACGTTTCAGGTAATCCTTTTTGTTTTTATGTGATTTGCTGATCTGGTCAGTGGCTAGTTTTCGCGCTGTGTTTAATTCTGTTTCTCTTCTGATTAATTCCTGTTGGTAAGCTGCTTCTCCTTGTTTTTCAAGGAGGCGCATCACCTTTTTTTCGTTCGGAATTTCTTTTATCAATGTATCATACTTCTCTGAAGATGCCTGAAGTTCTGTATTTAGCCGTTCTTCTGTCGCCGATTCAAAGTCCGACATTAGTTCACTTTGAATGTCCTCCGAAGTTTTGTTTCCCAAAGTTTCTTTGAGAAGATTTTCCAATTCACCTTTACTAAATGGTTTCTTGAGAATATTGGCTTTTACTTTTTCAAGGATGCTATCATCACCAAAAGCACTTTCGCCACCCTTACCCATTTTAATGACGCTGGTTTCAAGCGTCTCTGTTTGCAGGTCTAGTGCTTCCACTTCCAGGTCATATTCTCCAATCTGCTTCAGGTATTCAACATAATCGTTATACCGTTCAGTGATCTCCGAATAAAACTCCGCCTGCATTTGAGTTGACAATACAGCCACACGTCCGGAGACCTTATGAGCAGCATCCTCAATCCTCTCTTCGCTTTGAGATTCACCTGTGGTTTTAGCAAGGCCTAAAGGATCTCCCAACAATTCATTGATTTCTTTATTCTCCAACAGATATTCTTTCACCACCTTATCGCCGTACTTATTTAAAAAGTCAGGGACATCAAGAATCTTAGTGCTTTGTTTTTGATTGGAAGTTGTATTCGCATCGAGTGACTTCAGCTTTTTTTGAAGCATCATCATCAAACGCTTCTCAGCAGGGATTGCAGAAATCACATAATCATATATTGGTTTAAGAATCTGCCCGGTTCTATTAATCCTGCCTCGCTTCTGTACCTCTGTATTAATATCAAGTTCTGCCTGCAAAACAATCATTACCCTTTGTCGTACTTCATCTTTTGAAACTTTCGCTGTTGGAATTGCGTGGGCAGATGCACCAGTGCTTCCCGATTGGTTGATCATGAGCACATCAACTTCATTATTGTTGAACATCCTGAATGCATCATTAGTGTTCACTTTCTTTCTGCTAAGAACCAGTCCCTTGTTTCCTTTCGGACTAGGCTGCACCGCAAACTTGCGCCCTGTTACTTCAGCTACCGAAAATCCTGCCTGCTCCAGTTTCTGAATGATCATATCAATCGGACTTATAGAAATGCCAGTGCTCGCATTATTAATGTCCTCTAAAATCCGGTTGTATTCTTTTCGCGCTTCCTCGCTTAAATCAGCTACTGAAAACTGCTTATATACGGGTTCACCATTTGTATCTCGTTCTGTATAACGCATCACTCCGCTGAGACCTTTTCTTAACACCTCTGAAAAGTCATTATTGATTTGATCTCCGTCTGACACTGGTAAGCCTTTGTCGGTCTCCATTTGTTCAATGAAGCTTCCCATTGTGGAAGCAAAAGCAATGACAGGTTTCTTCCCCTCTTTTAATCTTGCAATTGTCCTGTCAGCAACTGCATCTGCTTTTATGCTGAACAACATTTGATTGATTACATTAAACACTTTGGAGAAATAGGGCGTATTGTCAACACCAGCCTGGGAAGTGCCTTCACGCATGTCTACTTCTTTTCCTTCCGCAACAGCAATCTTATCTAGTTCTTCCACAGCCTTGTCAATGTGATTTGACTGAAATGCAATAATGTCACGTAAGATCCTGGTAATACTATCCGCTACCTTTCGGTGCTGCGCTTCATAAACTTCAAGTGACAGATAATTTACTTCTACACCCTCAAAGCTTCGCTCACGCCTGATCATCTGTCCTTCTGCAACAAGCTGACTGGAGAGGATCTCCTGTAAAGCCACGCCACCTTTCTGAATAGCTTCCACCAGTTCATCTTTGGTTAGATTCGCTTCACTGATAGCTGTCTTCATGGCGTAGATCGGCATGTTATCAGGACGCTTTGCGAATGTTGCAGAAAGGAAAACAACTCCTTTGGTATCTCTTACAACCCGCTGCATAAATTCGCCGGTGTTACTTGAGCCGCTGGAATTATGCGCTTCATCCATGATTATCAAATTGCCCGGTGCAATTTTTGAGAGATAACCTGGTTTTTCCGGCTTACGTTCAGGTGAGTTGAACTGTGAATATGTACCAACTACAAAATCATATTGAGTTGGGATCTTTCCAGTTTTAAAAATTGTGGTTTGCTCAGAAGCTGCGGCTGCCTGGTAAACTACTTCACCATCTTCGTCTTTAATATCCGTTTTTGTTTCTCTGCCATTAACAATAAATGGTTTAAGATCTGCTGAACCAATAGCCACCAAGTCACGATATATATCTGAAAAGAGATTAGCTTTCTCTGTAATGAAAATTGGCTTAAGTCCCTGTTGTACACCGTAGCGGATCATTGCGGCTGCAATCCTTCCTTTACCGATGCCGGTCTGATCTCCGATGATCATACCCTGGTCACGCGCTTCGATGTTATATATAGCCATTGCAACAGCATCTATCTGTTCTGCGGAAAGCGCAGTGCATAATGCCTGATGGGTTGAATAGCCGAGTCGGTGACGAACGAAGTTATCCATGTTGCCTCCAACTTCATTTTTAATAAATGTGAGTGCAGCTTGCGTTTCAAATCCCATTGAGTCTGGGACCTGAGTGTTGAGGACAACGCAGGCATTTGAAGCTGGCGTGTATGGTGAGCCCAGGTCCGTTTCCCCACGAAGTAATTTTTCAAGTTCTGCTGCTTCACGTTCTAAGTCTGGAACGTTCTGCGATATTTCAGCTATATCAACGTGTGACATAATTCGTTCATAAAGCGCATCAAAGCTTTTTATCACTGAATCCCTATCTGCATTTTTGGTTGGCGCTACCCCTTCTGGTTTAGACTTCCGGCCTTCAATGAGAATTACACGCACGGGAAAAGCCGTCCCTTGCCTGCTGTATAATTTGTGACCGTCGATCTGCATCACGTCCGCCACATAATAATGCATATAGAGATAGTTAAAGAAGATCCGGTTCTTTCCTTTTTGAACTCTTCCGAGTTCATCCCACTGGGTATGGCCTCCGATGATAATAGCAGCCTTTCCATTATCTGCCATAGTATCTAGCGCGCGCAAGGCCATCAGATGATCAAGAACTTTAATTGGAAAGCCATTGTAATCAACAGCTTCATCCAGTGTGCCGAACGGAGGGTTAGTTATAACTGCATTAAATTTCTGACCGATTAATCCGAATTCCTTTGAGGCATCTTGATTAGTCACTTCAAGAAATCCCTGAGTCAGTAGATTGCGATTTCTTATATAGTCAATTTCATTTACGATGATCTTCCGTGGATTTCCTGCAATGGTCAGTAAGCCGTTACCGGCACAAGGTTCAAAAGCCCAACCGGTCATTTCGGGTAAGCCACAGAATACGCCCATTAAATAAGCAATTGGAGCAGGGGTAGAATATTGTTGCAGTAAAATACTTTGGCTTGTCCTATGCGAAAGGATAACCTGGTCATTATATAGTTGTACGATTTTTTCAAATTTCGTTTTTGTGTTTTCATGTGTTGCGGCAATCCTCCGGGCTACATTTACGATAGCCAGTTCAGTTAATTCTTTGATTTCCGTTTTGTCTTTAATTTTCAGCGAATACGCAAGTGCTTCAATACTCCTTTTATTATGCTTGTAACCTATGGTCAGGTCTTTCTCCACAAATCCAACAAATTCCTGAAGGTTAGCTGGTAAGTATTCCCTTCCATCAAGACCAAGTAACCCCTGGTCACTGAAAGAGTAATAATTGTCGTGAGTTACGATAATGTGATCCAGCACTTTGATCTCCATCATCTGTGCAGCCTCTTTTATTTTTTTAGTGATCACCTTGTCTGCTTCGCTTGGAACAAGATTTCCACTTGGGTGATTGTGAGAGAGGACAATACCCACCGCCGCACATTTAAGTGCGACGGAAAGTATAATCCTGACATCAGCTACTGTACCTGCGATTCCACCTTTTGAGTGTCGGTAGTAACCAATGACTGTGTTTCCCTGGGTAAGATAAAGGACAAGGAAATGCTCTTGCAGTTCGACTTCACCGTCATTGAAGATCTGCCTGATAAACTTTGCTACGTCCGCAGAGGAAGTTATCTTTCCGACAAACCTGTTACGGGTGGTGCGAATGTAGCTTACTGTAATTTCAGGAACGTCGATCACTGAAGCATCTCCATCCAACAGCACAAATTCTGCATCAGTATCCTTTTTCTTCTTACCCATTATTCTAGCTGTAGATTAATGCTTCGCGATTATTCCAGATTTTATCGAAGGCACGATCACCACTCGCCCAGGTGTACACGTCAATCCCGTTCTCCTTGCGGATTCTCTGAATTGCCCAGTCTGCCTGGTCATCCTTCGGTGCAAGCTTATTTGAAAATCCTTTATAAAGGATTTCCGCTCCACTGTCGTCCACACGCATAGGATCTTCGTAGGACAATTTAGAATCCATCGTTGTTACGGACGTTTGCAGAGTTGCAATTGCGGTGTTCAAATCGGTAAGCTTTGTAATTTGCTCGATTTGCTTTGCTTCCGTTGCACCTCCCATTGGTGCAGCATCAGGGTCAAGCATGTCTGCTATCACATCCCTGAGTGCGTCAACGTTTAGCGCTACGGGAATTGTAACGTCCCCGAAAGGTGCGAACACGTTATGCAGTGCTCCCTGCCCGATATCAATTTTGATGGTGTTACCCTTGATCACTGAAACTTCCAGAATCTGGGCTTTGAAAATGTGACGCACCACCGCGCCATTTTTGATTTTGATGCTTCCACCATTGTTTGTGATTTCTATTGCCATGTTTTATCTATTTGGTTTTAATTGTTGCTTTTGAAAGTAGTTCTCCGACCCATGCTCCAACAAAGCCCCCAATCATCACATAGGGCACAACGTCTTTTGCATGGGCTTTTCCGTAGTAGTAAGAGGCCAATGAGCCAATGAGAGTGAACGTTGATACAAGTGTTTTTTCTGTCATTTTCATTTAGAGAGATTTGGTTAAGAGTAAAATAGATGTTGTAATTCCTGAGATGATGACGATTCCACCAGCAAGTATTTTATTCTGCCTGCTTTTCTTTTTTTGCATTTTATACGCCGTGTTCAATTGCTCGGTTAATTGTTGATTTCTTGTATCCTGGTCTTTTAGCATCTGGTTTTGGGTTTCATTGATCTGTCGTTGAAATATCAAGCTGCTGTCCCTGTTTGCCACCATGCTTTCCAGCGAGTGAATTGTTGAATCGCACAATTGCTCACTTTCTTCCTGAGCTTCGATATATTCGTGAACAATAGGTGCTATCGAATCGTTACAGGAGCTATCCGGCCGTAAAGGGATTGCTTCAATCAGTCTTTGAGATAAGATCTTAGTTTTTACACGCTGAGACTTCAGTTCGTTTTTATTCTTGCTGATGATGTTTTCAAGACTATCTCTCTGCGTTTGCAACCGTTGCAGCTGCTGTTCAAACTCAAGCTTTAATTTCTCCTTTTCAGACTTGAGCCGTTCAAAGAAATAGTCTTCTGAAACGGTTTCATTTAAGGGCATTTGCGACCGGGACGCTATACAGTTTCTAAGAGAGATTCCGCATAACAATATTGAGGATATGATTAAAAAGGTGTATTTCATGTTTTTTGTTTTAAGGGTTAGATTTTTTCTCGATGCTATAACCGAAGCAACCGGCGGCGATAAGACTGACAATAGAATAGAACATGTATTCCGGAGTCGAAATATTAAATGCAAGCTGAGCAACCCAGCTAGAGATGATCAAAAGCATGGATATTGCAATTATTACTTCCCGGAGGCTGTATCCGTCTGCCTTGTCTTTGAGTAGATCTTTTAAAAAATCGGTCATGCTGTTATTGGTTTTAATTGTCTTGTTTGCTTTTTTTCGTTGAAATACATTTTTGTGGCGACTCCGACAGTTCCTAACAGTGCCAGTGATAAAGCGATCAGGCGTCTCCTTCTTCTCTGCACCGACCTGAAGTCAATCAGTGTGTAGGTGAACTTATTTCCGAACCTGCTTTTGTGTTGATCACATAGTTTCAAAAAGGCTGCGAAATCTTCCGCATTCTCGAACACCTGGCAGCCCGCTGAGTTTTTATCGACAGTCTTGGTTGTCCCTACTTTATTCGCCCGGTGAATGTTTATACCGTACTGACCACTTTCTTTTTTGCCATTATAAAAGTCCAGTGATGAATTCCTGTCGTAGTCACGCATGATCATGATCGGTTTGTTTTGCACGAGGGCGGTGTATTGCCCCCTGTGTAAACCCATTCCGTAAGCATCCTGGTACTGTCCTTCCGCTAGTATTGCCGTACCCTGCGGCTGCATTGGATTTTTGAGCCAGAATGTGCCCGGATCTGTAGTGACCTTAAACACATGGTATTCCCATTTCACTGAATTGATCTTGTAGAAAACATGCAGTTCATCATCAAAGCGATTAGGTACAACGCTCTTGCTTCTCAGTCCTACGATGTTTAGTTCGTAAGGACGAGTGAAAAGCTTAAAGCCTTTGAATCTTAATAGTGCTTTGATTTTATTGAACATGGCTAGGCTGCGAGATCGAAGTCTGGATTATAGTTTGACAACCAGGTTTTCACGTCAAATGAAGGACAGGCCTTTTTTACGCCAGGCATATCACGATGTCCGACAACTTTGGCCTTTGGGTATCTTTCTGTCAACTCCACGATCTTATCGAACATGGTGTTTTCCTGAGCCCTTGTGCGAGTGTCCTTAGGTTTCCCGGACTTATCAATTCCACCGATATAGCTAAGGCTGATACACTCGTTATTGTGAGCATACACGCCATAACTGTTCTTATTCTCATCAAGGAGCTTCACAAGCTGTCCATTGCCTTTGATGATGTAGTGATACCCTGGAACATCTTTCCAGCCTTTCACTTCTTTCCAGTACTTCTGGATGGATTCAAGCTTTGCATCCGGCAGTGTAGCCGTGCAGTGAATCACAATGTATTTTACTTCTCTCTTTTTCATATTTCTTATTAGTTGTAATAGTTTACATGCTGGCTTTCCACCAGGAACAATTGATTGTCATTTTGAAACATTTTGAATGAGCCCCTTTGCGCAATTTCTTTTCCTAACACCATGTTTTGAGGCACCGGTACAGAGGTCTTCGGATCTTTCCAAACTTTTGTAGGTTGATTAGTTACCAGGGTTTTATCATTGATCCCCGACAGCGACCACTTCTTTCCATCATACTTCAAACCCATTGCTGCGAAGGCTGCCCTTATAGCTATTTTTTGCTTTTCATCTTTGAAGCTTGACAGGACACCATTTACAAGCGTTTGTTTTACACCATTCACCAGGTACCTACCAAACTCTTTACTCACAGAGGTGTAATCTGGTACGCTCTTAATGGTTTTCAGTAGTCCCAAAACAGTATTAAAGTTTTTTGTTGTCAAAGCTGAATGAATTTTTTTCGCGGTTTCTGTTATGTTGATTTTAGTGATTGGTTTAGGCGCACCTTTCGCAGAGGAAGACTTTGGCTTACTTGGCTTAGATTTGGTCACGGTTTTTTTAGGCGGAACAAATTGCGAACTTGAAGTGTCAGGGCTGCTTTCGCCTTGACGTTTGTGCTTTTTCCAGTATTGAAATCCAAAGAAGGAAAGAGCAGATGTTGCTGCCAATCCAAGTCCAATAAATACCCAACGTTTTTTGCTACCCTTTTTGGTGCCTGAGTCCGCTCTGTTTAATAGTGCCATTTATTTTGGTTTTGATGTTATTATTTTCATGTAGTCGCCATACTCCCACATCTCCAATTCGCTTTTTAAATCCGTAATCAGGTTGGCGCTGTATTCCTTGTAGTAAGCCTTACCTACATTGATGAAAGCATTCTGTGTCGGGATCTCCATGAAGACTGCTTTTATCGCAGGCTCATCAGTACCTGGTATGAAGCTGTAAGTCTTGTCAAAAGCGGCCTTCAGTCTTTTTGCCCAGGCTGTGAATTGCACCTGTGTTGGAGCCTGGCCGGGCTTATCAGATTTACCTTGCATGATCTGCAACATTTCGTTGTATTCAGTAGCCTGCAATTCATCGCTCATGTCTTTGTACATGTTCGACTGATATTGTTTCTGGTAAGCCTTGAACACCTTATCCAACTCAGCTTTGTTAGATATCTTCTGTAACACATTCCGCAACGCCTTCGTATCAGTTCCGAAATACCCATCATTTTCGAATGCCATCTTGATCTGCTTTGCAAGCGTTTCCGGTGTGCCTTCAATAAGTGTTTTGGATTCAGATTTATCCGCGATTTTCTTTTGAATAAATTTTTTGCCGAAAATCACGGCTGTTGTAATACCAGCAGCAGCCAGGAGAGAATAAAAGATATTCTCCTTCATGCTGTTACTTTCATCCTTCCCGGACTGCTTATTTGGTACTGTTTTCGACATTGTTAAACTCCCAGAGCTTTTTTAGCCATTGCTGTTTTTATCGGATCATTCTTTACGATGTAGGCAAGCTTTTCCAGCTCCTTCGCAGTGAGCTTTGCGGCAAGGATTGTTAGGGCTTCCATTTTGACGTCCGCTTCTTTTTCATTGCTGGCGGCGATCTCCAGTTCATAATTGTATTTTTTCATCTTTCTGGTTTTTATTCTGTTTCTGTTTGAAGAAATTCCTGCACTGGCTGGAGCTTTGTTTTATCCTGGCTGAGAATATCGAGGATCTCCATTACCTGTCCCATCTCAGCATCGGCAAAGTGTTTCTGTAATTCATCGAACAATGCCAGGAATTCCTTTTGTTGATTGTTCAACTGCGTTGATGCGCTATCTTTTCTTTTGAAAGAGGCATGACTATCCACCTGTGGAGGTTGGCTGCCAATTCGCTCATTGTCTTTCTCAATAATTCCTGCGAGTCCTGAAACTGCCGGAATTTGAGAGAGCAGATGGGTGTTGCGTCTTACCAGCCCTTCCAGCGCAACGGACATGATATCTCCCAGGTGAACACCGCCAAGTTTGTTGTTGTTCGCTTTTGCTGTTTCTACCAAAGTTGCGAGCTGGTTGATCTGCTCGTCTTTCTCTTCGATTTCCTCATTCAATTCCGAAATCTCTTTTTTAAGAGCTTGTATCTCGAACTGCTCCGCATTTTTCTTGTTCACTGAATCTCTCCAGTCATTAGCAGAACTTTTTGTAAAGACCTTTGCTGGCAAACCGCTCAATCCAAGCGTTGTGGCTTCATCGCGGTTACGTGCTTTCAGCAGAAATACATACTGGTCGTTTCTTGGCGAGGAAGACGAATTGTAGATCACAATTTTAACCTGTTCGCTGTCTGCTGTCAGGTAATCTTCGAAGCTGTCAAACTCCGCTGGCTCATCTGTCTTAGGGACTGCCTTTAAGTTGTCCACATAGATCTCGTAAAATTTCGCCTTCTCTTTTTCAGCCATCATTTTTAAGTGATTTTTCAGGCTGTCCACTTTGTTCTGGTCGAACTTGTCAAATTGTATCGGCATGTCTTTTAATTTTATTCAGTTTTATTTTTAGGTATTATTTGAATGAAGCGAACGTGGTTGATCTGTTGCCCATAATTATCTATCAGTATGTTTCCCTGGTGCTCGTAACTCTGCTCGTTTGAATTGGTCTCTGAAATATCATAGTAACCCATCGTTGACGAAATGCTGATGTCGAATGCTTCTTCAATCAAAAAGTAGAATTGGTTGTCAGCATCTATCTCCCTTTTTTCACCTGCCTGAAATACCATGTGCCTGAATCGCATGTAATAATTCGAATCAATGCCAAGCTCTTTCATTCGACGCGGTATGTATTCCATTGCCAGTGCTGTTGTCATCGTTACTTCAATAAATCTTTTGTTTCCACTAACACGTAGATATTTACTTTGTATTTATAATCGTCCGGCTGCTGTTCACTGAGCTTATCCTTGTAGATCCCTTCCAGTATTGTTGTTTCCCCTTTCACTATCACTTCGTCTATATTGACATTGTATTGGTGTGTGTAATCTTTAGGCTTCCACCATCGGGTTGAAAAATCTGCGAAGTCAAGATTCTGATCCTGGATAAGTTCAGCTGTGTAACAGATATTAGCTTTTTCACAACTCTGCAAACACACCTCGCCAAAAACAAAGTTCCTGTCCATCTGCATCGGCAATTTCCACTGAAGTGTAGGTGGTATTGGTCTGTCTGGAATCCCTTCAATTCTCTGGAATCCAGTTCCAATGCCTATCACACTTTTCGTTTCGCGTGGCAGTCTCATCTGGAAGATTTTTACCTGTTTCTTTTTGTCTATGATGAAAGAGGTAACAACAAACTGTTTTCTCATGATCCGTCCTCCGTTTCGCAATCCAGGTAAATAGAGACCCTGTAAGGCATGAAGGGGGTTCTTCCGTCCTCGTTGTCGGAGTAAGTGACTTTAACGGAGCCGTTGCCAGGATTAATTTTTCCAAGATCATAGTACCTCTGTTTAGGTGGGACATTGATCCCCGACATCAACAACTTGCTTTCATAATTTTCAGGGAACAATTCTTCCTTGTTGATCTCGATCTTTTGATTTCCCCTGTAATACAAAAGGTCATCCTTGTCAGATGTGACCAACACACCCTTCACAGCCTTAATTGTTTTATCAAGTTCAAAGCTCCTTGTGAATATTTTGCCTGGTCCTTCGATCATTAAGTCGAATCGTTTCTTTATCGGTTTTAGCATTGTGTTTTGTTTTAAAAAGCCCGCAGCCTTTCTGCGGGCTTTGGTTCTTTACTATGGAGTTGTAATTGTTCCGTGAAGCGCAGCGAAAATGTGCGTGTTTTGTCCAATGCCTTCCATTGTTCCAAGCTCAATGGTTAATTCCATCTGGATGTCGTCATGGATCAACCTTGGGTTTGCGAGCTTGTAGTAACCTACAGGAACATTGTGCATGTTGTTTGTCTTAAACACATTGTTGCTGGTTTCAGGCACAATTTGCTTTTTGTTACTCTTCAGCGAAAACTCGCCATTGCTCAAAGCAGGGAAAGCTTCAATACCTGCAAAAGGTGTTGCCATGATCTTGTCCTTGGTTAAGTCCGCTGAATTACCAGCAAGGAGAACAATTCCGCTCACCAGGAAAGCCTGGTTCTTTGGCAGCTTTGCATTTGAAACATTTCGTAGCCCGATCTCTTTGTCGTCCTGTGTTTCAAAAAGCTTGATGGTTTTTGAGTTCACCACTTTGATACTGTAGATCACAGTATCAGCCAGTCTCAATTCACCTTTGCTAATCCCTTCTTTAATGTGCGGAGGCAGTTCTGCAAAGTGTTTTTCCATTTCCGCACGTGAGCCACGGCTCGAACCACCGGTGTTGGCGAGCTTGTTAATTGTTTTTTGTCGCTTGATGGGATTCATTCTTTTCAGTGCGCCGAGGAACTCGTCACCGTCAAGGCCATCCAAGCCGAACAATGCACCTACATTGTTGTATTCCTCTATTCCTTCCATTACGTCTAACATGTTGTTTATTTTTATGGTTTTATTTGGTTTAATTTTTCTTTAAAAAAGGGCCGTAGCTTTCCCATACCGCTATTTTTGTCCAATAGGGTTTTGCTTTAACAGCAAGTGTTTAAATAGGGAGGTTGGGCTACAGCCCTGGGTTTTTTAGTACAGCCGGTCTTCTACGCCGGAAACGTCATCATCTGATCCCGCAAACTGATCTGCACTCATCGAAATTTGTCTTTCAATGTTATCGAGTGAACCCATATCAATCTGTTGCGCTTCGCCTCCAGGATATTTGAAATACTGAACCGCGTCCAGACCATTTACAGAATCTTCCTTTCTCATGATCTTATCGAGGTACATGCGCTCTTTCAAATTCGAAGTGAAAGCCTTCACACGTTCTTTTGCCCCATCAAGCCCTGAGAGAGGAGATCCGTTTACGGCACCCTGGCCGATCTGGTACCCTCCGCAAGCCATCATGCCCAATCCGAAAGATGTCAGCGGTGGCGACTGTACGAAGTGTCCTGCGAATGTTGCCAACGCACCCCAGGCGAGGGATGATTTTCCCACAGCTGCGCCCGCAACACCACCACCAATGACACCAAAGCCCAGGGACTTTATAGTTTCAATCCCACTGTTCTTGATGTCACCTTTGGTACTGAGAGGATGAAGCAATGCCATCACCCGTACTTTGCTAACGCTGTTTTTATTTTTCTTTTTCTTTGCCATTTAATTTTGTTTTTGAAGTGCTACATCAATGCGATTTTGTTTTTGTGCGCAAACTTGTTTTTTCGTTTTCCCTTTCGTTTCTTTTTGCGCTTCCTGAATCCACTTAATCCAGGCGGTCCGGGGTAGCTTGGTGAGCGGGGTGGTTCGCGGTTGCTTCCCATCATTTTGAATCCTGCAACACAAACTCCCGCGACTATTGCCCCGATCCCTACGGGTTTGATCCAGGATTTATTCTTTTCCCAAAAGAGTTTGATTCCGGTGCTCTGTGTCGCTGGCGTATTCATTTTTTTTGCTGGTTTTCCGTTTGTGCCTTCGTCCATTAATTCCTCTCCAGCTTCTTCTACCGCAGTTTCAGTTTCTTCGACTACTGCTGGCAGATTGTTTTCTGATTCTTCTGTTATAGAGCTTTCAGTTTCGCTCGGTTCTGGCTCACTTGGCGATTCTCCTGAACTTGTTTCAACTGTCGGTTCCGGTTCTGACGCTGGTGTTTCAGTAGCAGCGGCTTTCTGTTTTTTCTTTGGAAAAAGATCTCCGATTGACTTTAACAGCGCAGCAAGACTTCCAATTGCCGTCGATGCTGCTGCGAGAGATGCGGCTGTTGCAGGTTCACCCAGTTCACCAAATCCGGCGAAGCCGTCCATTCCATTGACAAATTCGTCCTGGTAAACATCTCCTAACATTTCTGGTAGAGGTGTGTATTCACCCAGTCCATCAATGCCTGAGACTTCATGGTTCTTGTTTCCCTTTCCCGTTAGAATTGCTTTTTTAAGGTTGTCTTTGTTTCCACCTGCTGCAAAAAAGATCCCTTCAGTTTTCGTTAGAACGTTTTTCAGCTTATCATATTTACTGATATCCATTCCCCGTTTTCCGGCCTCCTCTTTACTGAGATACCCCCATTTCAGCTTTTCGGCCACTTTCATCACATTGAGCTTCATGGAGGCTAGTATTCCCGCTCTTAAAAGCACTGTGGCTGGGTTTATTTTGTTGATCTTATTAAGGACCTTTACCGATTTCTTCGCAACTGTTTTAAGCTTTTGACCGATAGGTTTTTTTGGTCCAGCTGGCTTCTTAAAAATTCCCTTTTTAGCGGGAGCACCCGGAGGTGGTGCAGCCTTTTTGAAGATTCCTTTCTTTGCAGGTGCTGGAGCGCCAGGGGAAGCCGATTTTTTCTTCAGGAGCTTGCCAAGTTCGCCGAAGTCGCCCCATCCGAAAAGATCCTGCGCGTCAATTCCTTTGAACTGCGGAAGTCCATCGTCATCTATTCCGTCTAAAAATTGTAAATCCATTTTATAATCTTTTTTTTCACTGTATGGTTCTTCATAGTTGAAGCGATCTACAACACAATCCATGATAATATGTTTGCCATTCCCTAATGGCACTATCGGGTAGATGTGTTGGAAATAATCTTCCTTGTATTTTGTGATCCTGTTGATCACCGGTATTTTAAGAACGTAGAGACAGGTTCCGATGAACGTGGTGAAGCAGTCACAGTCACCATAACCATCATGCACAAGCCGTCTCGGACTGCGAACCTGTTCTAGTCCGCGCTGATCCTTTTGATACCGGATGTGATATTTTACCCAGTTCCAAAGCTTCTCACAAGTCTGATAAACAGGCAGACCTCTTAATTCCTGGTCAACAAACTTTTCTACCTGCCAGGCACAGCTTTGAACAACCTGCGGAATGAAGTCCACCGTGTCCTGAACTGAAGCACCCATCTTGCGCGTTTCATCTGTTGCTTTCGCAGGAGGAAACAAACTGCGGTATGGTTCCAGGCTTTTAAGCTTTACTTGTCTGAGAGCTTCCATTACGCTGTCTTCGGTTTTAAAGTATTGTCATCAGTTTTTTCGTAAGGGAACTTTTGCCAACCCAGGTCGATTGTGGTAATTGTCTTCACAAAAATTTTCGCTGGTTGTTTCTTCACAAGCAAGTTGTATAATCCGCCACCAAGACTAGCAAGACCGGTTAGCGGCACAGTGATCATAACCCCATCAATCTTTGCTTCCCCGTAAGCAGGGATTGTAATGTCTTTATTGATCACTTTAGAAGTACCGATTACTTTATCCTGGAAAAGTATTTTCACAAACGGAAACTTAATTTTCAGTGCCGTTGACGAAGGATTTTTTAGTTGCACATCAATCCGGATTGTCAAACCATCCAATTTGATAGAGTGAATTTTTGCTGCTGCGACTGACTCTAATTGTGCGCTGGTGCGTTTCAATCTGAGCGCGTAAGCCACTGCTCCTGCAATTCCTGCCCCGATGGTGGTGCCTATAAATATTTTGCCCCAGCTCGGCATTAAATATTGTCCTCCTTTCCTTCCATTTCAAATTGTTCCCTTTTTCTTTTTCCTGATAAGATGCGGTGAGATAAATAATCACCCGCAAGTTTGAACACCATCCAGATTGCGCCACCGATTGCTGCTTTTACCGCGTATGCGGTAAGTCCTGAATAATCAAGATTTGCAAACAGGATTGCACCTGTGAGGAAAGTGTGCGAGGTGGTATCTGAGGCCGCCTCGTGTGTTTTCATTAAAGGCTGATTGATTTGTCCCATGTGAATTGTTTACGGGATCAAAGATGCGACGGTAGTTTTGGGCGGTGTCCAGAATTTAAACGAAGATTAAAAGCTATGACATTCCTTTCACCATGATTAAAAAATATCAGGTTGCAGAACTTAGATTTCTACCTATAAGCTCGGATTTTTACATGTTGTCAAACTCAGTTTATAATTTTAACTTAGTTATATGGATTTTAAAACGAGCTTAGATATATCGCGATTAGACGCAAGTAAATTTTCAGTTATTGATCGTCCTGAAAAATTTATTAAGTACGAAATTGATAGCTACTATGGCTCTATATCATTGGCGTACGAGTCAACTGATGACTCCGAAGATCCAGCAAAAACTGAAACAGAAATAGCATTAAGTAAAAGCAAATTGATCCTAAGGTCGAGAAGGCTTGTCAAAGAAAAGTGGGAAGTTTATAATAAAAAAATAACAGTCCTTCCATTGAGCTTAATAGAATACTTAAAGGAGGAATTGACTACACATTTATTGATGGTGGAAAATGAATCTCTCAAAATAAGTAAACTGTGGTTTAATTTTATAACTGATGGACCAAAAGAAGTGGCTGCACAATCTTTCGAGAACTATTTCCTGGATTTATGTACTCCGAAAAATTCGAGCTTCCTAGCTACTCCGAAAGCATATAACGTAATAGTAGGGTCTTATGAAAATGGAAAACTGTATTCTTTCCATATTGATGACAAAACAAAGCAGGGTAAACTGGTTTACAGTTCGGATGATGGCAAATTGGAACTTCCTTACTCGGAGTATTCTGAGAAATTTGGACTCGTATCAATTAACGGAGAAGCAGCGAAGGATTATATCTTTAAAGACGTTAAGAAAATTCTTGACGCCGAAGAAAGCAATCGAAAAAGTAAAGAAAATATGAAACGACGGTCATTTAGAGATGATTATCCAGAAAGAGACTCTAGTGAATTTTTTCTAAATGAAGGAAATGTAAAGTGGGAGGAACAACAGAGTAAAAGAGATATTGATGATTCATTCTACCATTAAAAATACAACCTCAATTTACTAGCGGAAGTCTTTTACCAAATGGAAATCTCGATTTGCTATTCACATGACTAGTTATGCTGCCTCATTCACCACCTGTCCCGGTACTCCGTAATGTTCTATGATTACTTTCACCTGGTTTACACTGTAAAGCCCTGCTACCGGTAACCCTAATTCGGGTTCAATAGCCTTCAGCCATGTATTTAAAACGTGTTTTGAAATTCCCATGAGTGTGCGAAGCTCTTTTTTACTATAAGGCCGCAGCACAAAAGGGTTGGCCATCTGGATAACTTTTGTCATGATTTATTTTTAGAAATTAATAATTGATGTATTGGAAGTGCATTACTGCATTTGTGTAAAGGAATAAAAGATCAAACTGTTTCATTGCAATAAATTTCTCACGATAAACTGGTACGTCCAGGATGTTTCGCTTATTAGCCCAGCACAAAACTGATTCTGCCAGTAACTCCAATGCTTCATTGTGCGTGGGAACAGTTAGCCTTTGCTGCTCAACCTCCCGGAACCACGTTTCAGTTCCTTTCAGTCCTTTTTTGTAATTGATATTTAGCCAGTCCTCCGGATTGGTCATGTACCTTGTATTCCTGCGCTTTACATAGCGTTTTGCTAGTACTGCTCTTTGTACAAGCTGACTAAACATTTCATCTGAATCTGTTCCTTTCTTAAAGTATGCAGCAATAAGATCTTTAAATTTTTCTTCCTGGCTCTCAGAAAATATTTCTGTTGACCAGAATGTAGAATGGCAGAAGGTCCAGAAGTCATTTATACGTTTTTCCCTTTTTGTCGGTGAATATAAACCGCCCCTGATTATGCGAAACTGAAATTGCGTTTCCTTTTCGATTTGTTTTTTTAATGCGCTCATGTTTTAGGTGTTTTAATTTGACGATATAAAGGTATTGATCTTTGTTCGCGTGCTGTCCAGAGATGTCCAGAATGCCACGCTTGTTGCCTAGAATTGTTATATATGGCCAGAATTGACCAAGGATTTCTTGTACTTTAAAATGGTAAATTTGAATTCAAAAGATAGCAGATGAAGAATCAACTAAAAGAACCCGCAGGGCAGTTCACTTTCAAGAATAAAATCTATAATGTGTATAAGGATACTAAATCAGGTTTAGAATTTTTCTTTGTAGGTAAGGAGGAAAAGAAATTCTGGAGTCTATTGCATAAACATAAAAACCCCGAGGCAATACCGGAAAATGAGTTATTATCTGGAATTTACTTTCACAAAGGCACAAGAAATTGTGCTCCTAATTATGTGAATAGTCATGTTCCAGCGAAATTCGTGCGAAAAGGATAATTGTTGACTAGCTTGTAAGGAGGTCAGGAGGTGTATTTTTCTAAGCAACATTTGAGATAACATCATACGGCCTTCCCATATGTTCCATGATAATCTCCACCTGCTTCACATTATAAAAATGCCCGATTCGTTTTCCAAGTTTTTCTTTGATACCTGCAATATTTCTTCTGAGTGTTCTTGAACTCATGTTATAAATAACCGCCAGCTCTTGGGTTGTGTACGGTTTGATTTCCATTCTTTCTTTCGTCGTCATCTTGCCTCTAAAATTTAAATCGGGTTAAAAATTCTTCCTGCTCCAGGTTCATGAACTGAGCCATCTGCTTTACTGTGAGCTTTTGACCAGTCCGGTATTTTGTAATAATATCTCTTATCAGTTTGTATTGCTCAATGGGCACATCAAGATTTGTTGGCTCTCTGCGCCTGATATTCTGCTCATTGAATTGCTGAACTAAAAAGCGTTTCTGATTTGGTGTAAGTAATCCAAGATCATCGGCTCGATAGACAAGGGAGATCATTGAAGCCTTCCATTTTTTCTTAAGATCCGGCAGTTTTGCGAAGTTCAGTTCCGTCAGATCTTTTTTAATGTCTTCGTCCGGCATAAGAAATTCAGCAGCAAACAAATTCGCCTCATGTGAAAGATCCCTGTCAAATGACGGATTAGTATTTAGGTGCATAACCAAGTAGCCAAGGTGATATGCAAGCGTAAATCGCTGCCTATCGCCTAACAAGGCACGGTTCGTTATTATTACGGAGTATTTTCCGGCTGCGACTGCACATCGACCATCAATCCGGTCAGTGGCAAATTCTGAACTACATAAATGAACGCCTTTGCTTTCCAGAAGTTCCGAAAGGTTTTCAATAGGGCCCTTTTTTATTTTCCAGAGCTTGCGAAGCTTTTTAGCGCATTCCTGTGGACTTCCAAGTTCTTTTATGTCCAGAGCCGGCAATTTGGTTTGAGGTTCCCCAAAGGCTTTTAAAAGCCTTTCCAGGCTAAGCCTATATACATTGATATCCGCGTCAACCTGATCAAGAAGCTTTTTAGTGACCTTGCCGCGTTTTCTGAAACTTAGGGGTAGTGGCAATGACTCTCCATCCTGAAGAAAAAAGGATGAAGGATACCCTAGTGCTTTTGAAAGATCATTTAGTACTTCTTCTTTTAAAGCAAATACTTCATGTTCCCAATACCAGGATGCCATTTGAGAAACACCAATCTTCGCTGCTAACTCTGCGTTGGTCATTCCTCTCGACTCTCTTGCCACTGTGATCATTTTCGGATTTACTTTTGCTTCCATAGAATTTTACGATAGCAAAGATATGGCGATTTGTAATATTATGCACAATCTAAAGTTAGTATTAAAGTTAAAATTAAAGGAAACACTACTAATTATTTGAAAACCAATTAATTAAATTTATTTAGATCGAGTCAGTATATCCATATTTTTCCTTCTAATTCCTTGTTTCGTTGTGTAATAATTCTATTAGGTACTAAACCTTATTGGTAATCGTTTATCTTTAATACTATGTGCTGGAAATTATCCCTTCACATAAAAACCAAACACAAAACCACACCTACGGGTATAAATGCATACTAAAATTCATACTCGTTTCTTAACTATAATATTGTTAAGTGTTGCACTATTAAGCGGGCATGATTTAAACGCACAGAAATTTAAGGCTGGCCTTTCGTTTGGTTTAGTATCGACGGATATTAGCGGCGCGGAAAACAGACACCCACACAATGTTTTTATTAAACTTGGGTTCAGCGCCGGGGGACTCATAAACATACAAATGAACTCTAAATGGCGTTTCCAGTTCGAGCTAAATTATACTCAAAAAGGAAGTTCTTTGCCCAAAGACCCGAATCATGTAACCTTCTACAAAATTGCTTTGAATTATGTTGAGATGCCCCTTTTATTCAAAAGGCGTTTTATTATTA
>CBIHOL010000070.1:0-23785 GCA_966211905.1 uncultured bacterium
CTTATTCTTGGTAGGTTTTAAGAATTCAAATTCCTTTTCCCAAAAGCGAAGAGTGCTCGCATTCAGGTCAAACATTTCTGAAACTTCGCTGATCGAATAAAACAGCTTTTCAGTTTGTTCCTTATGATTTAAATTCATCACCCCTGGATTTATGTTACTATTAAAAGTAAAATCAATTTGCCTGGGATCAAATGGTAGTTTTCAACATAAAATCGGGGTTATACACGTAAAGTTCTGGTTTTCTTAGCAGTGGGGTTTTATTGAGACGCAGATTGCACTGATCTCGCAGATTTTTTTTCTTAATGCTCACCAGGTTTGAATTCTCATAATGCGCGTTGCGCAAATTTTCGCGCACCTGTATCCCTTGCCCGTCTAGGCAAATATGCGATGCATACAGGCTATTGCAAAAGTCCGGATCAGCGAAGCCGATAGCTATCGGCTCTGTGTAATCTGCGTCTTGTTTTGACGAAGCAAGATAGCTGCTACTGATTTTTTCCTTCTACAAAAAATTAAACTGCGCCCCGTTCTTATCGATCAGCAGGGCAGGGGCGGGGATCTTGATCATATTCACCACTGAAAAAACAGACTTAAGAATGCGGGATTTGGTTTTGATCTTCGTACAATCAATATCAAGACTGATGAGATACTGGCGGGTACGTTCATATTTAAGTGTTTCCCCTTTGTCGTTCTCTGCCACTATATTATTGTAATGTCCCCCAAGCATTCCAAAAGCGCTGTAACCAACAGCAATGTTGAGCCATGCAGGAAATGCCGAATGTTTAGCGATCAGCTTCACGGGATTAAAACTAAGCCAGTAGATCTGTGAATTGTAATCCTTAAGCAGACGGGTAGCAGGTGAATTTCCAAGAAGCGATGGATTATACACGGCCAGCCCGCTTTTAGCATACGAGAACTTAAGCGTGAATTTTTGTTCGTCCCATACCGCTTTCTGGGCTATAGCCAGAGAAGCACCAAAAGCATTGGCAATTTCATCACCCCATGAAAACCCCCAGCCCTGGCTATAACCATCCATGATCTCGATAGCCGTTAAATAAATGAATCCCGATGAGCCTGCCATCAATTGCTGTTTTCGTGAAAACCCGGCCCACCTGAACGCATCCATCATAAGCCGCCCTGCCTGGTACGAAGAAAAGGCGTGACCGGCCTTATCCATCTGAAGCCACTCTTTATTGTCATTGAAAAAATGAAAGTCGGTTGTTTTATAATCACTGTACCAGGTGCTGCTGAGATAGATCAAAGATCCTGCAGCAAGCGCGCCGGTGGATGAAACGAGAATGAGCCTCCTGCTACGTTTTTGAGAATCGGAAAGCGTGTCCTGTTGCGCGTTGGTGCAAAAGATACAGAAACAGATCACAGTTAAAAGGCAGGTTCTCATGGGAGATTGCCAAATATACCAAATAGACGTTGCTGTTACAGGCTCCTCCTGCGGTATTTTACGGCGAGCACCATCACAATAATGTTTACCAGCAGCGAAAATGAGTTAGCTATGATAATAATGTAATCTTCCTTACGTGCGCCATATATGATCCATAAAAGCAAACCCACGAACAGCACTGCCAGCATGCCATAGCTGGTGCCGTCGGCATTTTTTTCTTTTATGATCTTGATCAGCTGTGGCAACAGGGTGGAAGAAGTAAATGTGCTTGCGGCTATGCCGATGATTGTAGTGCTTGTCACAACGAAATTTGGTTACCAGTATTTATTTATTCCACCTTTTTTTCCAAAAACCGGATCAAATTCCGGTCTTGCTACTTTTCTTATGTTACGATCGCTCTCAGGTCGTTCGCCGACATTCCCATAATTGATATCATACGACATCCCGTTCGGATAAGCGCCTACACAGGTGATCTGCTGTTCCCTGCCATTGTTCTTGTGCGCCACACCTGCCGGAATGATCAGCACGTCTCCCTTCTCAACATGAAGTTCAATGCCATCGGGTCCTCCGAGTAACAGCCTGGTTTCACCTTTACAAATTCCAAGTACTTCGTGCGTGATGCTATGGTAGTGATGGTATTCAAAAACACCATACTTCCAGCTGTTGCTCCAGCTGTTCTTTTTAAACAGGCGCTTTACATATGCAGCTGCAAAAACAGGAGGTAACTTCAAAGCTTTTTTATAGTGCAATACGGGAAGCACGCTATTCGGAAATCTGCCGTCATCCTTAAGCTGATAGTGTGCAACTTCAATGTCAGTGGTCTGTTTTTTCATGTAATGCTTTGGAATTATTGATCACGCTTATCCTGCCATTGCGCTCTACATAGATCGAATGAACGTTGTCAAGCGAATTCTGGTGCACTGACTGTCGCACGCCAGCCATGATGTCTCTTTTGGTGATCCTGCAATAACGCATATTCTTTTCATTTAACTTTCCGTTCCGGTAAACCACTTTCGGGATGCCTTTAAAGATCTTGCCCATTGTGCTGCTGCGCATACCCAGCCACGAAAACAAACGGTGCAGGACGGCGATGGTTGCAGCAGCTGCAAGCGTGGAGAAAAAAGGGGAGGCGCCCGTTACTGCGCGGCTCAGGATCGCACCCAGTAAAATTGCCAGAACATTATCTATGGGGGTTCCGAGTGCAAATGAACGGCGGCCGGAAAATCGCAGAAGCAGCAGGCAACAGAATGAAACTACCAGCGCACGCAGGCTCATCTGAAGGGGCGTAAGAGCGAGACCATGCCCGAACAAAATGTCGATGTTTTCCATTTTTATATTAACCGGTAACTTTCTTAAAGCAGAAATATTTATGCCATCTCATTACGTGTCCGCGCTTGCCGGGACAGGGAAATGCTGAACAGGATCACCAAAAGGAGCTCTTCAAAGGCGTCGGAAAGATAGATTTTTGAAATTGTGCCGGTGGAAACGTAATACAAGTCTATGGCCGCGAAAGAAAGTGTTGACAGCAAGGCCAGGAAAATGATCTCGGTGGACGGAAAATTTTTGCGGCTTGCAATGAGCAAACTTGTTCCCGTTGATGCCGCAAGCAGTCCTACCATTTTCACCAGCCATATGTCGGTTTTCGGACCAGTTACCTGCATAAATGAATGAATATGGACCAGGGGCCAGATCCCCGTAACAATAAAATATCCTCCCTGTATTCGCAGCAGTATTTTCAGAAAACGGTTTATTTCTGTACGCTGTTTCACTTTTCAATGATATTAAGCACTTCGTCGTAAATGTACAGGCACGCTTGTTCGCGGATCTCGAGGGGAGTGCCTTTGAAAACCTTTCGGAGGTTATGTTTTTTGCGTTTATATAATACGCAGTAAAATACACTCCCCACGGGCTTGGTCCTCGTTTCGCTGCCACCCGGTGCCGCGAGGCCTGTTATGGCAATACAGACGTCAGCATCAATTTTCTTTTTAAGATTCACGGCCAGTGCCTCTGAAGCTTCTTTTGATTCTGCAGTGTATTTTTTTAAAAGTGCAGGTGAAACTCCCAGCAGATTTGTTTTCACTTCAGAAGTATAACAAACCACGGTGCCGAGTAGTACCTGGGAAGTTCCCTTGCAGGTGGATAAAAAGTGGCTGGCAAGTCCGCATGTCATGCTCTCTGCAAATGCGATAGTAACTTTTTTTGCTGCCAGGGTTTTTATGAAAGTGTTTACTTTTTTATTTCGGTTCATATGCGAAGCATTCCTCAAACATATATGCCAGAATATTTTTTTTTGTGCTTTGTGATAAATACTGGCGTGGTTTTAATACATAAAAGTTGAGCGGTCACTGTTTCAAAATTTAAAAGAAATGTAATAACGACTTTCAATACCAGGAACGTGATGCGGGCCTCCCGGTTATGACAATTTTCTGAAGGTGTGGAAATTATTACACGTGCGGAAACCCGCAGGTGAGCGCTGCCGGGAGAAAATGGCATGGTGTTTTATGAAATACAGAGATCAACATTTATTTCATGGCGACCACAAAAAAAATAAAACCGAAAGAAAAAAAAGACATCGCAGAATCCTATAATCGTTACAAGCTCTTCCAGGGAAAACAATATACCGGTATGACGATCGGAAGAAGCCATAAATGGTACTACGATAAAGGGACCTGGATTGACAAGAAAATTACTCCCGACAAATGGCTGATCAGTTATGAGGTCACGAAACGACGCGCAGGCAAGGCGCCTGAAGGCTCAGGCGTACCTGTGGGGACAGAATATCACCGGTACATCCTTGCGCACCAGATGGTAAAGAAGCTCGACGCCAACAGTTACAGTACAGCGCTTAACGGGCTCAAGTTCAAACTCGCGCATAAACGAAAGGATAAGAATAAATGGAACATCAGCGATGAAACTCAGCGTAAGTACCTGATCAAAATACTGCAGGATTTCATCAAAGAAATTGAACAGGAGCCGATTGAAGAATTCGTCGAGGAAAGCCATATACCTGTCCGCACTGCGAAAAAAGCGCCCGTTAAGAAAAAGGCACGCAAACGGATGCTGGCTGAAGTTTGAGCGACAGACCTTTGCCGAACAGATCGAAAAAGATCCGTCGCCTGGATTCATCCTTGCAGGCAAACAATGCTGCCTGCGCATCACGGTAAAACTGCTGTCTTAGCGCCCGTTTTCGTTGGCGTCAACATTGTGACGGAGGTTGCCGGCACCGGTCTGACTGGCGTTATCTGAATCATTAACAGCGTCAGTTTTCCTGGCGGTGTCGTTGTAAGTAGGATAATTTTCAACCTGGTTTTTATCGTCACGGGCGCCGCAGGAACAAAGGGCTGCGGTAAATGCAAAAAGGAGCAGAGTGTATTTGAAATTCATAAACTGGTTTTTTACCGGATGTTGCAATTGGAATGCCAGAAGGAAGTTGAGGTAAACTGCAAATTACCATTTAATTGTGTAGCCGCCGGCAGGTATGGCTTTTGCTCCATAATGTAAAAGAAACCATGCTAAATACTATGTTAACAGAAACAGATCCACGCGAAAACAAGCCGGTAACCACCAAGGAAGGCTTTGAAAAGGAAGAAGGCTCCGGCGAGAAAGATGATTTTGAAGAGAATTACGATGAGAACGTGGATGACTTTGATGAGGACGATGATTTTGAAACCAAGCTCGACGATCCGGATTCAATTGACTAAAATTCTTTCTTAAACCAATTAATAAGAGAACACATGACAAAAACACAAACTTTGCCGCGTAAACAGGCGGCGCAAAATGGCAAGCCGGCAGCAGAAAAAAAATCTACTGCAAAAAAACCGCACCGCTCGCTGGAAGATCTTCTTGAGGACGGTCTACGTGAAATATACAGCGCTGAAAAGCAGCTGCTGGATGCCATGCCGGAGCTCGCACAGGCATGTTACAGCGAAGATCTCCAGGATGCCGTAAAACACCATCTTGATGAAACAAAACGTCATGTTGAACGACTGGAAAGGATCTTCCGCAGGCTAAACCTCGAAGTAAATGGTACCGAAGCATGTCCCGCCATGGAAGGCCTGATAAGCGAGGTTAAAAAGGTAATGAACGATTACGATGAAAGTCCTGTGAGGGATTCGGCACTGATCATCGGTGCACAAAAGATCGAACATTATGAGATCGCCTGTTATGGTTCGTTGTGCGAGCTGAGTGATGTGCTGGGTTACTGGAATATCTGTGACATACTGGGCAGGACCCTGGACGAGGAAGAAAAAACTGACCTCGAGCTCACTGATATAGCCATGTACGTAAATGATGATGCGTACGAAATGAGTGAAAAAGATAATGACGAAGACGAGTCAGATATCTAAGAAGCCCAGGATCATAAATACCAGGCTTCACGGTATCCTGGATTACAGCTCAGCATTTATTCTGCTGCTGCCATGGATCACCGGTTTTTATGAGTCTGGAAATGATACATTAATATTCACTCTTCTCGGAATTGCCACCATTGTTTTCAGTGTTTTAACTGATTATGAATTCGGTTTACTCAAACTGATCCCAATGAAGATGCACCTGGTTCTGGACACGTTAAGCGCGCTGTTCCTGATCGCTATGCCGTGGCTTTTTCCTGTTTCTCATTACCAGTATTACTGGCCTTCATTTTTTGGTCTCGCCGAACTCCTTGTGGTGATTCTGTCGAGTTCGCAACCTTACAGGGTTAAACAAAGCGAGACCCAGATTGGTAAACCATAATTAAAAATTATTGATATGAAACAAAGTGACGATAACAAATTCATTCCTATGACCTCTTTTGAAAGCGGAAAGGGTCATGAGATCACACCCGATGTATTTTATTTCACCAACCAGATCGTAAATCTGATAATGGTGGGCAAGCCGGGAAGTGGCAGCTGGACGCTGATTGACGCCGGTATGCCAAAATCGGCAGCTGAAATTATTGAAGCGGCGGCGAAACGATTCGGCAAAGGAGTGGCCCCTTCTGCCATCATTCTTACACATGGACACTTTGACCATGTTGGAAGTATCGTGGGTTTGCTTTCGGAGTGGAAAGTTCCTGTTTACGCACACCCGGTGGAATTTGGATTTCTTACGGGCAAACAGGATTATCCTGAGCCTGACCCTACGGTAGAAGGAGGACTGCTTGCAAAGATCTCCTCCTATTATCCTAATGAGGCCATCGACATTTCAGAACATTTACAGGAATTGCCAGCCGATCATTCTGTGCCTGGTTTACCGGGATGGCGGTGGATCCATACACCTGGTCATACGCCAGGACATGTGTCATTTTTTCGTGAAGCTGATAAACTGCTGGTAGCAGGTGATGCATTTGTTACCGTGAAAACAGATTCGTTTTATAAGGTACTGGTGCAAAAGGCCGAAGTAAATGGACCTCCTGTTTATCTTACTACCGACTGGGAAGCAGCGGAAACATCAGTACGCACGCTCGCGGCGCTGGAGCCGCGCTATGTTATAACAGGACACGGTCCTGCAATGAGCGGACCTGAAATGAGCAAGGACTTGAAAGAGCTTTCGGACAATTTCGAAAATCTTGCGGTGCCATCGCACGGTAAATATGTAAAGGAAAAAAGCAGGCATTAACACACATACATTGTTTTCCGGTTACATTTGTGGCTTGCGGGTGAAATAGAATTATATGTATAACATCATTGACATCGCCAATGGAAGCTTCGGGAAAAAAGTGGTTGCGGCGGAACCGATCAGAAAAAACCTTTCTGTTCTCCAGTTTACAGGCGTGCCTGTGAGTTTTGAGGAAACCAAGAAGTTGGGAGAAAAGGAAAGCTTCGGCTTGCAGGTTGCAAATGACTGCTATATTTACCTGGATCCCCCGGGCCGCTATATCAACCATTCGTGTGATCCCAACTGTGGTATCACACCTGCCCTCCATCTCATAGCTATTAAAGATATCGGGCAGGGTGAAGAGCTTACATACGATTATTCTACAACCATGCTCGAACGACACTGGACCATGGAATGCAAATGTGGTAGTGCAAAATGCAGGAAGGTGGTGCGCGACTTCGATCAGCTGCCCCCGCAACTACAGGAGTATTATCTTAAGCTTAATGTGGTGCAACGGTATATTGTAACGCAATACGAAAAAAAGAATGGCGGATAGATCATGGTGATCCTTGAATTACCTGTGGTTGTCCGCCTTTTTTTGATTGATGTTACTTTCTGAAAAAAACCTACGCAGTAAAATGCAGAGCAGTTGAAAATTATCTGAAATAGCAAATCATAAACTGCTTCGCCTGATAGCTTTTGTAATGCAGTGCACCGAGCCCCAGCTCATAGCAAGGTCTTCAAGACCCGGGATCTGAAAAACTTTAAATCCAACTGACTGCCATATTTTTTTTGCCGCCTGATCGAGCTTGCGGTATTTTTTCTGATTACCGTAATATTGTGTGATATACTTATCGTTGGCAAAATCCTCCACACTTGCTTCGAATGACGGCAGATACACGTGATTGAATTTTTTGTTGTTCGAGATGTAAGATTCAACCACCGCGTTGTTGTAAGAGAGATAATAATGACGTGGCAGCTCCATTTCTTTAGTCCTGTACTGGCTTGGTAACAAAGGCATACGCCTCACATCAAAAAAATGACCCAGCTGCGTGGCCGTTTCATCAAAATAAATGTCAAGGTCGCTGTCCATCGGTTCCTCATTAAGTATTTCCCTCGCAAGCCGCGGACTTCCCACAAAAACAATTTCTTTTTTATTCTTTCCCTTTTGGTTTGTGGGTGTCACATACATATCAATATGAAAGATCGGCTGGAACAAACCTCCACCCAGGTACTGACGGTGTTTATGCGGAATGAGATCTTTGCGACCCACTGCTATAATAGGATGTCCCAGTAACACTTCAAAGGCATTCAGAACTTTGGCCGATGATTCGAGAAAAACGCGGCCCTGGTTCTCCAGGATATAGTCCATGCCGATCATCACAAAATCACCGGCCTGCAGCACATTTCCGCCCTGGAAATAAAGATAGCTCTGCATCCTTTTCAGATCTGTCTGCATCGCAACATCATCTGCCACGCTCATATCGTGATCGCGTGTAAAACAAATGCTTTCCGATAACCAGATGTCGCCCTTATGATCCTGTAAAGCCAGGTACGCATCCTGCGCCCAGATGGAATAATTAAATACTGAGATCGCCACCTGGTAATCCTGCTCATCAATGCCCGCCGCTTTGAACCAGCGTTTAATGGTTTTTATCTGGGATGCATGACAAAGGATGGTGTAATTTCTTTTGTGTTTTGAAAGTGCCGCAAGAAGATTCTGGAAGTGTTTTGCTTCACCAGGATTTACCGGCACATCGGGATTTTTCTGATCGTAGTAAGGAGGAAGCGTCAGCAGGATATTCTCAATTTTTCCACGCGCATCCGGAAGGATCCTTGTTTTATGACTGAGTCGTTTACTGTATGCTTTTTCGAATTTGTCGGTAGGGATCAGCGAAAAATATTTCGTTGCCCGTTGCCTGTCTTCTATCTTCCAGGTGATCTCTTCGTCGGAAGTATGAATAAGATGAACAGGTTTTCTTAGAGGTCTATAACTTAGTGCGGACATACCTCTGTTTTCTTTTTTTAATTAGAAATTCTGACAGGTGAATTTACCTGTTGTCGAAATGAATGCTGTCCTGGTCAATATTACCCGGATGGCTGGTAGTGTCGATGCCGGTACGTGTCTGGCTTCCCGGATTTTCGGGTGGCGTATTGGAATGGCCTCTTTCTTCATAACCACAATTTTGTAGGCTCAGGAAGAACAGAAGCGAACCTGTTAAAATAAAGTCTGTGAGCTTGGCTTTCATAAATTTCAGTTTCATAAAAACGACAGGAATTTTAAAAGGGAAAGAAGAGCTTTAAGCTCTTCTTCCACTGATAATACGAATCAGCACTGCAATGATAGCGATCACTAAAAGAATGTGGATAAGGCCACCGGCGCTATAACCAACAAATCCGATCAGCCATGCGATCACCAGGATCACAGCGATGATGTAAAGTAAATTTCCCATAGTTTTTTGTTTAATAATTATGGAGTGGATGTCGAATATTTATGCCGCTGATAAGATGAAGGGATTTCTGCTTATTTGAGGATTATTTTCCCCGGGGATTTCTGAAAACAGATGATTTTGTGGGGAATTTTATTTTTCAGGCTGAAAATCAACTAAAAATAAGAGGTGAGAGTTTCTCCTGAAGCAGATCAAAAGATTATTTTTGCCTCCCATGGACTTTTTTATCAGGCTGCGCAAACTCGAAAATCTGCATATTGTCTTCTGGCTTATCAAGGACACCTGCTGGCTGCTGGAGTTCCGCTTGCTGGGAACTATCATGGTGGTACCAACATTATTCCTCGCGGCATATATGGTGAAGATCACCTTCGGGCATGCTGAATTCCTGTTAAATTGCGCAGTTCTTTTCTGGATCCTGGCAAACAGCACATGGATGATGCTGGAATTCTTTAATGGAAATTCCGGCAAGATAATAGCGGTAGTTCCTTTTATTTTGGGCCTTCTTTCTATTTCCCTCTATTATATCCGCAACGCCCGCTCCTCCGCTCAATAGCACTATTGCAATAAAAAACCCCCCGGATTTTGTAAATTTGCGGGTCAATTCATAAGTATGACCGAAGTAAAACCGTATCAGACCAAAAATAAAGTAAGGATAGTTACCGCTGCCGCATTATTTGACGGGCACGACGCCGCAATTAATATCATGCGCAGGGTAATGCAGAGCAGCGGGGCGGAGATCATCCACCTTGGTCACGATCGCAGTGTGAAAGAAATTGTTGATTGTGCGATCCAGGAAGATGCAAATGCTATTGCCATTACCAGCTACCAGGGTGGACATAACGAATATTTTAAATACATGTATGACCTGCTGAAGGAAAAAGGATGCGGTCATATCAAGATCTTTGGAGGAGGAGGCGGAACAATTCTTCCGTCGGAAATAGAGGATCTTCATAAATATGGTATTACAAGGATCTATCATCCCGATGATGGACGTTCGATGGGCCTGCAGGGCATGATAAACGATGTGCTGATGAAAAGCGATTATGCAACCGGCGCCAACCTTAACGGGGAAGTAAAATATTTAAAGTCACAGGACCATCATTCAATTGCCCGCCTGATCTCTGCCGCAGAGAATTTCAACGAAGAAAGCAAGGCCATTCTCGATGGTGTAAGAGCGGAAGCAAAAAAATCAAAAACTCCTGTGATCGGGATCACCGGCACCGGTGGAGCAGGCAAGTCATCACTGGTTGATGAGCTGGTGAGAAGATTCCTGCTGGATTTTCCTGATAAGAAAGTGGGGATCGTTTCAGTTGATCCAAGTAAGCGTAAAACCGGCGGAGCTTTGCTGGGCGACAGGATCCGGATGAACTCCATCAGGAACGAACGTGTATATATGCGTTCGCTTGCAACACGCCAGAGCAATCTTGCGTTATCAAAATATGTAAAAGACGCTGTCGATATTCTTAAAGCTTCGGCATTTGATATTGTGATTCTTGAAACAGCCGGCATTGGGCAAAGCGACACAGAGATCATCGAGCACAGTAACATGAGCCTGTATGTGATGACGCCTGAATTCGGCGCTGCCACGCAGCTCGAAAAGATCGATATGCTTGAATTTGCCGATATTGTAGCTATCAATAAATTTGATAAGCGCGGTGCCCTTGATGCGATCCGTGATGTAAAAAAACAATTCAAACGCAATCATGGACTGTGGGAGATCAAAGAGGAGGAGATCCCGGTTTATGGAACCATTGCAAGCCAGTTTAACGATCCGGGTACCAACACGCTCTACAAGGCGTTAATGGATAAGCTGGTTGAAAAAACGGGAACTGATCTGAAATCGAACTTTAAGATCAGCGATGAGATGAGCGAAAAGATCTATATCATTCCTCCGTCGCGCACCCGTTACCTGAGCGAGATCTCTGAAGCCTCCCGCAGTTACGATAAGCAGGTTTATGAGCAGGCAGAAATTGCCCAGCATGTACAAAGTGTGAAGCGCACAATTGAAGGATTAAAGAGCAGCAGCGTAAACGACAAAGATCGCATCATTAAAGCTCTTGATGAAGAACTGCAGAGATTAACCCTCGATCTTGATCCGCGAAATCTGAAAACCCTTGAAACCTGGGAGCAGAAAAAGAAAAGATATACCGACGAGTATTATGTTTTTAAAGTACGGGACAAGGAAATAAAGATCAAAACTCATTACGAAAGCCTTTCACATTCGCAGGTGCCAAAAGTGGCGGTGCCGCGTTTCAGTGGATGGGCCGACATCCTGAAATGGAGCCTGCGGGAAAATTTCCCGGGAGAGTTCCCTTATACAGCAGGGATATATCCTTTTAAACGGGAAGGCGAGGATCCTACCAGGATGTTTGCCGGTGAAGGCGGACCTGAAAGGACCAATAAACGTTTTCATTATGTAAGCCTGGGCATGCCGGCGCACCGCTTAAGCACGGCGTTCGACAGCGTGACTTTATATGGTAATGATCCTGATCACCGTCCTGATATTTACGGAAAGATCGGCAATAGCGGCGTGAGTGTGTGTTGCCTTGATGATGCCAAAAAACTTTACAGTGGTTTTAATCTTGCCGATCCCAAAACATCTGTATCAATGACCATTAACGGTCCTGCCGCTACCATTGCTGCGTTCTTTATGAATGCGGCCATCGACCAGCAGTGCGAGTTATATATCAAGGAGCACAAGCTTGAAAAGGAAGTCGAAAAAAAGATCGCGACGATCTTTAAAGAAAAAGGCACGAAGCGCCCGGAATACAATGCCGAAAATTTACCGGAAGGTAATAATGGTCTTGGTTTGATGCTGCTCGGCGTAACTGGCGACCAGGTGCTTCCAGCTGACGTTTACAAAAAAATAAAAGAGTATACCTTGTCGCAGGTGCGCGGAACGGTTCAGGCCGATATTTTAAAGGAAGACCAGGCGCAGAACACCTGTATTTTCAGCACGGAGTTCAGCCTGCGCGTGATGGGTGATGTGCAGCAATATTTTATCAATAACGGCGTACGGAACTTTTACTCGGTTTCCATCAGCGGATATCATATCGCCGAAGCTGGCGCCAATCCTATTTCACAGCTTGCCTTTACGCTGTCCAACGGTTTCACGTTTGTTGAATATTACATGAGCCGCGGAATGAACGTGAATGATTTTGCACCTAACCTTTCTTTCTTTTTCAGCAATGGAATTGATCCTGAATATAGTGTGATCGGTCGCGTAGCCCGTCGTATCTGGGCTAAGGCTATGAAGAACAAATACGGGGCTAACGAACGCAGCCAGATGCTGAAATATCATATTCAAACTTCAGGACGTTCGCTTCATGCGCAGGAGATCGATTTTAATGATATCCGTACCACGTTGCAGGCGCTGTATGCTATTTACGACAACTGTAATTCACTGCATACAAATGCTTACGACGAGGCTATTACAACGCCAACTGAAGAGAGCGTGCGCAGGGCAATGGCTATCCAGCTGATCATTAACCGTGAGCTGGGACTTGCAAAAAATGAAAATCCGCTGCAAGGCGCATTTATTATTGAAGAGCTTACTGACCTTGTTGAAGAAGCAGTGCTGACTGAATTTGACCGGATCACCGAGCGTGGTGGTGTGCTTGGTGCCATGGAAACCATGTACCAGCGCAGCAAGATCCAGGAAGAAAGCCTGTATTATGAAACATTGAAGCATAACGGCGAATACCCGCTTATTGGCGTAAATACATTCCTGAGTTCAAAGGGAAGTCCTACTGTGCTGCCTCGTGAAGTGATAAGGAGTACCACCGAGGAAAAAGAGGCTCAGATCAAAACCCGTGACAATTTATGGGCTACCCATAAAGACGTAGGAGTCAACGCTTTACATGATCTTCAGCAGGCCGCAATTCATAATCGTAATATCTTTGAATCGCTGATGGAGTGCGTAAAATATTGTACCCTGGGGCAGATCACCAACTCGTTATTTGAGGTTGGAGGGCAGTACAGGAGGAATATGTAGGGTTTTCAACAGGTCGTGGTGACATTTAGTAGGTGCAATTACCCGGTACGTCTAAATTTTGCGTATATTGCCTGAAATTTTAACACTCCTGAAAAGATGAAAAAAATCCTGGGCTTTGCAGTAATGGGCATGATGATCATCGCCATTTCATGCAAGAAAAAAGACATGGTGCCTGGTACTTACGATAGCAACGACATTAACATGGGAAATGGAAAGGTCCATTCCTGGATGACATTCAATGAAGACGGTTCGCCGGTTTCGTTGGGTTTCACCTTGAATGATGAGGCCCTTAATGGTCTTCCTGATTCCACTCATGGCAGCGGACACAGTTCACATAACGAGATCGAGCTTCCGTTACCACCAGAGATCGTGTCTATCACCCCGTTTAACCATATCGTTATTAACTGGAATCCAAGTGGTCACCAGCCGAAGCCTATTTACGCGGCGCCACATTTTGATTTCCACTTTTACACTATCACTTCTTCTGACCGAAAAAAGATCCCGACCTTTGCACAGGACAGCACAGGATTTGCAAACAGGCCGGCTGCAGCATATTTCCCGCCTAATTATGTGAATCCACCGCTTGCTGTTTCCGCTGATCCTCAAATGGGAACACATTGGGTAGATGTTACGTCAGCTGAACTACAGCCAGGTGGTGTGTTCACCGAAACATTTGTTTACGGATCTTTTGCCGGAAAAGTGAATTTTCTTGAGCCGATGATGACTTACACATTCTTCAAAAATACTACCAGCTGGTCGCGTTCAATTCCGCAGCCTGCAAAGGTTTCAAAAAGCGGATATTATCCAACTACGGTTAGTATCACTCACTCGAACGGCTTATATAAGTTGTCGCTTGAAAACCTGGTTTACAGAACTGCTTCGTAAGAATCCGATAAAAACTGAAACCGTCTCCGTTCAACCGAGGCGGTTTTTTTTTGACCTTAAATGTACATCGCGATCAACGAAGCTGCTGCCAGTACCACTTTACTGTTTCCCCGAGACCCTGCTTCAGATTATGTGTAGGTGCATAGCCTAACAGGCTCTTCGCTTTGTCAATCGACGCAAGGGAATGGGGAATGTCACCATGACGGGAGGGTGCGTATTTTATTTCAACGTCCTTTATCTTAGGATCAAACTTTGACAGCTGCTCCTTAAGAATATTTACAAGCTCATTCAGATCAGCGCGATCACCTACAGCAGTATTAAATACCTGTCCCAGCGCAGCCGGGTTGGTAGTGGTAGCTGCAAGGTGATTCATCTGTATCACATTTTTAATATAGGTGAAGTCGCGTGAATTACTGCCATCGCCATGTATTACAGGGGAATCATATTTCACCAGCTGTGATATGAATTTTGGAATAGCTGCAGCGTACGCCCCGGCAGGATCCTGGTTCTTGCCAAACACATTAAAATAACGCAGCCCTATTATTTCCATCTGGTAGTTAAGTGAAAATACGTGCGCGTAAAGCTCGTTCACATACTTGGTAACAGCATAAGGAGAAAGCGGAGAACCTATCACTTCTTCTCTTTTAGGAAGTTCCTTCGAGTCACCATAGGTAGAGCTGCTTCCTGCGTATACAAAACGTTTTACACCTTCGTCACGCGAAGCTATGAGCATATTTAAGAAGCCGTTTATATTTACGTCATTAGTTGTTGCCGGGTCGTTAAGCGACCGGGGTACTGAACCGAGGGCAGCCTGCTGCAGAACGAGTGTGCAGCCACGGACTGCTTTGGCGCAATCGCTGAGGTTGCGTATGTCACCTTCTATGAGAGTAAAATTCTTATTTTGCAGGAAGCCTTCAATATTAGTTCTCCTGCCGGTGGCGAAATTATCGAAGCAAACTACAGTATTGTTATTCGTGAGAAGGTCTTCGCATAAGTTGGACCCAATAAACCCGGCACCTCCGGTCACAAGTACTTTCTGGCCGTTTATGGCGGAATTCAAAGACATAAGATTTTTCGAAAATAGTTCTTTTTATTGAATGAAATGGTAATTTAGCCCGCCCCCCCGCACTTTTATAGCCCCTGTTCTTCCGGACTCAAACTTTTTTTTCATCAGCTAAAATGAAAAGCAGATTTGTTTATTTTTTCCTGGTATGCTGTTTCTGTGCTGATGCGCAGACACGTGTTATCGACTCAATCTCAGCGCTTGTGCGTAATGCCCCGGATGCAGAAGAAGCTGCAGTTCAAAAAGCAAAGCTCAGTATAAGATTATATTCTGCCGGTGAAGGCAAAAGAGCATTCAAATTACTGAAAGAATGCACAGCGGAGGCCCTTTCTCTTAAGTCGGACCGTGCGTTGGGAGAGGCTTACAATTCCAGAGGCGCCATTTATTATTACGAAGCAAAGTTCGATTCCGCCCTGATCTATTTTGAGAAAAGCCTCGTTCACCGCCGTAAAACAGGTGATAATTCGGGCATACTAAGGACGATCAGCAACGTGGGCGCCATCCATTACATGAAAACCAATTATGCCCAGGCCCTGCAATATTTCGAAGAAGCGCTTAAACTTGAAGCAGAGCTTGGCATTGCAGAGGGGACATACGTCTCCATAAACAATATCGCATCTGTATACAATGTTCTGAAGATCCCTAAAAAAGCCTTGTATTATTATAAACGCGCTGAAAAGATGTACGAGGAAAGAAGCTCGGGTGAACTTGTTTTTACGTATGATGGCTTGTCGGGTTATTATCATCAGCCGCGCAAAAATGATTCTGCAATGTTCTACGCCAGGAAATGGAAAGATCTTGCAGAAAAAATGGGGGAAATGAGCACTCTCGCATACGCCCTCACAAATATGGGAATGATCTACAATGCAACCGGCAGGTGCGACTCCGCTATCTTTTATTATCGCAAGGCTTTACCAATGACATTTCAGCTCAACGATAAAAGGCTGCGCCTCGGGGTATATGCGAATATTGCGGCTTACTGGATCGAATCAAAACAAATGGACAGCGCACAATACTATATGCAGTACGTGGTGCCACTGCAGGAAGAGCTGCAGAATAAAAAATACGAAGAAGACCTTTCGAAATTATTTGCCGAATATTATTTCAACAAAAAAGAATTTGAACGGGCGTTTTATTACCTGAAAAAATTCTCGATGATCAGCGATAGTATTTACCAGGTGGAGATCTCGGAAAAAGTGGCTGCCATGCAGGAAAAGTTCCAGACAGAACGAAAGGAAAAGGAAAATGCGGTGTTGCAGGCCGAGAACCGCGGACATAAAACAGTAAGGAACTACCTTTTAGTATTGGTGCTGCTGTCATTCCTTTGCCTAGCGGGTGGAGTGTTCGCGTACCGAAAGATCAGGAGGTCGAACAGGCTTATCATACAGCAAAAAGCACTTGTAGATGAAAAACAGAAGGAGATCCTCGATAGTATAAATTACGCCAGGCGGATCCAGTTTGCCTTGCTGGCCAGTGACCAGCTTCTCTCAGCACATCTGCCCGAATACTTTGTATTATTTAAACCAAAAGCGGTGGTGAGCGGTGACTTTTACTGGGCTACCGAAGTGGATGGGGAATTGCTCCTGTTAACAGCTGATTGCACAGGACACGGGGTGCCAGGTGCATTTATGAGCCTTCTCAATATTACAAAAGTAAACCAGGTGATCAATGGAAAAAAAGTCACCCGTCCCGATATGGTGCTGAATGAAGTGAGGCGGGAGATCATTTCCGTTTTAAATCCTCAGGGGCATACCGAGCAATCGCGTGATGGCATGGATGCAGTTCTTTACAGGATCGGTCTCAAAAACAGGCAGCTGGAGTACGCAGCCGCCAACAACACTTTTTATATTGTAAGGAAGGGAGAAGTGCTTCATTGTAAAGCCGATAAAATGCCGGTTGGCAAAGGACACGACGACTCCCTGCTGTTTTCGTACAACGTTGTTAAGCTCGAGCAGGGAGATATGATCTATACTTTCAGCGATGGTTATGCCGATCAGTTCGGCGGACCTGTTGGAAAAAAATTCAAGTACAAACAACTTGAAGAGCTATTTTTGAAGATCTGTAACGAGCCCGTGCAGCAACAGAAACAACTGCTTGAACAAAGATTTGAGAAATGGAGAGGTGAACTTGAGCAGGTGGATGATGTTTGTATAATCGGGGTGCGGGTAGCGTAATATGAAAGATCTTATTTTATTAAGGGGACTTCCGGGCTCCGGAAAGTCGACCCTTGCCGCGGTTTTAAGTGATGATAGATTCCCTGTTTTTTCGGTGGACGATTATTTTACTGATGCTTCCGGGAAGTATGAATTCAGGTTTGCTGAAAATCATCTTGCTTATAAACAGTGCGCCGATAACACGGAGCAGGCCATGAAAAAGGCGGTTACAAAAATTTTTATTGATAATGCATTTACTCTTGAATGGGAGATGGAACCATACTTTAAGCTGGCTTCAGAGTACGTTTACCGGGTGTTTGTAATGACGGTGGAAAAGAGACATGATGGAGAAAATATTCATAACGTGAGCGAAGAGCAACTGAAGAAGATGGCGGAGAAGTATAAGGTGCGGCTGATGTAGAAATATCTAATATCTAATATCCAGTGTCTGGGTCCAGACAAAGCCCCACTTAGAAATCAGACATTAGTGATTAGTAATTGCCTGTTACTATATATTTTGAACAAATTGGAATTTTTTAAATGCCACCTTGTATCTTTATCCCACACACACATTATATGCACATGAGGAAAATTTTTGCATCGATGCTCTTACTGTTAGCGTCGGTGTTATTTGCCCAGAAACCAGATGCCGGCGGAAAAAAGAACGGTTACATCAAAAAGAAGGATCCCGCCACCAATAAGCTCATTTACGAAGGTGAATTCAAAAATGATGTGCCGGTAGGGACATTCAAATATTATTATCCCAACGATAGCGTCCGCGCTATCATGCATTTCAGAACGGGGGGAAAAGTGGCTTACGCCTGGCTGTTCCATATAAATGGAAAACGTATGGCGGAGGGTAAATATATTAACCGTGAAACAAAAGACAGTGTCTGGACCTATTACGATGAATTAGGCACTCTTCTTTCGCGTGAGTCATTTAAAGCCGGTAAAAAAGATGGAACGAGTTACGTATATCTCCCGGATGGTAGTTTATCAGAACAGAAAACGTACAAGGAAGACGTATTGAACGGCCCGTTTCGTCAGTATTTTGACGGGAAGAATATCCGTTCGCAGGGGAAATATATGAATGGTTATCTCGAGGGACGCGTAAGTTACCATTATCCTAATGGCACGGAAGCAGCGGCAGGTTTCTATAAAAGTGGTGCAAAAAATGGTCCGTGGCTTTATAAGAATGAAGACGGTACTATAAAGGAAAAGACCTTATACAAGAACGGAAAAGAGGCTTCGGAAAAAGAAACAAAGGAGTTTTTCGAGAAGAATGCTCCTAAGTCCAAAGGCTGAACTGAAAATAATATTACCTGCGTAAAGCGCACGTTTCTGATGTACAGTCTAAAGAACGTCAATCAAAGGCCGCTTGCCGGCCTGTATCACTTACTTCTTATTTAAGGTTTTTAACGTCAGTACAGAAACCGTTCGTTCCGGATAAGAGGTTAATTCCGTATCTTTGCCAACTTATTGGTCGTGTGAGACCATCAAAAAATGAGCAGGAAAGGAAAAGTTTTGGTAGCCATGAGCGGCGGTATTGATAGTAGTGTTACTGCTATGATGCTGCATGAGCAAGGGTATGAAGTAATCGGGATCACCATGAAAACATGGGATTACGAAAGCTCGGGCTCCTCAAAGCGTGAAACCGGCTGCTGCAGTCTCGATAGCATAAGCGATGCCCGGAACATGGCCGTATCGTTTGGTTTTCCTCATTATATTCTTGACATCCGCGGAGAATTCGGGGAGTTTATCATCAATAATTTTGTGGAAGAGTACCTTGCAGGCCGCACACCGAATCCCTGTGTTTTGTGTAATACCCATATTAAGTGGGATGCCCTGCTGAAACGTGCCGACATGCTGGATTGCGAATTTATTGCTACCGGTCATTATGCACGCTTACGTGAGGAAAATAACAGGAAGATCATTCACAAAGGACTCGATCATACCAAAGATCAGACGTATGTTTTATGGGGACTTAACCAGGATTCATTAAAACGTACGATGTTTCCTCTTGGAGGTTTCAAAAAAACTGAGATCCGCCAGATGGCCAAGGACGCTGGTTTTTATGATCTCGCGAACAAAAGCGAGAGTTATGATATTTGTTTTGTTCCCGATAACGATTACCGCGCATTTTTAAAACACCGCATGCCCGATCTTGAGAAAAAAGTGGATGGGGGTGATTATATCTTTAAAGGTAAAAATGTAGGTAAGCATCGTGGTTACCCTTTTTATACAGTGGGTCAGCGTAAAGGGCTTGACATTGCGTTGGGTGCTCCAGTATTTGTGAAAGAGATCATTCCTGAAACCAATACCGTGATCCTGGGCGACAAGGAAGATCTTGAAGAGAACCACCTGACCGTGCGCGATTTTAATATCAGCAAATACGAGAGGTTGCCGGAGGATTTTGTTGGTCTCACCAAGATCCGCTACAAGGATGCCGGCACTCTGGCCACAATAAATACCATCGACAATAAACTCGATGTGATCTTTCATGCTCCTGTAAATGGTGTTGCGCCCGGACAAAGCGCAGTAATTTATGAGGGTGATGATCTTGTGGGTGGGGGATTTATCGACCGTAAGAAACTTCTTTTTTAGCCGTATTTTTTCCCGCAGATCAGCGCAGATTTTTTGTTATCATACGTTGCGCAGATGACGCAGATTCAGCTACTATTTGTTTTAATCATCGCAGATTTTTAGTCATCACACCTGGTGGAGATCATACTGATCAGAGTGCACTCTTATTCAGTTCTTTGTTCTGATCTGCGTTTATCTGCGAAAATCTGCGTTATCAGCGGGAACCTGCCCCGCCTGCAGGTGTTTCCACCTTCAAACATGCGTTAATAACACCCCGGCTGTCATGTTTTTTTATATGCATTATTCTGTTAAATTTACCACTCTATTATTTTACATTTTGCACTATGAAAAAAGCGTATGTTTTTCCGGGTCAGGGGTCACAATTTCCCGGTATGGGAAAGGATCTTTATGAAAATAATTCAGAAGCAAAACAACTGTTTGAGAATGCAAACGACATTCTCGGCTTCAGGATCACCGATACTTTATTTTCAGGCACTGAAGA
This sequence comes from uncultured bacterium, assembly GCA_966211905.1. Taxonomy (GTDB): domain Bacteria; phylum Bacteroidota; class Bacteroidia; order B-17B0; family Aurantibacillaceae; genus Aurantibacillus. The sequence continues at coordinate 20,601 of CBIHOL010000070.1, forward strand.
GGAACTGAAGCAGACCAGGATCACGCAGCCTGCCATATTTTTACATTCAGTAGCCATTGCTTCAACGCTGTCACATTTTAAGCCGGATATGGTTGCCGGGCATTCACTGGGTGAATTTTCAGCCCTGGTGGCCAATAAAACCCTCAAATTTGAAGATGCCCTTGTACTCGTTTACAAACGGGCCCTGGCCATGCAACATGCCTGCGAAAAAAATCCCGGCACTATGGCCGCCATTCTCAATCTTTCCGATGAGGTAGTTGCTGAGATCTGCCACGAAGTTTCCAGGTCTGGTCATATTGTTGTTCCCGCTAATTATAACTGTCCCGGGCAGCTGGTTATTTCAGGCAGCATAGAAGGTGTTACCATTGCCTGCGAAAAGCTGAAAGCAGCAGGCGCTAAACGTGCGTTGTTATTACCTGTTGGAGGAGCATTTCATAGTCCATTAATGGAACCGGCGCGGGTTGAGTTAGAAAAAGCCATTAACGCTACTACATTTCACACACCTGTTTGCCCTGTATATCAAAACGTAAATGCAATTGCCATCTCAGATCCTGCTGATATAAAAAATAACCTGGTGGCGCAGTTAACGGCGCCTGTTAAATGGACTCAGAGTGTGCAGGAGATGGTGACTGACGGAGCAACGCAGTTTATTGAAGTGGGTCCGGGTAAAGTACTGCAGGGACTGGTGAAAAAGATTAATGCATCAGCGGAGGCCATGAGCGCGTAGGTGACTATGAGAAAACTTATTTTAATAGCACTTGTCCTCACATCGTTTTGTATTCGTGCGCAGTTTGCGTACCAAGGAGTTGGAATATTCGGAGCCTTTACGCACTCTGCGCATAAGTACGTGAATGAAGACACCGATAAAAAAGGAATTGATTCGGCATACCGCGTGTATTATCCGCAAACACATATTTCGAAAGAGTTCTTAAGCTGGGGTGCAGGTATTTTCCTTGAATTGGGAAGCTCACGTGCACGTTGGCAGACCGAACTGGAGTATGTAAATAAAGGAGCCAATGAAATGGAACTTGTTAATGCATATACAGGAGACCGCACCGGGACGTACAGTGCCAACCGGTATAAATATATCCAGTGGAACAATTACCTGAAATTATATTATCCGCTTGGTCGCGCGCACTGGTACCTGATGCCCGGCGTGAGACTTGAGTACCTGCTCAGCAGTGCGCCAACAGTGTTTCTGCCTGTAAGCAGCAATTTTCCAAAGTTCTGGTTCAGCGGAAATGTTGGTGCCGGGTATGAGTTTCACCTGTTCAGGAATTTCAGTGCATTTACCGAGTACCATTGGAACCCTGATATCCTGTGGCATCAGCACGACAATACAAAGGCCAGGAACAGGACCATGGAATTAAGGTTAGGAATTGTAATGCGTCCTAAGAAAAGAAATATTGATGATTGCAACGCCCCGGTCTACAGAGGTCCCGCGTATTAAATTTTTATTATGCTAATGAACAAAGACGTTTTATATTCTCTTACCAAGGGAGGTTTTGCGCCCCAGGAAGAAATGCTTGAGGTTGCCCGCAAAAAAGGAAAGCTCTACGTAGGTATTCCGAAGGAGATTGCGTTCCAGGAGAATCGTGTGCCACTGGTGCCCGATGCGGTTGCCTTGCTGGTGAACAATGGTCACCGTATTGTAGTTGAAACGGGAGCAGGTAAAGCGGCTAATTTTGAGGACACTGATTACAGTGAAGCAGGAGCTGAAATTGTTTATTCTGTAAGCGATGTTTATAAAGCGGATATAGTTTTTAAGATCGCTCCTCCAACACTGGAAGAGATCGAGCTTATGCAGCCAAAGCAGACGCTCATTAGCGCCCTGCAGCTGCCGGTGCAGCCACATGACTTTTTGAAGAAATTATTATCGAAGAAATTAAATTGTGTTGCATTCGATCTTATAGTGGATGAGGTGGGCATTTTCCCTGTTATTCGTGCTATGGGTGAGATTGCGGGGGGTGCAAGCATTTCCATTGCAGCTGAACTTTTAGCCAATGTAAATAATGGAGTTGGATCTATTCTTGGTGGGATCAGCGGTATTTCTCCAACGGAAGTAATTATCATCGGGGCAGGAACAGTAGGTGAATTTGCAGCACGCGCTGCAATTGGTCTTGGTGCTACCGTTAAAGTTTTTGATAACTCAACATCACGTTTAAGAAGGTTACAAAATCAGCTTGGAAGCCGTGTATTTACTTCCGTTATCGTTCCGAAGGTGCTGGAAAAACATTTAAAAAGTGCGGACGTTGCCATTGGCGCATTGCGCGCGAGTCGTGGACGCACGCCGCAGGTGGTGACTGAGACCATGGTAAGCGAAATGAAAACCGGTTCGGTGATCATTGATGTAAGCATTGACCAGGGTGGAGTTTTTGAAACATCTGAATTGACCAATCATACACATCCGGTTTTTCGTAAACATGGGGTGATCCATTATTGTGTTCCCAATATCAATAGCCGTGTGGCGCGAACAGCGTCGTATGCACTTAGTAATATCTTTTCGCAGATCCTTTTAAACATGGGTGATGAAGGAGGTTTTGACGGTATCGTGCGTAAGGATCCGGGTTTAAGAAACGGAGTATATATCTATAATGGCATTCTTACAAATCAATATTTAGGTGAGACGTTCCATTTGCCATTTAAGGATATTAATTTGCTGATGGCGGCGATCTAGCTTTGTCATGCATTGCGGTTGCTTAACCACGGAGACACAGTTTACACCGTCCTGCATTCGACTCACGGCGACACAGATTAATTTACAGATTGCGATTCCTGTATTGCGATTCACAAAAGGAATAGTGTCCCGTGCAGGCAGCCCGATAGATTTTCGGGGTCGGTTCAATCTAAATGCATAGGTACTGAGGATATCCTTTCACGTTAATTTAAACACAAAGGACACAAAGGGTCCATTCCTGCAATGCGGTTCACAACGTACACAACGAAGAGTTAAGTTTAAGCTTTTAAACTACGGAACCATACGCCCCGTTAAGGGCGAGATGTTGTTAGAAACGAAATTCACCCATAAAATTTAAGCCCCGTAGGGGCGGAATGTTGTACCGGGATTCTATGTCCTGCATTGCGGTTGTTTAACCACGGAGGCACTGTTTGCACAGTCCTGCATCCAACCCACGGCGACACAGTCTCAATTTACGATTTACGATTTTCGATTTACGATTGCTGTG
>CBIHOL010000071.1:0-23684 GCA_966211905.1 uncultured bacterium
GCTGTGGGGGTTGTCCTGCATCGCGGTTATAATTGAACACATAGGCACATAGTGTCTGTGGGGGTTGTCCTGCATCGCGGTTATAACCATTGTGCTTATATTCTCCTCAGATCACAAGCTTTTCTGATTACTCTATCACCAACTTCATTGTCTTGTGAAAAGACGGACCTTCGATCTTTACAAAATAAATTCCCCTAGAAAGATCGGAGCATGAAAGATCTGCTTTGGTAGAATCAACTTCATATTCTCTTATGGTTGCCCCGGCCACATTGGTTATAACGACCTTATTAAAAGGCGCATCAGACTCAATGGAGAAGTTTCCGTTTGAAGGATTAGGAAAGATAATTGTTCTGCCACCTGCTGTTTCCTGCAGTGAAGAAGGCTGAGGAGAGACGGAAGTTGAAACAAGCGCCCAGAGCTCTGCTCCATTTGTGATATCGTCGGCCAGGAAATACAGGTTGTTTGGCGTACTAAAAAATTTAAATTTCCGGCTAATACACAGATTCTGGCTGTTGTCGTTATCGAAATTACCTCCTCCGGCATTCAGATCGAGCAATCTTGATGTACCTGAGGGTGTATAGTCCGTTCCAAATAATTCAAGTCCATACCCTGTTTCATAAGAGAGGAAATACGCTTTATTATTGAGTGTATAAAGCTGAAAATCCCAGGTGTAATTTGGATCCGATAAACTGCATTGATAGGTTGAATTGTAAAGGTTATAAATGGAATCAGTGGTGAGATCCAGGTAACCGGGCGAGTTTGCATTTGTTTTGAATGGGAAATAAAATTTGTTCCCAACAGGCTGATGGACCAACGGAAAAGGATAATACTGACTTTGTCCCCCAAGCTTATAATGGATCTTATGTGTTGCAGTTGCGAGATTGAAAATTAATGCTGACAGATTGGAACTGCTGGCGTGAGGATAATAGATGATCTTTGAACCCAGCTGAGTGGCAGTCATATTATGCCACATAAAATTACCCCCTTTGATCTGGTCGAACCGGATCCTGTCGCTGATCACATGCGTGCCCAGGTTCAGATCTACCTTATGCAGATAAATAGAATCCTCATTTGCTGTGCCGAATGATTTATTACATATTAAATAAACATATCCATTGTAAATACGAGGCTTGTCGTCGCTGATGTAAGGATTATTACTTCCAGGCGTAATAATACTGATAGTACTGGTGCCTGCAGATGTACCGTCGGACTTATATAAGATTCCGTTGCCGCTTATATTCCGGTAAAAGTAATACGCGTATCCGTTTGCAAAATTAAGTATGCTTGGCTGAGCAGACAAGGTACCAGTGGCCGCGTCACGTATCAGCTGGGTATTGGCGGATGTTCCATCAGTGAACCACAATTCAATTCCGTTCACATTATTATCTGCCATAAAAAATACTCCGTTCGAGGCCGGATAATATACTGCCATGGCATTGCTGGAGGCCGTGCCGGGATTAATGTCCTTTAACAGGGTGGTACCATTAGCAGTACCATCAGTTACGTAAAGCTCCTCACCCGTTGTTCCGTCATTGGCTATGAAATAGATCTTATTATTAGAGACCGCTTTAATCGGATTGCCAGTAAATGAACCTGCAGCACCAACGCGAATGTCCTTCAATTGGTAGGTTCCCAACGATGTGCCGTCGGTTCTCCACAGCTCGGTGCCGGATGAAGAGGTATTTGCAGCAAGAAAACAAATATTATTTACAACGGTAAGAGTCTGAATGGAGAAGAATGGTCCCGCCAGGCTTGAAGTACCGACACTTGTGCCATCACTACCCCAGATCTGGAAAGTAGTAGTGTTAACCTTGCCGGTAAACGCAAGCTTCTGACCCAGGGTCCTGAGCTCGCTGGCATCAGTAAGACCGGGCGTATTCATCGAATCAGTACCAGCAACCTGCCCGTTGGTTTTCCAAAGGGAATGACCTGAAGCAGTAACACCAAAAAAACTTTGTGTTCCCAGCTCCGCGAAAGAACCTGCAGACACAACGTTGCTTAATTTATAAGTTCCCGACACTGAACCGTCGGTCCGGTATATTGCGCCCGTTGATGGTGTTACCTGAGGTGCTGCAAAAAACAGCACTTCATTTGTAGGTCGTACATAAAGATCACCAATTCGTGAGCTTGCCGAGCCTGGAGTAACGTCTTTAAGCATGAATGGAACCTGCGAGGTAACAATAACCTGCGTTGCAAGAAAAAATAGTGTGAGATTTTTCATTTTTCTGGGTGTGTTTAAAGTAAAACTAGGAAAATTCCGAAAAGGGTAATAATAGATTTATAAGCTTGTACCTGTTTAAAAAAATCTGAAAAGGAGGAAATACCGGGACGAATGGCATCCGCATTAAGGGCAGAAATGCATCAAAAATTTGTATCTTGCAGCGGATATGAAATGGTACACAGCTACAGAGGTTAAACCTGCGGATCAGCAAATAGTGCTGGTTGAACTAAACGGTTCTTGTGAGGAAGTTTATTACGATGCTTCCGATGAATTATTCAAATGCAGGAAGGATTCGTCGAGACAACTCGATCCTCAGAAATTGCCGGTGAAATGGGCTGCTTTTACGCAACCATCAGATTAATTTCCGACGCTTTTTTAAAACGCGCAGCCGAAAATCTGGTTACAATTCCTTTTAATTATACAGGTAAGAATTTCCTGGTGGTGGACATACATGTGTGCTTTGATCAAGCAGAAGTTCACAATCAGAATTTACATTTTCATTACATTTCTTACATCAAAATAAAACGTGGTCGGGTGTGGGTGGCGTATATGTAGCTCACCGTTCAGGGAATTTACAAACATCAGGGTAAACCCGAACATAAAATTCAAAATAAATACATTTTTATAGTATCTTTGTTTTTTTTGAGCCTACAACCCAGTGAAAGTTGCGTCCCTAGTACTTACCGACCAGAATAACGCGATAGGAAAGAACCACATTGTTCTTAATTATCTGCCGGCCTACATTCAATACTTTAATGATCTTACAGGAGGAGCGCCAATAATTATGGGTCGCCGCACTTTTGAAAGTATCGGTCATTTTCTTAACAGCAAGAAGAACATCGTTATCACCCGGAATGAAAAATATCATTCCACAAAAGCCAGGACTTTTACCAACCTGAAAGATGCCTTACATCATCTGAAGAGTGAAAAAAAAGTTTTTGTTGTGGGTGGAGTGGAATTATTTAAAGAGTCTCTGCCTTTGACGAGCGAAATTTATCGCACCACGATCCGTGCACGTTTTAAGTCGGAAGAATATTATCCGGAAATTGACACATCAGAATTTGAATTAACAACTTCTGAGTGCATCAACCGCAACGAAGAAAACCGCTTCGACTACTGCGTTGAGAAATGGGTTCGAAATAATTAACGATCTCAATTAACGCAGATCCCCACAATTCCAGGTCCTTTTCAGAGTTTATGGTTTCGAAGGTTTGCAAAAAAATGCGCCCGCAACTTTTGCTCTGAATACCCTTCAAAAGAAGATCCTTGATTATGATATAAGAAGTCGAGCTTAATTGCAAAAGCGATAAAGTCACGATTTCGATTATCTTAAAATTTCACAACTTCATTACTGGCAATAAAGGAAAAACTTCATTTAGACGTAACTTAGTTTGATGGATAAATTACACGTGGCAATAGTAGAGGACGATGCAGATGACAGGGAATTTATCACCTCCGCCCTGAAAAAGTTTCCAGACGACCTTCAAATTTCGGTCTTTCACTCCGGTTTCGATTTTATGAATGAGTTAACTACACAACAATGTTTTCCAGATCTCGTAGTTACTGATCTCAGGATGCCACTGATGTCGGGGTTCGAAGTTATCAGCGGCGTAAAAAGTAATGAGGTGACAAAGAATATACCCGTAGTTGTATTTTCCACCTCCGGGAACGAAGAAGACATCAGCCGGGCAAAACAGCTTGGTGCGTCTGCCTACTACGTTAAGCCATTCTCCATCGAGGAGTACTTTGAGATCACGAGTAAAATTATTTCCAGCTTCAACGCAAATGCTTTGCAGTTCGTGTATAATATCTTACATCAGTTTTGCATATCTATCGCTGTGCCACAATTAGCTGTGGGTGATCTGAAGGTGCGGTAGCAGGATAGTGAATTTTGCGCCGGAACCCATTTCAGATGTTGCTGAAATCCGGCCGTGGTGCAGACCAACGATCTTGCGGCAGAACGCCAGTCCAAATCCCATGCCTTCATCGTGAATATGTGCCTTTTTGAAGAGCGAGAAAATCTCCTCGTTATACCTGGGCAAAAAACCAAGCCCGTTATCTTCTACGACGATACGCACAAATTCTTCATATTTGTAGCGACCATCGATTTCCGTGAAAATATTCTCTTCAATGGTATCCGCGCTGATCTTAACCACCAGTGAAGACTTCGTCTGATCGCGGAATTTCATAGCGTTTGTGAATAGCTCCAAAAACAGTCGGAAGATCATCTCTTTATCAGCATAAATTTCGGGCAGCGTTCCTTTAATCACCTGTGCGCTTTCATCACTTAAAATTCCGGACTGCTCAACAGCAAGAGTTACTGTTTTGTCGAGAGACATTACACCAGGATTAAAATTTTTTTCCTGTACTGTCAGGTACTTCTGTGCAGAATGCAACATTAACCGAATACTTTCCGACGCCCTGTGTATCTTCTTCACATGCTCACGCCAGCCTCCCGAAATATTCAACGCCATCTGTTCAAGAATGAGGTTGCTAAATACACCAATTTTGCGAACCGGTTCCTGGAACTCGTGGGATAAGATGCTGTTAAGCTGCTGCAATTCGTTGTTCTGATGAGCAAGCTGCTTTAGCCGCCGCTGAAGAATTACCTGGTTGTTCTCGAACTCTTTTTGAAGATTAATAAGCACTTCATTTTCAGCCTGCGCCTTTTCAGCGATTTTTTTTGCCTCCAGAATTTTTCTCTCGTACATATTTCTCTTTGAAATAGGTAATCCTGCACAGTGAATCAATGCATCAGGCACCACACCTTCAAGTTTTACATTGATAAGTATTGGAATTTCCTCCCCGGATTTACTGAGCAGTGAAACAAATACTTCCTGGTATGCACCATGCAATCTCACCAGAGGAAAAAAATGTGTCTGGTAAAAAACTTTTCCGCCAGCCGACAAAATGTCAGCAAACTTTATTTTGCCGATAACCTCCTCTGCTAAATATCCTAGCTGAGCCGACATGTTGCTGTTCATTGCAACAATTACTCCTTCATAAGTATAAGAAAACTGAAATCCCGGAGAAATATCGTATAAATGTTGCCAGTCGGAAGGAATGTGCATTCAAAAATAATTACGCTGCAAGAAAATGGTTCATACACTCAATTGTTTCATCGGGATGACTCATATGAGGGCAATGACCTGTAGCTTTCATCTTTTTGAAAACGCTGTCCGGCAAATGTTTGTGCGTAAATTCACCCACGGCATCGGGCGCAATGGCATCGTCGCTGCATTGAAGTACAAGGCTTCGGATTTTTAGTTTCTCAAGGTCCTTCCGGTTATCTGAAAAAAATGTAGCCCTTGCGAATTTTTGTGCTATTACCGGGTCTGTAGAGCAAAAACTTTCCTGCAGTTCTTCGGTCAGTTCCGGGCGTTCACCATTCTTCATTATGACCGGTGCCAGAAAACTTGCCCACCCGATGTAATTCTGTTCCATCGTTTCTAATAATCCTTCCAGGTCTTTCCTGTCAAAACCACCTGCGTATTCAGGAAGATGGTTCAGGTAACAGGGCGAAGGTCCAATGAATACCATTTTGGAAAAAAACTCAGGCTTTTTGTTCCCAGCCAAAACTCCAATCATTGAACTCACCGAATGACCAACGAAAATCACATCTTTTAAATGAAGAGCTTCGCATATCTCTACAACATCCTGTGCATATCCATGAAGGTTGCTATATCGTTCAGCATTATAAGCTGATAAGTCGGATTTCCCGCTGCCCACGTAGTCAAATAAAATGATCTTATAATCATCGTCAAAAGCAGGCGTTACAAATCTCCACATGTTCTGATCACATCCAAACCCATGAGCGAACATCATCGGCTGTGTCCCTTTACCTGAAACTTTTACATTATTTCTTTTTAAAATATCCATACCCACTAATTTATAAATTCGTTTTTAATACTTAAAGGTATGTCATCCGCTACTAAAATAAAATGCGTTTACCGGGATTAAACCCCGTTTCAACAACAGCCAGGGGGCGTTAGCCGATCCTGGCTGTTATCAATCCTTGTTGCCCCTAGAGAATGATCGCATCCTTAAAAAGCAGGCGTTACAGACTTTGGATCCAGGCAATAACTTCGTCCTTGGTCTTTCCGATCTTTTGCTGCAATCTTCCAACTAATTCGTCGTCTTTTCCTTCTTCATACTGCAGATCATCATCCGTAAGATGGGCGTGCTGTTGTTTTGCTTTCCCCTTGATCTCGTTCCAGGTTCCTTTTAATTTAAGCTTGGTGCTGTTCATATTGTTTCGTTTGGTGATTAGGTGCAATCTATGTGCCAGGCCAGTTGTCATGCATTCCGGTTTTTGTTTAACACATAGGACATAGTTGCAGGCCTTGCGCACAGGCAGTATGCGGTTAGCTTAACCACATAGTACACATAGTTTGCATAGTGAGGAGGAGAAAGGATAGAGACACATAGTAGAAATAAAGTGACCACTGCGTGGTCACAGAAAAGATTACGATATCATCCTGCGTACAGCAGCGTCCCGTAGGGGCGTCCCGTTGAGACGAAATGTTTTTAGAAACGTAAACAGAAAATCGCAGACTCCCATTGGAATTAATTATTCCTGATCCCTTCCTGCACCCATGTTTTTATCTTTTCAATATCACAGGCTGGAAGTTTTCCATTGGGAGGCATCGGGGTTGCCTGCCCGTTCTGCGAAACCGCGTTCACCAGCTTTCCGCTCTGAGCCACGGTTTGCACACCGCTGTAGGTTGAAAGATTAACACCGCCGCTGAGCGTGCTCGCATTATGGCAACCAATACAATTTGTATTGATAATAGTCTGTATATCCGATGCAAATGAAACATTTGTAGGATTGCAGCCGGCCGAATCAACGGTGCAAACAAGAATATCTGCTCCCTGCTGGATCCATTTGGAAATAATGCTGATCTGCTCGGCCGACAAACGGGGACGGGGTGGCGGAGGCATACGTTCATCTTCCTTGCTTTCGGTGATCATCTCCATAATGTCGCTGCCCCCGGGATTGCCGGGCTTCACTTCATTCCTGATACCTTCGTAGGTAGACAGATTAACGCCGTCCTGCCTTGTCGTCGCATCGTGACAACCACTCATGGCACAATTTGAGTTAAAGATCGGCATCACCTGGGTTTGAAAATAGATCTTCGTGGGATCGCAGGGTTCATGCGTGGTTGAAACAGGACGAGGGGTTTTATCTTTTGTACAGCTCCATACCAGTAAAATTACAAGCACGGAAAAAAGAGAAAAAAATACAAGTGACTTAAAATGTTTCATTGTTACTATCAGTGAATATTAAATACGCGTGAAATATTAAAACCAAACCTGAACTGACCTTTTAACCAGCTATCGGTGTTCTGCGTAAGGAACTGTGATTCCAGCAGAGATTTATTGTTGCTGAAAAGCAGATGAAACACATGTCCTCCCGTTTCGATCTCTATGCCGACTCCCAGTGGCGGTACATACGCACCGGGTAAGGCCTCTCTTTTAAAACTGTAATAGTAGTCAAGAATGATCCCGATCCGTTTGGTGAACTTATAACGAAAGCCTGCACCCAGCGAAAACGTGGTATTGTCCTCGAGGTAATGCACCAGGTTGCGGTGAACAATAGTTGGAGCAAGTTCAATCGACAGGTTATTGCTGAATTTCCTGGCTATCAGTAACTGACCAACGTAATTGATCCGGTGCAGTCCATTCTTTCCGAAATAAACCGTTGATTCAATATCAGGAGATGACTTCATTGTGCTGACTTCAGCAGCACCATATAATGAAATACTTACAGGGGTCTTCTTCACCTGCTGTCGTACCAGTTTCACCTTCGTATTAAAATCAAGTAATTGCCTTCGCAGGTAAGCTCCCTTGCTCCGTGCAAAACCAACGGTCCATTTGTCAGTAATACCATAGTCGAATGCAATGCGGATGTCGGTAACATTATCGAAGCCGTAAAGTGTTGAGATGCCGCCGGCCGCCCCTGCAGCATCATCAAAACGGTGAGAGATCCTGAAATCAAGCTCTCCTTTTTTCACCTGCTCAATCGTATTCAGATTAACCAGGCGCGTGGTTTTAAATGTGGCTGTTACGTACTCCGGCTCCTTTTCGGTAGCATCCATCGCCCCCATTAAACTGTCGAGATCCTGCGCAAAGGTGCTTCCAGACCATAGGCCCAGCACACAAAGAAATAAGTTCCTAAATGACATTTTATTAAACGATTAACAGGATTACTTTTTCTTATATGGCTCGAGCACGGTTTTAAAAGTAACATCAACCGTTTCGGCAATGTTCTTAACGTACATCGAAGGCACCTTAATTTTGTAGTCCTCTACCCTGATCGGGAATTTAGAATACAGGTGCAAATTGTCACCGACTTTTTTAATGGTGCCGTCCATGGTTACCTCACGGCTAACCCCATGAAGATCCATCATGCCGGTAACGGTAACTTTCGTTTCGCCTTCCTTTGTGTAATCTACCGGCTCATTAATTTTGCCTTTAAAAGTACATTTCGGATACTTCTCAGTTTCTATATAGTTCTCGTTAAAATGCTCCTCCATAAGCGAATTTTTAAATTTGAAGTTGTTCATGTTCATGCTTATCTGGATCTCGTTGGTAGTGCTTTTAAAAACAATACCCGCAGCCTTGTTCACTGCCTCTATATTTTCAAGCGGAGCTTCGGAATAAAATGTAATGGCGGTTTCTCCCGGCTTAGCGGTATAGATCTGTGCCTCTGATTGTGTGCTGGTCATAATGATCGTTGCAATGGCAACTTTAAAAAAGTTCAGGTTCATGTAAATTGATTTTTAAGTAACGGTTGGCCGTAGGACCGCAATAAACAGGCCGGAATTATAAAAAAAAAGATAAAAAGAGGGCTACACGGCCCGGGGCGGCTGCAGGATCACAGCGCGATACGCAGATGACGGCTTGTTGTCATCCGGCAAAAGTAATTCGCTGCTTCGGGCAGTATACAGCATATCCACCGGGTGATGCACATCAGGAGGGGTGCCTGCCTCCGGCAGCTGGTTCACATGATCTTTGAAGGGCAGCTGTTTGTCCTGCTCTTCATCAAAGGGATTCTCATCATCGCCCACATAATGCATATGAAGTAATCTGAAAAAATCAAGATCAGATGAATGCGAAAGGTGCTCTGAATAATGTTGTAAAAGAGAATGCAGCCTGAGGACCTGCCCAAATTCGGTGGAACCGAAAATAAATGAAGTAAGTAAAAAGAAAACTAGAGGCCGCTTCACAAGAATAAAATTACAAAAAATCTCCTGAAAGTACAATGGGAGACCGGGGAAACCAGCGCTCCTATTGGATATTCTTACCCTAGGATTCTTTAAAGGTTCAGAGGCAGAAGGATCTCGAAAGTGGACCCGCTTTTGCCGTCCGAGTGCGCAAAGATCCTTCCCTTGTGATTTTCGACAATTCTTTTACACATGGCGAGTCCGATGCCCGTGCCTTCGTACTCTTTTTTACGGTGCAGGCGCTGAAAGATGTGAAAGATCCGTTCTGCATATTTTTCATCAAACCCAATCCCGTTATCGCTGAAAGTGATCAGCACATAATCGCGATCCTGATTTAAACCCTCGGTTTTGTCGCGATGCTCCTTCGAAAGAGGCTGGGTACTGATCGTGATCTGTGGAGGGATGCCTGCCCTGGCAAACTTCAGAGAGTTGGAGATCAGGTTAAAAAACAGCTGGGTCATCTGGGTTGAAACTGCTTCCAGCACGGGTAATCCATTTCGCTGGAGCACTGCATTACTTTGTTCGAACGCAAGTTCCAGGTCTATCAGTATATCGTCAACTATAGTGTTAAGATCAACAGGCTGAAAATTCTCAATTGAACCAACCGCCGAATACTGCAGCACATTTTTAATAAGAGTCTGCATCCGTGTGGCGGAAGTCACCACTTTCTCGAGGAATTCACCTTCTTTTTCACCGAGGGAGCCCAGCCTCGACTTTAAAAGATGAGCGTAGGTTGTTACTTTGCGAAGAGGTTCCTGCAGATCGTGAGAAGCGATATAAGCAAATTGCTCAAGTTCCCTGTTGGAGGATTGTAAACGCAGATTCGTTTCAGCTAATTCGCTCGTACGCAGAGTAACCACCTCTTCTATCCTCTGTTGAGCATAAACAAGCGGTGTTACATCGTAGGCTACTACCATCACACCCGCCATCTCGCCTTCTGTATTACGATAGGGCTCATACACGAAACTAACATACAGCTTCTGTTTCTTCCCGTTTCTTGGAAGATCAACCGGCACACTTTGTGCAGAATAACGCTCCCCTGTCGTAAATACATCATTCAGTAACTTTTCGAAACCCTGGTTGGCCACCTCAGGCAAACCAACAAATAGCGATTTGCCGATAAGATCCTTCTCTGGCTTGCCCCACAACTCATACATTCTCTCGTTGGCGATCTCAACGATCTGTTCAGGTCCGATAAGAATGGCCATGGCCACAGGAGCCTGCAAAATAATATTACGAAGGTGCTTCTCGCTTTTTACTATCTGTTGCTTGGCTTTCACTTCCCCCGTTACATCTACTGCGATATCAAGAATGGCAAAGATCTTTCCGTTCTCATCATAAAGTGGCGAGTAGGTGATGTTATAAAAATTCTCCGTCAGATGTCCGTTCCTGTATATATTCACCTGCGACGCTTCGCTCTGGAACATCTTACCGGTGGTGTAAACTTCATCAAGGATTTTAAGAAAAGGCTGACCTTCTTTTTCAAGTTCAGGCATCACTTCCCTCAGAGGTTTACCTTCAATATCGCTGCCCTTACCTACTACCTCTATAAAAGATTTGTTGGGCATTTCAACTATCAGGTCGCGACCAACAAACAGGCCAATGGCAGGCGGCGCAGCATGGATAAGTGATCGCAACTTGCCCTCGCTGGCACGCAGACGTTTTTCACTTTCGGCTAATGCAAGACCTGCTTTCATTGTTTCGGTGGTCTCAGTGCAAACCACAAGAACGCCATTCACTTTTTTGTAATCTTCACTATATACCGGGCTATAACCAAAGGTCCACCACACGTCTTCAATTTTGCCATTCCTGTAAATGGGGATCAGCTGATTTTCGTTCCATGTTGCCTCACCGTGCTCACGAACCCTGGTTATGAGAGGAAAAATGATATCCCAGATCTCGGGCCAGCAATCCTTTCCGCGTTGCCCAAGGGCCTTGCCATGTTTGCCATCATTGCCGAGGCTGGGACGGTAAGCATCATTATAAAATTGAATCAGATTTTCGCCCCACCACAAAAACATGGGAAACTTTGAATTGAGCAATGTTGACAGCGTTAATTTCAGATTTTGCGGCCAGGACGACGGGGGGCCCAGTTCTGAATTATCCCAGTCATAGTTCCGGGTAGCCTGCCCCATCTCACCTCCTCCCTGGAGAAACTTTAAGGTCTTTTCTGCGGTAAGTTCTTTCATAGAGATCTAATTAAGTAATGGCTCCAGTATTTTAACGAGAGCAGGGAGATTCTCGGGTTTGGTAATAAAGTCTTTTGCTCCCAGTCCTATCGTGAATTCGATCGTACCCTGGTGAAAAGAGGTTGAAAACACGATCACCGGAATGTTTTTCAGGTTTTCACGCTTTTTTATCTCCGTCAGGAATTGATGTCCATTCATGATCGGCATATTAAGATCCAGGAAGATAACATCAGGCTCTATTTCCTTTTTTTCAAGTTTCAGCAAAGCTTGTGATGCGTCGCTCAAAGCCGTGCATCTCACGGTATCAGAAACTTCCTCTATCGCCATCATAAATATTTCCTGGTCATCTTCATCATCATCGATCAGCAGAATTTTCTGGTAATTCATTAAATAAAAGTAACATACCAAACGGCAAATTCAAACTTTTAACCACCTGTTACTGATTGTAACACTCAGAAAAATACCAGGTGGTAACTCCCACTGCTGCCCGATTGTATCGTTTTTTACGCCGTCAACATCCTTACGTCACCGAATTTGCGATCAACCTCAGAAAAGCGTGATCGCTTAACATCTGAATTCGCTTTTTTCCTTTTTGCTTAAATTTTATACTACTCAACTGCCTTTGCGTTCGTTTTATCTTGTTCTTATATTCGTACGCATAACCATGTGGTTTTTACTGATGTGCAATTGCGATGCCACTTTAAGGGTATATGCTTAGGGTTTTTTCCATCAAAAATTAATGCTTCATTTGTAAGCGGGTATGGTGGCAGCTAAATTTATTAATCCATGCCCACTACAAATAAAACCGAGTGATACAGAAGCCAAGACTTTTTGTGTGTACATTTTTCCACATGAAAAAATTCGTTGTCTTTAAAATTATATGACAATGCTAAAGAACTTTCAACCGGAAGCAGTGCCCGAATTCCTAGCTGGTGGCGGTGAGCTGGGTCAAAGAATGCGGGAGTACGACTGGGCTGCAACGGAGCTTGGTCCGGTTAACGAATGGCCACAAAGTCTTAAAACCTGTGTTCGTATCATGCTTACCTCACGTCAACCCATCTGGATCGGCTGGGGACCACGGCTTATTAAGCTGTACAACGATCCATACATCAAAATTGTTGGAGGTAAACATCCCTGGGCATTAGGAAAACCGGCTTCCGAAGTATGGAAGGATATCTGGGACGATATTGAGCCCATGCTCAAAACAGTGATGGAAAAAGACCAGGGGACTTACGTCGAGTCTCAACTCCTGATCATGGAAAGAAATGGCTACCCCGAAGAGACTTACTATACTTTTTCCTATACACCCATTCCAGGCGATGACGGAAAAACAGCCGGCATGTTCTGCGCTAATACCGATGATACCGTCCGTATTATCCAGGAGCGGCAATTAAAAACTTTGTCAAACCTTGCAAAACGTTTAATTGATTCAAAAACCACGGAAAATGTATTTCAAAGAACAATAGAGGTTCTAAAAGAGAATCCTCACGATTTTCCTTTCACTATTATCAGAACCATTGTTGGTGATAAAGCTGTGCTCTCCGCTTCCACTGACCTTGGCGAATATGAAAGTAAAATTGAAAAAGAAGTGGATCTTAAAACCGACGGCCCTGTAACCGAAATGATCAGGAAAGCGCTCGCATCAAAGGAACCCGTCATTTTCTCTGATGAAGAAAAGCGGCTGCATTCAATGCCAAAAGGAGCATGGAAGATCCCTCCGCGGCAATCCATCTTCATTCCGATTACTTTAAGCGGTGCCACAGCCCCAAATGCAATATTGGTGGTAGGACTAAATCCCTACAGGGCCCTGAACGAAAAATACCGGGCATTCTTCTCGCTGATAGCCGACCAGGTCACAACCTCCTTAATTGAAGTGCGCGCACACGAAGAGGAACGCAAAAGAGTGCAGGCACTGGCGGAACTCGACAAAGCAAAAACCACTTTTTTTTCAAATATCAGTCACGAATTCCGTACCCCGCTAACGTTGCTGCTTGGTCCTATTGAAGAAGTAATAAACAGGGATGGTGTAAAGGAAGAGGATAAGAGCTCACTTAGCCTGGCTTTGCGCAATGGTTTGCGGATGCAGAAACTTGTGAATACTCTCCTCGATTTTTCACGAGCCGAAGCAGGCAGGCTTACCGGGCGTTTCAGAAAGACAGATATCATTTCATTTACACGTGAGCTTTCAGGATTGTTTCAGCCTATTGTAGAGAACGCGGGGATCAGGTTTAATTTTGAATCCACGCCGGTAAAAAACGAGGTGTATGTTGATCCCGAAATGTGGGAGAAGATCATTGTAAATCTTTTGTCCAATGCTTTTAAGTATACTGATAATGGCAGCATAACCGTTTCTCTCAAAAGCACAGGTCATTCGCTGAGGGTGTCCGTAACCGACAGCGGCATTGGCATTCCGCAGTCGCAACTGAATAAGATCTTCGATCGTTTTCACAGGGTTGAGAGTTCCGGGGGACGCAGCCAGGAGGGCACCGGCATTGGCCTGGCCATGGTTCGTGAACTGGTGAAAGTACACAAAGGAAATATTACCGTTGAAAGTTCTGAAGGCATTGGTTCCACCTTTACAGTAGAAATACCACTTGGCAGGCAGCATTTGGTGAATGAATTTATTGAAGAAGAAAGTACAACAATTAAAAGTAATAATACAAGCAAGGCATACATCGAAGAGGCAAAAAGATGGCAGCTTGAAGATCCTGCTGTTCCTGTAAAATTACATTCAGGTGCAACTTCGGGCTACACGGTACTTTTAGCCGACGACAATGCCGATATGCGTGAATACGTATCGCGGGTGCTCTCAGAAAAATTTGAAGTGCTGATCGCGGAGAATGGTGAAGAAGCCTTCAGAATAGCGGTCGGATCAAAACCTGATCTCATCTTATCGGATATTATGATGCCTAAGATGAATGGATACGAGCTCCTGAAAAAAGTACGCGAGTTTCCCGACACCAGGAATATTCCCGTTATTTTTCTCTCTGCACGTGCAGGCGAGGAATCGAAGATCGAAGGCCTGGAAGCCGGCGCCGACGACTATCTTGTAAAGCCCTTCTCTGCAAAAGAACTTACAGTACGGGTGGATGCAAATATTAAAATATCAAGAAGCAGGATGGCTGCCGAAGCAGGACTTCGCTCCGTTCTAATGCAGGCACCCATGTCCATTGCGCTTCTTATGGGTAAAGACCTCAGGATAGAACTGGTGAATGCACGTTCGCTTGAGATTTGGGGAAGAGAAAGACATGAAGTGATAAACAAACCGGTTTTTGAGGCGATGCCAGAATTAAAGGAACAGTTCGGCAAGACTCTCCAAACCGTATGGGAGGGCCAGACCTTTCTTGGAAATGAAGTACCAGTTGCCATGCGCAGGCATGGTCACCTCGAAACTATTTACGTGAATTTTATTTATGAGCCCCTGCGCGACGAAAATGGATCAACGGTTGGGATCATGGCCGTGGGAGTTGATGTTACAGACCTGGTATTATCGCGGAAAATGGCAGAACAAAGCGAGAAGGAACTAAAAGTTCTGGCCGACGTGATGCCGCAGCTGGTATGGGTTGCAGATGAGCAGGGACAGGTATTATACTTTAATGAAAGGATCTCTGAATTTGCAGGCGTGCATAAACAGGAGGATGGCAAATGGAACTGGAAACGATTGTTCCATCCAAAAGACGAGGAAGTAACTATTCGTTTATGGGAACAAGCCATTGCAACAGGAAAAAACTTTGAGCATGAGCACCGGTTAAAGCTGAAAGACGGCAGTTACCGCTGGCACATCAGCAGGGCCATCTCACAAAAAAATGAAGAAGGCAAAAGCATCAAATGGTTTGGTACCACCACCGATATTCATGATGCCAGGGAACAACACGATCTGCTTGAAAAAGAGGTCAGGATCCGCACCCGTGAGCTCGAAACGGTGAACAAGGAATTAAAACAATCGAACGATGACCTGCTGCAATTTGCACACGTTGCAAGTCATGATCTGAAAGAACCGGTACGCAAGATAAAGATCTTTACCGGGCGGCTGATCACCGAATCGCAGGCGGTTGCAAATGCCGACAGGACGTTTCTTAATAAGATCATGCATGCTACCGACAGGATGACCTCCATGATAGAAGGAGTTCTGAATTACTCAACTCTTAACGCATCAAAACAGCCCATAGAAAAAGTAAACCTTGAGGAGATCATCAGCAATGTAGAATCCGACCTTGAGATCCTTATCCAGCAAAAAGAGGCAACAGTGATACGGAAAGGAACGCTGCCTGAAATTGAAGGAGCTTCAGTGCTGCTGCACCAGCTGTTCTACAACCTGCTTAACAACTCGCTTAAATTTGCAAAATCTGACCGCCCTCCTGTCATTGAAATAATTTCCGAGGTCATACATGCTGATGGAAACAGCTCTGTGCTTATACACTTTAAAGACAACGGCATCGGCTTCGGCAACGAAAGCGCAGGAACGATCTTTGAAACTTTTACCCGCCTCAACTCCAAGGATCTTTATGAAGGCACGGGTATAGGTCTGGCATTATGTAAAAAGATCGTTGACCGCCACCACGGTGAAATCAGCGCCACAGGCATACCTGATGAGGGTGCCACCATACGAATTGAACTCCCCCTGCAACAGAAGAACAGATAGCTTAAATTCAACATGCCGGTAAAATTCCATCTAACCGATGATGATGTGGATGAAAGGGAACTTTTTATCGAAGCAGTAAATGCCGTCGATCCGGACATTATATGTGATACGTTTTCAAAAGCCAGGGACATGCTGTCGAAGCTGGAGGCGGAGGAGAACCAAAAACCTGATCTCATTTTTCTTGACATTAATCTGCCGCAAATGAATGGATGGGATTGCCTCAAAATATTAAAAGCGTCTGTAACGCTAAAAGACATTCCCGTTTTAATGTACAGCACTTCTTCTCACGAAAGAGAAAGAATTATCGCATCCGATCTTGGCGCGGTTGGGTTAATAACGAAACCAACTAATTTTGAAGACCTGAAAAAAAAGCTGCACGCGATCTGTCAGGCAGTGGAGTCGAAAAATTTTTCGGAGATCGGTTCTATGCGTTAGGTACACAATCCTGTCATTTACAATTACGTTACTGCCCGCACTCATTCACCTGGATACAATAAGCTTACGTGAAAACATACTGCTACCGGTGATCAGTCGTACGACGTATAAACCGGGATGCAGGGACGAAAGGAATACTGGTACGTAATAATTTCCCGTGTGTTGTTTTTTTATGTTTGACAAAGTTCTGACGAGGCTTCCATTTTCATCGAGGATCTCAATAAGCACATCACAGCGACTATTCAGTTTATAGGAGATGGTGCATTCGCTTACAGCAGGATTCGGATAGATATCGAAACGTGTTTCAAAGGGAGCAGACTGATCATCTTCAATTGCATTCACCCCCTCCTCTATCCTCTCAGCTGGCAACACGTCTTCTACATCAGCTACCCGTTCTTCATCGTTAACCGTATACGCAAGCATCCCTACGCTGCCCAATGTACCGAACACGATGTCGGGCATTTCCAGGTCATCGTTACTTTGACATTCAACCGTAGTACTTTTCGCTGTATCAGCTATTACGGCTTTTCCTCTTGTAAAAGATTCTTCTGACACCGGTGTAGTTCTCATATCGACTACACCTGTATAAAGCCGGGTGCTTATCATAGGTGGTGGGGGTGGCGGTGGAGGCATCTCTCGGCCGGAAACAGTTTGCACAGTATCGTCCGGAACTTCTATTTCTCCAATTGTAGTGGGATACTCATCGTCAGAATTCTCCACCCTCACCTCCCTTATTTTTTTATCGTGATGATCATGACAGCTGATCAGCGTAGTTCCGAAGGCAATAAACAAAGCTACCGCAAAGATCCGCACCGGATGCAGGTAAGATGGCAGCTCTTTAAGAGAGACTGTCACTATAAGTGGCCGGTCGAGCTGGTTAACGCTGAAATGTCCACAAACACTTTCGCCTTTGCGTGCTTCCATAAAGTCAATGATCTCCTGGTCGGACCTGTTTCTAAAGTCAACAACTGTTTTCTGGCATGAGCCGCAAAATCTCCCGTTTCCGCCGGGTATCATTTTATTCAAGTCCTCATGACAAGGAGTGGGGATGCTTACAATTTTACCGGGAGTTCTCATACCGTGATTTTTTATTGAGATGCACCAGAGAATAAAATTCCATAAATGCATCCTTCAACCAAGGTAGTTCGGCAAAGAGCGGAAATCAAAGAGATCTTCTTAAGCGTAGAAAACGGTCGGATAAGTGGTACGTTGCGACAAACATCTGTGGCACCAACACCACACGCAATGGCTGGAACATACCAAAGTGCGGGGCCTATATGGGCATATTTATTGCATGAAATGCAATAAACACCTTAATAATGAAACTGATCCTGTGCTTTGTTCTCCTGTTCGCTGACAGTTTAACCTCTCAAACTTTTAAATGGACCCGCGATTTTAAAGCAAGCCATGATACCCGTGGTACACAGGTGTTGTCAGATTCCTTGGGTGATTGTTATGTGGTTTCAGAATACCATTATGATTATCCACATGAGCCTTCAATAGATGGTTGTGTTTTGAGGAAATACGACAAATCAGGTGCTCTGCTATGGAGCACTGAAACGCAAGATGAATATTATTGGAAGATACTATTTGATCCAATCGGACAGCTGGTGCTCTTTGCAAAATACAGCGGTACAGTTTACAGAGCTGTTGTTAACCCACAGGATGGAATGATCACACAAAAGCAGCCTGTGGCACCCGGAGCATGGTTCAACAGCGTTGAATTTGATAAATCCGGAAACCTTTTCGTCACAGGCCTTTACAGGGATTCTTTAGTTCTGTGCAACACTACCAGTACTGGCACCTGCTGTGATAATTCAC
The DNA here is from genome assembly GCA_966211905.1 of uncultured bacterium. Lineage (GTDB taxonomy): Bacteria > Bacteroidota > Bacteroidia > B-17B0 > Aurantibacillaceae > Aurantibacillus. Next base: position 18,535 of record CBIHOL010000071.1, read on the forward strand.
TTTTCTCCGCAAAATTTGATGCGTCAGGAAACTGCATGTGGCTAGTGTCAAGCAAGGGTACGCCTTACTTCGGCTGGTCGGCCATAGATACTTTCGGAAACACGTTTATTACTGGCATATTTTACAAGAGCATGAGCTTAGGTCAACACACAATTACCGGTAACCTTGATTATTCTGGATTTATAGCCAAAATCGATGCATTTGGAAATGTTTCGTGGTTAAAACGAGTAAGCGACCCTTATTCACCATACTGTACGCAGATAGCAACTGACCAGTGGGGATTTGTGTATGTGGGCGGGCAATTTGATAAACCGTTCACGTATGCAGGTTACACAATATCCCCGACAGGCAATTCAGATGCATTTATTCTCAAGTTCTACCCTTCGGGAAATCCAGTTTGGGTTAAGAAACTAGGCAGTACCCAGGCAGTAAGTCTACAAAATATTTTTGCGCATAAAGAAGATCTGTTCGTTACAGGGGCATTTAAATCTGATTTTAGTGTCGATAACACTTGCTCTCTTTTAAGTGCAAACACCCTTACTTATAATTATCCCGGGACAGATGAACCATTTTTAGCATGCTTTGATATTGACGGGAGTTGTCGTTGGGCTATGGACGCCGGCTGCGACAGCAATGGAGTCGGATACGGAGCCAGTGTGCATAAAAATAATGGAAATTTGTATATGGCCGGCACTTTCAACGGTAATATCTTTTTCGGCGAACCTTCACCTCACCACGGCGGTCTTAAAATGTTTATTAGTAAGATCACTGAACCATTGCCTGTGAACTTGAAGGAAACTGTTTTGCCCGACGCTCCTGTTGCTGTATTTCCAAACCCCGCAACCGGGGTAATTACGTTGCAGGGGATGCCAGCTGCGGAAACATACGTTCAGATCATTAACAGTGTAGGACAATCTGTCAAATTAATTAAAGGCTACACAGCTGATTCACCAATTTGTATTGAAGAATTTTCTCCAGGGATATATATCATAAATGCGAGTCAGGGAACGAAATCATATCGTATCAAATTCATAAAATCCCCGTGAGAGAATAAACAGATAGCAAGGGTTAGAGTAAATCCGGTTGCACAGGGTACATGCCTGAACGTTTTATAAAGTTTACTTCTTCAGTTTCTTCACCTGGATCGAAATTAATTCCGGAAGATAGCTGGGCGTGCAGCCCCTGGCCACCACTTCATCTTTATAAAGGCCGATCTTCTCTCCAAGAGCAATACATCTTTTTCGAAGCTCCGGCTGGAAGATCCCAATTTGAGCAGCAGTAAAGTTCATCGCCCATTGAACTTCCGGCTTCTCATTCTTCATGTGTTTTTCAATGTCAGCAAGAAGCTCTTCGCTGTTAGATGGAGGAGTCTGACCAACCCAACGCAGGCGTCCCTGGTAATACCAAAAAAGTCTTCGTTTAAGAACTGAGGGATCATCTTTCCACGATAACATTAGGGCAATTGTCTTTTTGTCTTTGGAGAATTGATTAGCCAGCAACCAGTCAATCAATTGAAGACGCTCATCGGATCCATGTGTATTAATATCAGCTTCAAGCTGATCAATTACTTCTTTGCTGAGAAGCTTCGGATCCATGATCAGGATGGCCAGCTGCCGGGGCAGAAATTCTACGGTGGACCAAAGTTCCACGGCCAGCACGTGATCCTTCTTAATGTCTTTCGCTAATTTGCGAAGGTCGCCAAGCTTTGTGTTTTTATCTATTTGTGAATATATCTTTTGCGTTTTGGGAGAGAGTTTCATTTATGGTTACATAGTTATCCCTAAGTTAGTACATTTTAGACAGAGGTTTATCTGGTTGAATCGCAACAAAGTAATAGCCGGGCCCGGGGCGGTTAACTGAGCATCGTGAAAATCCGAAAGTTATCGCGGTTGTAGGTGCAAAGTATCATTCGTTATATTGTCAGTCATCTGCGATGATCCGCGCGTAATCGGTGTAAATCTGCGGGAAGGGTCACGTTCTGTTTCCCGCAGATTTATCGCAGATCATTTCGGTATCATACGTTTTTGCGCAGATTAACGCTGATCGACAGTGTACTTACGGTTACAACAACGTTATTTAGACTTCACTACTATTGTGATGCTGAGCTACCCATTCGTCCCTGGTTAAACAATAAACATAGTTCAGCTTTGGCGCTTCTCCAAAATAAGCCACCTCCAGCTCTTTAACTTTTCTGGCTCCAAGCCGGCTCAAAGAAACCTGCGACCGGATATTTACAGCACCAATATGAAAATACACAATGGTCACGAACTTAAAAATGTAATCGAGCATTAGTTTTTTTACTGAATGATTAATTCCCGTTCCCCAGTATCGCGTGCCGTAAAACGTATACCCTATGTGAATGCTGCTTTCTGTGTCGTTAAAATCATAAAACCGGGTGCAGCCCACAACATTGCCGGTAGCTTTCTCCACTACTTTAAATGCTCCGCCACTTTGCAACGCACCTTCAAAAAATGTAGTGAATACTTCTTTTTTCCAGCGGTCTTTATTTGGATGTTGCTCCCAGATCTTAGGGTCGGAAGCCACGGCGTAAAGCTCATCAAAATCTGTTGCCTGCAAAGGGAACAGGATCGCAGCGGTATTTTCTAGACGGGACTGGAGATCGGGTTTCATCTTTCAGGTTTCAGATTCCAGGTTCCATGTTCCAGGCGAAAGATTGAAGTTACATTGAACATCCCGATGGTTATCGCGATTAAACTTTGAACCCTTGCCCGCCATCCGATGATACCGAGGGCGTCCCGATAGCTATCGGGACCGCCTCCGGCGGAAACCCTTGAACCTTTGAACCCTTGAACCTTCGAATTTAAAATCATTAATGATTTTTGCTTTTATCTATCTTTTAAAATACATTTTTCGTTCCAAGCTGTTCCGCCAACCCTATCAGAATTCCTTCCGGACCGCGAATGTAACAGAGCTTATATATTCCTTCATAGTTAACCACTTCACCTACAAGCTTAGCACCACGTTTATTAAGCCTTATTAAAAGTTCATCGAGATCGGAAACGGCAAACATAACACGCAGGTAACCTAGTGCATTTACAGGACTTTTCCTGTTATCTGCAACTACCTCCGGACTGATGAACCTCGAAAGCTCCAGCTTGCTGTGACCATCAGGGGTCACCATCATTGCAATCTCAACATTCTGGTTTCCCAAACCCGTAACTTTTCCTGCCCATGTGCCTTCCACGTTCGCGCGACCCTCCAGCTTCAATCCAAGCTCTTCAAAAAAAGGAATAGCAGCATCAAGGGATTCTACCACGATGCCCACATTGTCCATTCTTAAAAGCTCACTTTTTGCCATTGCAGTAGGTTAAAACCCTTCAAACATTTGTGGCCTTTAGCTTGTCCGAAACTGCACCATATTTTTTCCTGTAGAGGTTCAAAATTTCTAAACCTTCAATTCCCGTGTTGCCACCCGTACCTCCATTACTGTTAAGAATTGCCGAATTAACCGCTTTACCATGCTCTCCGCACTCATGAATAACATAAGCAAGCACAGCTTCAATCGCTTTGTGTGATTGCTGCACTGAGATGTCCGCATTTTCGCGAACCATGTTTGTGATCAGATCCATCATAACGTTTTGACCTTTAGATTATAGATACTAATGTAACTAAAACAATCTCATCACGAATCAAATTTTGACCCGTCCCATTCAGCCCCAGGTGGAAATAAGGCGACCGCTCTTTTTTTCATTTCTGCGGCTACTAAGGCACTGCTACCACCCCGCTCTTCCAGTTTAGAAATAATAGTGAGGTAGCTCTCCTGATCCCTGTTCTGACTCAGCTTAAAAGTGTTTTCAATTTTGTCGGCCCTCATCTCAAAACCTATAATGGCAGGCATCATCCTGCTTAAAAAACTATCCGGAAGATTATCGTAAATAGTCAGCGACGCCTCATTTCCGTTTTCGAATTTTAAAGTGAGTTTTCGCATTAACCCGATCAATTCTTCAGGGGACATGAACTTCATCTGCCCGCTTATATGAACACTCATATAATTCCACGTTGAGCCCATCTGGGGATTTTTATACCACGATGCACTTACGTAAGCGCTGGGACCAGTGAATACAAGCAGAGCATTCGGATTCTCTGCAAAGGCCTTATGGTGGTCAGTATTTCTCATAATATGTCCCTGCAGGAACAATTCACCATTTCTTTCTTCAAGCAACATCGGGATCTGCGTTGCCACCTGTTCGCCCGATAAAAAACTTCCAGTCACAAAAGCAAACGGGTTTTCTTCAATAAAATCTAAAATAGTTTGTTTGTCTTTTTCTTTAAAGTATGGGAAGCTATACATGCGGGATAATTAAAAGAGTATTAGTTGCGTTTATAATAATGGATCACGGCACCACCGCTGAACGTCTGGGTTCTGATCAATTTCAAAACTATCCTATCATCTGAATTTTCAAATAACGACAGACCTTTTCCCGCAATCACAGGTTGAATACAAAACTGGTACTCATCAATTAAATTCAGGTTGGTGAGTTGCACTATCAGGCTGCGGCTGCCGACAAAAATATCGCGACCCGCTTCTTCTTTTAATGTGGCAACCGTTTCTGCAAGAGATTTCTCTGCCAGCTTTGCGCTGTCCCACCCTGTTTCTTTCAAATGATGAGAAAAAATAATTTTGGGGATCTTATCAATTGCTTTGGCAAAATCATCCATTGCTTTTTTGCCGCTGGGGTTTTTCACCATGGGCTGCCAGAATTGCATCAGCTCATATGTTTTGCGCCCGTATAAAATAACATCGCCCCCAGCCAGAAGATCTGTGTAATGCTGATGAACTTCTTCGTCGGGCACACCGGCAGTATGATCACAGTTTCCATCAATCGTCAGATTAAATGCTGCAATAACTTTTCTCATATCATCTTTTATCTTGCTTCTCAGGCGCAGTCGCCAGGTCAGAGCAAATATAGAAAAATGGTCATTTGAAGAGTCTGAATTTTCCGTGTCTGTTTTTTTTGGGCGCCCCCCGAATCAGAGGGCGTTCCGAATTCCCTAACACGCCCTCTGCTTCGGGGGCGGGCCACTATGGGCTCCGCTTCGCTCCGGCTTTTTGCCCGCCGTACCGGGCCGGGATGCCCAACTTGGGCATCCCCTTCTTGCGGCGGGCAAAAGAGCCAAGCCCTGCGTGT
>CBIHOL010000072.1:0-23681 GCA_966211905.1 uncultured bacterium
TTAATTCTGCAAATATTTTTGCGTCTGTAAGCTCTGAGGAAATTTTTTTCTGGGAGGTAACATCCCGCGCAACCATCACCACACCCAGAACCTGGTCGAGGTCATCCTTGTAAACCGACCCGTTCAGTAAAACATCAGTTAATTTCTTGTTCTTATGTCTGAGAGTGAGAGGTGCATCTGCCACAGATCCTTTTGCAAAGACCTTCCGGTACACTTGTCGCGCCCTTTCGGGTTCCGTGAAATAATCCAGGAAGTCGGTGCCCGTTAGACTCGCCCTGCTCAGGCCTGTGATTTTTGTGAGAGCGTTATTCATATCCATGATCTTACCATCCGTGTTGATGGTGATCAATGGATCCAGGCTTGCTTCTATGAGGCTGCGGGCATAGCCCGATTTTTCGGCGAGATTATTGTTTGACATTTTTCAGGATTAATTCTCATCGCAGGAACTTCCAGCTTAGCAGCAAAGGTCGGTGCGGACTTATCTAATGTATTATACAATACAATTCTATTCTTACATAAATCCCACATTCATTTCCTTCATAGGGTTAAAATCAATTCAAATATGTGATTTGTGTAACATTTAGGTATCTGGGTGTAATGTTAGCGACGCTGTTTGATCTCAACTTTACACCGTGAAAAAGGGCTCCCTCAGCTGGAGATTCAATATTACACATAAATAGAAATTTCAACTATGAAAATAAAAACGCCAAAAAAAAATATCGTCAAAGGTCACGATCTGCAAAAATGCCCCACCGGCATCGACGGTCTGGATGAAATTACAGAAGGAGGTTTGCCGACAAGCAGATCCACGTTAATTTGCGGGAGCCCTGGTTGTGGCAAAACGCTTATGGGTGTTCAATTTATTATTAAGGGAATAAGTGAATACAATGAACCAGGAGTGATAATGAGCTTTGAAGAGCCCCTGGAAGATCTTACTAAAAATGTAAGCTCTCTGGGAATTGATCTCCATAAGTTAATAGCCAATAAGATGCTGCGGGTTGACCACGTAAAAATTGAAAGATCTGAAATTGAGGAAACCGGTGAGTTTGACCTGGAAGGACTTTTTATCAGGCTGGAACACGCCATTGACAGCATTGGTGCCAAGCGTGTTTTATTAGATACTATTGAATCGCTTTTCTCCGGCATTGTAAATGAATCAGTTTTAAGGTCAGAGATCCGCAGGCTGTTCAATTGGCTTAAGAAGAAAGGTGTTACCACCATAATTACCGGAGAGCGCGGTGAAAACACGCTTACAAGACAAGGACTGGAAGAATATGTTTCTGATTGCGTGATCCTTCTCGACTTCCGGGTAATAGAACAAATTTCAACACGCAGGCTCCGGATCGTAAAATATCGTGGATCAACACATGGAACCAATGAGTATCCGTTCCTCATAGATGAAACTGGGGTATCTGTTTTACCGATAACATCTCTTCGTCTGGAGCATATGGTTTCAGGGAAGATCGTGCCTACGGGAATTGACGGGCTTAACGACATGTTTAATCTTGGTGGTTACTTCAAGGGAAGCAGTATTCTGATCTCTGGTACCGCCGGTACTGCAAAAACAACGCTGGCAAGTTATTTTGTCCAGGAGAGTTGTCGCAGAAAAGATAAAGTACTGTATTTTGCTTTTGAGGAATCTCCTAATCAATTGATCAGGAATATGGAGTCGGTTGATATAAACTTACGACAGTATGTAGATAATGGAAGCTTGCAGATCCATTCGAGCCGCCCAACCCTGCATGGTCTGGAGATGCACCTTTTAAAATTAAATAAACTGGTGCGGGAGTTTAAACCCGACTGCGTGATCATTGATCCGATAAGTAACCTGATTAGTGTGGGTACTATCGGCGAAGTGAGGTCGATACTCGTACGACTGATCGACCTTTTAAAACTCAACAATATTACTGCACTGTTTACCTCGCTTACGCAGCAAAATATAAGTAACACCAATGAACTCACAGAAGAATCGGTTTCTTCTCTTGTAGATACGTGGATAAATGTGAGGGATGTGGAAGGTGTTGGAGAAAGAAACCGGGGAATTTATATCCTTAAGTCAAGGGGAATGGGGCACTCCAACCAGGTGCGTGAGTTTATTCTTACTGATGGAGGATTAAAACTGCTCAACGTTGAAGTAGGGCCGCAGGGTGTATTAACCGGGTCGGAACGACTTAAATATAGGAAGACCAAAAATGCAGATAATTTGAACATCAGGGCTGAACGCGATAAAACGGAACGGGAACTTTCGAGAAGGAAAAAAATTATGGAAGCTAAGATCGAGGCGCTGAAGATCCAGTTTGAATCGGAGTCGGAAAAAATGCGTCACCATTCGAAGGAGCTGGTGCAGCTTCCGATAAAATTAGGTGCAAAGAAAACGACCAACCCGAAGAAAAAAAATCAAAATGCCAACTAAGACAGTTATATGGCAGCTCACCTTATATGTTGCCGGAAATACCACTAAATCAAGAATGGCCATCGAGAACCTGAACAGGTACTGCGCTGAACATCTCGAAATGCAGTATAAGATCGAAATTATTGATCTGCATCAGAACCCGGGTTTTGCTGAGCGTGACCAGATACTGGCAATCCCGACCCTGGTCCGAAAAATGCCGAAACCGGTAAGGAAGATAATAGGCGACCTTTCGAATACGGAGAAAGTGCTGGTGGCTCTGGATTTTACAAGTTTTAAAGAAATTAAATCAACAAATGGAAAAAATTAAACAAGAGCTTGGTTACGAAATATATGATCTCCTTTTGTTTGTCACAGGAATGTCTGTGGGATCGACAAAGGCAATTGCAAATATCAAAGAAATATGTGACAAATACCTCATAGGCCGTTATAAACTGGAGATCATTGACATCCATAAGTTCCCGGAATCAATGTTTGAGAATGATATTATCGCAAGTCCAACATTGATAAAAAGAGCTCCGGCTCCTTTGAAAAAACTGATGGGTGATCTCTCCAATCGATCACGGGTGTTAAATGTTTTAGCAATAAAAGAGCCTGGATGAGTGTTCTGCAAAAAGACCTTCTTGCAGAGAATCTGCAATTAAAAGAAGAGGTCGAGGAATACAAGGACCTGATAGAAGCAATTCGTAACGGCGGCGTAGATGCGTTAGCCATCAATAAGGATGGCCATGCCAACATTTTTAGCCTCGAAAGTTCTGATTTTGTTTACAGGGTACTGGTAGAAAATTTTCCTGAAGGTGCTTTAAATGTTTCGGAGAATGGTGTGATCGTTTATGCCAACCCGGCTTTCGAAAAATTACTGGCTTCAAACAATTCTTCAATTGTGGGAATGGATTTCATTTCTATCGTTGAGAAGCAGCATAAATACGTATTTGAAAAATTATTCCGGGACGCTTTTTCCGGCAACAGCTCTGGAGAAATAGTCCTTGAATTCAAGGAAAGAAAGATCTATGTCGAAATTTCACTTAGTAGTCTTTATCCCCGGTTTCATGGTATAGGGATCCTTATCAAGGATCTTTCAGATAAGCGCCAAAAAGAAACTGAGGTACTGAGCTATAAAAAGCAGATCATTGACCAGGAAGAGCAATTGATCGAATCGAAGATCATCCAGAGAAGTATTGATAAGTTCCGTTTTATGGGAGACACTGTTCCCCAAAAGGTGTGGACAGCGGCGCCAAACGGCGATTTTGATTATTTTAATAAGAAGTGGTTTGAGTATTCTTTTTTGTCTGCTGAAGAACTAAAAGGGAAGGGCTGGATGCAATTATTGCATACAGAGGATCGGACAGACACCGAGCGGGTGTGGCAGCATTGTGTGGAAACAGGAATGGTATTTGAGACAGAGCACCGGCTTATAAATCATAAAGGGATCTATAGGTGGCATTTATCGCGGGCGGCAGCGCAATATGATGAAGAAGGTAATATTACTATGTGGGTCGGCACCACAACCGATGTTCATGAGCAGCGGAATTTTACAATCGAGCTTGAAAGCAAGGTAAATGAGGCGAAGGTTTTCCTGAGCTCTATTTTCGATTCGTCGGAAGAAGTTCTTGCCTCGCTTGATCAGCAATTAGTAATTACCAGTATTAATAAAACGGGTGCGGTTTGTTTCGGACTTCAGCCGGAAGAGATCTTAGGAAAATCGCTGCTCGATGTTTTCCCGGAATTAGCAGGGGGCTCGTACCAGAAACTACTTGAAAACGTGCTGGAGGGGGCAGTTATTCATCAGACCGAGACCGTATGGATCAACTCCCAGGAGTCGGTGTTCGATGCTTATTTTAAACCGCTGATCATTGACAAAAAAGTAAAAGGTATTGTAGTTGTGGCCAGGGATATTACACAGGTTACCAGCGTTACCCGGAATCTGCAACAAACCAAGAAACAGCTGGAGCAGCAATTCAGGAAGATCGAAAGAAAGAACAAACAATTGCTGGACTCTAATGCGGAGCTGGTATCGTTTAATTATATAGCCTCACATGACCTCCAGGAGCCATTGCGCAAGGTGCAGATGTTTTCCGGCAGAATAGCACTGCAGGCAGAGGCCCTGGATGTGAAGTCGCGGGGTGACCTTGACCGGATCTGTGCGTCAGCTTTGCATATGAAAAACCTGCTGGACGCGTTATTGAATTATTCGAAAGTGAGCACCGACAAGTACCAGTTTGAAGAGTGCAACTTGCATCACCTACTTACCAGTGTGAAGGACAGGATTAACGAAGGTTATGCTACAAGAACACCCGAAATTACTTTTTCAGATCTGCCCACCCTGCCGTTAATTCCCTACCAGATGGAACAGCTTTTTACTAACCTGTTCTCAAACGCAATTAAATACAGTTTTCCGGATGTAGTGCCAAAAGTGATCGTTACTGCTGCAATAGCGCCAACACACGAATTGCCCGAAGATAAGGTGCTGGAGAATATCCCATACTGGAAAATAAGCGTGACCGATAATGGGATAGGCTTTGAGCAAAAGTATGAATCGAAAATATTTGAATTATTTCAACGCCTGCATTCCAAAGGATCATTTGAAGGTACAGGTGTAGGACTTGCCATCTGCCGGAAGGTGCTGCAAAATCATAACGGATTTATCCTCGCCAACAGTGCACCTGGTAAGGGAAGCACCTTTAATGTTTATTTGCCACTGGTACAATCGGCTTTAGGCGAAAGCGATGAAAAAATCAGTGAGGGATGAAGCCTGCGGCGCTGATGTATGCCTGCGGCGCTTACCACTAAGACACTAAGCCCACTAAGATTCACTAAGAGATACTTACTTTGTGCTCACGGAAGTAGATCACTGAGAAAACCATACTTCGCATGCTTTGTACGAAGAAACAAAAAAAGGAACAACTACGCCTTCTGATGTTTGCCGGGACACAGGTATGTAAGTAGTGTTTATAGATGTCGGCGGCGCTGACGTATGCCTGCGGCGCTTACCACTAAGACACTAAGACCACTAAGATTACACTAAGAGAGACATATATTTACCTATATTCTCAAAGAACAATGTCAACTGAGGAAAGCATGCTTTATGAAAGAACACATACAGCATAACAGATGTACGCCCAATAATATTAATGTGGGGAATTAATATCCCTCTTTCTTAAAAAACGTGTGACTCTTTTTAATCTGGCTTATTTTCCCTGGCTGCTGGCGATCAATTCTCAGGGAGCTTGCAGGCACATCATTTGTTGTTATATGTTATCGATGCAAAAGATCAGTTGATCTGTAAAAATCGAAAATACAGAATTTTAAAAAGCTCATAAAATCATCTTCTGGTATATCTAAGAAACCCTTTTTACAACAGAGTTTTTTCCACTGTACTTCAGTGATCATCCTGCGAGAAAACTCATGTTATGTTAAATCAAGCCAACAAATTTTCCTTTATCATCTGCGACGACGATCCTGAGGATCAGAATATGATCGTAGACGCCATTAAAGCTATAGATATCACTATTGAGTATACTTCTGTGTACAATGGAATCCAGCTTATTGACCTTTTGTCGAATAAAGGAGTTTATCGCAATAACAGGGAGGCACAAGCCGACGCAGTGATCCTCGATATTAATATGCCGGTGATGGACGGGTTAAGCGCTTTGACAGAAATTAAGAATAATGATCTGCTGAAGGAAGTACCGATCTTCATCCTTAATACATCACGGGGGGAAGACCATACTCTGAGGTGTCGTGACCTCGGTGTTGCGGGAATTTATATAAAGCCTTGTACGGATGTGGAACTCAAAACCATTTTAAAGGAGATGTATACTATCTGTGGTGGCAAACCTGTGGGCAAGAAAACACAGGATATTTTTACCATTTAGGTAGAGTGTGCGGTTTGTTTTTAACTACATAGTTCACATAGTTACATAGGAATATTATAATACAAGATAAAAGTAATACATAGTTTTTTCGCGCTGCGAAAAACTGGGTGTGGGGTCATTTCCTGCATTCCGGTTCTCTCAACTACTGAGTTCATTTGTGTAGTCGAGTCACCAAAAAGAGTTAACTAAGGAAAATAAGCTTGCTTCCACCTGGTCCGATGAGCTCACCACAAGCGCTTGCACAAATAAGGCTCTTTTTTTCACAAAGGAGTGTCGGCATCCCGCGAAAAATTTACTTGAACTGGTAACTCAGCGCTACTCCGTTTGATTTTGCTGAAATGCCCAAACCTGCGCGGTTTTGCCATTTGTGGGAGTCGATCATTAAAACAGCGCCGATGAAAGTCACCACGCTGCCCAGCCCTATAACGACGTCAGCAGTGTCGTTACCATCATTTTTTATTACGAGGCCGGCACTTGTTACCAATATGCCGAATGTGGCAGCCACCAGACCATTGTTGTACTCCTGGTGCCCGCGCCGCAGGCATTTTTTCATGTAGTTGATTTCAGCTTTTAGATCATCATTGGTGCCTTTAATGACAGGGGATACCTCTCGGGAATAATTTCCGGTAATTCTTGTACCGTTTACGGAATAGTATTTGATCTGATCAACGTTAACCGTGGCTGCGCTGTTTTTACTGTCAGAATATTCAATAGTTCCCAGTGTAACGTTCATGATCTTGCAGGGAATAAAGACTTTCTCGTTTATGAAGATCGTATCTGTCTGGGACTTGCACAATTGAATGCAAAAAAGCAATAGAATGATTGAAATCGGGTGTTTCATACAGGCAATATAAATAAAATATTAATTGAGGTTATTGACACCTGTTTTTTGAAAACTAGCCCTTGCAATTAACTACAAATAATAGTAATTTAGCACTATAAATTGTAGCAATGAGCAAAATTTCATCCAATATCCGTTTTTTACGTCAGCTTAAAGGTCTCTCGCAGGAACAGCTGGCCGATGAATTAAGTGTTACCCGCGCGCGTATTGGCGGTTATGAGGAAGCCAGGAACGAGCCTCCCATCGAGCTGCTGATAAGGCTTTCGGAGTTTTTTCATATTGCCATTGATGCATTGGTAAGGGGTGACCTGAAAAAAACCAACCTCGATGGTTTGATGAAGGTCGGCAAGAACCGGATCCTGTTTCCCATTTTGCTCGATAATGAAGGAAATGACATGGTGGAGCTCATTCCATTAAAAGCGTCTGCTGGTTATACCCGCGGTTATGCCGATCCTGAATACATTGAAAAACTGCCAAAAATGCGTTTGCCTTTTCTTCCGTCAGGAAAGCATCGCGCGTTTCCTATTAAAGGAGATAGTATGCCTCCCATCCGTGAAGGATCGTTTGTGATAGGGAAGTACCTCGAAAAATTTGATGAGGTAAAATTCGGTCAGACCTATGTGGTAGTTACCAAGGATGACGGTCTTACCTATAAGCGCATTATGGCTTACAATAAAAAAGAAGCCACGTTCGAATTGCATTCCGATAATAAATTATACCAGCCTTTTAAAGTAAAAGCAGAGGATATTCTTGAGATCTGGGAATATACCTGCAGTATTAATATGAGTCAGTATAAAGAGGACGAACTCAATCTTGATAGCATTATGAATATGCTGAGGAGTCTGAAAGTGGAGATTACGGAGTTGAAGAGGGAGAAGAAGATGGCGAATAGCTAAGAGCGCGTTTTTTTAACCACTAAGGCACTGAGCGCACTAAGAAGCCACTAAGGGAAAGGGACCACTTAGGATTTTTGCTAAAGCAAAAATTTAGGACAAAGGTCACTGAACCAGGGGTGAGAAAAATTTGGAGGCAGACTTTGAATTATTCGTTGTTAGCTAAACGATTTATGTTCAAGACGCAACATATATTTATAGTTTTATGTTTACTTAATCCTGCGGAAAAAATTGTGAAATGGGATATAAAGATTTACATGACGAACCATTTGAAGAGAGTACGATAGCTAAGCTGGAAATCTTCGAAGACTACGCTCAGGCATGGCTACCGACCTTTATTTTGCCAGGTATGTCACCGCTTTGCATTTTTGACTTCTTTGGCGGAACGGGTTATGACAAAAACAACGTACCAGGCAGCCCAATTCGGATTCTCGACAAAATCAAAGAGCAGATCGGCCATATTTATCAAAAGAAAACAAAAATTAGACTTTTCTTGAATGAATTTGAACCGAACAAGACCGAGCAAAGAAAGTTTGAACTACTGAAAAAAGCTTGCGACAGTTATTTAGAGGCAAACAAAAACGTTAGAAGTGCGATTGAAATACACTTTTATAATGAGGATTTTGAAACATTATTTCCAAAGCTTCTTCCGTTAATTAAACAATACCCTTCTTTAGTTTATTTAGATCAAAATGGAATAAAGTTTTTATCAGACAAGTATTTTCTTGAACTCGAAAAGACTTCAACGACTGATTTTCTTTATTTCGTTTCCGCTTCATACTTTTGGCGATTTGGTGAAAGCAGAGAGTTTAAAATGCACTTGGATATTGACATGGAAGCCGCGAAAAAAGACCCATATAAGTTCATTCATAGGAATATCATTGATCAATTAAGGAAGAAGCTGCCATTGCGCACAAAATTAAAGCTCTATCCCTTTTCAATTAAAAAAGGCGCAAATATTCATGGAATAATTTTTGGAGCATCTCATCCTCGGGCGGTGGATAAATTCTTAACCATTGCTTGGAAGAGGAATGAAACAAACGGTGAGGCTAACTTTGATATTGACGACGACGCACAAAAGAACCAGTTGGACATTTTCGCAGGAAAAAAACTTACGAAAATTGAAAAGTTTAAGGAGGATGTGAAAGCTAAGATTTTGAACAAGGAGATTACAAGTAACTTTGACTTGTTTAACTACGTCCTAGCGGAGGGGCATATCGGTAATCACGCTGCAGAATGCTTAAAAGCAATGAAAAGGGCGGGATCCGTGAAATATGAAGGCACATCACCTTTAGTTACCTACGATAATGTTTATAAAAACAATAAAAGGATAGAATACAAAACTTAAACAGATGGCTCAATCTTCGATCGAGTGGACGGAAATGACCTGGAATCCAACCACAGGATGCAATAAACTGACAGCTGGCTGTAAGTTTTGTTACGCGGAAATAATGTCCCGACGACTACATGCAATGGGCGTGTAAAAATATAAAAACAACTTCCAACTTGCAATTCACCCTGATTCTTTAATTGTACCATATACATGGAAGAAGCCAAAACTTGTATTTGTAAATTCAATGAGTGATTTGTTTCACAAAGATGTTCCATTGGCATACGTAAAAAAAGTATTCAAGGTGATGAATGAAACTCCGCAGCACACCTATCAAATTCTGACGAAGCGTGGTGATATTCTGGCAAAATATGAGAAGTTTTTAAAATGGACTTCTAACATTTGGATGGGTGTATCGGTTGAAGATGGAAGGGTTACCGATCGTATCGATTTTTTGCGAGAAACCGGCGCTCGAACGAAATTTTTGTCCCTCGAACCTCTATTAGGCCCTTTACCTAGTTTAAATTTAAAGGGAATTGACTGGGTAATTGTTGGTGGAGAATCTGGACCTAAATCCCGATCGATGAAGAAGGAGTGGGTAATTGATTTAAAAAATCAATGTGGAAAGGCCAAGGTGCCTTTTTTCTTTAAGCAGTGGGGAGGAGTACGAAAAGGAAAGACCGGTAGAGTTTTGGATGGAAGAACTTATGATGAAATGCCAAAAAAGTACGTAGCCTAATACTTCATCGATAGTTGGTAAGCTTAGTCCAATTAATTACACCCCCTCTACCTTATTCTTCTTCGCTGTAAAATAACTTACTATGATAGGAAGAATAGAAAGGAAAATAATTCCCAAACACACCAGGTCGATATGTTTGCGGATGATCTCTACTTCTCCCAACAGGTAACCTGCTGTTGTCAGACTTCCGATCCATAATGCGCCGCCCAGAATATCAAAAGAGAGAAAACGCCTGTAGGTCATTTCTGCCACGCCCGCTGCAAAAGGAGCGAAGGTTCTTACGATCGGAACAAAACGCGCCATGATGATGGCCTTGGTTCCGTGTTTCTCAAAAAAGAAATGTGTTTTATCGAGGTATTCTTTTTTTACCAAAGGACGACCTTTGAAACTCAGGCTGAATACTTTTAAGCCGATCTTGCGGCCGATCCAGTAGTTACAGTTGTCGCCGAGCACCGCTGCTACAAAAAGAAGGATAAGCAGGTATGACATATTAAGATGTCCCGAACGGGCAAAAAGACCGGCGGTAAATAACAACGAGTCGCCAGGCAAAAATGGCATGGCCACTAAACCTGTTTCAATAAAGATCACTAAAAATAAAACAGTGTAAATGGCGGTTCCGTAGTTAGCGAAAAGCCAGTCGAAATCAAGATGCAGGATGTGCTTAAATAATTCTATCATGTTTGTGTGTGTTGTTATAGACCGATTTCGTCGGCGTAGGCGAGAATGCCACCTTTGAGATTAAAAAGGTTGGTGAAACCGTGCTGATTTTCGAGCGCATTAATGACTGAGGCGCTGCGTTTCCCGCTGCGACAATGCATCACCACGGGGCGATTCCTGTCGATCTCATTTACCCGCTCAAGCACTTCACCCATTGGAATAAGAGTGCCGTTGAGGTTCATTTCTTCAAATTCGTATTCTTCGCGAACGTCTATCAGCTGGAAATCGCTTTTGTCGTCGATCATTTTTTTTAGCTCCGCGGGAGTGATCTCTTTCATCAGATGGGATGTTTCATTGTGGCAGGTAAGAACGAAAAGAAAGTATCTCCCCTGAGACCAAGACGTAATGTTTCGAGTGGAATGACCTCTTCAACTCCAATGTTCCCCAGGTTACAGTTGCTTCCAAACATTTTAAGGAAATATACCTGCTGACTTTTTTGCGGAGTTTCCCAGATGATATTTTCGAGCTTCACTTTATGAACGATGCGGTTAATGAGCATAGTGTGCGCGCTTCCGTCCTTGTGAAAGATGCCCACTGTACCACTTTCCCTGGCTTCAGCGATCACTTTATGCGCGCCAGCTTCCAGTTCGCTCTGCATCATGCTGATCCAGCGCTGGGGATGGATTATGATACCCTCTTCCTTGCTGCCAACTTCGCTGAGAACAGTATAATTTTTGGAAAGCTTGTTGATGTAATCCATTTTCTTCTCGTGGTCGATGGTAATGCTACCGTCACTCACTTCGGCGCTATCGCATCCAAGGTCTGTAATATACTTTACGTAATCATCAAACTGGTTACGCACCACAAAGGCTTCAAATAAAGTACCTCCTACAAACACTTTTAATCCCGCGTCGCGGTATAATTTCACCTTTTCCTTCACATTGCGCGAGATCATCGATGTTCCGAACCCCAGCTTCACGTAATCTACGAAGTCAGCGGAGTTACTGATGAAGTCCTGCGCATGGCGAAGGCTTATTCCTTTATCCATCACCATCGTTACCCCATCGGTGCGGGGTTTTGAAGTACGCTCAGGTAAATGCGACAGATCGAAAGTGTATTTGTTTGTCATATCAGGATTTAAAAGTAGAAATTAATGCCATAATTTCCGCGTCATTTTGTAAAACAGGGGCATAATCGAAGATCTCCTGGTGTTTTGTGAAGTCCAGGTCCATTGCCCTTGCAAAAAAATGCAATGACTCCTTCTTCTGTTGTTTTTCAATAAGGAGCACACCCATGCGGTAATAAAGCTCAGGAACATCAGGGAATTTTTTGATCCCTTCGTTCAGATTAAAGATGGCATCGTCGAGATATCCGCCCTGGTGCAGCAGCTTCGAATAATCGAGCCACACATCATAATCAGGATAATCGAGTTCTATCACTCTCTGGTAAGCCATTGCGGCCTCTTCCACAAAACCAAGCTTTTCCTGGATCTCGGCAAAAACATACCAGTACTCAGGTTCATTGGGATTGATCTCCAGCGCTTTTTTAATGTAATGCACGCCTTCCGTTAAACGGTTAAGCGCATCGAGCACCACCCCGATACCCAGCCAGGCATCAGCATTGGCGGGATCGAGCTTCACGCACTTATTGTAATTAACCAGCGCTTCCTCAAACCTGTTGAGGTTTTCGTAACATTCGCCGATGTAATAAAAAGTGGTTGATTCGTGCTCTTCGTATTTAAAAGTTTCTTTGTATACCTCTATGGCTTCTTCAAACTTATTTAGCTGGGCCAGTGAATTGGCCTTGTTGAAATAAGCAGAACTGAACTGCTCATTGATGGCAATGGCGTAATCATAAGCCTCGATGGCCTTTTCGAATAAACCCACCCGTCCATAACCGATTCCCAGGTTAAACCAGGCAAAATAACTGTAAGGATGATTATCGATATACTGTTCGAAAAACGAAATTGCTTCATCGGATTTCCCTGTAAGATCAAAACAAAGTGAAAGTTCGTTAAGGGCCACTTCATTTTTTGGATTCAGCTTCAGTGCTTTTTTCAGGTAATATAGAGCGTCGTCGGGCTTGTCTTCATTGAGAAATTCAACTCCTAAGGCCACATATACTTCGTCTTTCTGATCTGATAAAGGAATTGCGCTTTTAAAATTCTCGATAGCCTGCTCACCAAGACCCATCTGGCTATAGATGTAACCGCGGGCCATATAAAGCTCAAAGTTGCTGCGTTCTATCTGTTCAACTTCGTTTAAAATAGCAAGAGCCTCATGCGTATAATGCTGACTTGATAAATACTGTGCGTAACGGATCTTGATAATGGTAGAAAAAGGGTAACGTTCAAGACCATAGTCAATGGCTTTTTTGGCCATATCGTAATTTACCCATTGCAGGTAATAATCTATGATCTCTTCAATGTCGTCGGCGTCAAAAAAATGCACCTGGCCTGTGGCCAGCATATCTTCAAAAAGTTTAAGATTCTCTTCGAATTCCTTATCGTTCAATCCCTCCGCATCGTCTTCAAACTCACTCATACTCAATAATTCTAAAGATTAAAATTACAGTAAAATAATGATCAAAAAAGATTGATTTTCTTAAAAAAAATTATAGAAATACGACCTGCAAAGCCATGAAAACAAGGCAAATGCAGTAAGTGTTCAGAACCTGCCTACGCAAGCACCTGGCGCGAAATGACAATGCGCTGCACTTCGCTCGTACCTTCATATATCTGGGTGATCTTCGCATCACGCATCAGTCGTTCAACATGGTATTCTTTTACATACCCGTAACCACCATGCACCTGCACGGCTTCTGTGGTGACCCACATGGCAGTTTCGCTTGCAAAAACCTTTGCCATAGCGCTTTCTTTATCCATCGGGAGGTGACGATCCTTTAACCAGGCAGCCTGGTAGATAAGCAGTCGCGAAGCTTCGATCTTGGTTGCCATATCGGCGAGCTTGAACTGGATAGCCTGGTGTTTGCTGATCTCTTTTCCAAATGCCTTACGCTCTTTTGAATACGCAAGAGCCAGTTCATAAGCACCGCTTGCAATACCGAGCGCCTGTGAGGCGATCCCGATCCTTCCGCCGCTAAGTGTTTTCATAGCGAACTTAAAACCAAACCCGTCTTCACCGATCCGGTTTTCCTTAGGCACCTTTACATTATCAAACATCAGTGAATGTGTATCGCTTGCGCGGATGCCCATTTTATTTTCTTTTGGACCCACTGTAAAACCCGGCATTCCTTTTTCGACGATCAGGCAGTTAATTCCGCGGTGACCAGCTTCAACGTTGGTTTGAGCTATCACCAGGTATACTGATGCGCTGTTGCCGTTAGTGATCCAGTTCTTGGTGCCGTTAAGTATATAATGATCTCCTTTATCAACTGCAGTAGTTCTTTGTGAAGTGGCATCACTGCCTGCTTCAGGCTCGCTGAGACAAAATGCACCGATCTTTTCTCCTTTGGCAAGAGGCACCAGGTATTTTTGTTTTTGTTCTTCTGTTCCGAATTGTTCAAGTCCCCAGCATACAAGCGAATTGTTTACGCTCATCACCACGCTGCAGGAGGCATCGATCTTTGAGATCTCTTCCATGGCCAGTACATAAGAAATGGCATCCATTCCTCCACCGCCGTATTTTGGATCCACCATCATTCCTAAAAAACCGAGTTCGCCCATTTTTTTGATCTGTTCTGTCGGGAATTTCTGATGCTCATCGCGCTCAATAACTCCTGGCTTCAGTTCGTTCTGCGCAAACTCACGGGCGGCTTTCTGGATCATCAAATGTTCTTCAGACAAATCGAAATGCATGGTAAAATGATTTAAGGTTTATACTATTTTTGTAACCGGTGCAAAGATAGAGGAATTCGAGAAGAAGCAAAACTAAATTTCGCTGCCAGGGCGCGTTAAAACAAGGAAATGAACGATCAAACCAATTACAGTAAACCAGGTGCGGTGCTGGGCCTCATGAGCGGCACGTCACTCGACGGACTCGACCTTGCGCTGTGTGAATTTGAGAAAAAAGGTGACTTATATCACTTCACGATCCGTAAAGCCAAAACGCTTGAATACACTGAGATCTGGCGACAAAGGTTATCGAGCCTGAAAGATGCCAGCGCTGAAAAATATTTTACGATCCACGCGCTGTATGGTAAGTTCATAGGTGAAAGAGTGCTTGAATTCTGCGAAGGCGTGGATCTGCAACCTTCGGCCATTGCTTCGCACGGGCATACTGTTTTTCACCAGCCTCACATGGGATTCAGTACCCAGATTGGCTGTGGCGCCACTATTGCTGCAACAACAGGTATTACTACTGTTGCTGATTTCAGGAGTCTTGATGTGGCCAATGGGGGACAGGGTGCACCGCTTGTGCCTATAGGTGATAAGCTTCTTTTTGGAAATTACCAGGCCTGTCTTAATCTCGGTGGAATAGGAAACATATCTTTTGATGAAAATAACAGCAGGATCGCCTATGATGTATGCGTTACCAATATGCTTCTGAATTATCTTGCCGAACAGAACGGAAAAAGTTATGACGCAGGCGGTGAAGCGGCGAGAGCGGGAACAGTGGATCAACAGTTGCTTCACACACTTAATAGCTTCGAGTATTTTTCTCAAAAGGGTGCTAAATCCATAGGTCGCGAATGGTTTGAAAAAAACATGCAACCGTTAGTTGACCAGAGCTCCCTGCAATCCAACGATCTGCTGGCAACCTGCACCGAACACATAGCTCATGTGCTGGCGAAAGAGCTGGATGAAAAGAAAATAAAAAATGTCCTGGTAACCGGTGGTGGCGCTTTCAACGATTTTCTGATCGAAAGGGTGCGCGCAAGAACAAGCTGTGAGATCATTCTTCCGGCAGATGAGATCATTAATTTTAAGGAAGCGCTGATCTTCGCTTTCCTGGGCTACCTCAGACTTGAAGGAAAAATTAATACACTTAGGTCAGTAACAGGAGCTAAATCAGATACTGTTGGTGGTGCTGTGTATGTAATGTGATCAACTCAGACCTTATTGAGTTTTTCCATGAATGCTTCTTTCTTTCGACGTGAGATCTCGATCTTGCTTCCGTCGCTCATAATGGCATAACCTCCGTCCTCCTTTAGAAATCTCACTACATGGTTCATGTTAATGAGATGATGATGATGTACACGGATAAAATCGTTTTCCGGCAACAATTCTTCATAATGCTTCAGGCCGGCGCTGATCATCAGTTTTCTTTTATCGGTAAGATGAAAATTCGTATAGCTTCCATCGGCTTCACAGCGTACGATGTCTTTTACGTTCACAATCTCGTATGCATTTCCTGTAGGCAACGTGATCTTCTGAAAATTCTCGTCGGCGCGTTTCAGGTGCTGGATCAGGAACTGAAGATTTTCCATATTAGGAATGGCCTTCTTCTTGCTGATCACTTTGGTTACTGCGGTCCGCAGTTCATCAACGTCGATGGGTTTTAAAAGATAATCGCAGGCACTGTATTTAATGGCCCTGATGGCGTGCGCATCGCTGGCCGTAGCAAAGATCAGTTCAAATTTATGTCCCGCTACCTGTTCCAGCAGATCAAAACCACTTCCATCGGGCATGCTGATGTCGAGGAACACAAGGTCGGGACGGAGATTACGTACCAGCTCCACCCCTTCTTTAACGTCCTTGCCCAGACCTACGATCTGAAGGTCAGGAAAATTCTTTTCAATTAAACCGGCGAGCATCTCGCGGCTTTTTTGTTCATCTTCGATGATCAGCGTTTTAATCATTTTCTTTTTATTAACCTGTTAGTGGCACAAACAGTTCCACTCTTGTTCCCTGCGCATTCCCGTTCTCATCTTTAAGGTCGGTGATGGTAACGCTCAACTGCGAATTATTAATGTCGTTCAGGATCCTCAACCTGTCCTCGGTAATTTTCATTCCAAGCGACTTATGTTTCCTGAAAGGCATTGTTCTTCTGATTTCCGACGCTTTTTCACGACCTATTCCATTGTCGGTAATGGTGCAAATTAAAAAATTTTTTTCTGAATAAAGACGGATCGTTAATTTTCCTTTTTCCGGCTTGGGATTCAGACCGTGCAAAATGGCGTTTTCCACGTAGGGCTGCATAAGCAGGGGAGGCATAATATCATAGTCGGGGTCCACACTTTGGTCGATAATGAGCTCATAATCGAATTTCTCCTCAAAGCGCATTTGTTCGAGTTCAAGATATAGTTTTAAAGCTTCTATATCTTCTCCAACTGTCACAGTAGGTTTATCTGAGTTATTTAAGATGATCCGCACGAGCCTTGCGAACTTGTTCAGGTATTTTATCGCTTCATCGCTCCTGGTATTAAAAATATAATGCTGGATTGCATTCAGCGAATTGAATACAAAATGCGGATTCATCTGCGAACGCAGGGCTTTGAGCTCGATCTTGCTCATTTCAACCTTACGTTCAAATTCGTCACGCTGCTTCTTTTTGATATAATAAAGCCTGTAACGGAAAAAAGCATAGATAAGTGAGAACATAAGCAGTGCGATCAGCAGGATGAACCACCAGGTTGAATAGAAGGGCGCGCTGATCCTGAAACTGAATGTTGTGTCTTTTAGATCCCATAATCCTTCGTTGTTGCAGGAACGGACCTTAAAGGTATATCTGCCGGGTGGAAGGTTAGTGTACTTGATGTAATTCTCTGTCGTGGGCTCACTCCAGTCATTGTCCTGGTCGAGCCCCTCGAGCTTTCGCTGGTAAAGCACCTTTTCGGGATTGGTAAGACAGATACCCCTGTAATAAAAAGTAATGGTATTGAGTTTGTGCGATAACGTGGCGGAATCTTTCAGAACAGTATCCTCGTTCATTAATTTGATCTCCTGGAGAAGTGTTTTATTTAGAACCGTATTTTTCCTGTAGCTGAATGGCTGATGGTGGATGAGCCCGTTAACCGTTCCAAACCAAAAGCTTCCGTCACCATCTTCCCATATGCCATTGGAATTACACTCAACTCCTGCAAAACCTTCCTGCTTGCCAAAGGAACTTATTTCTGTTTTACCGGTGGCCAGATATTTGTCGAGCATAAGTTTATTGATGCCCTGGTTAGTGCCAATCCACAGGGTCCGCTTGTCGCGTGAGGTTTCGATAGAGTATACCAGTTCTGAATTAAGACCGTCCTCATCATTGATGCGCTCCAGTTTGTTTGTGCGCAGATCGAGAACCAGCACTCCATTCAGAGAGGCAGCAAATATCCTGCCGTTCACGTGCCGGAGGGTGAAAAACGTTTCTTCGTTGAGCTTTAGCCTGGCGCTCAGATTGATCAATGAATCACCCTGCATCTTCAGTAGACCTCCAAAAAATGTTCCTATATAAAGTGTGTTGTTCTCGTCTTCGCAAAACCCGTAGACTCCTATGCTCTGGCTGTTTTCAAGGGAGTAAAACCTGGAGCTGGGAATATTATTTTTAAAGGTGAGGGCCATAAATCCGTTCGATCCGCCTGCATAAATGGTGCCGTCAGACGACTGGTAGAGCACCTCGATAGGAGGTTTGAAACCGGCAGGAAGCGCAATCGGATGAAATGCTCCATTCCGAAACCACAACAAGCTTCGCCCTGTCCCGAACAGGAGATGTCCCTGACTGTCTTCAATGGCCGCCTTGCAACTATGTGCTCCATGCAATTCACTCACAAAATATCTTTGGAAGAATCCCGCGCAATGCCTGAAAATACCGTTGTAATACGAGCAGACCCACAGATCGCCCTTATTGTAGCGCAGGAGCTGGTAAATAAAAGCATTGCCAAAACCTGGTGACTTGTCGAACGTTGAAAAAGAATTATCGCGAAAACGAAAGAGACCGCTGTGCGTACCTAACCAGATATTGTTTTCACGGTCGTTAAAGATGCAGCGGATATGATTAGAGTTATTATCGTTCCTGATGCCGTAATACGCCCATTTTTCGCCATCATATTTAAGAAGTCCTGCCTGCGCACCGACCCACAGAGCGCTGTCATCCTGGTTGTTCAGGGCAGTGATGTCCTCGTCGATCAGCCCGTTTTCGGTTTGATAACTTGTAATTCGCTGTGTGGCCTGGTTTAAAAAAGCGAGTCCTTTGGTGGTGCCGATCACCAGGTCATTTTTAAATTTTGTGATGCAGGTAACATTGTTCGAAGGCAGACCGTCAGCGGTTGTAATGATCTTAAATGTAGTGTGACCAAAAAGTACCAGGCCTTTGTTGGTACCAATAAAAATGACATTGCTGTCGGGATTAAAAAGATAATTGATCTGGTAGTTCTTCAGTTTTTTAACCGGTTTTATGGTCGCGTCCTTGTAAGTGAACAGTCCTTTGGAGGTACCGATATAGATAGAGTTATGATAACCCTTGCAGAATGCGCTTACCACGGGATTAACAAGCTGTCCGAATGTTGAATAATTGGTAAATTTTTTTCCTGTCAGAACACTAAGTCCCTTTGAAGTACCTACAAATATGTTTCCGTGATCATCGCCGCCTATTGCCCGCACGTTATGATCTATTAAACCATTCTTTCGATTGAAGTTCAGGAATACCTGCCCGTCAAAGCGGCTCAACCCGCCATGACCACCACTCCACAGGTAACCGTCCCGGTCCTGGTAAAGACAGGACACCTGTACAAAAGGCAACCCGTTTTCCACACTGTAACTCTTAAAAAAATATTGCTGTGCGCCCGATTCAAATGAGAGGAGCAACAGGAAGTAGACAAGTATTTTAAAAATGTGGTTGATAGCAGGTAACAGGTGAAAGGGTGGTGGGTATAGTGCTAAATTAGGAAAACGGATGAAATATGCACTTTTATATAGTGTTTATGTGAGGTAGTACCATGGATTTTTCGGTGTTCTCATAACAGTATGTCCGGAATAGTATTTTATATTTTTAATTGCGTCATTGACAATTGCTGCAGAGCATTTTGATAGAAGAAGGATTTCGACTCAGTAGCGACTGCGCACCGTCACGTTCAAAGGTCCAGTGTACCTTTCCCATGCCTCAAAGGCCGCTAAGGCGCAAAGAACGCAAAGTTTATTTTTGCTAAAAACCCTCTGATATAGCAGGTCGCAAAGGTTTTTGCTTCTCCTTCGGAGAACCAAAAAAATAAAGGTCGCAAAGCAAAAAATATCTGTCCCGGACAACAGTGTTCTCATAATTGTCTTTAAATTTATAAATAATTTGAACGCATGCTTGAAGAAGTGATCCTTGTAGACGAAAAGGATACCCCCCGGGGTACCATGGAAAAAATGGAAGCCCATAAGACTGGTGCGTTGCACCGGGCGTTCTCCATTTTCATTTTTAATTCCAGGGGCGAAATGCTTTTGCAGCAGCGGGCATTCTCAAAATATCATAGCGGCGGATTGTTCAGCAACGCCTGCTGCTCGCATCCGCGTCCAGGCGAGGATACGCTTGCAGCTGCGCAAAGAAGGCTGAAAGAGGAGATAGGGATCGAAACAGAGCTTCATTACAAAACCAGTTTTGTTTACAAAACAACTTTTGAGAACGGTTTGACGGAACACGAATACGATCACGTTTATACAGGAATAAGTGACGATGAGCCAGCGCTTAATCCTTTTGAAGTTGCATCCTATAAATGGTTAAGCGTTGAAGAGCTCAGGGAGGAATTAAAGGATCATCCCCAACGATTCAGCTATTGGTTTCGCATGGCGATTGATAAACTGTTTTAGAATTATTTAAAATCCGGACATTTTAGAACCTCCCTGTTTCTAGTTCCGTGTTTCTTGTTCCTGGTTCCTTGTTTCACGTTCCAGGTCATTACTGTCCGGGAAAATTTCTGTAACAGTACTGCAGACCCTTGAAAGGGTGGACCGCAGAGTTACTTGATCTTTGGAGGGTTGGTTTCAAGCGCGATTTTTTTTACCGCAGAGAACGCGAAGAAGGCGCAAAGGTCGCAAAGGTTTTTTTTCGCTTGAATCCTTTGCTAATATTAGGGCGCAAAGGTTTTTGCCTGCTTCGCGCCAGCTCGCTCAAATGTGCCCTTGCACATTTGCCGTGGAGAAGCAAAAAATAGAGAGCGCAAAGGAATACGGATTTATCCCGGACAATAATGGTTCCAGGTTCCAAGTTGATAACAAACAACCCGAAATAAAAAGTAAATCGGGTGAAATCAAGTATAACCCGAAACACGAAACCCGAAACCCGAAATCCGGAACGCGAAATTCCAGGATATAAAAAGACGTGGGGTTTCTTATTTCTAAATAAACGTGATTTCGCGCACCGACCAGGCTTCAGGCTTAGCGTTAAAAAGCTTTTTAGTCGCGCCCCATACTTTTCCAAATAATTCGGATGATCTGTATTTATTCACGTGTTCTTCTGATTGCCAGAGGCTGTAAGTAAAAAAAATGCCGGGCTGATTCTCGTCCTGCAGAAGCTCTACATGTGAGCATCCTTCAAAACCTTTAATCTGCTGCCAGTTATTTTCAAAGATCTTCTTAAACTCTTCGATCTTATCCTGGTGGAACGACATCTTCACAATCCGCTTGATCATAATATTTCTATCATTAAATTAAAATCAAAGTTAGAGCCCACATCGCGGCGACATAACATTTTATGCGCGCTGCTTCCATTTATCGCTACTTCAAGATGTCCGAAACTATTAAATAACACGAGGGGGCTTCCGTATTTCACATCTTCGTATGTTGTCTGAATCTTATTAAGCCGGATGCCCGGAAGAGTGATCACAAATGATCTTTTGCCCACCAGCTCAGAGAACTGCAGACGTGTGATATTGGTAACAATATTTCCAAAGTCATCCACGTATATGCCCTTCCCACGCAGGATGTTACCATCGAGAAAACTTTCGAACTGGTAGGCTTTGTAATAATCAGTCACCGGCGTTGCGATCTCTGTGAGCGGCATTTTTTTGAGAAGCTGCAGTGCTACATCTGCAAAAATGTCTTTCAGAAAAAAATGATGTTTGTTGTTGCCTTCGTAATAGATCTGGAAAACAGGCTCGTTAAAGCGCGCATCAATTAAGGTAAACAGGCCTGTATCGGGAGTAATGATTATCTGCTCTTTATAACGCGTAATGAGGTATCGCGAATTGTCAACGTTCACAGGCGCATCAGTGCTTCGGTCGACTATAAATTTTATGGCAACGAGGTGAATGGTATTGGCAGGAAAATGTTCAAGCGAATTTTTCAGAATGTACGCCGCATCGGAAATATTATTCGCTTTAATGTCACAGCTGAGATCGATAATGTGCATCGGCACCTGCGAGGACACCAGTTTCGCTTTCACACTGGCCAGGTATGGGTCGCGGTAACCCAGGTCTGTTATCAATGTGACGATATCCATGTTTTTCAAAAATAATTATTATTTGTCGGCATAATTTTTTAAACTTGATGTAAGATTAACAGGGTTATAAACAAGAGATAGCCCATGAACCGTAAGAATGAACGAAAAAATAATTACTCTCGATAGTGTGGAACCTGTAGATATTTACGGGGTTAATGATGTTAAGCTAAATGTGATCAAGAAACATTTTCCGAAGCTTAAGCTTGTAGCAAGAGGTTACTCCCTCAAGGTTATCGGCGATACAAAAGAGATCAACAAGTTTGAGAAGAAGCTCAATTTACTCGTGGAACATTACCACAAAACCGGATTGCTTACCGATACAGTGATAGAGCGGCTCCTGGGCCAGACAGGTGATAACATTGTGGAGTCGAAAGAAGACGCAGCCGGAAGTGACCTGATATTGTTTGGCAATAACGGCCTGGTGATCAAAGCAAAAACAGAGAACCAACGAAGGATGGTAACATCCATTGTGAAAAATGACATGATGTTTGCCGTTGGGCCCGCAGGCACAGGTAAAACTTATACTGCCGTAGCACTTGCCGTAAAGGCTTTGAAGAACAAAGAAGTAAAAAGGATCATTCTCACTCGTCCGGCCGTTGAAGCCGGTGAAAACCTTGGATTCCTGCCGGGCGATATGAAAGAAAAGCTCGATCCATATATGCAGCCTCTTTATGACGCGCTTAACGATATGATCCCGACAGACAAGCTGAATCAATATCTCGAAAGCCGTATTGTGCAAATAGCACCACTGGCATTTATGCGCGGGCGGACGCTGGATAACGCATTTGTGATCCTTGACGAAGCTCAGAATACCACCGAAAGCCAGATGAAGATGTTCCTCACCAGGATGGGAGCCAATGCAAAGTTCATAGTTACAGGAGATGTTACGCAGATCGATCTTCCCAGCCGACAGCCAAGCGGGCTTCTGCAGGCACTGCGCCTGCTAAAAAAAGTGGATGGTATAATGATCATTGAGCTCGATAATACCGACGTGATCCGCCACAAGCTGGTAAAATCAATTATTGAAAGGTATGAAGTTGGAATCAAAGCCTGACCTCGGTACTTTCTTATCACAGCAGACAAAGTTGCGGGTTTTCACTTTTCTGATCACGGCAGTGATGTGCACAATGTCTCTATGCATGAAGGCCCAGAGCTTTGGCTTACAGCGCGGAACCGACGTGTTCAGGATTAAACCACTTGATGAACTTACAATCTTCTTTGAAAAAAAAGGAGTAAAAGCCGACAGCATTGAAATGATGATCCGTGGCCAGATCCTCAATTTTAAGCAGGATTCGCTTTACATGGCATACGATGATTATGCGATCCACAACTACTATCATAAGGCCGGCGACAGTCTTCATTACCAGGATGAGGTTCTGCACGATACCATGCTGTTTATGAAGGTGCCGCAGGTGCAGATCAATGGCATATACTGGCACCGCACCAAATTAAAGTCCATAGCCATAAAGGTGGTTTTTGTAACTCTTGGCATCAGCCTGGCCACCATACCATTTGTATTGGGAACCAAACCCGGGCCTGTGCACGACGTTATTGCGGCTACCAATATTGCAGCCGCCGCAACTATGCTTACCTCTGCAGCGGTGGGTATTATTTTTTCAAAAAGAAAATTCTGGAT
>CBIHOL010000073.1:0-22959 GCA_966211905.1 uncultured bacterium
TAATAGCCCAGCATTACGTTGGGACCCTTTGCATATATTTCGCCGTCCTCGGCGATCTTTACCTGCACGTTTTTTATAACAGGTCCCACGGTTCCAATTTTAATGTCACGATCATCAAAACAATTCACCGCAATAACCGGGGACGTTTCGGTGAGTCCGTACCCTTCCAGCACTTTTATTCTTGCGGCGTGAAAAACACGGGCCAGTCGTGTTTGGAGCGCTGATCCTCCTGACACAATCGCATATATATTTCCTCCAAGCGCCTCCCTCCATTTACTGAAGATGAGTTTATTTGCAAGGCTAAGCTGTAACTCATACCACCAGCCATTCGCTCTATTTTGCTCATATCGCAGCCCGAGCCTGAGAGCCCAGAAAAACAGGGCTTTCTTGATGCCTTTTAGTTCGGAACCTTTGCTTACGATCTTCTCATAAACTTTTTCCAGCAACCGCGGAACTGTAACAAATACCTGCGGTTTCACCTCTTTTAAATTAGCAGCGATAGTTTCCAGGTTTTCTGCGTAATAAACCGACAGCCCCTGGTTTACGTACAGGTAGGAGAGCATTCTTTCATACACGTGGTTCAACGGCAGAAAGCTAAGAGCTCTCCAGTCCGGCTGGAAGGGGCAAAGGTCCTTGGTAGCTTCCACGTTACTTATAAAATTGCGGTGCGATAACATCACCCCCTTTGGATTCCCGGTTGTACCCGATGTGTAGATCAGCGTGGCCATATCACCCGGTTTGATGGCCGATTTTATTTCTTCAAGTCTCTTTACATCCTCATGTTCTTTCCCTAACAGTACAAGGTCTTTTAAGGAACGAAGACCCGGTACAGGATTAAAGCTGAAAATTTCGTTGATGTTAAATCCCTGTGAGTCCTGCTTTACTTTTTTGTACTGTGTCTCATCGGCCACAAAAAAATACCGAAGGTCCGCTTCAGCAATTACATGCTTAAGATCATGATCGCTGATAGTGGGATAAAGCGGCGTATTGATAACTCCCGTCTGAAGGCATGCATAATCTACAAAATTCCATTCAGGACGATTGTTGGAAATGAGGCCTACCTTATCTCCGGGCTTCAGACCCAGATGTAAGAAGGCATAACTCAGATTATTAACTGTGTCAATGTATTCAGCAGTGCTGTATTTACGCCATACACCATTTTCTTTGGCGGCGAGGGCGTCGTCTTTTGCTGGCTTCTGCCTGAGCTGGTGCAGCAGGTCAAATAATCTGAGATCTTCCATGACCGAAACGTTTAAGGAATTATTAAAACATACAGGAACTATTTAAATTAATGAGGAAGTTAAAAGTATTATGCATGCATAAAATTAATGTATATTTGTAATAATTCCAAATAAAGGGCATGAAAAATTCCAGTCCATTAACAGATCTTCTCAGAATTGAATTTCCGCTGGTGATGGCGCCTATGTTTTTAGTAAGCAACATGGAGATGCTGAAGGCCGGTATTCGGGGCGGTATTATGGCTACTTTTCCTTCGCTTAATTTCAGGAAAGAAGGCGAGCTGGCTTCCGTAATAAAAGAGCTGAGCTATTTTCAAAAGCAAAATCCCCAGGGTAACTTTGGCGTGAACCTTATCGTGCAGCGCTCGAATCCTTATTATGCTGAACATCTGCAGATCTGCGTGGATGAGAAAGTCCCTTTTTATGTGACGTCCCTTGGTAATCCTCGCGACGTTATCGTGGCGGCTCATAGTTATGGCGCAAAAGTGTTTTGCGATGTCACCAACATAGCTCATGCAAAGAAATGTTACGATGAAGGATGTGATGGTTTTGTAGCGGTAGGTCAGGGCGCAGGTGGGCATGCAGGACAAAATCCATTGCAGGTGCTGGTGCCTGCATTAAAAAAATATTTCCCGGGCAAACTTATTCTTGCCGCCGGTGGCATCGTTACCGGGGAAGCGCTTTTATCTGTGCAGGCTTTAGGAGCAGACGGCGCATATACAGGCACACGATTTATTGCCAGCAGCGAATGTTCGGTAAATGATGCCTACAAACAGGCTATATTAAATGCCGGCATGGAGGATATTGTAATGACAACTAAACTTTCAGGTTCGCCCTGCACGATCATCAATACCCCGGAAGCAAAAAAGATCGGTTATTCCCAAAGCTGGTTCGAAAAGTATATGAGCAATAACCCCAGGACAAAAAAATGGTTCAAGATGTTTGTGCAGGCAAGGGGCATGAAAAAGCTGGAACAATCCGTTTTGCCTAACAACTACATGAGGTTATGGTGTGCCGGAAAATCTTCCGAGCTCATTCACGACATCCGCCCGTGCGCTGAAATTATTTCTTCATTTAAAGAGGAATATAAAAGCAGCATAGAAAAACTAAAGACCTCAGTTTTTTAACTTTCTACTCATTTTCACCTAGTTACAATTTTATCATTTTCCTGCTGGCAAAAGGGTATTGTTCGCACCTGTCAATGTTAGTGATTGAAATTTTAACATTAAGCGGTACCAGATCAATCTTGGTCGAATAACTCCATTATAAAGAGATCTGGCGGGTAACCAGCTGCCGGTTTGGACGTAAAATACAAAGAGAAATAATCCCTTTGTTATGAAAACTCTTTATTTCATCCTCAAGATCAGCGCAAGCACCTGTTTTATGAAGCTGTTGTTTTTTGGCGCATTGTCTGCGCAGACAAAGATCCATACAAACCTGCCAAGGGTAATGAAAGTAAATCAACCATATGATTTTAAGCTTTCAATTAAAGGCAATGGAAAGGGCAGCATTTCTGTGTATGAATTAAAAGGCTCCGGAGATGTTTCGCTTTCATGCGACAGGACAAAAAATGCGCGTATTCTTTCAATGGGAGACAGGATACGGATCGAATTCGGACCGACCGACGGTGTTACAATTGAAACGCAGCAATTGAATTTTACCATAAGCTCTGATGTTAAAGGGACCTTTACTTTATCGCATGCGGTTTCATATGCAAATGAAAACGATGATGTGGTGAGGAACTTCAACCCCACGATCATTAAAGTGGTTGATGCATCCGAAAAAATTGAAGCGCAAAGTGGATTCACCACCATCAATGAGATCACCGCCGATGGTGCTTTCCAGGGGGAAAAGATGGTTTATTCTGACCCTGAGGCCATCAGGCAGCACTTGTTGCAGCTTTACAGTGACTCTAAAGAAATAAACGCGGTAGGTGAAGCTGAGCTAAGTAAAGCGCATGAAAAGTTCGAAAATTCCAACGTGGAGATCCGCCTGGTTGAATACCTGAATGATGATCATACCAAGAAAAAAATAACTGGTTATATTTTAATGGACAGGAAAAAAGCTTTGGAGGATGTTCAGCTGGCCCGTAACATTATTATGGTTGGTAAATCGCTGGAGCTTGACGCCGACAGTTATAAGTCGTGGGTTCAATTGCAGCAATCCAACTGGAGTAAAGACGACCAGATGCTGGTTAAGGAATACAACAGCCTGGGTAATGAAAGTATAACCAGCGCAAATATTAGAAAGGAAGAACCAGTGGCTGTGATTTCAGCGTCTGTATATTACCGCATCCAGGTGGGCGCATTCAAAAAAAGTCGTCCAAACAAAACAAAATTTGAAAACCTTGGAAGTGTTGATATTGTGAAAGAGAACGGATGGTATAAAGTACTGATCGGAAATTATTCCAGTAAGGAAGAGGCTATGAGCTACCGCGAAAATGTAGTTTCAAATGGATACGATGCTTTTGTGGCGTCGTATCAAAACGGAAAACGGATGTTTTAATTTGAATTACCTTATCGCTGAATCAGCTGTCTTCCGTGCCAGGTGCCTTCTTTGGTGGTGATCTCCACCAGGTAATAACCGGGTGTTAGCGGACCAGGATCGATTTCATATACTGTTTGATCTACCTCCGGGAATGATCGCTCATAAACCAATTGTCCGCACATGTTCAGCATCCTGATATGCTGTGTCTTGTGGTCCGGCGAAGATCTCAAAGAAAAAATATCTTTGCACGGCACAGGATAAATGATCTGTTCTGTAGTTTTTTTGTCCTCGTTTGCGACAGATGTTGTATTTACTTGTTCTTCTAATTTAAATCTCCAAAGGTCTCCCCAATCACCGTCGGTGGACGCGCCAAAGTTATTACCGCCGAATAACCACAAATCACCTTGTGGACTGGTCCAGGTTACGTGTCCAAAACGACAACCTGGCTGCGCAGCCGGTGAACTCTGTAAATATGCAGGATAAACTCCCTTTAAGTAAGAGGCATAAGCTCCTTTTACCCATGTCCACTGTAAAGTTGCAGGATTGAATTTCCAGAGATCAGCGATAGGACCCTTACTTGTTTCAACTCCGCCGAAAAGCCAGAAATTCCCTTGCTTATCCATCCATGAGCCCGGCGACCATCGCGCACCAGGATGATACGAAAGGGAAGGAATTCCCTGGGAGCCGTAATGTCCTGCTCCCAATTGAAAGTTTTTGCCGGAGATCCATACCCATTGGTTTGTCGCAATATTATATTTCCAAAGATCATTAAGAGGACCATTGTCTGTGGTGGCAACTGCCATACCATCTCCGCCAAATATGTACATATTTCCTTTCTTGTCCGCCGACCCGGTAAACAAATATCTTCCGCCTGGTATGTTTGAAGGTGAAGCAATGCCTATAGTGCCATAATTTGCTTCCAGGTTTCCCGTGCTGCTGCCATGCATCCATGTCCACTCCCCGGTATCAGGATCGTACCGCCAGGTATCATTTAAAAATGCAAAACCTTTGCCGAGACCATAACCTCCAAACATCCAGAACTTACCGGCTGAATCGGTCCAGGCTACTGCGGCATTACGCGAGCCCGGATAATTATTTACTGAAGACAAACCCTTTGTACCGTATTTTCCTGTCTGGTCTCCGGCCTTTGAACCTGCCACCCATGTCCATTGACCTGAAGCAATGTTATACTTCCACAAATCGTTTAACATGCGCGGTTGTGTAATTACAAACGTGTCTTTTGCGTGCATTCCCCGACCTCCGAACATCCAGAGGTTGCCTTTATTGTCGGCCCAGCCGTGCGACCACTGGCGGGAAGAGGGCCATATAGTATCTGAGGGTACTCCCTTAATCCCGTTTCTGCCACGTTGCCATGAAATAGAATCACCCCCGATCCAGGCCCACTCATTTGTAGATGGGATGTATTTCCACAGATCATTCAGCATGCCTGTTGAAAATGCACCACAACGACCGGTGCCCCCGAACAACCATACGTTGCCGGCCGTATCCTGCCATACAACAGGATAGTTACGGGCACCCGGAGTATTTGCAGGATGTGATTTTCCCTTTTGTCCGTAAACGGGCGGCCGTTTTGCTGTGGAATCTCCTTTCATCCACCAGAACTCCTGAGAAGAGATCTCGTTAGCTGAGGTAAAAAAAAAGACTGATAAAATAAATGCAAATGATGCAGTAGAAAATAATTGGGTGCGGTGCATGGGCGGAAGTACTAAGTTGATTACACGTTCACAAGAAAATCTGCTGCCATCACTGCAAAAATCTCTTTTATGTTAAAAAAAATTGCGTAACCATATTGTTACGTATATTTGTAACCACTTAGTTACAGATTATGGAAACCAGACGAGACGTTTTTCAGGCAATAGCGGATCCTACAAGAAGGGCTATCCTTGGATTGCTTGCAATTCAAACTCTTACTTTAAACGCGGTGGCCGAAAATTTTGAGATCAGTCGCCCGGCTGTTTCAAAACATGTGAAGGTGCTCGAGGAATGTGGTCTTATTACCATCCGGCAGGAAGGTCGCGAACGTTACTGTGAAGCACAGCTTGATAAGCTTAATGAAGTATCGGAATGGGTGGAGCAGTACCGCAAATTCTGGGAGTCAAAACTTGATGCGCTCGAATTATATTTAGAAAAACTCAAAAAAGAAAAAAAACATGGCAACAAAAGAAAATGATACAGCTGATCGTCAACTCGTTGTTTCGCGCGAATTAAATGCACCTATAGATCTTGTATGGGAGGTGTGGACAGATCCCAGACATATTGAACAATGGTGGGGTCCAAGCGGCTTTAGTACAAAGATCCATCATCTTGATATGAAAGCCGGAGGCGAGTGGACTCTCACAATGTTTGGTCCGGACGGAAGAGATTACAAAAACAAAAGCAGGTTCCTTGAAATTGTTCATCATAAGAAGATCGTTTATCAGCATATTTCTCACCCGTTCACCGCTACCATTAATTTTGAGGCTCGTGGTGAGAAGACCTTCATAAGCTGGCAAATGTTGTTTGAGACCAGGGAGGAGTTTATAAAAATAGTGAAGACATTTGGTGCCGATAAAGGTCTCCATGAAAATGTTGAAAAACTGGGCTCATACCTGGATAGCCGTTTATTGATCCATAGTCAACTGAAAACAAATAACAATGTGCGTGTGTGCAGCTACCTTAATTTTCCGGGAAACACTGAAGAAGCCTTTTTATTTTACCGCTCCGTTTTCGGAGGCGAGTTCCAGGGTAAAGGCATACAGCACTTTGGTGATATTACTTTATCGGCAGATCATCCCCCATTATCAGAAGAACAGAAAAAACTCGTGCTCCATGCTGAGCTGTCGATTTTTAACGGAAAACATATTCTTATGGCCACCGACGCGCCTGAGAGCATGGGCTTTATTTTGAAGCAGGGAAATAACATGCATATACAGCTCGAACCGGGAAGCCGGGATGAGACAAAAAAATTATACGACTTATTGTGTGAAGGCGGGAGTATAAATGACGAGCTGCGTGACACTTTTTTTGGTGCATATTACGGAAGTTGCACCGACAAATATGGAATTAACTGGATGTTCAACTATACAGCAAAATAATGGCAATGGAGCAAGCAGGTATAGTGCAAAAAGACAATGATGGTTTTAAGATCACATTTGAGCGGGATCTTGCCTGCGATATAGAAACGGTGTGGCAAGCCATTTCTGATCCTGCAAAAATGAAATACTGGTTTACGGATATTGAAATGGAAAGCCGTCCGGGTGGTAAAATGAAAATTATTTTTCGGGACGCTGAAAAAACAGTCACCAATGGCGAGATCATTTCCATTGAGAGACCATTCCATTTTGTCTGGAAATGGGAACGTGAACTTGCAGACTGGAGGCTGACACCAATTGGAAAGAATAAATGTAAGCTTACTTTTACCTACAGTAAGATGGCGGATCAATATGCAGTGGGTGCAGCCGGTGGCTTCCACACACTGGTAACGCGACTTGAACAATTCCTTGCCGGCGATCTGACAACTTATCCTTTCGGCACAGAAGAATTTGATCCGGAGCAGGCAGAGTTAAGAGAGAAATACGGTGAGAAGATCTATAATGAGTTCCCGGATCTTGAAGCGCATAATCCGGTCCGGATCGAAAAGATCCTGGATTCACCAGTTGAAAAAGTCTGGCTGGCGCTCACTGAAAGAGAGCAGATGAAAAAATGGTATTTTGATCTGCCAGACTCTTTTAAATTATTACCTGGTCAGGAGTTCGACTGGTGGGCAGGACCTTCCGATGGAAAACAATGGCATCACCGCGGAAAGATAATGGAAGTGATCAAAAACAAAATGCTGGTTCACAGCTGGGAATTTCCCGGTTACACAGGATATTCCGAATTGAGCTGGGAGCTGAGCGATGCTGGAGATAACAAAACCAGGCTGATCCTTACACATAAATTTATTGTTCCATTCGATCTTAATGAAGAAGCACTAAGACGCCGGAATTTTGTGAGCGGGTGGAAGCAGATCCTGTCGGGATTAGAGCACTTCCTTGAGAACAAGTAAGAGCAAATAACGTGGGTGATCTCCGAAGAGCGAAAGAGTCTGCAGAAATACAAATTTTATTATCTTTAATAAGGAAAACACATGCAGACCTTGTACGTCTTTTTAAAGATCCCACCCACTTCTACACAGGAGGAAGTTGAGGTCGCTTATATGCATTTCCGGGGAAAGATAAACAGTTTCGCCCCAGGGCTTATTATTTCTGAAGTTGAGTTTCAAAAGGAGTTCCCGGAAATAAGCAGTGCATTTAATACGTTACGAGATCCCGTTCTCCGGGCTGAGTATGACAGATCAATCGCTGTCGTTGAACCAGTCGCCTTGACTCCTGCACCGGGAGTAGTGGAAGAAGTTACTCTCACATTTAAGGAAAGAGTGGTACTTGCAACTAATTACGCAGCTTTTATTGGGCTGATGGTGATGGTGATCTTATTTCTTTATATGCTGGCCGGATATAACCTTTGAAGATTTTTTCAGGTATTAATTAGTTAAGTTCTTTTACCTCCCGCTTGGGGGTCATTTAAGATAGGGGAGTCATATAAGAACCAACTTAGTTCTATGAAAACCTTAAAATTTATAATATCCACTGTCGCCTGTATTATTCTTATCTGGGCCTGCAAAAAAGAAAAAGCTTCAGAACCTGTGCAGCCATCTCATTATTCTGTAAGGATGACAGATGCTCCTGCAGCTTACACTGCTGTGAACATTGACCTTAAAGCGGTGGAACTAACCGGGCAGGGAAAAACTGTGACATTGAATACTACGGCGGGCATCTACAATCTTCTCAATTTTTCGAACGGTGTTGATACGCTGATCGCTACCGGCGACCTCGAGATGGAAAAAGTGCAGCAAATAAGACTTATTCTCGGCTCAAATAATTCTATCGTGAGCAATGGCATTACCTATCCGCTTACTATTCCCAGTGGTTCTGAATCTGGTTTAAAACTGCAGGTGCATCAGGACCTGGAGGCAGGTGTGGCTTACCAGGTGTTACTGGATTTCGACGCCAATCAATCTATTGTGGAGGCAGGGAATGGAACATATCACCTCAAGCCTGTGATCAGGACCGTGGAGACTGCACTCAGCGGAGCTATTAAAGGACAATTGTCGGTGCCAAATGTGGCGGCAGTGATAACTGCAACGAGCAATGGAGTAAATTATTCTTCTGTTCCAAATGCGGCAGGTGATTTTATTATAAAAGGATTGCCGGCAGGAAGTTACACGGTGTCGGTTGTTCCCGCCGCACCTCATAACAGCACCGTGGTTAATGGTGTAAACGTTACTACTGGTGTTACTACTACGCTCGGAGTTATTTCAATCTGATATTAACTTTATTAAAAGTAAAAGACCGGCAACTGGGCCGGTCTTTTTTTATGCGATCTCGCTTTTTAGATACAGATACTGCGGATCGGAAAAGGGTTGCCTGTTATTTGCAGGCGGGAGAACCCGATAACTATCGTGTCTGGTTCTGACCAGGTCCGCCTTGTTTTCCCGGATCTGCCTGTGGCGGGTTTTTAACTTCCCTGTTCGGCGTCTGGTCCGGGTCATTGTTTGGATCCTTTGGACGGCTGGTATTATCTTTCGAAGGATTATTACCAGGTTGTTGCTTAGGATCGGATTGTTGGTTTGGAGCTTTCATCTTTACTGATTATGCGGAATCACGCATTGCTTTCACGCGGTCGTGACCTTTGAAGATCTCTTCGCTTTGACGTTTAATTACTTCTGCTGCGTCAGATGACAGTTCGCTACTGTGCTCCAATGCATCTTTGTAATGTTTTTTAGCGTGATCTTCTCCATATTCGCAGGAAGAAAGGATCGCTTTACGGTCGTTACCAGTTACGGCAGCTTTCACATCCATCCAAACGCGGTAAAGTTTACCTGAATTTTTAGTTTCATTGTTATCGGGTTGCGATTCGCTGTCAGGTAAAAATTTGCGGAGCTCCTGTGAAAATCCCTTGCTCTGAAGGCTGAACTCAGTGAAGAGTGATTTAAGGTCGGCATCTTTAGTTTCTTCTGCAGCGGTTTTATAACCTTCGTAGCGATCGTTATTAATAACGATAAGATCTTTAATTGTTGTTGCTGTTTTTGTTTCCATTTGTTTTCTTGTTTTATTGATTATTATTTCTTCTTGCTTGTACTTTTTCGTGTTGCTTTTTTGCGGCTGCCTTTTTTTGCTGAGCTTTTTTTAGCGCTGCTTTTCTTAGCGCTGCTTTTCTTAGCGCTGCTTTTCCTGGCAGTGGTTTTTTTAGCTCCTTTTTTTGCAGAGCTTTTTTTAGATGACGCTTTTTTAGGAGCTTTGGCCCCTTCCTTGCGTGCTTCAGAAAGACCTATTGCAATTGCCTGTTTGCGACTTTTTACTTTTTTTCCTGAACCACTGCGTAGTTTCCCACGTTTCATTTCGTGCATGCTTTTCTCAACCTTATCCTGCGATTTTTTTGAGTATCTGGCCATAATGAGATTTTTCTATCTATGAACCAATTTCCATACCTGCGGGCAATAGCGGGGGTTTAATGGCGGGAGTCGCGGCAATGCCTGCTTTTATGCGCGATAAGGAAGTTTACGAGAAAAAGTGAAAAGAAAAATGAAATGGTTGATTGTAGAATATCTTCTACTAATGAAGGCTGGCCGCGGATTACTGTGTGCGATCTGCAGTTTCTATCCTGCCGTCATCATACAGCGTGGCAATGCGTGTAACTTTACCGAGGTAGTCTTTGTAGAATTCCACAATAAAATTATCGCTGCCGCGCGGTCGTAATGTTGAAACCGACATCGGGATAAGCGGGAATTTTGCTTTTCCTGCTTTCTGATAAAAGAGCTGACCCTGCTCAAAAGAAACTGTATAAGCTCCGAACAGACCTGCATATTTTACAAGTACCGTTGAATCGCTTTCATACGGATGATTAATTGACTGAAGAAGATCGAGCTGCCATTTTAATAATTTCATTCCTGCAGAATCTGTTGTTGAAGAAAATGCCTGCTCAAAAATTTTCAGCTCAGCTGTTTCAAGAGCTTTTTCTGCGGGGCATTTGATGTCGGGCATGATACCCGTTTTTTCCCAGTTCTTTTTTGTAACAGGACTGATCGCCCTTCCGAACGGAATGTCGGAAACGAATCCGCTGCTAACGGGACGGTAATTAACAGTATGCGCACCACCCCTTGTTTTTTCGCCTACTATAGTGGCGCGTTTTAAGGTCTGAAGAGCATATACAAGTCCCTCAGCTGCACTAAAGGTTTTATAACTCGTAAGCACATAGATAGGAATAGTGGTCAGTGGTCCGTACGACGAGTCAGGGCTGGTATAATAGGGCAGGGTAACGTTTTCGCTCCTGATGTAAATGTCATTAACATGGGTTTTTTCCCTGAAAAAGTGACTTAAAATATGGGTAACCATATCGGGAGATCCGCCAACGCCGTACCTGAGATCGATGATAAGAGCCCTGCCATTTGAAACCATTTGAAGTGCGGCATCTGCGGCCGCTCTTGAATACTGGTTAAGACGTGAAAACCCACTGATCTCCAGGTAGCCGATATTTCCGTTTATGATCTCTGCTTTCCTGAAACCGAAGTTCTTTGATCTTTCAACCTGCAGTTTCTCCGCCACCATCCGGGGCACATCTTCAATATTGCCTGAAAGTTCTGCTGCCAGCGAGGGATTATATTCCACGTGAAAATGCTCGTCGCGTTGAACTGATAAAACATCGGAGGTAAGCATACCGGCAAGTGTGTGCGGATCTTTTATATTATTGTAGCGGCCTTCCTTGAATCGCTTTTTAATATAGCTGCTCATCCTTGAAGCTGCATTTTTCTCGATGTAATATTTATTGAGCTGGCTGGCCAGGCTATCTACCAGTACCCGGGTAGCCTGTGAGGATAAAGGAAAGCGCGTACCTGCAGTTTGTCCACTTACTGCCAAAGCAAATATCATCAGCACAACTACTGTATGTATTTTTTTTGACAGACAGCTGATAATTACGGACACTTTACCCGGCGCTTGCCGGTTTAACTGCTGGGTCATTAACTTACAAGGTTATCAGGGTAAAGATAATAAAAGTACGGAAAGACCAAAGAGTTGCGCTTTGGCGGTAGTTTATTACCCGGTTACGAGAAAACCTTTAAGCCACTGAAGGGCTTTTTCTTTTTCATTAAAAAATCGTAGTGGAAATTTCTGAGGGTAGAAATGGAAAAATGCGTTAGCGCTGAGAGCGCCGAGTGTTGATTTGGAATACACTGCAACCGCTTTGCCTGGTCCCGCAAATTCATGGGCCGCATACGTGGCAGTTGTTTTATCCATGAACTGGGAATAGGTGGCGTCTATAAGCAGGCATACCTTCCTGCTGCCAATCTTTTCCTTTACTATAGCAACAGTTTCAACCATGCTTTCATGGGAGACGGGCGCTTCCAAACAGGAGCAATGAAGCACGCCATCTTCGTCGAGCGTAAAATCAAAAATTCCTGTTTGAAATTTGTCCGTCATATATATAAAGATACAAAATGTTTTATTTGATCGCCATCGGTACTTCCATAAGCAATACTTCTGAATCTGAGTCAGCGCTTATTTTAACCGAGCTAAAATCTGATATGCCCATTCCATCTCTTGTCTGGAGCTTTTCTCCGTCAACTGTCAGATCACCTGAAAGAACAAACACATAAAGGCCATTTCCCTCTTTTTTTATTTTATACTCCTCAGATATTCCTTTTTCGAATTTTCCTAGGTGGAACCAGGCATCCTGGTTTATCCAGGTAGCGCCATC
Source organism: uncultured bacterium (assembly GCA_966211905.1). Classification (GTDB taxonomy): domain Bacteria; phylum Bacteroidota; class Bacteroidia; order B-17B0; family Aurantibacillaceae; genus Aurantibacillus. Next base: position 12,516 of record CBIHOL010000073.1, read on the forward strand.
GTTAGCATCGGGAGAGACGATCAGCTGCAGTTTGTTATGCCTGTCAGCCTCATTAAGTGTTACCTGCCCATATCTTGGGTTCACATTCTGCTTATTTGGAAAAACCCAGATCTGGAGTAATTTCAGTCTTTTATCGCGGTTCTTATTGTATTCACTGTGAGTGATACCCGAACCGGCGCTCATTACCTGGATATCCCCGTTGCGGATCACCGCCGAGTTTCCCATACTATCCCTGTGTTCAAGATCTCCTTCAAGGGGAATTGTAATGATCTCCATATTATCGTGCGGATGAGTTCCGAAACCCATTCCCGCATCAATTGTATCATCGTTTAAAACCCTCAGTGCACCAAAGTGCACGCGGTCGGGCTGGTAATAATTTGCGAAGCTGAAGGTATGGTAAGCATTTAACCAACCGTGATTGGCATGACCTCTTGTGGCTGCCTTGTGAACTATTTTATTGCTCATTGTTTTATTTTTTATTGTTCAGTAAAGGTATGCCTGATCTTCCGGGTGCAAAATCACATTTGTGAACCAGGGTGGTTAATATAGGTTAAGCACTTCCTTTTTGCACATATTCAAACGCAGCGAGGGCGAGTTTTTTCCATTTTGCGTTATGCGTGTACGGCACCTGCACCCATTCTTTCATTGGTCGTTGTTTTCCTGAAGGATCAAATAAAACGGCACCTTCGAGAGCGATGGCTTTTTTGTGATCGTCACCTGAAAGTTTGCAGACTATACAATCTTTAAAAAAACAAATGAAAGCTTTTGTATTTATTTTAAAGCATGGTTTTCCGAACATCTGGCTTTCCTCCGCCCCTGGCAGGTTTGCGCCGATCTTATGATATAACTCCTCTTCTTTATTCATGCATAAAAATAATAATTTGGCTGTCAACCGACTTTATTAACAAAAGATGAAAAGGTGGTTTCGCCCCGGAATCGTTAATTGGAAGGGTCTAAAAAGCACTGATAGAGCGTGTTTTATGGCTTTTTTAACCGGAAAATGCCTGTTTCCGGCATATTTGTTGAAATATTTTTGCGGGATGCTTGTTGTTTGGGCTTTTTATTATTACGTTTATGTAAAATAATTGTTTCACCCTTTTAAAAAAATCAAAAATGAACAAAGCAGAATTAATTGATGCAATCGCATCCAGCGCAAAAATCTCTAAAGCTGACGCAGGTCGCGCATTAGACGCAACAGTTGAAAGCATTCACAAAGCGCTTAAAAAAGGAGACCGCATTGGTTTAGTAGGTTTCGGATCTTTCTCAGTAGCTAAACGTGCTGCTCGTGTTGGTCGCAACCCACAAACCGGAAAAGAAATTAAGATCTCCGCTAAAAAAGTGGTGAAATTCAAAGCTGGTGCTGACCTTGCAGGTTCAGTAAACAAAGGAAAATAATCTTTTCCCGAAAAACATAAAGAGGCTGCCTTAGGGCGGCCTTTTTTTTTGTACCTGTAAAAGCCTGTTCAAAAAGAATAGACCCTTATGAGCAGGGTTTATTTATATTCGCTCCGTGCTTGTAAGATTAAGTGAAAAGAATATTTCCGCGCAATCGGTTTCGCAGGTTGTTCAATGCCTGAAGAACGGAGGAATAATCATTTATCCCACCGATACCGTTTACGCCCTTGGTTGCGATGTCACCCAGACGCGGGCGATCGAGAGGATCTGCAGGCTTAAAAAGATAAAACCTGAAAAATCGAACTTTTCTTTTGTTTGCTCTGATCTCAGCCACCTGAGCGAATATGCACGGGCTATTCCAAACCATGTTTTTCGCGTAATGAAAAAAGCACTGCCAGGGCCCTACACATTTATTCTTGAAGCAAATGCAAATGTGCCGAAGCTTTTAAAACAGAATAAAAAGACAGTGGGGATCCGTGTGCCTGATAATGCTATCTGCAAAGCAATTGTGGAAGAGCTTGGAAATGCGCTCATCTCTACAAGTCTGCACGATTCAAGTGATGATATCATGGAGTACTTTGCCGATCCACAGATTATCGAGCAGCAGCATGGTCGCGATGTTGATATGGTGATCGATGGTGGTTTCGGAAATATTTATCCTTCAACGATCATTGATTGCAGCGGGGAGGATTTTGAAATTGTTCGCGAGGGATTAGGTTCCCTGGATATCCTTAACTGAGCTTCAGCAGGTAATCGACCGCCATCCTGTAGCCGGCCAGACCAAAACCACTGATGCTTCCCGCGCATTTTGCCCCGAGAAAAGATACATGCCTGAAATCTTCGCGTGCAAAAATATTGCTGATATGCACTTCAACTACCGGTATACTAATGGATGCAACCGCATCGGCCATGGCCACTGAGGTGTGAGTGTATCCACCAGCGTTCAATACAATTCCCTGGTGAGTGCTTCCGGATCCCTGGATCTTATCTATCAGCTCGCCTTCAATATTACTTTGATAATAATCGAGGGTTGCCTGCGGAAACATTTCCTTCAGTCGCGAAAGATAGTCCTCAAACGAAGTGGTACCGTACAGCCCGGGCTCTCTTTTGCCTAGCATGTTAAGGTTGGGGCCGTTAATAATAGCTATCTTCATGAGGTGAAAATATAGTATTTTACGATAGCAAAAAAATGTAATCTGTGTGAGCAGCTGGAATTCCTACTATAACCGTTTTAAACAATTCCTGAGGCTGGAGCGTTCCTTATCCGGTAATTCAATTGAAGCTTACCAGTATGATATTCAAAAGCTGGAGAATTATTCGCAGTTGTTTTGTAATTACATTCCCCCGGAAAGGATCACCTACGCCCAGCTGCAACAGTTCAGCGGATGGATAGCGGAGCTTGGTTTCTCTGCTGCCACCCAGGGTCGTATTATTTCGGGACTAAAGACCTTTTATAAATTCCTGTTGCTTGAAAATGATATCAGTCAGAGTCCGGCCGAACTTCTTGAAACACCCCGGCAAAAACGCAAGCTTCCTGTTTTTCTCAGTATAGAAGAGATCGATCACCTGCTTTCGTTCATTGACAGGAGCGCACCCGAGGGCGACAGGAACCTGGCGATCATTGAAACCTTGTATGGTTGCGGACTTCGTGTCAGTGAGCTTACTTCCCTTAAAATTTCCGATCTGCATCTCAAGGATGATTATATAAAGGTGACCGGCAAGGGAAATAAAGAGAGGCTGGTACCTCTTGGCAAGGTGGCAAAGCGCCTTATTATAAATTATCTTGAGAATGTACGTCCGCACGTGCCGGTTAAGAAGGAGGGAACGGATATTTTGTTCCTGAACAGGCGGGGGGCGCCATTAACCCGGGTGATGATCTTTTATATATTACGCGGACTGGCGGAAAAAGCGGGGATCAAAAAAAAGCTTGGTCCCCACACACTGAGGCACTCCTTTGCCACCCACCTGGTGGAAGGTGGGGCCGACCTGAGGGCAGTGCAGGAAATGCTGGGACACGAAAGCATTACCACCACTGAAATATACACGCACCTGGACCGGCAGTTCCTGCGCGACAATATAATTAGTTACCATCCACGCAATAAAAAGCAGTAACTTTGCAGGCGTCATGAAAACCTTTAATGTACCTGAGTTTTACCGCAGTCCTATAATTTCGAAGGTAAAACAATTCAGGAAAATTCAGGATCCCCGTAAAAAAGACAATAGTCCCTCAGTGCTCGATTTCGGAGGAGTGAAATATTATCTTGCCCGTCATTTTGGTTTTTGCTACGGGGTGGAAAATGCCATTGAGATCGCTTTCCGTGCCATGGATGAAAATCCGGGCAAGCGTATTTTTCTTTTAAGCGAGATGATCCATAACCCGGATGTGAATAAAGATCTTCTCGATCGGGGAGTTAAATTCCTCCAGGATACACATGGCCGGCAGCTAATTTCTTTTGATGAATTAAAATCAGATGATATCGTTATCATCCCTGCTTTCGGAGCGCCACTCACCCTGATCGAACTTCTTGAGAAAAAAGGTATAGCTACAGCGAACTACAACACAACCTGTCCTTTCGTGGAGCGTGTATGGAAAAAATCAGAGCAGATCGGCAGCACAGAACACACGATCGTTATTCACGGCAAGCATAACCATGAAGAGACCAGGTCCACTTTCTCACGCAGTGAACGTGATGCAGGTGCGGTGATCGTTATCCGCGATCTGGAGGAAGCACAGCGGTTAGCGGCATATATTAATGGCAACGGAAGCCAGGAACAATTTGAAGCTGATTTCAAAGGGCGGCACACGAAGGACTTTAGTATTGACAGGCATCTTGAAAAGATCGGCGTGATAAACCAGACCACGATGCTGGCCACCGAAACACAGGCCATTGCTGATCTTCTGAAACAGGCCATGACAGACAAATACGGCGTTGAAAATATTTCAGCTCATTTTGCTGATACACGTGACACGTTGTGTTATGCTACCAACGAGAACCAGGATGCCACTTATGGCTTGCTTGAAACCGATGCCGATCTGGCAATTGTAGTTGGTGGTTATAATAGCAGCAATACTTCGCACCTGGTAGAATTGTGTGAACGAAAGTTTCCTACATATTTTATTTCTTCAGCCAAAGAGATAGGTGATGCAGGAACGATCCAGCATTTTGATTATCACAATAAACAGCGCATCGCCACTAAAGATTTTCTTCCGAAAAAAGAGCAACTAAAGATCGTTATAACCAGCGGCGCTTCCTGTCCTGATTCCCTGCTTGATGACGTGATCACAAGGCTGAATGAACTGATACATGTTACCCAGGACAACACAGAAGCAATTAAACACATTAAAACTTACGGAGAGCTTAAAAATGCAGGTACATCTAACTAAACCACTGATCTTTCTTGATATTGAAGCTACCGGCCTTAGCGTGGGATCGGACAGGATAGTAGAGATCTCGCTTGTGAAACTGAACCCTGATAATTCAAAAGAGATCAGGACGGAAAAAATAAATCCGACGATCCCCATACCTGCAGTTGTTTCGAAGATCCATGGCATTTTTGATAAGGACGTGGAAGGTTCTCCGACATTCAAAGACGTTGCACCGTCGCTTTTGCGTTTTATCGGTAACTCTGATTTTGCGGGATACAATTCCAATAAGTTTGATATTCCCATGCTGGCCGAAGAGTTTCTGAGAGCTGAAGTTGATTTCGATATGGAAGGACGAAAGCTGGTGGATGTTCAGAACATCTTCCATTTTATGGAGCCGCGTAACCTGAGTGCTGCCTACAAATTTTATTGTAACAAACCCCTGGAAAAAGCGCATACTGCTGAAGCAGACGCCGTGGCCACCTATGAGATCTTTGTGGCACAGCTGGAAAAATATGCAAATACAACCATCGAGGATGAAAAAGGAAATTCCTTTCAGCCTGTGGTAAATGACATTGGAAAATTAAGTGAGTTAAGTGCCCGGGTAAAATGTGTTGACCTGGCCGGACGGATCGTTTACAATGATAAAGGTCAGGAAGTATTTAGCTTTGGCAAACACAAGGATAAAACGGTGACGGAGGTATTTACCAAAGAACCATCGTACTACAACTGGATGATGCAGGGCGACTTTCCGCTTTACACCAAGAAGGTGATCACCAAGATCAGGCTACGCATGAAGCTGAGCATGTAATTTATTTCTTAAACGCTTCCGTGGCTTTGCGAACACTACCGTATTCTAACAGCAATTTTTTTGCCTGGTCGTAATCCGCAATTCCTGTATTTTTCATCAGCATTTTAGTTCCGCGATCCACGAGCTTATTATTGCTCAGCTGCATATCCACCATCTTGTTTCCTTTTACACGACCCAGTTTAATCATTATTGAAGTGGAGATCATGTTAAGCACGAGCTTTTGCGCAGTGCCGCTCTTCATACGGGTGGAGCCTGTTACAAATTCAGGGCCTACTATTGCTTCTACAGGAAATTCTGCTGCTGCGGCGAGTTCACTATTCGAATTGCACGTAATACCTCCGGTTCTGATACCTTTCTCACGGCAATGATTCAGGGCACCTATCACATATGGTGTTGATCCCGATGCAGCAATACCTATTACAAAGTCACGGGCACTTACATTGTATTCCTTAAGGTCTTCCCAACCCTGGTTAAGATCGTCTTCGGCGAATTCAACTGCTTTCCTAATGGCTGCATCACCTCCGGCGATCAGACCAACTACCACACCATGTTCGATACCATAAGTGGGAGGGCATTCGCTGGCATCCACTATACCCAGGCGTCCGCTTGTTCCGGCACCGAGATAAAAAAGACGTCCCCCGTCTTTCATCTTTTCATAGGCAGCATTTGCCAGGGCTTCGATCTGTGGAATCGCTTTTTCAACTGCCAGGGGAACTGTTTTATCTTCACGGTTCATATTGAGCAACAGATCATGCCTGCTCATTTTTTCCAGGTCGTTATAAGTGGATTCGGCTTCGGTAGATTTCATGACATAAAAATAAGGACAAAAAAAAAGCTGCCTTATGCAGGCAGCTTTTATTGTTAAGAATCCCGGGTTATTTAGTAACAATCAGTTTTGAAACGCGATTGATACCTGAGTTACTGCTGATGTTAATGATGTACATTCCGCTCTGCAGATTATTTGTTTCAAGTCTATATTCAATCTGCCCTTCGTCAAGTTTACCAAGTCTGTCAGAATGAACAATACGGCCGTTGATATCGGTTACATAAATTGTTGCATCCTCACCCTGCTTACCGTCGAAACGGATAGTGGCATTATTTGAAGTAGGGTTCGGGAAAATAGTAAGGTGATTTTCGTAAGTGCTTACGGTCTCTTCAAATTCTTCAACACCCACAATGTATGGCTGGAAGAAAGCGTCTGTTGACCATACTCCACGACCGTTGGTAGCTACGTAGATCACACCTGAATTATATGAACCCCATGCTTCGATAGTTTGCTGTTTAATGTCATACACCTGGATGCGCGGAAGCTGACCATTGTTTACATTGGTCCACACCGGAGGGTTAGCAGTGATGTCGTTTGTCATCATTACTCCGATATCTGTTCCAAGGAACACTTTTTTCTGGTCTTTATTGGCAATCAGCGAACAGTACACAACTCCCATATCAGTAGGGAATCCGTTACTTTTATTTGCCCAGTTCACGTTGCTTGAGTTCAGCTTGCGAATGTCGGTGTTGTTTGGATTGGTTACCACAACAGTACCTGTGCTTGTTGGTTCATTCAGCGTTACTACAAGCATGCTGTCGTTGTTGCTCACGCTTATGCTCGTAATCGGTTTGTTGAAAGATCCGATCTCAGTGGTTCTGTAAGGACTGTTTGGGTTGAGAGCATTTGATGTCGGAGGATCGCTGTATTTGTAAACATCAGTTGAGAATTTTCCTGCAAAGCTCGCGTTCGAGTAATCCAGGATATCCGTTATGTGCGATACACGATACAGTTTGTTTGCCGTAGTAGCATAATAAATTTCGGTTCCGCCCTTGCTCCACTCGATCACGGTAGGACGACCACTGATTGTAATGGTATTAAAAGTTGGTTTACCAGTTGCGTCGTCGGTATAACATCCGCTTTGACTCACACGCACAACATTCAGAGGGTCGTTGAGGCTCAGAGCATTTTTTGATACCACTACAGCATCAGCTGTACCGGTAATGAACTGGTGCTGCATGCCAATGGCCAGACGTGAGGAATAATAAGTGCCGATCTTAACCAGCGGATTATATGGACTTGCTGCCCTTGTTCCGCTACCAACAGTTGAAACAGTGTTCACCGCTAGAGTAGTGTAGGTTTTTGAAGTGCTTGTGCCGATCTGAGTATTGGTACTGATTGCCTGGAAAGTGTAGGTGGTATTAACCGTAGGAGTTACCACATAAACATTACTGGCAGTATAGTTGCCCGGATTAGCAAGGTACGATGTGCTAACCACGCTTTGAGTTGTTTCTGATGAAAACAGCTCGGTGATAGTGTATGAAGTTGTGGTTGCAGGGTTAACAGTGAACTCAGGAACCGACTGTGTAACGTTATCAGGCATTAACACATAAGTTGGTGTAGGCACTACAGAGCTTGTAACTGCTGTGATAGTGTATACAACCGGAACTGCAGTTAACGTGTACGTTCCACGCTGACTAATAGTGTAGCTGGTTGTTGAAGAAGGAGACACAACGAACTGCGGGCTCGATTGTGAAATACCGCCCGGGTTAAGAATGTAAGTAGAACTTGGAATGCTTGGGTTTGTATTGGCATTAAGTGTATACGAAACATTTGAACCGTAAGCCCAAGACAGCGGTTTCTTGAGGACCGTAGTGTAGGTAGTAGTTTTGTTGGTAATGAGATTATCCACTACTGAAATTGAATCACCCGCTTTATATTTATAGAAGATGGTTGCAAACACACGGTAATAAGCTGCCGCATCATTTGTACCGATCAGGCTCGTGGTTTTATTTGCAAACGGAGCAGCGGCAAAAGTAACGGAAATATCATCCAGCAAGGTCTGCGGATTCAAAGTGACACCAGCTGCACCAAAAGGACCAGTAGTCGTCGTTATCGGTGGCACCGTTGAGTTTGGTCCAACAGTATAATTGTTGGCAAGCTTGATCATGATATCTTTTTTATCAGTTCCTGTAAAAGGAATATTGATGGCAGTAGGTGTTGTAGGCACCAGCACAGTTCCGGTACGGATGGCGATACTGTCGATAAGCGCATATTTATTCGGTCTTGCCGCTGAAAACGTAAAAGTGGTCTGCGTAGTCAGTGTGGCAACTCCCTGCATCGAAGCCTGGAAGCGCAGAGTATCATTGTAGAAATATACAGAGTCAGGAGTATTTTTAGTGCTTCCCTCATTTTCCCACAGTTTGAATGGTGTACCTGATGTATAATTTTTGTTCTCGAAGTTGAGAGCAAAAGGTGCTATACTGGATGCAGGACCCATGTAACGGTTAATGTTCATTGGAACAAAAGCAGATGTTTTTACGTTACTGCTCCTGTAAAATACCTGGTCCTGGTCTGACTCTTTTACTTTTGTTGCAAAAGCAGCATCAGGATGAATATCTGAATATTCTGCGTTGACTACCTGCCCGCCAATGCGGTTGGCTTCCTGTACCACGTAAGAAGTGGTTCCGCTGAAATAAACTAATCCGTTACCAGAAGTGCCTCCAATGAATCCGGAGATAGGTTTTGCTTCGAACTTAACGGAGTCAAACTTAATAGGTCGTTGAGTGGCAGGGTATCTCTCGATGCTTACCGAATTGAATTGTCCGGTAACAAGTCCTTTGTAGAAGCGTTGAAATGAAGGAGGAACGAAGTCAGTTGCAGTTGCAAGATCAATGGAACGGTAAACCCCGGCATCAGTCACAAAATAAAACTTAACCGGACTACCAGGAATGATCTTGATATCATGGATGTTCTCATGCAGGTAAAACGGAGAACCCAGCGCATTGTGATTTCCTACTTTTAACCATTGACCCACCGGGAACAATGTGGTTCCTTTATTCCTGTCTCTTTTGAAAAAATAGGTCTGGAATCCGCCGACCAGCAGTTCATCAGGATTACCCGGACTTACTGTAAGTACTTGAGCATAATCACCAGTTGCAATATCTGAACCATTGGTAAGAGGATCGAGTTGTGGAGTTCCCTGCAGGATAAGTCCCCATGTTCCCGGATCTCCTCCGTTGTCAGAAACAAATAATCCCTTTAAGTTTCCGCTGTTTGCTACCGCTGAAGTAGGGGTGCTGGTGTTTTGATTCGCAATTGAAACATATACCACATTATTGTTTGATGGAGCTATTGCTATTTCAATACGGCCATAAATACTGTCAGTAAATACAGAAGAAAATGGAGTCACGTCGGTGAATGAAGTTAGGGACGCGTCGGTGGAACGATACACTTTAGATCTTACTTTGTTAAGAGGAGGATTCCCTTTTTCGTTACCTGCGGAGCAGAAAAGTTTTCCTGAACCGTCGAACTTTACGTCCATCCCAACAATATTACTGCTGGTAGCAACGCCAGGAGCCGGGCTGAAGGATACACCACCATCTTTAGAGATCATAATTCCAAGGCTGCTTGCAATGGCCAGATGCGCCGCATTTACGGGGCTGCATGCAAGGCGATTGATTACGGTACCGGTTACGGCGCCGGAGCTTACCTGCACCAGGGAAGAGTTCACCAGCTTGTAAAGCCCGGTACCCGGCTGCGCTTTTTCCTTTTGCCCATAACGGAGAAATCCTTCTCCCGTTGCAACATAAACGATCCCATCGGTAGCCTGTGCGATATAGCTGATATTCTTTACAGTACCCTGGTCATCTAGTGGCACCCAGTTTCCACCGGCGTCCACCGATTTAAAGATACCACTGGTGGAGCTTCCTATGTACAGTGTATTGGGATTGTTCCTGTCAACGATCATGTTGCGTGCGCGACCTGCAGTATAAACCGGACCAGCAGGACCCCAGTTGATGGTTTGTGCCTGGAGCAGGGTGGAAAATGCAGTAACAGCAACCACGCTCAAAATTTTACTCGCCTTAGATAACATATAATTATTCAT
>CBIHOL010000074.1:0-22785 GCA_966211905.1 uncultured bacterium
TTTTGCCTGTCATTTAGTTCGTACGTTTCCTTTTTATTGATATAGTTCATTGCCCATTCCAGTTCCGGGTACGAAGCCCCGATCTGGTCCTCATCACTGCGATCATCTGCAAAAAGTCCGTCGGTGGGTTTGGCCTTCATTATACTTTCCACTATATCAAGTTCTTTGGCCAGCTCATATATTTCCGATTTTACAAGGTCGGCGATAGGACTTATATCCACACCCCCGTCGCAATACTTGTTGAAAAAACCGACTCCAAAATCTTCTACTTTATTGCCGGTACCCGCCACAAGTAATTTATGTTTTGTGGCGAAGGCATAAAGGGTCAGCATTCGTAACCTCGCCCGTGTATTAGCCATTACAAGAAATTCCTGGATCTCCGCTGGAAACGTCTTTTCGCAACTGGCAAGCACTGGTGTAAGGTCAACCAATTCAGATTCACAGTTCTTAAATGTGCTTTTTACTTTGTTGATGTGTTCGTTGCCCCGGTCGAACTCATTTTTATTCTGACGGATCGGCATGTTAAGCATGATCACCCGTTTGCCTGTCATGGCGCATAATACCGAAGTAACCGCACTGTCGATGCCCCCTGAGATGCCAATGACAAAGCCATTGGTACCGGAACTGTCGGAATAATCTTTAAGCCACCCCACTATATGTTTAATAACCTCTTTCGCTTTCATTCTTTAACCTGTAATTGTTGGTAAAGTTAAAACAACATGTCTTCCAGGAATCTTAAAGATAATTAATTTTGAAATTGTGGATCTTCGAGCGGTTCAGTACCAGAAAAATTCAGACATTCTAAGGAAATACCTTCCCGAAGGGGCGGTTCCGCTGTTGGCCGAATGGATCGTAAAATACGACTTTAAGTTAAAGATCACGCGCGAACGCAGTACCAGGCTGGGGGATTATACTTCTCCTCAAAATGGCAGTAATCACACCATTACCATCAACCATAATTTAAATCGCTTTGCTTTCCTGATCACGCTTGTACATGAGGTGGCGCACCTTGTTACGTATAATCACCATCGCGACAGTGTAAACCCACATGGGGCCGAATGGAAGCAGAATTTCAGGGTGCTGATGCAGCCCTTTCTAACCACAGATATTTTCCCGCTTGAAGTTTTTGCCGCGCTGCGTAAATACCTGGCTAATCCGGCCGCGGCTAGCTGTACAGACCTGCAGTTACTGCGCACCCTTAAGTTGCATGACGAAGATAACGGATCGATTTTTCTTGAGCATCTGCCGCATAACGCCGTTTTTTTGTATAACGGGTCACGTGTTTTTCAAAAAGGAGAACGCGTGCGTAAACGCTACAAATGCAGGGAGATAAGCACCGGTGCCATCTACCTTTTTAATCCCCTTGCCGAGGTAGAATTGTTTGACAAAGCATCGGCATGATTTTTTCTGGTAAGTGCTTTCAACTCATGTGGCAGTGGTTTCCCGGCTACAGGGTTTCTTTTTGAACTTTAAAAATTAAACGTAGGTTTGTACAAACACATACTATGAAAGTCTCCCAGCTTGCTGAAAATATTATTGGTTCTGAGATCATAAAGCTCGCCGCAGAAGTAAATGAAAAGATTAAAAATGGTGAGAAGATCTATAATCTCACCATTGGTGATTTTAATCCTGCACAATTTCCGATACCTGCCGAACTGAAAAAATTCATTATTGAAGAATACGAAAATGATCAGACCAATTATCCATCTGCTGAAGGGATGCTGGAATTACGGCAGGCAATAAAGAAGCTGCTTGCAGAGCGTGGGGGATTGAATTACAATCTGGACGAAATTCTGGTGGCTGGTGGCGCAAGACCTGTCATCTACAGTATTTTTCGCACCCTGGTTGATAAAGGTGACGTTGTGATCTTCGCAACTCCTTCGTGGAATAATAATCATTACACTTATCTGAATGGCGGCGTTCCTGTAATAATTGAAGCAACACCTGAACAAAATTTTATGCCGTCGGCCGCAGATATCAAGCCTCATGTATTTAATGCGACGCTGCTGGCCCTGTGTTCTCCTCAGAATCCCACGGGCACTGTATTTACCAAAGAAGGATTAACGGAGATCTGCGATATGATCCTTGAAGAGAATAAAAGAAGAGGATCAGGTTCCAAGCCATTATACTTAATGTATGACCAGATTTATTGGGCACTTACTTACGGGAAGATCGAACATTTTGATCCTGTTTCTCTCAGGCCTGAAATGAAACAGTATACTGTTTTTGTGGATGGTGTTTCAAAATCGCTTGCAGCTACAGGTATCAGGATCGGATGGAGCATGGGACCAAAGTTCATTATTGATAAAATGAAATCGGTGCTTACTCATGTTGGCGCCTGGGCACCTCGTGCAGAGCAGCTTGCTACTGCCAGGTACCTGGATGATCTTAAGAATTATGATTCCTTCATTAAGGATCAGAAAAGCAGGATCGAAGCACGATTAACAGGGTTTTATAAGGGATTCCAGGCACTGCGCTCTGAAGGATTCAGGGTAAACGCTATTGCCCCCCAGGCTGCTATTTATTTAACTGTGCAATTTGAGCTTCATGGAATGAAAACCGACAGTGGCGAGGTATTAGATACTACAAAGGATGTTACACGTTATTTGTTGAATGAGGCCAGGCTTGCCATTGTTCCTTTTTACGCATTTGGATCTTCTGAATCTTCAAGCTGGTACCGTTTATCAGTGGGCACCTGTAAACTTGAGGACGTAGAGGCGGTGATTAAAAATCTGCGCACCGCTTTAAGTAAACTCAACTAACTAAAACAACTCAAAAAAAAAGAGGCTGACCAACCGGTCAGCCTCTTTTAATTATTGCCTTTCGTTTATTATTTAACGATCAGTTTTTTAGTAACATTTGCTCCGTCAGCTTTTACATTTACCATGTAAATACCTGATGAAAGTCCCTGAATGTCTACGTTGATTTTGTTTTTGCCAGCAACAGCATCAGTGCTTGAAGTTGACATAACCTGACCTACAGTGTTCATTACAGTTACAGATACATTTCCGCCTTTGTTCAGATCAAGCTGCAATACAGTACTGTTTTGAGCAGGATTCGGATAAAGTGAACTGTTAGAAGCAAGAAGAGTGTTTTCTGCGATTCCAACATTTGGATTTGTGAAGCTTAACTCTGCAGTTGAGTAATAATGATTTGCAGTTTCTTCTGGTTTCAAAGACGTGCTGTTAGAAACCTTGAGTGGTAATTTCAGATCATAAAAGTTACCTACAGTTACTTTACAGATCGGCGAAACGTTATGCATAAATGCCTGTGATTTCACGTTAACTTCTGCAGATTCACCAGTTACATCATATTCGATCGGATTTACTGTTTTAGAATTAACATCTCTCAATCTCACGTGAATGTCTGGTTTATTGTTCCACCTCATACCTGCATCGGTAATTTCAGTATTTGATTCAGCCCAGGTGTACACGATAAATTGTCCATCCGGAGTGCGGCTAAGCTGGATACGAGCGTTTGAATTTTGTTTCGAACCGTCGTACACTGCCCAAGGATTTTGGTTGTAACCTAATCCGGTTGAAGTAGCGCCAGGAGCTTCTGTGCGCATAGAGTCAACAACAATTACATCCCAATCTACATTACCTCCAACACTTTTAGTGCTGAAATCATAAATATAAACTTCGTTACCAGCAGTGTGTTTGTATCTGTAAGTCTGACCATCACCAGCTGTATTCGTGTATGTCCACATTGAACCAGTTACTGTATCGCGCATAGCCCAAACAGTAGAAACAAGGTGAAGTTCGTTGTTAGCATCTACAACACCAGCCATATCTTCCAGGTAATTGAAGTAAGGCATACGGCGATCGCTCCAGTTTGCAGGTTTTTCAACATGATCTAATTTGTCAAGAACCACAGCAAATTTGTCTTCGTCATTAAAGTCGATTGATGAGATCACACTCCAGCTAGCTCCAAAGTTACTGGTTTTCCAAACAATAGGCTGGAAGCAATAGTTGTTTCCTGTTGCACCGGTGCGGATCCCAAGGAACCATACGTATCCGTACTGTCCTGATTCGCTCCATGCCATGTTAACGAGATCAAGCTGGTTAAAATAGTTATTAGTACCTGCATCGAATAAAGTTGGTGTATTTGCAAGGCTGATAGAATCACTTGCCCATACAAAATGACCTGCGGTAAAGGAACCTTTAACGATCCTTCCACCCCTGAATCCTGAAAACGTTGGATTCACAGCGTCATAAATTCCACCTAATGATCTTACAAGACCATCATCAGTGATGGTAAAATCCTGGCGGCAGAAATCAACTTTTCCTACTGCTGAATCAACAGGAATGCTGGTGATAAATTGTTGTGACATTGGATCACTTACATCAGCCACGTTATTATAAACATCGAGTTTTTTGCTTGCAAACCAGTTACCGATCCACAATTGTGGTGGAGGAGTGGTAGCAGGACCCATTGCAACAACATAAGCATTGCTAAGCTGGGTGTTTCCCGGAGGGTTGAAAATTCCACCTTGCGGGTAACGGGTTAAATAAAGATCGTTGTTGAAGATACAGGTGCTGTCCCATGTTGAACCCCAGTTAGGAGAAACCATGGCAACCATTACACCGCTTTTAGCGTCTGCTGATGGAACCGGGTTTGGAGTGTAGTTTGGTGACACACGCTGAACAAAGGAAACTGCATCAAGCTCATGATTATAATACAATGGCTTTGAATCAGGAACCAAAACTCCGAAAAAGTTCATCGACTGGCTGATAAGTGACCAATCGTTAGGCCCCGCAACGGATGAACGCTGTGCTCCAGCTGTTTGCACCGGTGGGTTATCTTGTACGGATTTCAGATTTTCGTTGATCACGTACTTATTCCTAAGTACTTCTTTGATACCCCCGTTAACTTTACCAGCGGGAGTTTGGGCGAAGGCACCTATTGCTGCTAATAAGGCCGACCCGAAAAATAATTGTTTTTTCATGTTGAGATCTTTAATCTTTGTTAGTTTTTATAAAGGTAGGGAATTACAACTAATTTTCCATCGATTTTTGCAATGTTGTCCATTTTAATTGCATGTGGTCGCTTACGGCCGATATGTGGTGATTTCCAGCTTGCCGTCCGGCTAACCGGGAAGAATTTAACACCCCCCAAATGAAGAAAGGGCCGCCTTTTCGGGCAGCCCTTCAGCAGTATGAATTCTGGAAAATTATTTTCCTTTGTTAACTGAACCAGCTAATTCTGATCCTGCTTTGAATTTCACAACTTTCTTAGCGCTGATCTTGATTTCTTTTCCTGTTTGTGGGTTGCGTCCTGTGCGTGCTGCACGTTTAGCAACTGAGAAAGATCCGAAACCAACTAATCCGATACGATCGCCTTTTTTCAGAGCTTTGTGAATGCTTTCGATTGTAGCGTCTAAAGCACGGCTGGCATCAGCCTTTGTAAGTTTTGCACCTGATGCGATAGCATCGATTAATTCTGCCTTGTTCATTTTGTTTTTGATTTAGGGGTTAAACATTAATTGATTATGACACAAACATAATAGCACATTCCTTGTTTGTCAAGTGTTTGCCGGTAAAAAACCCCTGAATTGTTGATAAATCGTAGAAATGTTAATAACTATGAGCTGAAACCGTCTGATAACAAGGCCTCCAGCCCTCTCTACCTCCTCATTTGCCTGTAAATGGGGTGTGCGGTATATCTACCAGCTGCAATTGCCGGTATCAGTCCTTTTAAATCAGATCATGCGGGAAGATACATCGAATCTGAATCCGCGTAGAAACTCTGTAACACCCAGCTTTTTTTTACCCTGCAACTGAACTTGTTTAAGATAAATAAAGCCATCAGTGCAGCTGACCTTAATATATGTTTTATGATCAGTGATGATAGTTCCCGCTGCCGGCGCGTGGTCATCCGTCTCTACTTCACTTTCATAGATCTTGATGGTCTGTGGTGTAACGTTTTCGGCCGAAGAAAGCGTGGCAAAGGCAGCAGGGTAAGGACTCAGGCCACGCACCAGGTTATGGATGCTGTGAGCCTTATTGGTCCACCTGATAGCGCAGGTTTCCCTGAAGATCTTGGGAGCATGTGTACTTTCTGAATCATCCTGGGAGAAAAAATTTAATGCCGTCCCGTTTTCGCTGGCTTCTTTGATAAGCACCGCAGTGCGTAGGAGCAGGTCCGCACCTATATCTTTTAGAACATCGTGCAGCTGCCCTGCATTCATAGTGTCGCTAATGCTGACCTTTTGTTGCAGCAGGATCGCACCTGTATCTATTTCATGCTTTAATTTGAATGTAGTGACACCGCTTTCCTTATCTCCGTTTATTATGGCCCAGTTGATTGGTGCAGCGCCCCGGTAACGTGGCAACAACGAACCATGCAGATTAAAGGTGCCTTGCCGAGGCATGTTCCATACCACTTCGGGCAACATTCTGAATGCAACTACAAATTGTACGTCTGCATTAAATGATCTTAACTGCTCAATGAACTCAGGATCTTTTAGTTTTTCGGGTTGAAGAACAGGGATATTTTTTGAAACTGCATACTCCTTCACCGCCGACTGATGCAGCTGCTGGCCTCTTCCTGCCGGCCGGTCGGGTGCTGTTACAACGGCAACAACCTCCATGTTATTTGCAAGCAGCTTGTCGAGGCTGGCCACGGCAAATTCCGGCGTTCCCATAAATATTATTCTCATCTGCGCGCAAATAAAAAAGCCGCTCCAAATAATGAAGCGGCTCTTATTTAAAACTTAAAATTATTCAATGATCAGTTTGCGGGATGTTTTTCCAGCCCCTGATTCAAGAGTAAGGAAATACACGCCTTTAGGCATTGATGAAACATCAATAGTTTTTACATCTGTTCCTTTTGCAACATTCTCTGAATATACCACAGCACCCAGAACGTTCACCAGTTTCAGACTGTAATTGTCAGATCCTGACATCTTAACTGTTACCGCGTCGTTTGCAGGGTTAGGATACATCATCATATTTTGTGCACTGTTGTTTTCTTCAATTCCAACACATTCCAGGTCAACGGATACGGTATGAGTTGTAGTTGTAAATCCAGACCCATTCTGAGCCTTAAGAGTTACTGTGTACATGTTGATTGAAGAGTGACGGATAGTTGCTGTGAAGTTCAATGACGTATAGCTTGGAGCCTGAACGCTTGAACTTGGAGCGATACTCCAGGTATAACTGTTTGCTCCTACTGACGGAATAACACTTGTATTATTTGTTGCTACAAGTTTAGGTTTTACAGAGTAAGAAGGATTACAATATAATAATACATCTGTCATTGTAAATGCAGCTTGAGGAGCGCAGCTTACAATGTTTACGGTTTGAGTGGTAGTTACATTACCCTGAGCATTTGCACCAGTTAATGAAATGGTATAAACACCAGGAGTGCTTGCCATAAACGTTGGTTCGTTCACAAATGGTGATGGAGCGAAGTTTCCGCCTGCAGTAGAAGACCATGAATAAGTAGGAGCAGGTGAACCAGCTGTGCTTGTATTATCAAGAAGCATAGCAATGTTCGTGCATCCCTGAGGATCCAGTGAGAAACTTGGTGCAGGAGGCGAACACGCTACAACACTGATGTATTGTGATGACGTGTTGGTGCCAAGACCATTTGTAACTTTCAGTGTTATAGTGTAATTACCAACAGCATTAAATGTAAGAACCGGAGCTGAAGCAGTAGGGCTGCTGAATACTACACCACCCGGAGTTGAACTCCAGCTGTAAGTTAAAATTGGAGACCCGGTTGAGCTGTTATTAACTGTTGTGGTAACAGTTGAAGCAGTTAAACAAAGGGAAATCGGAAGTGAAAATGCCGAAGTTGGCGCTGTTGTTCCGCTGATCGCAGCACCTGAATATTTCCAGATATTGGTGAAAAATGGCGCCTGTGGCATATCGAAAGTACCAGCCCATCCATGTTTACCATCAACGAAGTCACCGGTAAAATACTGAATGTTCTGACTGTTCCAGTCGGTCCAGGTCAAGCCATTGTCGGCTGAATAAGACATAAATGAATTTGCTCCAACACCAAATGACGCTAAAACGCCTGTTCCAGGAATATTTACAACATCAGCAAGTCCGATATTTCCGGTAGGGAAGATCATATTCCAGGTTGCTCCACCGTCGGTTGTATTGTACACATCAACCGATGCACCGTTGGAAACATAAGTAATACCTCTTAAAGGTGTAGTGAAAGCAATCTCAAGCAGGACATCAGAAGTTGAACCTACGGTTGCAACACTCCATGTAATACCTGCATCAGTTGAACGATACATACGGCCTGCATTAGTACCGAACCAATAGTTCGATGTTCCTAATTTGGTATAAAGATCAACAATTGCAAATTCTCCTGTTAAAGGATTTGGAATGTTGTTGGCCGCAACCTGTGTCCAGGAAAGACCACCGTTGGTAGTTCTCCAGAGTTCAAATTCTCCGTTTACAGGATCACCATTAGCGATACCAATAGAAGGCGTAACAAATGATACGAAGTTGGTAAAGGCAGCAGTATTGGTAAACATGCCTGCTCCGGTCATATTTATCCAGGTTTGGCCACCGTTAGTTGTGCGGTGGATAGCACCCTGACTTTGAGTTCCTTTCATAAATGAAGCTACCCATGCAGTATTAGCGTCGATACCTTCAAGGTTGGCGATCTGGTAAGTGCTGGTATCAGAAAAGATATTGCCACCGGTAAAAGTTGTACCTCCGTTAAGAGAGCGTGAATACCAGTTGTAGTTTCTGTCAGTATCTGCCCAATCCATTCCAACAGTCCAGATAACATTAGTGTCAACTGCGTCAATGAATTTAATTCCCGGGGCGGTGAAAGTAGGTGAGCTTGGGAATATTGCCTGCTGATTAATCGTCCACTGCGGGCTCGGGGTCTGCGCCGACACAGAAATAACTGCAGCAGCGGCAACAAGAGAAAGTAATTGTTTTTTCATTTTCAAAAATTAATGGTAATTTCTATAAAAGTAGAGAAATATCTTTAATCCCTGAAAAAAAAAAGATTATTTGGTCGGTACTGCTTTTTAAATGGTAAACCACGGGAAAAGTCAGCGATTACACATCTTTAACGCAGGCCGGTGCGGTTTCTACTTAAAAAAAACCTCTACATTTGCAGCAATTTTTTTAATGATAGAAACTGACATAGTTATCATTGGCGCCGGCCCGGTTGGACTGTTCGCGGTTTTTGAAGCCGGTCTGCTTAAAATGCGGTGCCATCTCATTGATTACCTTCCGCAGGCGGGCGGACAGCTTTCAGAGATCTACCCGAAGAAACCAATTTATGATATACCTGGTTATCCTTCTGTGCTTGCACAGGAACTTATTGATAACCTTCTTAAACAGGCCGAACCATTTAAGCCGGGTTTTACTCTCGGTGAAAGAATAGAGTCCCTTGAAAAAAGAGGTGAGCGCGATTTCGTTCTTACTACTAACATGGGAACAGCAGTGCATGCCAAAGTGGTGGCAATCGCAGGTGGTCTCGGATGCTTCGAGCCCCGCAAGCCAGAAGTTGCCGGTCTCGATAAATATGAGAATGGCAAAGGTGTGAACTATATGATCCTCGACCCGGAAAAATACCGCGACAAAAAAATGGTGATCGCCGGAGGAGGAGACAGCGCGCTGGACTGGACAATTTTTTTAAGTGACGTGTGCAGCGAGCTTACACTTGTGCACCGCAGCGAAAGTTTCAGGGGAGCACCGGATAGCGTAAACAAGGTTATGAAACTTGCAGCCGATGGAAAGATCCGCCTGCATCTCAATTCCGCGGTAACATCTCTTAGCGGAACTGATCATCTGAACGGTATTGAGATCAGTAATATTAAAACCCAGGAAAAGGTAATGGTGGCATGTGATCACCTTATTCCCTTGTTTGGTTTAAGCCCCAAGCTGGGACCTATTGAAAAATGGGGATTAAATCTCGATAAGAATGCCATCCAGGTTAATACCGACGATTACAGTACGAATATTGAAGGCGTGTACGCCATCGGTGATATCAATACCTATAAGAACAAGCTAAAATTAATTCTTTGCGGTTTTCATGAAGCGGCTCTTATGAGTCACAGCGCTTACAAGTATATGAATCCGGGTGTGAAATATACTATGAAGTATACAACGGTTCAGGGAGTGAATGAATTCTGATCGTGTGAGCGTTCACTTTTTCCTGTTCTATGACTTTTGCATTAAATCTTTTTTTCCAGAGAGCTGCTAAATAAATCTGCTCCGTCTGGCCCGGGGTAGGGATCAGGATCAACTTGTCTTTTTTAAGTGTGTACATATCCATCAGTGTACTGTAGCCACTCCTGCAGATCAGCACCCTGGCATTCCTGATAAGTTCGGTAAGCGTTTCGCCTGAAGCAAAATCAAAGACCTCAAAATTGGGTAAGCTCTTTAGTGAGGAAGCATTTGTGGTTCCCCGCACAAGCGCCACTTTGCCATCGTAATCACTTAGCGATGATACAAGCCGTGACTCAAGGATGCTGCGTTGCGGTTCTACGCCTGAAAGAAGGATCAGGTAATCGTACACGGGCTCGTTGACTGACTTGCCATGCTCAAGCGCACTCTGCGGTTCAAGGTATGTAACGGGGATCCTGATCTTCCGGCCGTCGCTCATATCTCCTGCCAGAGCCATCTGCCTGTCCTGGAAATCGGGGACCCACACCTCGTTGGACCGGTGTATATAATGCCTGTGCCAGCTTGTTGCGAAATATGAAACTACGGGGATCTTTATTTTCAGCTGGTGAGTAATATATACTGAGTGTATCTTTTTTGAATACATACCAGGCCTGTTATCGCTGATGATCATTGTTATTCCATGATCACTGACAATCTGGTGCAGCAGTTTTTTTTCTGCGCTCATGGCGCGAAGCACTTTTGGAACCTGCGTTAAGATCTTTAACCACACAGGTAACACAGACGAATACCTGATATCATATCCCGGGATCGGCACCAGCTGCACATCGGGCAGGTACGATCTGAAAAGTGGTTCGGTAAGTGCTGTAACGCCAACAATTATGGTATTGTTCTGAGACAGGCGACGGATAAGAGGAATGCAGCGGCTGGCATGTCCCAGTCCCCAGTCGAGTGGTGCAATAAATATTTTCTGTCCCGAAACCAATTTTACTTCTATGCAATTTACTACATTAAAAGAAGAAGTTCAAGCCAAGAGTAAATCCCGACCTGAATTTCTTATCGGAGGAATAAGCTAAGGTGTAATCGAATCTCAGAATTTTAAAGATCCTCTCAAACCCAAAACTGACTTCATAAAAATACCGGTTGTTGTTTAGGATCAGACCATGGAATCCAGCCACTTCCTGGAGGTCCAGTTTTTTAAGCACCGGAATAAAATTAGTGAGCATGCCATTAAAATGATGCTCGGCGTGTGCTTCAGCGAAGGCTCCGGTTGTGCTGTATTCATAATATGGAAGCAACCTGAAACTTTCGAGATAATCTTTTGTATTGATGACCGTTTGATTACCATTAAAATGCCTGTAATCCATAAATTCTACGCTGGCTGTATTCAAAAATCCACCGGCAGTTAAGCGGTAAGAAAAGTTTCCGGCAAGACCAAGCCTTATGTCATCCGATAATTTAACCTGCACAAGGTCGAAGTTAGCCTGCGTTCCTAACACTGGCAAGGCCTTCCTGTAGTTGAGTGTAAGCCTGGGATACCTGCTGCCTGCATTTATTTTCTGATCGGGGAGAGAATAGTACTTCTGGCTGAAGCTTAATTTAAATGTGAGATCAAGTATCAGCGCCCGATGCGATGCAAATGAAAAACTGTTATCCTCCGGATTATACGGATAATTGGGTGTGAAGTATTTTCCGGCGTCATCAAGGAACAGAAAGGAGCTGGTGTTCTTCAATGGATCGCGCTGCATATAATGTGCCACTGCAGTAAAATGCACACCATTTATTATTTCCGTGACAAATGATCCGGAAACTCCCGACTCCTTAAACAGCTTCATGTAGTTTTCATTATCCAACAGGGTGTACCAGGTGTTCACAATTTCAGGTATTGGTTTTTGCCTGTTGAATTGTTCTACAATTGACTTTACGCGAAATCCAAATGCAGAAAGTGTTTTGGGATGAAATGATCTTTGATAGGACAAAGAACCTCCCCATAATTTATTTGAAAAGCCATAACGTGCCAGCGCTGAAACCAGGTACCTGCGTTTATCTTCGAAGTTCTTTTCAAAGGATGCGCTATAACTTAGATTGAGGCCTTCAACAGTATTATATTGCACACCATCGGTTAAAATTCCTGGTAATTTAATGTAAAATTTTTTGCGACTGTTGGTGTATGTATATCCCAGCAGCACATCACGGAATTTTAATTTATTATCCTGTTTATCTGTAGAATCTTTATATTGATCGGTGTCCCTTATTCTGGCGATACTGTCTTTTTGCCGGTAATCATTTAACTCTTCTTCTGTCAGGGGTACTGACCTTCTTGTTGACCAGTAAGATGAATCTTTTTTATTGGCATCATTTTCAATTTTAAGGATCTCATTTTTAAAGAACCTTTTTTCGAATTTCTCATGGATCCGGTAATCGCTGATGTTTGCGTTGAAATAACCGCTGCCGTGAAATCCGAGGATGCCGAAAGTAAAATCCATATGAATGTTCGAGGGCATCCAGATACTGTCGCCAGACACGGGTGCAACCGACTGCTTTATATTGAGGGTATCCACAAAACTGATCTTGTTCTCTTTGGTGATCCTCACATCAATCTCAGTAAGTCTCCAGGAAGAATCCTGAACATAAATAACCCCGTGAAAGCACGGATCATTTTTTCGTTTGGGAACCACCTTTATTTTATAAATTTTATTTCCGTCAGAATTTAATTCGCCCAGAAGAAAATACCGGTAGAAGAAAAATGCATTTTCATTGATGGGCGAAACGAAGGGACGAGTGCTTAAACCTGTTAGTGCGACCAGATTTTCATAAAAGTTCAACTTCAGATCGCTTAGCTGGTTGAAGCTGAAAGCAGAGTTGTTGCCGCTCACCCTGCTGCTGAACATGATCTCTTTTTCCTCCGGCTTACTATAATAATAGCGTGTTTCGGCCTCACTTAAATACACCACTCCTTTAATGTCGAGAGTGTCCTTAAGATTATGGCCATCGATCTTTGCGAGTTTGCCAATGTTCCTGGGCAACCGGTCTATTCGCTGTAGTCCTTTTATATACGCGCGGCAGGAGTAACTCTTCACCTGGTCAAGATAAAATGTTCGCATGCGTATGGATTTCCTGATGATCGCATAGGCAGGATCTTCGCCTGCTTTGATCTCTACCTCCTGCAGGGCTATTCCGTCAGGCTCCAGGGCTATATCCAGTTTCTGGTTGTCGCGGAGATCTATTGTTCTTTGTATTTTCTTATAACCGATATACTGAAATATGATCTCATATTTTCCGGGTGGTAAACGTAAAGTATAATATCCGTTCAGGTTGCTGGTTGTAGCGAATGAATTTCCTTTTACCATTATCGTGGCAAAGGGGAGAGCTTCACCTTTTTCTGTGATCCTTCCTGAAAGAAGATATGTTTGACCATAGCCGGCTGCTCTAAAAAATATAACTGTCAGCAGTATGGCAATTGCTCTCATTTTAACTAATTACAGGAATGACGAACTTGGATTGTGTTTTGTTACAAATTGCAGCGAACCAATTTAGGAATGGTAAACGCAATTATTTTTTCTCGTTGCCGGTAAATGCATAAGAAACCAGGTTGGCTCCCATTTTCAGAGCCCGTGTTCTTGCCTCCTCGCTATCGTTATGCACCTCTGCGCTTTCCCAACCGTCACCCAGGTCGCACTCAAAATCATAAAAACAAACAAGCCGGTCCTTATAAAAAAGTCCATAACCTCGTGGGGCAGCATTGTCATGTTCGTGTATTTTGGGCAGTCCGTTCGGGAAATCAAATTTCTGATGATACACTGCGTGAGTAAAGGGAATCTCTACAAGGTCAAGCTCGGGAAAAATGCGTTTTAACTGCGGGCGGATAAACTTGTCCATTCCATAGTTATCGCTGATATGCAAAAAACCACCTGCGATAAGATAATTGCGCAGGTTCTCGCTTTCCTGCGAAGAAAAGATCACGTTGCCATGGCCGGTCATATGAACAAAAGGATAGTTGAAGATCTCCATGCTGCCTGCATCAACTATAGCCTGCTCGGGATTGATGCTGGTATGAAGATTTTCGTTGCAGAACTTTATCAGGTTGGGCAGAGAGGTTTCAAGGTTGGCATACCAGTCGCCTCCTCCATTATACTTTAACAGCGCGATCTGGTAAGCGTGAGGCGCTCTTGTAAAAGAAAAAAGAAACAGGAGAGTGACAAAACAAAGTGGCCGGTAGATAAAACGCATTGTTCTAAAATTACGCATTTTTATAAAACTGCACGAGGTCAATAGCTTGTCGTGCTTCGGTAACATCATGCACCCTGATGATTGAAGCGCCGTTTAAAAGGGCAATGGTGTTGAGCACGGTGGTACCGTTCAGCGAGGTTACGGGGTTGCTGCCGATTACCCGGTTGATCATACTTTTGCGCGAAATGCCGGCGAGCAACGGGTAGGGGGCCAGCGAATCGAGTTGCTTTAAAAGCTGGTAATTATTTTCAAGACTTTTTCCGAAGCTGAAACCCGGGTCAATAATGATCTGATCAAAACCGCGCTGTTTGAGCAGGGCTATACGTTCCTGGAAAAACAGCTGTACAGTTCTTACTACATCCTCGTAAGGTTTATTTGAAGCCATCGTTTGCGGAGTACCTTCCATGTGCATCATTATATAAGGAAGCTGTAAACGCGCAACGAGATCAAACATTTTGTCATCCAGTTTACCTGCGCTGATGTCGTTGATCATGTCGGCCCCTTCGTTTGCCGCATTCCCTGCCACCAGTGCACTGTAGGTGTCAATGCTCAAGATTGTTTTTGGAAATTCTCTGCGAATGGCTGGCAGGATCTGAGCCACCCGGCTCCATTCTTCCTGTTCTGCAATCAGGGGAGCATTCGGTCGGGAAGATGCAGCGCCGAGGTCGATGATGTCCGCGCCCTGCAAAATTTTTTCTTCAATGTCCCTGATCACATCTTCTGTGGCCGAATACTTACCTCCATCGTAAAAACTATCGGGTGTGAGGTTCACGATAGCCATTACCAGAGGCCGCGCAAATGTTAGTATTTTCCCGTTCGCGGAATATTGCATTGGCAGAATTTCTTTACTTTTAGTGCTCATATTATGCAAACCACATCACAGCAATACGACGCGGCCATTTCAATGTGCAAAGATATCTTTTTAAAGAAAATGAAGGATTATGGCACTGCGTGGAGAAATTTGCGCCCCCGCTCCATCACCGATCAGATCTTTATAAAAGCACAACGGATCAAGAGTATTGAAGAAAAGGGGACTCAAAAGGTCAGCGACGATATCCGCGGAGAATATATTGCCATTGTGAATTACTGCGTTATTGCACTCATGCAACTGGAGCTGGTGCATGATTCGAGGCTTGATATGCCCTTCAACGAGGTAGCAGATCTTTATGCAAAGCATCTCGGCATTACAAAAAAACTGATGGAGGATAAGAACCACGATTATGGCGAAGCCTGGCGCGATATGAGAATAGAGTCGCTCACGGACCTGATCATGATGAAAATTTTCAGGGTAAAGCAGATCGAGGACAATAATGGAAAGACACTTATCAGCGAGGGAGTTGACGCCAATTATATGGATATGATCAACTACGCGACATTCGCCTTAATTAAACTGAGCAGTTAAAAAGATTTAATATTCCTTTTACTATTTTCATTTCATATACTTTAGCACACACACACAAATCCATGAAAAAATTTCTGTCAACTAAAATTTTCCGGTTCATCTGGTCAGTAGCGCTGGCAGCCATCATCTTTATGATTTGCCCGCCATGTTTCAGTAAAACAGTGCTGGCCGTTTTGTTAGTGATCCTGCTTCTGATCATCAACACCGCTGAATTCCTTTTACGATGGCCGTGGCTTACGCATATATCCCGCATACTTGTGGGCGGGCTTTTTATTTTTTCGGGATTTATTAAAGCGAACGATCCGCTTGGTTTCAGTTACAAGCTGGAAGAGTATTTCCAGGTATTTAAAGAAGATACCGGGATGGGGTTCTTCGAGTACTTCGCGCATATCTCATTGCCACTGGCCATCATAATTTGCGCCAGTGAGATCATTCTCGGAATAATGTTGCTGTTAGGATACCGTAGAAATCTCACGCTGGTATTATTGTTTGCACAGATCGCTTTCTTCACCTTCCTTACTTTTTATTCGGCTTGTTACAATAAGGTGACGCACTGCGGATGTTTTGGCGACTTCCTGCCTCTGAAACCCTGGGAGAGCTTCTGGAAAGATGTTGCGCTGATGGTACTGATAACCATTCTTATATCGACAAAGGAAAATATTGGCGTGGTCTTTTCTCCAATGCTGGTAAGTACTTTGTTCCTCCTGGGACTGATATTCTCGCTGGCGTTTCCAATCTACGCCTACCGCAATCTTCCCCCTCTCGATTTCAGGGCATATGCTCCGGGACTCAATATTAAAGAGAATATGACGATTCCTCCCACCTACAAGCCCGCTGTTATTGAGACGGGATTCATATATGAGAATATTAAAACGGGTGAAAAAAAACACTTCGGCCTTGATAATTACCCATGGCAGGATACTCTGAACTGGAAATGGTTTGCAACGGATAACGTGGTGGTACAGGACGCAGTGGATGCTCCAAGGATCACTGATTTTTCTGTTAACGACCTTAACGGCGTTTCTATAACTGATTCCCTGCTCAATGATAATAACTACAGCTTCTGGCTGATTATGCACGAGCTTAAAAAAACAGAAGACAATGAGGAATTGATGGCGCAGATAAACGACTTTTACAAACTGTGCGAAGCTGACGGGATAAAATTTATTGCTTTTACCGCCAGCGGACCGGCTGAGATTGATGAGTTCAAACATAAACATAACGCACTTTATGATTTTGTGACCGCCGACAACACGGTCCTGAAAACAATGATCAGGAGCAATCCCGGTTTAATGCTCATGCGTCACGGAACAGTGATCGCCAACTGGCATTATCATAATTTCCCTGTGTACAGCGCGGTTAAGGAAAAGCTGATTAAATAGTTGCTTTTTGCAACCAGGTGCCTGTTAGCACTCTGCTCTTGTAACTTTCGGGATAACCCTTATATTTAGGGAAATGAAAAATAGTTGCTGTTGCATACTACTGTTTTTTGTCACCTGTTTTTATTCTCAGCAAGGTTCTCTTGCAACTGAGGCCGCTGCTCTTCATGCTAAAAAGCAATATTCACTGGCCATAAAGAAATATGATGAAGCAATTATTGCAAGCCCTGGTTCTGCAAAGTTGTATTACCGGAGAGGCCAGGCCAAGTATGCGCTGAAAAATGATCCTGAGGCTATTAAAGATTACGACCTGGCCATAGAAAAAGGTTATGCAGATTACGAGATCTATTATTACAGGGGATTGTCCAAGTTTTTTCTTAAACGTTACGAGGAGGCCAGAAATGATTTCGATCAGTCATTAGCCCTGCGCAAATATTATTCGAATGCATATTTATATAGGGGCGCCTGCAACTTTTACCTGGCGCACGATGTGGATTGCATTAAAGATGAAAGCTGGGCAATAAGCATGGATAAGAAGAACTCCAGCGCATATTATTATTCCGGGATGGCAAGATACCAGATGAAGGATTTTCGTGGTGCAGCCAAAGACCTCACCAGCTCTATTGAGTTGAAAAAGACATTTGAGAACCTGTATTTTCGCGGAAAGGCCCATTACCACCTGGGTGATTATTCAAAATCGGCTGAAGATTATTGTGCCGCCATTAAAATAAAGCCCTACGATGCGCAATGTTATTTTGATCGCGGCATGTGTTACTTAATGAGCGGCAACGACGACCTGGCCATAGCAGACTTCACCAAATCGCTTGAGCTGAAACCCGACAATAAAAAAAGCCATCACTTCAGAGCGATGGCGAGAATGTATAAGACCGATACTGTTGGGGCCTGCCGTGATTTTAAGATCGCAGTTCAGGCGGGGTTTGCCGATTCGCAGAAAATGATCCAGAAACTGGGTTGTAGCAATTAGGATTAAAGCTGCAAACACTAATTACACTCGGCAAGCAGCCAGTGGCTGCTTGAGCGGGCTGGTGCAGAAGGTTGGTAGCAACACGTTTTACACTAATTACACTAATTACACTAATTACACTAATTACACTAATTAGCAGGAATTACACTAATTATCAGCAATTACTAATTGTCCAGGAAGAGTAAATCGGAAACCAGAAACACGAAACACGAAACTCGAAATCAGGAAGCGTTAAGCTCTGCCCAGTCTCCACAACATCACCTGGTGCGACCATAAGGCACCAGCCCAGGTTTTCTGTTGTTTATAAGGCACATTAAATTCACGCGCAGTTGACTCCACGATCTTTGAGATCTTCGGGTAATGAACGTGACAGATAGTTGGGAAAAGGTGATGTTCAACCTGGTAATTCAAACCACCAACGAGCCACGAAAATACAGGATCTCCGGTAGCAAAGTTCATTGTTGTTCTCATCTGGTGCTCTGCCCAGTGATTCTCGAGGTTACCATTGGTTGGTAACGGAAACTCAGTTTCTTCAACAACGTGCGCTGGCTGGAAGATCATTGCAAGAACCAGTCCTGCGATATAATGCAGCATTAAAAAGCCGAGAAGCCACTCAAGAAAGGTCATTTGTGGTACAAGGAAATACGGAAGAAGCATATAACCATAGTAGAACAATTTTGAAGCAATAAGAATTGCAAGTTCAGGACCGAATGAAGTGTTCGCACCTTTTAATAATCCTTTTTTATGATAACGGTACAACTGCTTAAAATCCTTGGTTGTGCTCCACATCATGGTCATCATACCATAAAAGAACCATGCGTAAAGGAACTGCAGCTTATGGATCCATTTCCTTTTAGCATGAGGTTCGAAACGCATAAAACCCGGAGGTGCTATATCTTCATCGTGAGCATGCACATTGGTGTAAGTATGGTGGATCACATTATGCTGGATCTTCCAGTTTAATGCGTAACCTGCAAGTAACGTCATTGATCCGAAACCCAGGAACTTATTTAATTTCACATTTTTGCTGTAGCTGCCATGGTTGGCATCATGCATCACACACAAACCGATACCGTCCATTGCAAAGCCCATGATAACCGACAGCAGGAACCAGATAAGTTTACTGTCAAACACATTAAAAATTATCAAAAAATATGGTACAAGATACGCCGAAAACATAAAGATCGTTTTCAGGTACATGTTCAGATTGCCGTTTTTGCTGATTTGATTTTCTTTAAAGTAGGAGTCTACTCTTTTCTTAAGTTCCGTGTAAAATTGCCTGTTCGAATTATTGAACCGCAAAATCGTTGTATTGTCCATTTGTGTTTGTTAAAATGCTTGTGTTAGGCTGGTAAATATACTGAAAAAATGCGGGGGGTTAACGTTAATAGTCCCCAATTTTAACAATGTAATGCCTGATCTCTGATGTATCAGTAAATTTTCTTTTCACAAAAGTAAGAGTGGTTTGCCCTGCAGTCAGGGTTTTCAGATTAAAATCCACACCTTTTTCGTTACCGTGCCAAAGTTCGTTAAGTCGTTCAACTTGATTTTTATCATACTCGTCATTCAGTTGCCAGGTATATCCCGTGCGATGATCTTCAGGAAGATTGATGCGGAATTTTTGCCCGGGCTCCAGCATGTTTACCTGGGGACTTTGCTGTTTTATTTCAGGAAGCCGGCAGGAAAAGCAAATCGCGCATGTGGCGCAAACAACCAATATCAAGCGTTTCATTTTTTTTATCAGATGGTGAGATATCTTTTTCTAAAGAACCATTCAATACCGAAAAATATAAGAACAAGCCAGAACAACCAACGGAGATCTATTATTTCTACAGTTGAAGTTTGTGTATACGCAACGGGCCGGATGTACTCATTGGCCAGGATCTGTTTGGCGAGCTGACCGGTCTGCGAAGGATACAGCAATTTGCCGCCGCTTTTTGCAGATAACTGAAATAACAGCTGATGATCTGCTACTGTATTAAGTTTCTCTGCGATCACTTCCTGCACGGCAATTGTACCGGCTTTTTTATAGATCTCATTATTTGCGTTTACTGAGGCCTCGTAACGATACTCGCCTGCCGGAAGCGCGCCCAGATCCAGTTTATAACCTGTGCCTGTTTTTCCAAAGGTATAATTGAACTGTTTCTGGTCCTGGTTTATAAGTTTCAATAACACATCAGGCTCGGTGATCAGCTCGTAACTTTTATTATACACTTCAGCCTCGATGCTCAGCACTTCATTTTCAGGAATTAACCGCGGGGATTTTATCCTGAAAAAACTTTTATCACTTTTTACGGATAAGAACTGAATGCATTTACTGATCAATTCATTGAAGAGGTCGAAGTTCTGATGTTCCGCATAATTTCGGAGCTTCCATTTCCACAGTCCGTCACCTGCGAATACCGCGTTCTTGATACCACCCGTTTCCGAAAATAACAAAACAGGATTTTCAGTTTCCACGCTGCCGATCCGCTGGTTAATGAGAGATGATGATCCGTTGGAGACGCTGTAATTCCCAAAAAAGGTTTTCAGCGCCGGGGCGGAATTGATGAATTTTCTGAGTTCATCACTGATATTGAACAGGCGGAAGGTTTTATCTGCAAAACATTCCGCATCATTAAACCTGCTGAAATTTGTGCTGATCTTTAAACCAGGAAGGTGATCGGGCGACTGCGGATTGATGATCCATACTGGTACACCGGCAGCCGTGGATGCCGACATCCATTTTTCGGCAGAACCCGCAGCGCCATGCAGGATAACGAGGCTGAAGGGTTTAAGCGGCGCGGCGAAGGTAGCGGCCTGCGCGTATGTGACCTCGTATGCAGAACTGTTCTCAATTGAATTTTTAATTGCGGCAATATCAGGGTGCGGTGACTCTGAAAGGATAAGGATCTTGTCGCGGTTATCAATTACTTCTACTGCAAATTTCTGCGCATTATTGTTTTTGTTCTTCTCACCGTCAACAACGGTTACCCTGGCTGTGAATTGTGCTACTCCTGAAACGGAGGCGCTCAGCGTGAACTGGAGGACAGAAGAAAAATTATCGCCATGAATATCTACCTTTTGTTTTGATTTTGTGACGCCCTGCTCCAGCAATTCAACCCACACTGAATTTCCGTTTAATTTTTTTGCCTGCAGTGTGATCTCTACGGGGAAATTATTTCCAAGGTAGGCCACTTCATTGTGATCAACCTTTTGCAGGATAAGATCTTTTACTTCGCTGGTATCACCCAGGGCAATGGTGTAAACAGGATAATTGAGCTTTTCGGTGAGGTATGAAGGATTGCTGCCTTTATTATAGATCCCGTCGCTGGCGATAATAAGAGCACCTATATTCTGGTTTCCGTAATTGTTTTCTACGGTTGCAAAAAGGTCTGACAGATCTGTTTCCTTGTCGGAGAAATCTGGTGCGTTATTGCTGTTGCGTGTTCCTGATCCAAAAAGAAGGCGCTTTACTGTATACTTATCACCAATTGATTCAGCGAGCTCATCAGCCGATGAATTGAGCTGCTCAATAATTTTGCTGTCTGTTGTGGAGGTGATGGAACTGCTGTTATCAATTGCTACCAGAACAAGGGGATTCTCGGTTTCGGTGATCTGCTTCTTTAGCAGAATATTCATAAGCAGAAGCAGGATCACACTTAATCCGGCAAACCGCAGAACGGACAACATCCTGAGGGCCCATAAAGGCGTTTCATTATTTTTTTTGTTCCTGAAATAAAGGAACATCGAAATGCCGCAAGCCACAAGAATGCTGGCCGCAAAATAATACCAGGGAGAATCAACTATTAATTTTGAGAACACCGTTTTGTGTTATCAGGTAAGCATGCCGCCGCAAACGTTAATGCACTGCCCCGTGATATAAGAGCTGAGGTCGCTGGCTAAGAATAATGTAAGGTTGGCCACGTCGTCAGTTGAACCGCCTCTTTTAAGAGGGATTGAATCGCGCCATTGCTGGATCATTTTTTCATCCAGCGCGCCGGTCATTTCTGTTTCTATAAATCCGGGTGCAATGGCATTACTGCGAATGTTGCGTGATCCGAGCTCAAGTGCCACTGATTTTGTGAAACCGATAATTCCTGCTTTTGATGCAGCGTAATTACTCTGACCCGCATTTCCTTTTACACCCACCACGGAGCTCATATTGATGATCGAACCTTTTTTAGCTTTCAGCATCGGGCGTTGTACCGCCTTGGTCATATTAAAAACAGATTTAAGGTTTGCGTTCATCACTTCATCCCATTGCTGTTCGCTCATGCGCATTAAAAGAGTGTCGCGTGTTATACCTGCATTATTTACAAGAACATCAATCGTTCCGAAATCGTTCACAACGGAAGTAACGAGCTCATCTGCGGCTTTAAAATTTCCAGCATCACTTTTATATCCTTTAGCTTTCACTCCAAGTGCACTGAGCTCTTCTTCGAGAGCGCGTGCCTTTTCGTCTGAACTAACATATGTAAATGCTACGTTTGCGCCCTGCTTGGCGAACGTTACCGCTATTCCCCGGCCTATTCCACGGGTAGCGCCGGTAATAAGCGCTACTTTATTTGAAAGTAATTGCATATCTGTCTGGTAAAATTCAAAGATACTATTTTGATGCAATGAAGATGTAATGAATTTTTAATGGAAAGAAATTAAATGAAAATTAATAGTTACGAAGCTTTTAAAAAAGGTTGCGAT
>CBIHOL010000075.1:0-22477 GCA_966211905.1 uncultured bacterium
GATATTTTTATGGTAGGTACCGAAGGCGCGAGCATCTGTCCTTGCCCCGAAAATGATTTTGGTCACGAGGTGGTAAAAAAACTGGATGACGCCAATAACGAGGAGCTTCTTCTTTCTGTTGCCAAATGCAGGCTGACTAATATCACCTGCAACAACCGCGGTGTTATTTATGTTTTCGGTAACACGTATGAAACTATTCAGATAGGCACACACCAGGTTGGGGAAGGTTCATTTTTATTCGCCATTGGTGCAGCACAGCAGGTAGCAACATCCGTTAAAGAGGAGAATCCGGAAATTTTCCAGCTTTATCCTAACCCTTCAGAAGGGAAAGTAGAAGTGCAGCTTTCACCGGAAACTTCCGCTGCTCCTGTAACCGTAACAGTGTATAACATTCTTGGTGAGCATATCTATTCAGGTACCATTTTACCTGAAAACAATGGCCACTTCATCATTCTGCTCGCCGATCGTCCAAAAGGAAGTTATATCGTAGAGATCAGTTCACCAAGCATAAAACAGGTAAGACAACTGATTCTTCGCTAGTGGTCATTACCAGATCGCTTTAACTTTTGTCCGGAACATCTGATGGTATACCGGTATCGGCAAATGAAACGCAGGGAAATTTTCATCATATAGGTTACATCCGGAGTGTTTATTTACTAGGTTTGTGAAGTAATATTCCTGCATCAGGCATCTAACAAAGTAAATTATGGTTAAAGTTCAGGCGGTTATACATTCACTGAATTACGCGACGCTGATAAGCACCGACAGTGGTCACCATTTACAGGCAGATGAGCCCCAGAGTAATGGCGGCGGTCACACAGGACCAACTCCCCACGAACTCATGGCTTCGGCCCTCGCAAGTTGCACAGCCATTACCTTAAAAATGTATTGCGATCTCAAGAACTGGCCCATTGATAATATTACGGTGCATATAGATGTGAACCCGAAAGGCAGGCCGGTTTTCTCGCGACGCATCCTTGTAAAAGCCATGCTCGGTCCCGACCAGCAAAAAAGATTATTGCAGATCGCTAATCATTGTCCAATGCATCAGCTGCTCACCGGACAGGCGGAGATTAAAACTACAATTTCCTAGAATTTCCCAATCTCAAATAGGATAACACTTAAAGTTCAAGGTTCAATATTGTTCAAGGTTCAAATACGGAGTTTTGAACTATTGAACCTTTGAACCATTGAACCTTTGAACCATTGAACTTTGAACCTTTGAAACCAAAGCACGTTACGACCCTCATGAAAATTCGGAAAATCTAACAATAATTTAGTACGTTCGCTTCTACATGACTTGCAACTTAGTTCTAAGCGGAGGCGGTGTCCGCGGCTACGCACACCTTGGCGCCGTAAAGGCTCTTCTCGAAAAAAATATTCATTTTGATGCGATCAGTGGTACCAGCTCGGGGGCAATTGTGGGAGCATTTTTATGCGATGGTTTCACACCAGATGAGATAACAGAACTGCTGAACAAAAACAAACCAAAACTAAAATTAAATTACCTCCATCTTAAAGACAGCCTGTTATCGTTTCGTGCCTTTTCAGAACTGCTGAAAAAGAATCTGCGATCCAAAAGGATAGAGGACCTGCAAAAACCTTTGTTCATAGGGCTTACCGATCTGCGTACGGGTCATACAAAAATAATGGACCATGGTGATCTGCTCCAGGTATTAACGGCCGCCTCTTCCCTACCCGTTTTTTTTCCACCGGTAACAATCGATGGTGTACCTTACATGGATGGCGGCATGAGCAATAATCTGCCGATAGATCCTCTGCTTGATAAAGGAAAAAAAATTATCGGCATTCATGTGAATCCTGTTATTGAGTATTCACCGTCACCAGGTCTGCGGCTTACTATCGACCGCACCATGCACATTATTGTGCGAAATGCCATCTTACAAAATATAGGAAAGTGCCATGTATTTATTGAGCCACCGGCGCTGGTAAAATATCATGTTTTCGAGCTTGATAAAGCGGATGAGATTATTAAGATCGGTTATAATTATGTGAAGAATGAGGTGGATCTTACTCCGTTATTCTAAGGAGACGCTGATCCGATAGGTTATCGGAAAACGGTATCAAACGTAGAATTTAAGGAATAGAAAAGGAAAACGTCACTCCGAGGCAACGAATGCTGCCAGGCCGAGGAGTCCCCTATAAAGACGTAATTGCTGTAGTTCCTTTTAGAGGACTCTTCGGCGCCCACGAATCACACGTTAGCGCCTCTGACCCGATAGCTATCGGGTGACGGTATCACACGTCGGTTAACCTTCGGGAAAATACTAGGTTTTTACGCCCTCCGTTCGAAAAACCTATTCCATCATCATCAAAAGAATAGCTCTGCGTTCCTTTGCGCCCTCTGCGCGAAATCTTACCGTGTCACCCTAAAATAAACAGGGTGCGCCGCATTGTATTTTCTTATATACCGGTAAAGCTCATTTTTCTGTGAACCTTTCCTAAGTTTTTTAAACTCTTCGTACAAAGCAGCATCCGGCTTAAATAATTCGAGCGCTTCTTTAACACTCAGTTCCCTGATTCTTCCGTCATAAAAGCTCATTAAGAATTCACGCACTTCTGTGGCGCTGCCCGATCCGGTGGTATATCCAAACCGGGGATCATAATAACCGGGCACATTCACCGTAACATTTGCTACCATGTAAGAGATCGCTCCGAATACCGGCACCCTGTAAAATTCACCTTTATAATTGAGGTATAACCAGTTGTTCTGCGAATAACCCCATACATTTCTTGTATCTATTTTTGCGACTGCCCCATTTATCTTACAGGAAAAAGTTTCAGCAGATAATATCCTGGTAAGGAACTCCAGCTGAGTTTTATCTCCATTCCATTCAACCTCTTCCCTGCTGATCCCCCCACCCGCTCTGAAATCAGAGTAAGTAAGATAGATGCGGTCAGGCAACACGGAGCCTGCATCAAACACAACACTATCCTGTTGCGCCCTTAGCATCCCGGAAAAACAAAACAAAAAAAACAGTAGATGTTTCACTGCAGTGAATATAATTATTTTAGTAACTAATGTGAGTTTTCTATTGACCACTTCATCAGGCAATTCTTAGTATGCACATACCGACCTGACGCCGTGTGAATTAGAGAGAACAAGTAGCTAGCATGAGTACCATCTTCCCGCACTGCGATTTTTTCAGTGCTCTCCGATTTAATTGGTGTAATTTATGCAATTGCTGTATTTGTGTAATTCGTGTAATTAGTGTCAAAAATTACTTCGATAGATAATTACCATCCTGAAGAACAAACCTCAGCGTACCGATCAGTTTTTCATAGTTCTCCGGCTTGGTATGATACCCCGCTACTCCAAGCGCTGTAATT
Source organism: uncultured bacterium (assembly GCA_966211905.1). Classification (GTDB taxonomy): domain Bacteria; phylum Bacteroidota; class Bacteroidia; order B-17B0; family Aurantibacillaceae; genus Aurantibacillus. Next base: position 3,352 of record CBIHOL010000075.1, read on the forward strand.
TCCTCAATAGTTACAGGGTCAAGCGTGGTCGAAAATACAACAACGGGTATGTCAGTGAGCAGATTCCGGTTATTAAGTTCCTTCAGGAATTCCTTACCATTCATCAGGGGCATATTCAGGTCAAGAATTACCAGGTCTGTTTTCAATTCCGTACCGGTAATGCGGTTCAATGCCTCCCGGCCGTTGGAGGCCGTGAAACATTCTACCGATGGGTCGATCTCTGCAAGAGCAGCCGTGATGATCTCACGGTCATCGGCATCATCGTCGATTAAAAATATGGAATATCCTGGCATCTAAAAGTGGTTTCACTACCAAATTACTACTTATACGTAGCCTGCTTATTTACAATCGATAAAACACGTGAAAGAAATGCTAAAAAACGGTCAAAATACCCTGGATAAGGGTATACCATTATTGCCCAAATGGTCCTAAAATAAAAACCCCGTATATAAAATACGGGGTTTAATTAGTATCAGGAACCTATATTAAGCGGTTACTTCAATTTTTGGTGCAGCCGCTAAGATCTCTTCATTGGCCGCCGCAGCGTACTGGTTAAAATTCTTGATGAACTGCTCAGCAAGATTTTTTGCTTTTTCATCATAAGCAGCTTTATCAGCCCAGCTATTGCGGGGATCCATCAGTTCTGCAGGAACACCTTCGCATGATTTAGGGAAAGAGAATCCGAAAAATTTGCTTTTGCTGTATTCAGCTTTATCTAATTGTCCGTTTAATGCTGCAGTAATAAGCGCGCGGGTGTAGGATAATTTGATCCTGCTTCCAACGCCGTAAGAACCTCCCACCCATCCGGTGTTGAGAAGCCATACGTTCACTTTATGTTTCTTTAATTTCTCACCTAGCAGCTCAGCATATTTTGTAGGATGCAATGGTAAAAAGGCTTTCCCGAAACAAGCGGAGAAAGTAGTGGTAGGCTCAGTGATCCCCATCTCGGTGCCAGCAACCTTTGCCGTGTAACCGCTGATGAAATTATACATGGCCTGGCCTGTTGTTAGTTTGCTGATAGGAGGTAATACGCCAAAAGCGTCGCAGGTTAGGAAAAAGATATTCTTAGGGATATCTCCAACTGCCGGCGTTACCGCATTCTGTATAAAGCTCGAAGGATAACTTACGCGGGTATTTTCTGTGCGGCTGATGTTAGCGAAATCTACAGTTGAAGTTCCGTCATAACATGCAATATTCTCTAATAATGAACCAAATTTAATGGCGTTAAAGATCTGTGGCTCCTTCTCAGCAGTAAGATCCACACATTTAGCATAACATCCGCCTTCAAAGTTAAACACCCCTTTATCGCTCCAGCCATGCTCATCGTCACCAATCAGCTTACGGTTAGGATCAGCGCTCAAAGTGGTTTTTCCTGTACCCGAAAGCCCGAAGAAAATAGCAGTGTCACCGTCTTTACCAATGTTGGCAGAGCAGTGCATGCTTAATACTTTTTTCTCGTGTGGCAGGATATAATTAAGTACCGCAAAAATTGATTTTTTGATCTCACCTGTATAACCAGTGCCTCCGATGAGGATGGTCTTTTTAGTGAAATTGAGGATAGCGAAATTGTGCTGACGTGTTCCGTCGATCTTAGGATCAGCTTTAAAGCCCGGAGCATTGATGATCACCCACTCGTGCTTGAAATTCCAGATCTCTTCTTCTGTTGGACGAAGGAATAAATTATAAGCAAAAAGGTTGCTGAAAGGATATTCATTTACCACGCGGATATTGATCCGGTATTCAGGATCAGCGCAGGCATATGCATCACGAACCCAGATCTCTTTTCCTGCCAGGTATGCAAGCATGCGGTTATGTAAAAGATCAAATTTATCGGATTCAAAGCGGTTGTTCACATCACCCCACCAAACGCTGTCCTTGGTATTTTCATCATACACAACAAATTTATCTTTTGGTGAACGACCGGTGAATTCCCCGGTATCAATGGCAAGTGCGCCAACATCGGTTAAAAATCCTTCCCCTCTAACAATAGACTCTTCAATAAGTTCACTCGGGTGAAGGTTCCAGTACGCCATATCTACATTCGAGAGACCCAACTGCGCAACTGAAGCGTTTTCTGCTTTAATTCCAATTTCGTTCATGCTTTATTTTCAAAAGTTAGTAAACCGCAAAGATACAAAAAAAAAGTGCCGCGCTTTTCCTTTTTGGGAATTTTGGGAAGCGCGAAATATAAATTATCTGATTGATACTGAGACGAATTGGCCTTCCCTTGCTATTTTTTTAAGCTCCTCAAGCAGCGACTCTTTTTCGGCCCCTTTCAGCTCTGTAAGCGGCAGGCAGATGCGTGTCTCTCCTTCACGTCCGATGCTTTTGGCGGTATAGCTGAGATTGCGCGCATTTATCATGTCCATTACTTTGGTATGTGCCTTGCCGTCTATGCCCGAACCGGGACTGCCGAATGCCATCTCTGCTGCGCAGCTGTCGTTGGTCACTCCTTTATAAACCGCAGGGTCGCTGGTCGGCTGTGGACCAGTATTCTTTTGCTCTGTTTTTTTTGCCTGGTCCTGGTTTGCCTGGTCCTGGCTGTTTTTTTGCTGACCCTTGCAACCAGCAAATGTGAGCAGTAATGCTGCTGAAATAACTACGGGAATGATCTTCATAAATTGATTTTAATGATAAAGGCAAAGCCCGTACCAAAAATACTGAATTAACGTTTATTAAATGCCGGTACGCAAAGACAGATCCATCCCGCCACAAAAAGCAGTCCACCAACCGGTGTAACAGGACCGAGGACCTTAAGGAATTCCATGCCGCTTAAACCACGGGTGCATAACAAATAAAGGGAACCGCTGAATAAAATGATGCCCCAGAAGAACAGGCGGTAAGCGATCCTGAAAAATTTACTGCTGAAATGCTGTTGCAAGATGATCATGAGCACCATGGCAAGCGTGTGGTACATATGATATTTCACCCCGGTGTCAAATCCATTCAGTTGATCGGGAGTTATTCTTCCGCCGGGCAATTGATTTTTTAAGGCATGCGCCCCCAGCGCACCAAGGGCCACCGCAATGGCACCAAGAAAACCTGTTACCGCCAGTTGCCTGAAATTCTTCTGCTGGTCCATCGTTTTATTTTTTTATTAACTGGATCTCCCTCAGCATCTCCTCGTCCGTTTTACCAAGAAATTTTATTGCTCCTTCGGCGCTCAGCGCCCAGTCACTTTTAGGATATTCTTTAATGATCTGCTCATAGATTCTGCGCGCCTCTGTTTCATTGTTCAGATGCGTGTCCTCATCGTACAGCTGCGCAAGTAAGAACAACGCCGCTGGCCTGTCCCTGAACTTCGGATAGTTTTCAATGCAGAACTCAAGCACGATCTTAGCCTGGTTATAATTGCTTATGGCTTTGGCCACCTGCCCTGCTTTTATCAGGTATATGGGGCTAAGGCTATCATTCTGGCAATAATAAGCGTAGTCAGTAAAAGCTTTGATGGCTTTATTGGCGGAAGGAGGATCAACTTCCATCTGGTTCAGCAAAATACTGTCCATCTTCCTGGCCTGCACCAGGCTCCCCGAACAGCCGAGAGCTCTCGGCTCAGCAGACTGCCGTTGGGAAGGTGCTGCAACAGAATCTCCTTTTACAGCAGTGTCGGTTTCTTTTCCTTCCTGTTTGCACGACCACACCGTTAACAACATGCCACCTGCTAAAATTAATTTCCTCAGGGTAAATGCAGTCATAAGCATAGCGTTTATTTTTTGGGACGATAAACTTTTATTTTATAATCGGGGTTGCTTTTGCCGTTGGCAATATCGTTGAGCTTGCCCGATATCATTTTCCTTTTAAAAGGACTGATGCGATCGGTGAACAATTTTCCTTCAATATGATCGTACTCGTGCTGGATCACCCGGGCAATGACGCCATCATATTTTTCCTTGTGTTTTTTAAAGTTCTCATCAAAGTACTCGATCTTTATTTCCGGCTTCCGGCTTACATCTTCCCTTATGCGGGGAATGCTCAAACATCCTTCGTTGAACTTCCATTCCTCCCCTTCCTCTTCCACTATCTGCGGATTGATGAATACTTTTTTAAAGGCCTTAAGCTGTTTTTTTTGCTCCGGTGTAAATTCCTCATCTTCATCGTCTTCATCGCTCTCCGAAAAAGGTTCGGTATCTATTACAAAAAGACGGATCGCTTTACCGATCTGGTGCGCGGCAAGTCCCACACCTTTTGCTTTGTACATAGTGTCGAACATGTCGCTGATCAGTTGTGACAAACCTTCGTAATCCTTGTCTATCTCAGTGCCCATTTTACGAAGAACCGGATCCCCGTAAACAACGATTGGTAAAACCATTTCTGCTTATCTATTATTCTAAAAAATTATCTGCTATAATTCGGTGCCTCACGGGTAATTACCACGTCGTGCGGGTGACTTTCCTTTACGCCCGCAGCCGTAATGCGTATAAACTGCGCTGCCTGCAAAGCCTTAATATCTTTTGCCCCGCAATATCCCATTCCTGCTCTTAAACCACCCATTACCTGGTAAATGATCTCCGACAAACTTCCTTTATACGGCACACGCCCACTGATACCTTCAGGCACCAGTTTTTTAATATCATCTTCCGCATCCTGGAAATAACGGTCCTTACTTCCCTGCTGCATCGCTTCCAGTGAACCCATCCCACGATAGGATTTAAATTTCCGTCCTTCAAAAATGATGGTCTCTCCCGGACTTTCTTCGGTGCCGGCAAACATACCACCCATCATTACTGTTCCTGCACCTGCGGCAATAGCTTTCACCACATCGCCTGTAAAACGGATGCCTCCGTCGGCTATCAGCGGAACACCTTTTCCTTTAAGTGCATTGGCAACGTCAATAATAGCGCTCAACTGCGGAACTCCCACACCCGCAATAATACGGGTAGTGCAAATAGAACCGGGACCAATTCCCACCTTCACCGCGTCAGCTCCCGCTTTCACAAGATCAAGAGCGGCTTTTCCGGTGGCGATGTTTCCAACAACCACCTGCAGGTCCTTATATTTCTTTTTTACTTCTTTTAATTTTTCAATCACCCCTTTACTGTGACCGTGAGCGGTATCAATAATAATGGCATCCACACCGGCTGCTACCAACGCGTCAACACGCTGCATGGTATCGGCTGTTACACCAACCGCAGCCGCAACACGTAATCGTCCGCGCTCGTCTTTTGCCGCATTGGGACGGACCTTAATTTTAATGATGTCTTTATAAGTAACCAGGCCAATGAGTTTATTGCCGGTATCAATGATAGGTAGTTTCTCAATTTTATGTTCCTGCAGGATCTCTTCCGCTTTTTTAAGGGTGATACCTTTCTGTGCGGTGATCACCTTTAGCATAGGCGTCATTACTTTGCCCACTGCCTTATTAAAATCCTTTTCAAAACGGAGGTCACGATTGGTAACAATGCCTCGCAGTTTCATATTCTTATCCACTACCGGGATGCCTCCGATCTTGTTTTCCGCCATCAGGCGAAGCGCATCTCCAATGGTAGCGTCTTCGGTCACCGTAACAGGATCCATGATCATCCCGCTTTCGCTGCGTTTCACACGGCGCACTTCCGTGGCCTGTGCTTCAATGCTCATGTTCTTGTGCAGAACACCAATGCCGCCTTCCTGGGCAATAGCAATCGCCAGGCGATGCTCGGTAACAGTGTCCATCGCAGCCGAAACTATCGGCGTGTTGAGCACGATCTTTTTTGTAAAATGTGAAGCTATATTTACCTCGCGGGGAAGTACTTCAGAATACGCGGGCACTAATAAAACGTCGTCGTAAGTAAGCCCTTCGGGGACGAACTTATTGCTTAAACTATCAGAAGCCATTGAAAATGAATTTTAAGGTTTTAAAATTCGGGCAAATATACGGTTTTATTTTTTAATGACGGATATCCGGCTGACAGGCGCCCCCGTGCAGTTTATGATCTGTTAACCATTTTCTGGATAATGTGGGTTTCTAAAAGCAAAACCTGGTTCTGATGCACAACAGACGCTGATTGCACAGATTTCACTGATCTGTTTCCGCTGTCGGTTTGCATATGATTACAAATTCGTTGGGCATTCTGCCCGCAGAAGATAATTTCGCAGATCTTCTGCAAGTTTCACGTAAAGCCATCTGCGAAATTATACCCTGGCAAATTGATGAATTCGACTCTGCGTAATCGGCGAATCCGATAGCTATCGGATCTGCGTCACGACCTGCGAAATAGTGATTCTGTGAAATCTGCGTCGGCAATCTCAACCGCTAGAAATCCGCAAATCGCATTAAAATCGGGTACTAACCCCTGCCCTGACGCGGCTTTAAAAAACTAATTTTAAAATCAAAACACTCATCTCTATGAGATCACTAAAATTACCTCTGCTCACTCTTTTAATTGCCGCACTTCTTTTTTCCTGCGCCACTAAAAAGATCACCAATTCCGCCAGCTGGGTCAACCCATCCAAGATCAATAACCGGTACAAGAATATTTATATCCTGGGAATGCTGCGCGTTGGCGACAATAATATCAGCGTTGAAAATGAAATGGCTATACAGGCTGCAAAAAGAGGAATTGTCACCACAAGGAATTACGACGTGCAGCCCGCCAATGAAATTCCGCTCGAAATGCGTAAGGACCTGGCACTGAAAAAAATTGAGGAATATGCCTGCGACGCTATCTGCACCATTGCTGTGAAGGACGTGCATGAGCAAAGTTATTATTCGGGTGGGATGTCTGTTTCCGTTTCAGGTTATGTCCCGTATAATAATTACGGAAATGTTTATAACGACTTTAACGCTTACTACGCCAATTATTATGGAGCCACAGGTCAGGCCTACGGTCATTATGCCGGGCAAACAATTGCAAGTACCGGTAAAATGAAAACCGAAAAGACCTATTTTCTCGAATGTAATTTATTTGATGCCTCCACACGTGAGATCTTGTTCTCAATCCAGTCAGAAGCCATAAACCCAACTAATATTGAGCAAGCCAGCCGCGATTATTGCACAGCCATTTTTAAAACCCTCGAGGAAAAAGGGGTGATCAAGAAGAAGAAGGGTAGATTTTTTTGGGCGCCCCCGCCTTTTTTTATGTAACCAATCAAACCCTGACAGAGTTAAGAACTCTGTCAGGGTTTGCCAAGCACAAAAAAAGGCAGGCCGGGCCGTCGCTACTCGCTTTTTTTTCACATGTCACATCGAGTTCCTGGTATAAGCAGGTGTGCTGCGGAGTATCGAGATGTGCCATGCGAAAAAAAGAGCTTAAACATACCGCTCTGTCCCTGGCGCGCACGCTTTTTTTTGCGGTTTTATTCTCTACAAAAGACTGCAAATTTTCAATCTATAAAAAAAGAGCTGTTCCATTTCTGAAACAGCTCATTCATTGATTTTTATTACTGTAAGCCTAAAAAAATTGATTTGAGGAGGTTCGCCCTATTTATCTACAACAAACTTAGTTGTTCTTTGTTCACCTTCCTGAGAAGATATGGTAATGAAATACAAACCTTGAATAAAGGAATTACAGTCCGCAATATGCTCACTGGTTCCGGGAGCCAGGTTTGATTGATAAATTACCTGGCCATAAAGATTGGTAATTTCAATCCTGGAATTGTTTTCAAATGTAGATCCGTAAACTATGTGAATTCTATCTCTTGTAGGATTCGGATAAACCTTTATATCTCCCTCTGGAGAACCATAAATATTTTGCAAACCGGTTATCTCGGCATATCTTCCGCTTTGACATGGGTGACCTTCCTCCATCAGGATGAAGCAGGTGTCAGAAATTTCACAGCCATTTGCGGCAGCTTTCACAATAAAATAGGTATTGGAGTGCGCGGGTGCGGATATTCCATGCCCGCTCTCAATATAAGTCCCAGTTTCATCATACCAATCATATTGAAGTTCTCCATCAGGTTCCGAAACCTCCATTTCAGCTAAGCAATAAGGTGGTAACTCTATTCTACGATTAACAAGTTCAACGCGGGGACACTCGCGGGGCACTACTAAAATGTGAAGACCTCCTACCAGGGAATCTTTTATAAGGTCCCATTGTTCCAGGTAAATATCGACACTGTCTTCCGGATCTGGTTGCGTTGTGTATGTAAACATTACTTCTCCAATTGAACATTCGGCAGCCACAGATGTAAATGTCTTGATCGTGAATACTGAGTCAGTTACCAGTATTCTATTAGATGATCCAGGTGCCACGCCCGAACTGCCAGAACTATTTGCAACCCATGTATTATAATCACCTTCCTGCAATTGAATCTTCATGATGCCTTTTGGGTCGCCACCAGCAACACCTCTGGGTTTTTTTGCACCTTTGAGAACTGTACTCTCTGGATCCCAATCGAACTGACGTTGATATTCATTTAACAATACACTAAAATTTTTCCATGCCCATTGCGGACTCTGGCAAACATTCGCCGGAAGGTAGATGTTGTTAGGTAGTGGATAACAACCGGTTTCAATATTGGCGATGACGCAAAAATGAAAAAGATTATTTGTACCGACGAATCCTTGAAAAATTCCCGGATTCGGCACAACCCAAGGCAAGGAAAAGGTGGTTGTTGTATTAGCTGCAACGGTTATCGAAATAGGTGTGCCGATCATGTCTGCTCCGAGTACCATAGTGTGTGTCCCCGATGTGTATGTACTTGGAACTGGTTTGTTAACCCATTCATCTGGCCACGATTGTCCAATACCGAATTTTGCCCAATAAGCCCTTAAAATTCCGACTGATTGAGAATTTGTCGTATTGTGTACAACAATATTCATGTAGTGAGGGATATCGTTGCCCACATAGGTGGCCGTTGGGATCGCAATACCTCCAGGAGTAGTAGATAAAAAAATGTCGGGACTATCGTAAACGGCAGTATTGGTATGACCATTCACCCCTGTATCGTTTGGTAAATCTCTGACAAACATCATATTTGATCCACTCGGATAATTCACTAGTAAGTTCAAAGTTTCAGTAGTAATACAAGAGTTATTGGATGCTGTTACAGAATATACGGTTGGTATTGTAGGCATAGGTGTTGCAGAAACATAATAGCTACCTCCAATGTTGACAGTAGGAGGAGACCATGAGTAAGTGAAACCTGTATTCTGTATCTCAATCGTATTCCCACCACCGGCGCACCCGAGAAAGTTTTCTCTTAAGCGCGAGATAATTGGAGATTGATCATTCACTCTTTCCGGCAACCATATATCAATAGTGGTAGAACAGCTACTCTGGAACTTTGCATAATACAAGCCGGGGCTATAAGTATTGATCGCGCTGGTCGCAGTTGCGATAGCGTTTGTAAGGTCGGGGGCTTTGAACCAAGTGCAGGAGGTAGGAGCGCTAATAGACGCAGTGACTGATGAAGAAAAACACGCGTTACCAGAAAGTACAAGAGCATTGGGAGTTGGTGCTGTTGTAGATGTGCCGCTAGTCCAGGGCGGAGAAGAAGCGGTAAGATTATTAGCAACCCAGGCGTCATTAAATTCATATTTTCCAGTAAGCGAAGTGCCACTACAATTAAAAAAAAGAAGCTGCGTTGATTGAGGTGCGATCGTTCCAATATGTGATGCAAACAGTCCCATACCGAAGCTGATATTAGGACCAGAACCAAAGTCGATTGTGAATGAATGCGCTCCGCTAATAAATGTTGCGGCGTCGACGGTCGATGTTGATTGACTCTGGTTAGTAACCAGAACCGCAATATAATTCTCTGCCCGGCACGCATAAGCTTTTATACACCTCGTTGGATCCCCGATCGAAGGGTAAGTTTGCTTGTTGGAAAAAAATGTTCCGTTAAAATACTTTGACATCAACCAGAAATGCCAGAATGTAGGTTTCTTCTCCAGATTGTTTCCATGCAGCAGACCATAATTCATATCCTCTTTGATACTCCATATGTTACAGTGTGCGTAGGCATTTTCATTTGAACCAGACACAGTTGTACTAAGCATGGCTGCCATCTGATCGACGATAAACTGGCCCGCAAGAAACGTATTACCATTATAGTCATCACCAGTTATTTGTCCACTCGTAACATCGCTTTGGTCCTGTGTAGTGTGTAAGGTCGAAGCGCTAGCAATATCAGTATTGTGCATATTAAATTCGTTAATAATGATCTTCATACCTGGCCTATTTGTTTTCAGATAATTATCATACACCTCCTGATATGATGTAAATAGATTATGGCCCGCCTCAGCATACCTTTGTCGGCGTGATGCATTGTTATAAGGCGTGGTATTGCTTGAGCTATTATTGGCAACAAATTCTTCAGAAAAACCTCCATAGCTATGATAGCTTAAAAAATCAATGATTGGCTTACCATTAGAACTTCCCGAAGACGTGTGGTTCCCAAGTATTGAGCTGGGGTTGGTTGTTGGGGTGATTAAATAATTAAAGAAAGCAGTGTTTGCGAAATTATTTTCAGGACCGATGATTAGAATATCTGGATCCACATCTTTCATCATCTGCGAAAACACAAGAATGTACCGTCGTACATGTTCCATTTGGGACGGTTGCGGCAAATTTCCATAGCTCTGACTCACTTCAGGTTCATTGCCGATGATCCAGTATTTTACATTGCGTTTGTGGATCTTGTTCACTGTTCTTACAATATCGGCGGCCTGTAATGCTTGCTCCTCAATACTGCGTGTTTTACTTCGGTCGTCAACCGGCACGGTCAATTGGGGTTCGAAACCAGCAGCGCGGACATCGTCAACGATCTTTACGTAACCAGCAGAATTTGGAACGGTTTCAGTGTTCGTAACAGCACCAATTGTAACCGTCTTGATAGGGAAACTCCTATCTTCCTGAGAACTTTTATACCTTACTGTGAAAGCGGTTCCGCCCACCCGCATCATTTTTGCAGATGTGGTGCTAATAGTAGATAAACCGGCAGGCTGCGAGGGAGAAAATGTGTGCGATGGCGCGAACCGATAGTTAGCACCCCAATAATTTATGCCAAAAAAACCGGGTGGGATTTTTGTCTGTGCTTTAACGATTGACAGACCAAAAAGGGTCATTAGTAAAATTGCGATTGTTTTCGATTTTCTCATAATGTTTGATTTAAAAGTTTTTATTTTTATTCTGGCTATACTTTTGAGGCGTTTGGCTTTTTTTTGTCTGTTGGGTGTTTTTTCCATATAGATTTGCTTTAAAATGAAATATTTTAGTATACTTTTTTTGCTTATTAAAATCCTCAGCGCGCAGGAGATTATACGGATGGACACTTTACAATACAATGATGTCACTGGCATAGTTTCAATGGCCCCGACCGACGGAAACGATATCATCATTTTAGGTGGGCACAGCACTGGCTATAGCAATCCTGATAATTCAAGCGGTCGGGCTTTCCTAATTAAGACCGCATCCGATAATGCTCTTTCATTCCTTGACTCCACAATAGGAGGTGTTGGCGGAATCGTTGGCCCCGCTATTTATAAAGAGCACATTTATATTGCGATGTGGCTCAACTCACTAAATAAAAACATTCCAAAGCTTGGCGGAACTGCGGTGGATGCCGGAATTTATCTGGTGAAATATAACACTTCGGGCAAGCTCATTTGGTACAAAAAACAGGATTTTCAGGCTATTCCTGGCGGCATATCAGTAGATGGTGAAGGATTTGTGTATGTGGGATATGAAGGAATGATCGGATTCCGCAAATATTCACCTGAAGGAGAAGTCTTACAAAATCAATTCCCCTTGCCTGGATCTACTTTCGACCATTCCGGGAACTTTTACTCCAATTTCGGTTCCTGGCTTTACAAATTCGATCCAGCCGGCAAAGAACTCCTTAAACTTTTTTTAGGCTCAGCGTCTTTTTCACCAGACGATGAGGGTAATATTTATACCATTGAGTACATTCCTCAACTCAATGGCAGTTTACTAAAAAAGCTTGCTCCAGATGGGCACGAAATCTGGAAGACTAAAATTCCACTTATTTGTACAGTTCCTCCTTCAGTGCAACAGCAAAACATTTATATAGGAGGTTTGTACTCTCCCAACACTAAAGGCGACTGGTTTGGAATATACAAAGTTGATCACCTTACCGGAGATATTATCTGGCAAAATAAACTCTCATCTTCTGATCCTAGTATAGAAGTCATTAGTTTTACATCAAATAAGGGCTATGTATTCCTTGCATCCAAGCCATGGGATCCGGGATTTAGTATTACTCGTCTAGTCCGGATCAAAGACCTACACTACATCCCGGTAACCACTAGCTTAAAATCAGATCAAAAAAAAAGCGCCTCATTAAAAGTGGTTCCTAACCCGTCTTCGGGCGGCGCTACTTTGTATTTGCCTGAGCAAATGCATGGATACATCCAGGTGCAGGTTATCGATGCAGCAGGAAGGGTTGTGCTCCAACAGCAGGTGCAAAATGAATTGCACCAAAATGAAGTAATTATAGAAACTAAAGGACTGTCTGCTGGGATATATAACATCCAGGTTTTTAGCGAAGATCATATATCTACAGCTAGTAAACTGGTAGTGGAGAAATGAATTCAGTAGAACAAAAATATCAAAGAACGGCAATAGCGCTAACTAGTGTTTGTTTTTTGTAAAGCGGCTTTCGGGCCGCTTTTTTATTTTAATTATACAAAGGGAAAATATCAACACAACAAGGAGGCGGATGAGATTGCGCTGAATAAACTCTTTTTTGGGGTTGCCATAAGTACAGTGGGAGGCAAAACGTACGGGCAGTGCATCAAACTAAGTACCATGCAGCAAAATACCCAAATGGGGAAATAAAGTCGCTAATCGGGATAAAAGTGTGGCCAGATAGCGATAAACTGTCGGTGGGGGTTTTGCTTACCACAGGTATTTCAGTGTAGAGCGTTTTTTTGTAATGCGGCCTTCGGCCCTCTTTTTTATTTTAATAATTTAAAGGGGCGGAGTTAATCTAAATCGCGAAGCGATTTCCTTAGTGAGACCTTTCATTAGCAACATAAATCCTTCTTTGTGTCCTAAGTGATCTAAGTGCTCTAAGTGGTTAACTCTAAATCGCGAAGCGATTTCCTTAGTGAAATTTTCATTAGCAATATAAATCCTCTTTTGTGGCCTAAGTGATCTAAGTGGCCTAAGTGGTTAAATTTTGAGCATAAAAAATCCACCTGCGGAAATCTGCCGAAACCACAGGTGGTAATTTTTAAACTAAATAAAAACCTATAAAGAACTAATATAAAGGTACAGCAGATTCAATGCACTTTTTTCAGATCCGGTTAACTGGATGAAATGGTTTTATAAGTGGACTGCGGATAATTCGTGTTTGCTACCTACCTGCCGCACGGCCCCGCTCTTTGCTCCACCGGAGCAAAGCCGAGTGTAATGCTTTAATTGGTGTAATTGGTGTAATTGGTGTAATTGGTGTAAGCTACCTACCCACCGCACTTGCTCGCTCATCGAGCCACAGGCTCGATGCCGGGTGTAATTAGTGTTGTGGATACTGGAAAAAAAAAGCCACCCGCAGAAAATCTCCAAAATCCACAGATGGCTAATTTTTTTGTTATAACTAAACAAAACCCTAATAAAGAACGTACTGTAAATGTAGAGCACGATAAAACCCCTTTCTCAACGTTCAAATAAGTGGATGAAATGGTTTTATAAGTGGCGACCTTGTAACTATAGAATGATGAGCGGTAAAACTTCCGTTTGGTGTATATTACGCATAGCGGGGACGACCTTCCGGCAGGCAGTAACCAACGTCAGAGTGTCCTTTTGTTTTGGGCAAGAAAATAATATCTTTAGCTATAAAACACTCAAATGACTTCTACGGCCATTCGCTCTAAAGTGCACAAATATATTGACGAGGCAGATATAAAAGTACTCGAGGTTGTTTACCAACTTTTAGAGGTATATCGTCAGCGTAATTCCAGCTTAATGACAGAGGAACAGCAAAAAGTGATCCTAAAAAGATCCGCATCATACAAAGCAGGTAAAACTAAAGGTTACTCATTATTTGAGGCTCGGAAACGAGTCAAACAGAATTATCGACATAGAATGCCATCCCGTAAAACCAATATTCCCGATTTTTAAAAAAACCAAAATCCTGATCAGAAAACGAAAAAGACAAGCAAGTAATAAGTGCTTCTTATAAATAAATGCGAACGCTTTTCAAAAATGGTATAATAAAGGTATCAATAACCAATCCCATTAAATATGCCTGAAGACCTTAACGGCAGGAAAATATTCACGCTGCTTGAAGTGACCAAAAGCATTCAAAAAATGTTTACTCAGCACTTCACGGCCTCTTATTGGATAAAAGCCGAAATGAATAAACTCGGCCTCTATGCGCAAACCGGGCATTGTTTTCCTGAGCTGGTAGAAAAAAAAGAAGAAAAGATCATTGCGAGAATCGATGCCTTGTTATGGAAAACCGATTACGACAATATTAACGGGAATTTTAAAAGAGTACTGAATGACGAACTGAAAGACGGGATAAAGATCCTGCTTCTTGGAAAAGTGGAATATAGTCCGGAATACGGACTTAAACTCCGGATCATTGACATCGACCCTTCATATACCCTCGGTGACTTTGAGAGAGAAAGACTTGAAACAATTAAGAAGCTTAAAGAGGAAGGATTGTATGACAAGAACCGAACGCTTAAGTTCCCGGTGCTTCCAAAAAGGATTGCCATTATTTCAGACCACGACAGCCGCGGATACCAGGATTTTGTGAACGTGATACAAGGCGCGAGAGATACCTGGGGTTACAATTTTTTTCACATGCTGTTTCCTGCCGCACTTCAGGGCGATAAGGCTATTGCGAGCATTCCTTTACAATTAAACAGGATCCGGAAAGTAAAACACCATTTCGATGTTGTTGCAATTATCAGGGGAGGCGGAGGAGAGCTTAGTTTTGCCTGTTATAATAACTATAAACTGTCAAAAGCAATCGCAGATTTCCCGCTACCAATGGTAACGGGCATCGGACACGTGACAAATACAACAGTGGTTGATATGATCTCACACCAATCTGCTATCACTCCCACAAAGCTGGCGGAATTTCTGATCCAGAAATTTCATAACTTTTCCGTGCCGGTGCGTGATGCCGAGACAAAAATTATCGACAGATCACGGCGACTTATTGCCGATGAAAATACCCGGTTCCAGACCGAGATAAAATTGTTCCGGTCGGTTACTGCCAATGTCTTACTGCTTAACAATAATACACTCAAAGAAAACTCCCAATCTCTATCTCAACAGTCTCAGTTTATTTTTAAAAGAGAACGGGAATACCTCTCAGGCATCAGGCAGGAGATAACAAAAGATGCATTACTATATTGTAATTCCTCGAAACAAAAGTTAGTTCAGTTCGCACAAAGCATTAAAAAGGATACTGTCGCCAGTTTAAAGCAACTCTTCATGCTGGTTGATCAAAAGAGGCAGCAGTTAGAAACAGGTTCCGGAATTATTCTTAAAACTAATTCTGCAGAACTTCAGAATATAGAAAAGAATATAGATAATATGAGCCCATCCAAGGTGATCAAACGGGGGTACAGCATCACCCTTTTAAACGGCAGATCAGTGAGGTCGCCCAGCGATATTAAAAAAGGAGATATTTTAAGTACATTGATCCACGAAGGAGAGATCTTAAGTACAGTAAATTCAACAACAAACACCGCAGAATAATGAAGGATGAGATAAACTATTCAGATGCATTTAAAGAGCTGCAAACAATAGTTATAGAAATTGAAAAGGGAGAGATCTCCGTAGACGAGCTTTCTGAAAAAGTAAAAAGAGCCTCTCAGCTGATCAAGATCTGCAAACTGAAACTTACCAGCACCGAAGAAGACGTAAACAAGATCTTAAAGGAGCTTGATGATAACAGCGGGGAGAAATGAGAGGTAAAAGTATGTACACAGGCATTCACCTTTAAAAATCCACGCTCATTGAGGCGATCCAAAACTGGTAAGTGGTAAAAGGATTGAAATAAAAAATCCCGGCCCTCAGCTTCTTGAAATAATATTCTGCAAATACACCACGTTGCAGTTCACGTTCCGATTCAAACAGCCTGGTCCGTTGCGCTATCAGACCGGTTCGCAAAGGCTGTGCCGGTCGTACGGCCAATTCCGAATACATGTAAGAGAAATTATTTTCTTGTTCACCCAGGTCAAATACATGCTCGCTCTCGGCGTAAAAATCAAATTTTTTATACATGATCTCCAATTCAAGTCCGGGAGCCAGACCATTTGTATTCCCGAACACCACGCCGGCGAGTGGTACGATTACAAACCGGACGGTCTTTCCGAATTTAAATCTTCTGCCAGCCCAAACTGATGCAGTGTTCACATCCTCGTAATTATAGCGAGCCTCCAGGTGAAGCGAATTGTGACGAACATAAAACGTGGGATTAAAATATTCCCTGTCTTCAGGAATTATGAATAGTTCTGCCCACGCCGAAAAATTCCAGGAAGAGATGGAATCTGATGGTAATTCCTGGGCTTTGGAGTGCAGTGAAAACAACACGATCAACCAATAGAGGTGTCTTTTCATCGCCTAACCACCAAGCACTATGGAAATAAGAACGAGAATAGATCCAACAATCACAAGGCCAAAACTAAACTTCCATTTATTTATGCCTGAATACCTGGCAACAGACCAACCACAAAGAAACATCATTACAATAGCAACGAGATTCGACAACCTGAGGGCTAGTTTAGCATCGCTGATGAACAAAAAAGGTATGACCCCCGGAAAGGTGGATGCAAATACGAGTAAAAAAAGAGCTCCGGCCTTCGAAAGTTCCTTTACAGGCAGT
This sequence comes from uncultured bacterium, assembly GCA_966211905.1. Taxonomy (GTDB): domain Bacteria; phylum Bacteroidota; class Bacteroidia; order B-17B0; family Aurantibacillaceae; genus Aurantibacillus. Next base: position 20,083 of record CBIHOL010000075.1, read on the forward strand.
CGCGTGCTGAGCTTTTCCGCCGGCAGCTGTTTTAACTTATTGCGGAGAGCCTCCAGAGCTTCTGTTTCTATTAATGAAGCAACAATCGGCGGCATGGTTTCGGCAATAAACTTTCTCGTTTTGTCAATATCTGTGGAAGCGAGTACATGATCCAATATCAACTTATTCCTGTTACGCTTAACGGAGACTCCAATGAGATACATGCTGCCATCAATAATACCCCATGTAAAATTGCAGCTTAAAGCGGCAATAAGTAATTGTCGCACCTCGGTAGCACTTGAATTGGCAATACTGATAGAGCACGTGAACGAAAGAGACATGATTAGTCCGAACAGAACTTCACCGGCCCTGTCAACGGGATTTAATAATCTTTTAGTCTCAGCAAGATTGTCCAATAAAGTAAAGATAACCAAATAGGTCAACTCCATGCAGCTCGCTTATTTCCTGTCTCTTCTGGGTTGGATGAGATACTTATGTGATGAAATGCCCCCACTAATGCGTGGGAAAGTGAACCATCCTGCTACATCGAATAATTTAATCCGATAGCAAGACCGTAACTGGTAAAGCCTGAATAATTTGCTTCCACAATTGTTCTGAAACCGCGCAATTCGAACAGAACATTAATGCTCCTGTAAATATTCTTTTCGTAGCCCACAGCTCCATTTAACCCGAAGCTCGGTTTGCGTCCCGGATCAAGCGGATCATTGGCGGCATGTCCTGTGTAAATAAAGATCAGGTAATCTGCAAATATCCCGGCTGAACAATAGAATCCACTGTTTTCCCACCTCATATTCACCGGCAGATTCAGGAATTTATACTTTTTAGATTCTGCCGTGGCATCCGGTATTTTCGTGGTCAGGTAAAGTCCTGTCTCCAGTGACCACTGTGAATTTCCCAAATTACCAACAAATTGAAATCCTCCATTGTAAACCGGGTAGAGTGTTGGATTATAATTCCTCCATCCGGCACGCTCAGCACTGAATTTAGCCCCTACCCTATATCCGCCTTTTTTCTTATGCCGGTTTTGCGCATCTAAACAGCAGCAGGCAAAAACCACAAGAACGAATATCAGCAACCAGGTCTTTTTCATCATCAGGTACTTTTCGAAAGAAGATTAATTTGTAAATTCAACTTACATTTAAATTTACTTTCCAATTTGATGTTCTGTTGCTGCGGCAGGAAAAAAATAACATAATTCAACATACATATGGCAAACAGGGAAAAACAACAGTCAGAGAAATTACGCCCGGTACAGGACGGCTCATCCTGCAACGTGATAGCGGGAACACACGCGGGAAAATCAGGCATCATAAAAGACATTAATACCAGCAAAGGCGGCAACGTCACAATTACCGTTGTTCAGGCAAATGGAGTAAAATTTAAGACCCTCGCAAAAAACGTTGCGGTGATCTGATATTAGAAAATAAATTCGGACCATGTTTGTGCAACCTATTCTTTTAACTCTGCTGACCTTTTTTCTTGAATGCCGGCAGTCTTCGCCCTTACCGTCAACCATTGATAAGCCGGGAGTTAAAATAGAGACAACTAGGGCCAGGGCACGGCAGGCGATGGATTATTGTAAAACACAGAACTTCAATACTGATCTTTGCCTCTTGCTCGACATGAGCCTTCATTCCGGCGTGAAGCGTTTTTTTGTGTGGGACTTTAAACGAGATACAATTATTCATAGCTTCCTGGTGGGTCACGGCTGTTGCGATAATCCCTGGAGTGACGATAATTCGAAAGAAGATCCGAAGTTCAGTAATAAAGATGGTAGCCACTGCTCTTCTCTTGGCAAATACAAAGTTGGTCAAAGAGCCTACAGCGACTGGGGAGTGAAAGTAAAATACCTGTTGCACGGACTGGAACCAACAAATAATAATGCATTAAAACGGTATATCGTTTTCCATTCCTGGGAGGCTGTCTCAGACGAGGAAATTTACCCCGAAGGAACACCTGAAGGCTGGGGCTGTCCAACCATTTCTAATAATAGCTTTAAAATAATAGACCCGATTTTAAAAGCAAGCACAAAGCCCGTGCTGATGTGGATCTATAAATGACGTAGAATGTAATTTCAAATTTGAAGCGCGTATGTGTCTATGTGTTTCTTATTGCGCACTGGCCGCTGAAATAAGGTCATAAGGTAATAAGGTTGAGGTGGTGGGCTTGATGCATTGTTATTAAGGTAATAAGGTTGAGGTGGTGGTGTTGGCGTAGTGTTATGAAGGTAATAAGGTTTACCCGTTATAAATTAACTGTGCCGATGTTAGTTGGATGCATGAAAGTGCAAACAGTGCCGCGGTGGTTAAGTAACCGGAATGCAGGAAGCACACTATGTGTCTATGTGTTCAATTATAACCGCGATGCAGGACAACCCCCACAGCAATCGTAAATC
>CBIHOL010000076.1:0-22325 GCA_966211905.1 uncultured bacterium
CGTTCATCCTGAGCCAGGATCAAACTCTCCATTGTAAAAAAAAGTTTGTCCCTAAAGATCCAGATAGTTACCTATCCGAAAACTTGCTAAAAAGCTCATTTCATATTTATTATCTTAAGGACGTAATGTTGTCTGTATTGCAACATCCCTCAAGGGCTAGCTCTTTTATATCACTAAAAAAGGCATTTGCATTGTGTGTCGTTCGTAATACTACTTATCTCAAATCCGAAAATCTTCAATAAGCGAATCACTTACTATTATTATTGTTTACCAATCTTTTCAATGAACGTCTTTTCGTCCTCTCAGCTTATCGCCTCCTGAACTTATATTTCTTAGCCACCCGATCAGGTCCTCTTCTTACGTAAAGGCTTCCTTGCTGGTACTATTAAACAATTAAAACTATGAACGTATTCCCCTTTTCCAACTTCACTTCTCAATCTCTTTGTTCGTTTCGGGGGTGCAAAATTACATATTCTTTTCTCATCCACCAAATATTTTTTTATTTCTTTAAAAAAAATATTTGCTCTCTCTCACTTTCAATCTGCATCCTCAACAACTACTCAAAAAACGGGACGGCAAAGATAGCGAGTCTTTTGCTAATTCACAACTAATTTTTGTCGCTTTGTTGATAACTAGGAACTACATGGCACTTTTCGACATAAAATCAACAATTTACACCAGAAAAAAATTCTCTATTACAACTAACATTCACCAACTCGTTAAAAAAAGAAAAAAATATGCGCCCGGTAAATCAAATTAATTACCTGCTGCCTGTCTTATGATCTCAAATTAAAAATAATCTTTATCTTGTGCCATACAAGTATCTCAACACAACTACTTTCAGCACTTCTCAAGCAGTCCCAAAATCCCAGCAAGTATCAACGTTTATCGGTCACACCGAAGTAACCCGCATTTATGACTATATTTAACCTTTGATTTTTTAAAATGGAATATAATACACAACTCCCTCATCTCATTATACCGGAATATGGCCGCAATATCCAGGGTATGATTGAATACTGCTGCACAATAGCGGACCGCGACGAACGGAATCTATGCGCGCGTGCCATCATCCAGGTTATGGGTCAGCTTAATCCACCTCTGCGTGATCAGTCTGATTTTACTCATAAACTCTGGGATCATCTTTTCATTATCTCACAATTTAAACTTGATGTTGACAGTCCTTACTCAAAACCTCATCCCGATACTTTTAAAGAAAAACCAAAAAGACTCGATTATCCGAAAGGACGCATCCGTTACAAGCATTATGGAAAGACAATTGAGGAAATAATTAAAAAAGCACGTGAAACACCTGAAGGTGCCGAGCGAAATGAACTAACAAGGCAAATTGCCAATCACCTCAAAAAATCCTATTTCAACTGGAACAAGGATACAATCACCGACGATGTCATCCTGAAAAACCTCAACGAACTATCAAACGGTGAACTAAAGGTAGAAGGTTCCGCCCCACTGAGTTCGCACCAGGAACTACGCACCGGCACTCCGAAAAAATTCTTCCATAAAGGAGGTAAACACAAAAACAATCATCACAAACATAAAAACAGGAAATTTTAATCTTCATTTATGGCGACGTTTGAAGTAGAAGGCGGTCACAAACTAAAGGGTGATCTGATTCCCCAGGGAGCAAAAAACGAAGCGCTGCAGATCCTCTGCGCAGTGCTACTCACAAAAGAAAAAGTAGTAATCAGTAATGTGCCCGATATCGTTGATATCAACAAACTGATCGACCTGCTGGGAGCAATGGGAGTCAAGGTCCAGAAGTCGGGACATGAAGAATTTACATTCCAGGCTGATAACGTTAATGTAGATTACCTGGTGTCGCCTGAATTCAAGAAAAAAGGAGGCGGACTTCGCGGAAGCATGATGGTGGTAGGTCCTATGCTCACCCGCTTCGGTAAAGCCTTTATGGCTAAGCCGGGTGGCGATAAAATCGGCCGCAGAAGAGTGGATACCCACTTTATGGGCTTTGAAGCCCTGGGTGCAAAATTTATCTATAAGGCCGACGAAGAAGTTTTTGAAGTAGAAGGCAAAAACCTGAAAGGTGCTTACATGCTGCTTGACGAGGCATCCGTAACCGGTACCGCAAACATCGTGATGGCAGCCTGCATGGCCAAAGGCACAACTACTATATACAATGCTGCCTGTGAACCATACCTGCAACAGCTTTGCAAAATGCTCAACCGTATGGGCGCAAAAATAACAGGCATAGGGTCAAACCTTCTCACTATTGAAGGTGTGAAAGAACTCAGTGGCACTACTCACCGCCTGTTACCTGACATGATCGAGATCGGTTCGTTCATCGGCCTTGCTGCAGCAACACAATCCGAGATCACAATCAAAAATGTGAGCTACGATAATCTGGGGATCATTCCAACCATATTCAGCCGCCTTGGAATTGAAATGGAACGCAAGGGTGACGATATTTTTATTCCTGAACAGGAACATTATGAAATTGAAAGTTTTATCGATGGGTCCATTTTAACTATCAGCGACGCCATCTGGCCGGGCTTTACACCCGACCTGATAAGTATTGCCCTGGTTACCGCCATCCAGGCGCGCGGTAATGTTCTCATTCACCAGAAAATGTTCGAAAGCCGCTTGTTCTTTGTGGACAAACTGATTGAAATGGGCGCCAAGATCATTCTTTGTGATCCGCACAGAGCCACTGTTATGGGGCTCGACCGGAAGATCCAGCTTCGCGGCATCCAAATGGCAAGCCCCGATATAAGAGCTGGAGTTGCCTTGCTGATTGCGGCTTTAAGTGCAAAAGGAAACAGCACGATCTTCAACATTAACCAGATCGATCGCGGTTACCAGCACATAGATACAAGGCTTAATGCAATAGGAGCAAAAATTAAAAGAACTGAAAAATGAGAATTTTATTTGTATCGGTCTTATCCGTGTTGTTGTTTGTTACAGTTTCATTTAAACTGTCGGAAAATAAAACTGCATCAGCAATTCAAAAACAACCCGTTACCGGACTTAATCTCGGCAACAAAGCGCCAGAGATAGCCCTGAAAAACCCCGATGGCAAAGTGATCAAACTTTCTTCTCTCAGGGGTAAAATGGTACTTATTGATTTTTGGGCAAGCTGGTGCGGACCATGCAGGTACGAAAATCCGTCGGTGGTGCGTGCATACAATAGCTACAAAGATCAGTCATTTGCCGGTGGCAAAGGTTTTACCATTTACAGTGTTTCACTCGATGCCAATATGGACGCCTGGAAAAAAGCAATTTTGCAGGACAATCTTTACTGGGAAAATCATGTAAGTGACCTGCAGGGCTGGGCCAGCGCGGCAGCTTCTCAATATGCTGTTACGGGAATTCCGTACAACTTCCTTATAGATGAAAAAGGGATCATCATCAACAAGAACCTTCGCGGCGAGCAGCTAATGGCTGCTCTGGATAAACTGGCGTTAAAAAAATAAATGCTGCGGATTGTCATACTCTTGTTTTTGTGCAGCCTGCAGCTATCAGGGCAGCAGGATTCTTTACTTCTTCAGGCAGGAAAAAAAGCTCCACCGTTCATCATGAACCTGCAGCAAAATACAATCCAGAGCGTTACATTTCCGAATATGAACTGCATTATGCTGCTTCAATTCTGGAGTAGCACCAGCTGGTATTCGCGCGCAGTTAATAAAAATCTGAAGCGTGTTGCGCATCGCTACAAGAACGCTAGCTACAGAAACGCCGATAATTTTGAGGTGATGGCAATAGCTGTGCAGAGCGACCGCGAAGGCTGGAAACAGGCTATCAAGGACGACTCACTTTATGACTTTACAAACGGCCTGGCACCAAGAGGTTTGAGCGATGCCGTTTGCAGGAAATACGGGATCACCTCTGTTCCTGCCAGTTTTTTAATTGATGAATCCGGCACCATTATCGCTGTGAATCCGACCCCCGCCCAGCTTGAAAATATTCTCGACGAGCGTAAGAACTTTGTACCCATTAAAAAAGATATTACCGGAATCCTGGCCCAGTCGTCGAATAAAAGTGACGTTCTTAAATTCAGTAAAGTATTTCTGTTTAATTATTATGGAGATAGTCTTGCAAAATCAATGACCAATGAGAAAGGGGAGTTTTTTTTCGGCGACATTAAATTAACCCAGGATATCATTCTTAAAGTAGATAACAAAATTGACATAACCACATCTGACCCGATTGCACTTTATACTCCGGATGGTGCTTTTATGATTGATGGATTTACCAAGGACGGTGGTTTTGTATTTAATATTTCGTCTCGCCATACCACGAAGCTTGTAAAAGGCGACACCAGCAGCGCATCAGGGAACGCTATGGGCGAGATCGACGTTATAAAAAGCCTCACATTTGCGGCAGCCGGAAAATCACTCACCACGCAGGATGAGCATGCGCTGGCGTATCTGTAAAGTGGAAAGCGGTTCGCCCGCACCACGCAGGATGCGCAGGAGCTCAAATCCATATTACAACGACTCCAGAAAAATCAACAGCTGAAGCTGGAATTCGTTACACATACCGACAACAAGATCGACGCCGAGGCCGCCCTGCAGCTTACCGCGCGCCAGGCCGATGCCATTAAAACCTTTTTTATCAAAAAAGGGGTCTCTCCCACCCGCATCAAAGCTATTGCGAGGGGAAATTCGGATGTTCGTAAACGTTGCGATGGCACTATTGACTGTCGGGAAGAAGATCACCGGTTAAATCGCCGGGTGGAGTTTTTAGTCTACAAAGACTGACAAATTAGCCTTTAAATTTTATGGCAAAATAATTGATTTAAAGGATTAGAAAATCTTTAAAACTGACCTGGAACTATGCAAAATCAAGAGAATCACAAGCAGGAAGAAAACAGTGAAAACGAAAACATGCGCACGGATACTGACATTAAGGCCGAAAACGGGCAGGCTACTGACGAAAAAGCCGAAAATGATAAAAAACCGGATCCGGAGAGCCGTTATAATGAGTTAAACGACAAATACCTGCGTTTATATTCTGAATTTGACAATTATCGTAAAAGAACTATCAAGGAGCGTTCCGACCTCATTAAAACCGCCGCTGAGGACGTTTTTAAGGCCATCCTGCCCATTATTGATGATATGGAAAGGGCTATCAAGGCAAATGAAAGTTCGGATGACCTGGAGTCTGTAAAAAAAGGAATGCAATTGATCCTTAACAAATTTAAAAACAATGTACAGCAAAAAGGTCTAGTTTCCTTTGAAAGCAAGGGCGAATCGTTTGATCCCGATATTATGGAGGCAATTACACATGTACCGGCCGCTGACAGTTCGCAAAAAGGGAAGGTGATCGACGAGGTTGAAAAAGGTTATAAACTGGGTGACAAAGTGATCAGGTTTGCCAAAGTGGTAATTGCACAATAAATACAGGCTGAAAAAAAATGGCAAAGAGAGATTTTTACGAGATACTGGGTGTTACAAAGAACGCCAATGAAGAAGAGATAAAGAAAGCATACCGGAAGCTGGCGATAAAATACCATCCCGACAAAAATCCAGATGACAAAGCTGCTGAGGAAAAATTCAAGGAGGCTGCTGAAGCGTACGAAGTTTTAAGCGATCCTGAAAAAAGACAGCGTTATAACCAGTTCGGTCATGCCGGTGTGGGAGCAGGTGGTGCCGGCGGATTCGGGGGCATGAATATGGATGATATCTTCAGCCAGTTTGGAGATATTTTCGGAGGCGCCTTTGGCGGAGGTTTCGCCGGAGGTGGTGGCCGTGGCCGTCGTGTAACGCGGGGCACCAACCTGAGAGTGAAAGTAAAGCTCACTTTAAAAGAGATCGCCACAGGGGTCGAAAAAAAGATCAAGGTCAATAAACATGTAAGCTGCAAAACCTGCAATGGCAGTGGCGCAAAAAACGGCAACTTTGAGACCTGCCGTTCTTGCAACGGCAGCGGTACTATAACACGGGTTCAGCAAACTATCCTTGGCGCCATGCAAACTCAGTCCACCTGCAGTACATGCCATGGTGAGGGTAGGATAGTGAAAGACAAATGCAACACCTGTCACGGTGATGGCATTGTGCGCGAGGAGGAAGTGATCAGCATTAACATTCCTGCAGGTGTAGCAGAAGGAATGCAGCTGAGCATGAATGGCAAGGGCAATGCCGCCCCACGCGGCGGCATAAACGGAGACCTTTTGATCCTCATTGAAGAAGAAGAACACCCGCATCTGAAAAGAGAGGGTAATCATCTCATCTATTTTCTGAACATCAGTTTTCCTGATGCCGCACTTGGCACCAGCGTGGAGATCCCAACGGTGGATGCAAAAGCAAAGATCAAGATCGAGCCGGGAACTCAAAGCGGTAAGGTGCTTCGCCTTAAAGGCAAGGGACTTCCTGATGTTAACTCATACGGAAGGGGAGATCAGCTTGTGGAGATCAGCATCTTTACACCAACACATCTGTCAGCAGAAGAAAAACAATTGCTTGAAGATCTCAGGCAATCAAAAAATTTCGAACCTAATCCCAGCAAAAAGGAAAAAGGATTTTTTGACCGCATGAAGGAGTACTTTGATTAGTGCTGCGCGTGCTGCTGGTACGTGATCATTTTATTGAGCACGATCGCAATCCTGGTTCCCACACCCGGAGTGGAATCAACTTCGATGCGCGCGTGATGGCTTTCAATGATCTTAAAAACGATCGACATTCCAAGACCTGTGCCTTCACCAACATCCTTGGTGGTGAAAAATGGTTCGAAGATCTTTTCCTTGACATCCTTTGACATTCCTATACCAGTGTCTTCAAACACGGCGTAAACCTTATCGTCTTTTTCAAAAGTACTGATGATAAGACGATTGTTTGATCCGTCCGTTTTTTTTGTCATCGCGTAAATGGCATTGCTCAGCAGGTTCATAAAAACCTGGTTAAGTTTACCAGGGTAACATTCAATGTAGGGCACCTTGCCAAGATTTAAGACCACCTCTGTATTCCTGGGCACAGAACTTCTTAAAATGACAAGTGTTGATTCTATTCCTTCATTAATATCCGCTTCCTTAATATCACTTTCGTCGAGCCTGCTGAAATTCTTCAAACCCGAAACGATCTCGGCCGTGCGTTTCGCGCCATCTTCGATACCTACCAGCAGACTGCCGATCTCCTGCTTTAAATAAGGCAGATCTATTTTTTTCTTGAACGAATCTATCTCTTTCAGCTGGACATCCAGGTTGTCGTTAACCTGCAACTGCTCGTACCTGCTCACCACTTCCAGTACTTCGCCAATGTCAGTTTTGAGAGGCTTCAGGTTTGCGCTCACAAAGTTTATGGGATTGTTGATCTCATGCGCTATACCCGCTGTGAGCTGACCGAGTGAAGCCATCTTCTCAGCATTTACCAGTTGCGCCTGTGCCTCCTTCAGGTTTGTAAGTGTGCTGCTTAATTCGTCGTTCGTTTCCTCCAGTTCAATGGTGCGCTCGTGAACTTTTTGCTCAAGTAATACATTCTGCTCGGTAATGAGCCGCTGATTCTGTTGTGAGATCAGCAGGGCTTCTGCCTGTGACTGCTCTTTTTCTTTTTTAAGCACGTTGATACGATCAGCAAGAGCGAGAGATAATAAAACCACCTCGGCAGCTGCGCCTAAGGGCATCATATAAAAAGTAAAATTGTTCAGAGGCAGAACTCCAAGATTGGTCATTGCATAAACCGTAACACCAAAAAGGAACAAGGACCACGCGAGCAGAAAAAAACGTGCTGGTTTGTAATCTTTCCTGTACACGATTATTCCAACGATAAACATGTACATTGAAATTGCCGTTGCAACCAATGTGATAAGCAGATAACTTAAATGATAAACACCTGCCAGTGCAAACGCGAATGCCACTGCGTATCCAAAATTAAAATACTTAAATCCCTTATCGAAAAGCGGACAATAATGCGCGGTATTAAGAAACAGACGCATAAAATAGGCCGCAGAAATACCTACCAGAGGAGAAAAAATAAAAGGACTCCATTGAGCTAAAAAAGAGCTGTAGGGCCATAAATACTGAAAAGTATAACCCTGTATACTCACCTGCGTAAGGATAACTGTGGCAAGATATACGATGTAATAAAGATAAGTGCGGTCCCTGACGGTTATAAACAGAAAGGTGTTATACAGAAACATCACGACCATGATACCCGAAAAAATACCGAGGATAAAATCCCTTATTTTATTGGTTTCAAACACCGATTCCTGGGGACCAATGATGATGGGGATCTTAAGATTATCCCGCGAACGGACGCGGAGAAAAATATTCGTCACGCTACTCGAATCAAGGTGGATGCGGTATATAAAATTGGGATCAAAGAACTCACGTACCTTGAAGGGTAAAATTTCACCTCCTTTAATTTCTGTAATTGCTCCGTGTTTGTCTGCCTGGTAAAAATCAATTTCATCAAGCCCGGGTTGCGACACCTGCAGCAGATAATCCTGCGCCGGAAGCTTGTTATCAATAGCAATTTTCAACCAGTATGAGGACGCACTCATTCCGAAATTCGGGACATCCGTTTCAACCGGTTTATATTCCTTTTCTGCTATCACATCTTTTATCGTTCTAGCAGTGGAAGGATCTTCCATGTAAAAGATGCCGGAGGTTAGTGAAACATTGCGTGTTAGCTTTTGGTTAATGACAAACTGCGAATAACCCTTGCTTACCAATAGCAGGATCGCAATAAGCGTGTGTATTCTTCTCATCGTTTTTGTCTATTTATTCAACAACAGGTGATAGTCTATTTCAACTTTCACGTCATTAGGACCAGTTTCCTCGCAAATTTGTATCGGGCTCGCGCGAAGGTCAAGCATCTTAAGCCTGTCGAATTCTTCTGCCGTAGAAAGATCCTTGGCATTTAAGATCCCCAGGACGCGGGCCACATAATTTTCATTTGGATACACGAACTCCCCTTTTTTGCCGAGAGAAGTATCAACCACAAACCCCACTTTCCTGAACATTTTCAAGGTATAATCAGCACAGATCCCCATAAGAGTGTTACAGTTTACCTGGTTAAGGATACTGATGCCGGCGCGAACCAGCATTATGCTCAGGCCCATACCCGCGACCTCTTTGGCATTCCACAATGCGCAAAGCTCGCCCACTCCATCATTGATATACTGTTTTACTATTGTGTGAATGTTAGCGTCGAGATGGCCTATGGCACGCTCAACCGGAAGCTGATTGATACCGTCGGCCAGCTGAATCCGTATACCTCCCACCAGCGTCCCATCTTCCGTTTCAGCCACAACACCATAAACGGTGCCCCACTTCATCCATTCCTGGTTATTGGAAGTAATATTGGTAATGCCATAACTCAGCAGCACCTGCACGTGCCCCTGGACATAACGCGCGCAAAGTTCCGGGTCGTCGATAGCCCTAAATGCCCGAAATCTTACTTTCATACTACGGTTAACATAAATTGATCAGTGCTTATGCCGGAATTTTTTACTTCACCACCAGCCCCGCTTGCAGCAGCGGCGGGAAAACAAAACAAACACGGCATATGAGGATACATCTGGCTAAATATAAGTGAAAGTTGTAATCTCAGCTCCTGAAGTGCAGAAAAGTTATTTCGATATGATTGTTGAATATCTTTGTCGCTTCACGATCTTTTGAAATATAAGTATATCTGCAACCAATCAAGCTGTGAGTTTCCAACCGTTATTCACCGGGTGCAGAAAACCACATCAGCGTGATCCCTATTCCTGACAATAAACAAAAAGTTCGTCAAGGGGTTTTCTAAGTGATTTTACAGCTGGTTCATCAGCAATTGCAAGTCTGAAAACAAATATTTCCGCTTCCCCTTTCTGCATTGTAAAAACGCGCTCAAATTCGGGGCGAAGGCTTAAAAGGCTGTCTTTTGTATGTGGCATAAGACCGTTGCCGGTTCCCTGCATCACAGGTGCGAACATAAATACAGGAGCGGCCATGGGCTGGAGAGCAATGCCACGCATGGTAGCATTCAGCCACAGTCGCTGCATAAGCATACCGCCCCGCAAATAAGTTTCCGGCCCGATCTTTTTCGTAGTGCTTATGATGCCCACTGCTCCTGCTCCATCTATGGCTTTAATGGCAAAGTTCCTGAATGCCTTTCCCCCATCCCACTCATTAATGAGACTGATCACCTCCGGATCACGCGCAACCTGCAAGGCCACTTTTTCTGTATTGGTGAGATCAATAGTGCGCAGATCAATTCCATCCCTTGTGCTTTCATTCTCTTCAACGGTCCACCTGATCTCCCCCATAAACTCTGCATGACCTTTCCGATCGAGCATCCTTACTTTTTCGAGATCGCCCAGATGATCGCCTATAAGTTCAAGGTGTTTATCCGTGGTGAAAAATCTCACTTTGAAGCCGTTATCATAGCCGGACACCGTATTGCTGAATTCATCCAGCAACCGCTGCTCAATATTTTTTCTTGGTCCCCGCTGCCTGTTGGTAGCTCTTACGGTTATGGCGGAAGCCAGCCCGGGAGATGCAGCAGCACTTTCTTTTGATTGCGTGAAATTAAATGCGAGCACTACACCATCATTGTCCTTAAACGGGAAAAAGGTCATATGCGCTTTTAACCCCAGTTTTTCCGCCTCCACCTCAACATTGGCAGCCGCTGCTCCCAGCGCTATAAAGGCAGGAAGATTTCTGAATCCAAGAAAACTCTCATCGGACTCGCCCGCATTAAGAAGGAATAAATGATTATCGCGATAGATCCATCGCCACGGCTGCAGGTTACTGGCGGAAGGTGCGAGACATCCTGCTCTTACCAGCTTTTCCACTATTTCTTTAGATAATGGATCACCAGCAGGAGCTAAAGGCGGGAGATGTTTCACAAGCTCTTTTGCCTTGATCTGAGGTGCGGGATGATTCGGAATAAAACCTGTAGCTTTCTTTTTGTCACCAATGATCGTTTCCACGTCAACATAAAATCTTCCGGAGCCGGTGAACTGGCCGAGAATAATTCTTCTGGCCACATCGGCGGCAATACCACCTCCCATGGTTACAGCCGATGCCAGCTGCGGCCAGGTGTTGATGCTTTCGCCGATCTCAAGCATGGATGTCCTTAATCTCAACGAAGAACTGTCGATACCGAGCACATCCAGCATATAAGGTATCTTCTCCTCATTAGTGGTAAGTTTTTTAAGTGCATCAACATCCAGGTGATCCAGAATTCCGTGCAGGATGCTCCGCTTAGGCTCAAGATCAAAACGCTCAACATCTACCATACACCTGTCGCTCGCTTCCATGAGCACCGGCACTTTTAATTCCCTTGCCTTTAAGCGGCTCAGGATCTTAATGTCGAACCCGTCCGATTCTTCAATAAGCAGGTCGAGCTTTCCACCTTCCATAAAAAAGGAGTCCATGTTTTTTTCATGTAGTCCTTCTTCAAAACATTTCACGTTTATAAATGGATCTATTTCGGCGATCTCACGGGCCACTGAATAAACTTTATGCAAACCAAGATTATGAATGCCTGTCCGGATCCGGTTTAAATTTGTGAGCTCAAGCACATCAAAATCCGCGATCCTCAATTCACCGCAGATCCTTTCCATGGCCAGTGTTACTGACACCGACTGCCCCACCGAAAGACCAATTACGCCGATCTTTTTCTGTGATAACAGTCTCTGTTCTTCAGGGGTGATCTTATAGTGATTGCGGCTGCAACGAAGAATTATAAACTCTTCCTTATCAAGAACGTGCACAAGGCGCGCTGACCAAGGATAATACACCCATACACCATAATTCAAAAGAGGTATATTTCCCAGGTGCTCCTTTACTTTTTCTTTTAACTTTTCACCACTGAGCTTGAGTGAAGGATTGCGGAATTTAACAAATTCCTGCAGCTGTCCTTCGATCTCATCCACCACCGTAAGACCGGGAACCGAGAGTAATTCGGAAAAGGCTTTTTCATCATTACTATTATTTAAACGGTAAAATTCAGGACGGTGCGAAGCAACGAGTGCTGTTCGGCCGGCCTTAAGCGAATTAAGCCTTTGCTCGAGATTAGTCATAGATCGTGTCAGGGAGCCTTCCCTGTAAGTTTAGAGTCGTCTTTTACCCAAATGTAAACAGGTAAAAATAAAATTATTATTTTTAAATCTGAATTTGATTTTAATTTTAGTATTTTTAGTCCGGTTCATATATAATTCACACACACAGCGAAATCTCCAGGAAGAAAAAAATGAGCGAAGAATCACATATCAATGTATTATACGTTGACGACGAAGAGAACAATCTTTTGTCGTTCAAAGCCTCTTTCAGAAGGCATTTCAATGTGTATACTGCCATTTCGGCCGATGAAGGAAAAAAGATCCTGGCTGAAAATGAAATTCACGTCCTGATCACCGATCAGCGTATGCCTGGTACATTAGGAACAGAACTCCTCGCTCAGGCTGTAAAGGATTATCCTGACCAGATCCGCATTCTTCTTACCGGGTTCTCTGACATTGAAGCTATAAAAGACGCTATTAACCGGGGCCAGATCTATCATTACCTTCAAAAGCCGTGGAACGACCAGGAGCTGAAAGACACGATAGAGAACGCTTACCGCATCTATCACCTTAAAAAGAAACAGAAAGAGCTGAGCGAACAATTGCTGGTTACCAACGAACAGCTGGAGTTCATGCTTCGCCAGAAGTTACTTTCTTAATCCTAAATAAATTTCTTGATCCCTGTCCTGAAGAAGATCAGCTTAAAGTTCTTCACAGACATTGTGCCTTTGAATTTCAGATGCCTTTCGAGGATCTTTATCATTTTCTGGCGCACAGGCAGCCGCTTAACCTCATCATAGGTAAACCACTTTGCTCCCATTGAGTGGCGGTCTTCAAAGGTTTTAATACTATTGTCGACTATTGACCCTGTATAGAAAATGTGCAGCTTATTGGTAAAAAATCCTTCATAACACTTTATATAAAAGATCCCTTCCAGTTTCACGCGGCAACCGGCTTCCTCCCAGGTTTCCCTGATCACTGCATCATCGGGGCTTTCGCCCTTTTTCACCCGTCCCCCGGGAAGGAACCATTTCCCCCTCCATTTAAATGATGCTTCCTGGATAAGAAGGTACTTTGATTCTTTTTCGATTAATACAAAACTTTTTATGATCATAGCTGATAAAGCATCAAAAAGGAATGCCATTCTAAAAGTAAGAATAAATGCAGCTGTGTAAAAAAATCCCCTTCGAAAAGATTAGAAACGGCGTTTTAGCGATTTTACACCGGAATTCGATTTGCATATCCTATTAAAAAAATCATGGAAATCGGCCTTACACAGCCCCTTAGGGTTTCGCGAAAGACAGAAGCTTTTATTCGTCCTGAAGATCATAATGACGTTATGCTATGGTGCAGGAAGTGGAATGTTACAGCCCACCAGATCCAGCAGGCAATCCTCCACACGGGGACCCTCCACGCTCCAACTATCAAAGAATACCTGATGCGTGACCGTTGGTTATATCACCCGGTGGAAGGCACGGCAAAACTTATCAGGAGTACCATCAATTATATATTCTGATGGCGGCCAAGGGGAAGAAAAAAGTCATCCGGAAGCCCCAGTCGCAATCACGACCCGGCATAGAAGCAAAGATGCAGCCTCATCCTGTTTTCGATTATCCTGAAGTAGAAGGCTCAGGTAAGATGAAAAACAAGGTGGCAGTTATTACAGGGGGCGACAGCGGGATCGGCCGCGCGGTTGCGATCCTTTTCGCCAAGGAAGGTGCCGATATAGCTATCATTTATCTCAACGAACATAAAGACGCAAAAGATACCCGGCATATCATAGAAGAGATCTATGGCCGTAAATGCGTGCTTATTGACGGCGATATTTCACGGGAAAAATTTTGCCTGAACGCCATCCGTAAGGTGAAAAAGAAATTCAGGAAAATAGATGTGCTGGTGAATAACGCCGCCATGCACTACGAAGACAAGTCCATCAAGGATGTTAGCGCCAAAGAACTGGAAACGACTTTTTCCACTAATATATTTTCAATGTTCTATCTCACAAAAGCTGCGATAGACCTCATGCCTAAAGGAAGTGCCATCATTAATACTACTTCCGTAACTGCTTACCGCGGAAGTCCCAACCTTATCAATTATGCAAGCACCAAGGGAGCGATCGTGTCGTTCACACGAAGTCTCGCTGCGAGCCTGGTTGAAAAAGAGATCCGGGTTAATGCGGTGGCGCCAGGACCTATCTGGACGCCACTTATAGCGGCCAGCTTTGATCCAAAAAAAGTGGCAAAACACGGCAGTGATGCGCCAATGAAGCGGGCAGGACAGCCGGTGGAAGTAGCTCCAAGTTACCTCTTCCTTGCGTGCCGAGACTCCGCATATATGTCAGGACAAGTCCTCCACCCAAACGGAGGTGAAATTGTAAACGGGTAAACTATGAGGCTGCTTTCAGAAGATATATCACTTTCGCACAAGATCCTTAGAAACATTGTGAACGATCCTGAAAAAAGTGCCAGGGCGGCAAACCTTCAGTATGTAAGCGATGCGCAGCCAGGCATCCGTCGCATCAAACGCGGAACAACCTTCAGGTACCTGTATGGTAAAAAACAAATCAATGATCAGCAGCTTCTCACACGCATCAAAAAACTGGTGATACCACCGGCGTGGGAAAATGTATGGATCTGCCCCCATGACAATGGCCACCTGCAAGCCACTGGTCTCGATGTTAAACAACGAAAACAGTACAGGTACCACCAGGTGTGGTCGGTTCTGCGCAACCAGACCAAATTTTACCGCTTGCATGACTTCGGAAAGCTTCTCCCTGACATCCGCGAACAGATCGATTGCGACCTTAACCAGAAAGGACTCCCCCAGGAAAAGGTTCTTGCCCTGGTGGTTGCGCTAATGGAAGAAACCAGCATACGCGTGGGTAACGGTTTATATGAAAAATTATACGGCTCTTTCGGACTTACGACCTTAAAAGATAATCATGTAAAGTTCGACGGTCACCAGATGACATTTATGTTCGTGGGGAAAAAAGGGATTTCACATAAGATCAGTCTCAAAAGTAAAAAGCTCAGCGCCATTGTGAAAAAATGCAGGGACATCCCCGGCAAGGAGCTTTTTCAATATATAGATCAGGACGGACAACGACGACAAATCGATTCCGGGATGGTGAATGATTATATCCAGAAAATAACCGGCTGTGATTTTACAGCCAAAGACTTCAGGACCTGGAAAGGAAGCGTTCTTGCATTGGTCGCGTTTAAGGAGATCGGCCCACCCGACAACGATTCGGGCTGCAAAAAGAACATTGTTGCAGCACTGGATTATGTAGCACGACATCTTGGAAATACACGGACGGTGTGTAAAAAATACTATGTGCATCCATTGATCATCCAGCTTTACGAAAGTCAAAAACTCCATAAATACCTCGCCGAACTGGGGTCGGCGGGTGTGTGTAAACCATTTGACCTCAGCTGCGAGGAAAAAGTATTAATGAAGATCCTGAGAAAAGAACGCATTAGCTCCTGAGAGGGGAATAATTTCCACAAGATGACGGTACACGCAAAGTTCTGCGCGTAATGACCGTAAAACAAATGGCACGTTTTTTTGTAAGCAAATGTTAATTATAAATCAAAAACAATAAACATGATAACAATTAAAAGTTTGCAATTGAAAACGCTTGCGGCTTGCTTTACCTTATTGGTAGCTACCTCTTGCTCAAATGACAATAAACACGATGAGTCGACCGATTCGAAAGAACATGCGGAAGACATGAACGACAACCTTGACAAGGACACTGAAAAGGACGCCGACCGCATGATGAGAGTGCATATGGCGAATCTGTTCGAGATCCAGTCTTCAGAACAAGCTGTTAAAAAAGCCAGCACCGCAGAAGTGAAAAAACTTGCAGCGATGATGGTAGAAGCTCACACAAAAATGGGTGCAGAAATGCAAGCCCTGGCAACAAGCAAGGGCATCACGCTACCTGCAGACATGACCAACGAACAAAAACGTGACCTTGATAATCTTAATGAAAAGACAGGACTTGATTACGATAAGGAATATACTGACCTTATGAAAAGCAAACATGAAGACGTACTCAATGACCTTGAAAAGATCAATGACAAAAGCGAAGATGCCGACATCAAACAATTCGCAATAAAAGGAATGCCTGAGATCCGTTCGCACCACGACATGATCGTGTCGACCCGCGAAAGCATTAAAGACACCAAGGATGAAGCGAAAAAAGACGGAAAAGATCATGATGGACATGATCATAACAATCATTAAAAAATAAAAATCAGAACGACCCGCGCCTAAAGCGCGGGTTTTTTTTGATCAGGCGACGGGAAGTGAAAAAAAGAAGGTCGCTCCCTGGTCTGTCTGTCCCTCGGCCCAGACTTTACCACCGTGGCGACTGATTATTTTCTGAACGATCGCCAGTCCGATGCCGCTGCCGGCGAATTCGCGCTGAGTATGCAGCCGCTGAAAAACACCAAAAAGCCTGCTCTTGTATGCCGGGTCGAAACCGGCACCGTTATCTTTAACATAATAGATCCTGAAACCCGCTCCGGGATCCGAACCTATTTGTATTACCGGGTTAACAGTCCTCGATGAATATTTGACCGCATTTCCGATCAGGTTTTGCCAGACCTGCTTTATGAGAAGATGGTCAGCAAAAATATCGGGAAGATCTTCGATCTTAAATTCCACCGGATTTTTTTCGTCCTGCCCGATATTTGAAATTATTTCTGTTACGAGCCTGTTCATGGGAACTTTTACTTTCTGCACTTCCTTTTTTCCCAGCTTAAAAAAGGCAAATAAACCATCTATCAGCTGCGACATGTGCGTGGAATTGTTCTGCACTTTTTTGATATAACCCTGCGCTTCCGGGTCTAACTGGTCCAGATGCTCTTCCAGCAAGATTGCCATAAACCCGTTGATTGCTCTCAGGGGCGCACGCAGATCGTGCGAAATGGAATAGGCCAGTGACTGAAGGTCCTTGTTGGCATCCTCAAGCTCTTTGGTGCGTGCACTCACCAGCTCCTCCATCTTTGCATGCACGTTTATATTTTCGAGAGCAACTGCAGTAACATCAGCAAGCGATTGTAGCAGCGAAAGAGTCCCCGATTCCATCTTATGTTCATCTGACCAGTAATTACCAATGGCAGCTATTGGATCGTCGTCGCGCACGGGCGTCATAACCAGGCTTTTTACAAATGTCTGCCTGTAAATATCATGGGGGATGCGATTATCTGCAAAAATATCAGGTATCACTGCCATTTGCCGGTTAATGATCACCCAGCCGCTTATACAATCTTTAATATCGAAACGTTTTCCTTTCCAGAGAGGTTGAATGGCATCTTCATCTGCGTAGTAACAAAGATCTCCTTCCCGAAGCACAAAAGTACAACCATCAGAACCGCAGATATTACGCGAGGCGTGTTTAACGATCTTCATTACAGTTGCGAGCTCTCTTGCCCTGGATAGCTCCTGGACTGCCCTGGCCAGGTGCTCCACTTTATTTATGCCGGCGTTTTCACGTGATCCCATTTCAATTTTTATAGCTCGGCTCCAAGAAGCAGGATGTCATCGGTTTGTTCCAGATTTCGTTTCCACTTTTGCAGCCAATGTGTAAGTACAAGCTCCTGCTCACGAAGACCGAATGACAATGAGCGCTGAAGAATATTAAAAAGGTTCCTGGTCATCATACGTTTTCCACGTGCGCCCCCGAACTGGTCGGCATACCCGTCGGTGAACATATAAAATACATCACCCTTATGACATGGAACCACGTGATTACTGAACTCTACCTGGTAGTCGGCGTGTAAACCTCCAATACCGAACTTGTTGCCTTTAATAAGCTCCATCTCTTTTCCATTCCTGAAAAAACAAAGATGCCTGTTAGCGCCCGCAAACTGCAGTTCATTATTTTTTTTATCAACGGTGCAGACAGCTATATCCATCCCGTCGCATCTTTCATTCTCATCCTGCTTAAGCGCCTTACGGACACCAAGGTTAAGATGATACAGGATCTGTGAAGGCACAATATTACCTTTCACGTTCACAACTTCATTGAGGATACCGTTGCCGATCATGCTCATTAATGCGCCCGGCACACCATGACCTGTGCAGTCAGCAATAGCAATAATGAGCTTATTGTCCTTTTCAACAAACCAGTAAAAGTCACCACTAACAATATCCTTGGGCTCATAAATAATAAACGAATTCTTAAAATAATCGCGGAGTATCTTCTGGTCCGGAAGCATGGCTTCCTGTATCAATTTTGCATAATTGAGACTGTCGGTAATATTCTTGTTGTTCTGCTCGATCTTGTCGTAAGCAGCCTGCAATTTAGAATGCAAAGATTCCACCTGGCGTTTTTCGCGCTGTGCATGTGTTTTCGAAAAAATATTCTTTATAGAGGTTGGGAGCCTGATCAGGCTTTCTTTCAGGATATAATCATCTACGCCCGCCTTCATGCAGCTAACCGCAAATTCTTCAGAAGCGGTACCGGTAACCAGGATGAAAGGAATGTCGGGACTGTAACGCCGGGAGATCCTCAAGGCCTCAAGTGAGTCGAAGCCTGGAAGAGAATGATCAGACAGGATCACATCGGGTTTGAAGTTGTGCAATTCCGACAGGAAGTGATTCTTTGTTTCCACCCAGTGTACTTCATGATCCATGCCAGCGCGCGACAACGTATGCATCAACAGCTCTGCATCCGAAAGATTATCCTCAAGCAATAAGATCTTTATATGTTTCTCCATAATAGTTTAAACACTGCGCTTTGCTGCGCCTTAACTCAATTTTCTCCTTAAACTGTTTTGGGTTTGATCTTTGAATTGAAAATTCGTCCGCTATTTTTTTCGTGTAGCTACACATCTTAGTACCGGTTAACTCATTCCGGCGGACATTCACCGCCACCAGAGTTATACGAAACCATTCATTTCAGGTTTTAAAAATTTAACCGTAACTAATTATTTTTTTCTTTCTCAATATCCACTTTTTGTTCATTGACCGCCTTCACACCAGCCTTCGTCTAACGTATAAGTTATTAAATCTAAAACACCGGGAATTTCTGCAATTGTCACAAAGCCGACAATATATAAAATAAAAACACCCGGCGTTGTTCCGGGTGTTTTTTTTATCTGTTGGTTTATCAGCGCCTGCTGCGGCCCCTGTCAGAACGACTTCTGCGTTCGTCCCTTCTTCTTTCATCCCGGTCGTCGCGATAAGAACGTTCGTCGTCTCTGCTGTCTGAATACCGTGGCCTGCTGCTATAAGAGTTCTGTGGATCCATGCCGCTGTAGCTGTTGTAGCTGCCGTATGACCTCTGGTCACGTGGATCATCCTGGCTTGTCCCGCTGTTATAACTGTCGTTTCCATATTGATAACCCCTGTCCCAGCCACGTTCCCGGGCCGATTCGCGGTCCTGACCACGGTCTCTCATCCGAGAACCTTCGAAACGGTTATCATATTCTGATCCGTAGTTATCATATTGGCGGTTGTAATCATTTCCTGAGTTCCTGTTTTCTGAAGGATGTTCCCGGAATTCATTACGATCAAATGGCGGGTTCTCATAATCTGAATAGTGGCCGCCCTGGTTCCGATAAAGATCCTGGTTCCCGTTCCTCCAATGACTTCCGTAACGTTCTGAAGGATCATATTGCCTTGTGCCGTAATTGTTGTCGTTGTAACGGTCACGTGAACGGTCGTCCCCGTAATTTCTTCTTTGTTCCGACCATTGATCCCGTGGCTGTGAATCATACCGGTTACGTCCTTCTCCAGAATTGCGGGAGCTTCCCCACTCCTGGGATCTTCCCTGGGAGCCCTGGCGATCGTCATCTCTCCGGCGATTGTCTTCACGCCCGTATTCATTGTACATGCTGCGATTCGAACGATAGTTCCGATCGCCCCGTTCGTCGTCAAATCCCTGGTTATTGCGCGGATTATAGCTACCCTGTGTCATCTGACCGTATTGGTCATTATTCAATGTATCCCACTTTCGAGAATATCCCTGCCCCTCCTCATTCGCTTCGAATTGCTGACCATTGCCATCGGATGAACTTCGCTGAGAACCATTTCCTCCGTTACCTGAACTCCAGCTGCGTGAAGAATTACGGTCTCCTGTACCAGAATTTCCGGAAGCCTGGTTATCCTGTTCTCCTGCCTGGCCTGTTGTGTTCTTTTGCTGCTTGCTCCCCTTCTCACCGTTATTGGCAGAGGCGGCGACCTTCTTACTGTCGCTTTCCCTGGATTTGCTGTTTTCCTCACCATTACTTTGACTGGCGGAAAAAGATGTTTCATTGTCTTCGCTTTGCGAATCCTTTTTGTTTTTGCTTGTTGCCATGTGAAAAATATTTTTGATTTTTTAGAACTGAAAAAAAATATTATGACAAAGCCATGCCACGTGGCAAATGCAGGCTGTGAAATGTTTGTGAAGATCAGGCGGGCTGCCTTATAAGGCGCACAATTGAGTTTACGTCAATTGGCTTAATGAGGTAATGTACCTGCGGATCGTTATGGGCCCTTGCCGAATCGGGATTGGCGCTGATATTAATGATCTTTACTCCTGGTACACTATCACGGATCTCGGGTGTATGTTCCCACCCAAGTCCATCAGGCAGATTATTATCAATGATCACCCAGTCAGGCTTTTGCGAATCTATACCGGAAAGACCACTTTTTAGCGTGTAGTAAGAACTTACCTCAAATCCCTGTGTCCTGAGCATGCTGGACAATAAAAAACAGAGGTCTTGTTCGTCATCAATAATAATTATTTTAGTCTTATCAGGATTCATAAAGCCTTGAGTATAAATGTCTACAATTTATAACTTAATCTACAAATTTTTTGAATAAATAACTTATTCAGCACCGGAAGCACTGGCATTCAAATTATACCATACCCTATAAGTAAACTCTACACCAGCTATGAACCTCAGTAAAAATGCGAAACTTATAATCGGCGTCTCAATTGCCACCGGACTGGCACTTGCCATTGCAAAATTGCTATCTGACGAAAGATCAAAGGATTTTCGTAAAAAGATAAGTGCCTCACTTGACGATTTTGGGAAAAGAGCATCGGAATTGCTGGAAGAGAACAGGGAATTCCTGACGCAAAAAGGCGGAGGTCATCAGACTTCTAATTCCCCGCGGCAGAAGAGTATAACCACCTAACCATATGGACCAGAAAAATAACCTGATAAGCGGTCTGCTTTCCAGCTCATCGGATTATATCCAGCTTCAAAAAAAATCTGTAAAGCTTGGGTTCTACCAGAAGACCACCGAAGCACTGACAGGTGCCGTTCAGTGGATGGTAATTGCAATTCTGATCGTTATCACCTACCTCTTTCTCAACATAGGACTGGCATTCTCCCTTGCAACCATGACAGGGTCGATGATAGCAGGTTTTTTTATCATGTGTGGAGTTAACCTGCTTTTCCTTGTGATCTTCTACCTAACAAGAAAAACCCTTGGCAGAAAGAAACTCCGGAACTCTATTCTTCACTCGGTTTCCGGAACACTTAAGGACTATGATGAACTTGTAAAGCAGCACGATGCCCTGCAGGCCGAACTGCAGGTGGCCGAAGAAAAAGTGCGACAGAGTGCGGGCGAGATCCGTGCTAAATTATCAGCTCTTGAGGAGCAGGTTGCATCTATCAGGGGACAACTGACCAACAACCAGACCGAAGGGTCAAGCATAGCGCGCGCAGCTGTGACTACCGGGATAGATATACTTTTAAATACTTTCTTTTTGAAGAATGCAGGGATCGTTAAACGCACATTACTGCCTGTGATCACAAACGCATTTGTTACGTCACGCCTGTTCAAGGAAAAGAAAAAGAATAGCGTTCTTGAAAATCTCAGGTTAAAAATGCACAAGCTTCTTAAATGACCGGGAATGCCATGTCCTTGAACTGTGTTACCATTTGCTTCAACCTCTGAAAATTGGAGGGTTTTACAAAAAAATCGGTGATTCCCAACTGCCTGCAGCGTTCGCGCTCCAGCTCATTACCAGTGGTAGAAAAAATAATAGTGGGAAACTTACGGAAATACTCTTTTTGTACCAGCTCCCTGATGGCCTCTCTCCCGTTCTTCTTAGGCATGTTCAGATCAACTATGAGCAAGGCCGGCAGCTCTCGAACACCACCTTCATCAAAGCTGCGGAAATGATCGAGAAGTTCGATCCCGTTCTCAACAAAAACGAGCTTTGCACTGGTCTGAACCTCGCTAAATGCAGAAGTCAGCAACAGCTGGTCGTCTTCGTCATCTTCAGCAATCAGTATATAGAAGTTTTCCACCATTCCGCTTGATGGATAAAGATAAAAAATCCTGCATAATTAAGAAAAAACCGATCTGGCATCAAAATTTCCCTGCTATTAAGATGCTTCTGATCAATAACA
>CBIHOL010000077.1:0-22271 GCA_966211905.1 uncultured bacterium
CAATACATGTTAATTAAAAAGAGATGGTACAAATCTAAAGGTCCGTTGTGTTTAAGTAAACGTGTGTTACCCAAACACGGAACACGGAACGCGAAACACGGAACCCGAAACTCGGAACACGAAACAATTCCGGATAATCAAAAAACCGTGGGGAATTTGAAGTGTTATAAGAATCAAATGCGTATCCCTATAACAAGAATATCATCCGTCTGCTCCTCGTCGCCCATCCATGTGTTCAGGTGGTTTTCAAGGAATCTCTCCTGTTCCGCGAGGTCTTTATCTTTAATTGAAAGCAAGAGTTTCCTGAAGTTCTTCGACATGAAACGTTTGCCTGTATGTCCGAATTGATCGGTAAATCCGTCGGTGAAAAT
Source organism: uncultured bacterium (assembly GCA_966211905.1). GTDB lineage: Bacteria > Bacteroidota > Bacteroidia > B-17B0 > Aurantibacillaceae > Aurantibacillus. The sequence continues at coordinate 372 of CBIHOL010000077.1, forward strand.
ATAAAAGGTATCGCCTTTATTTAGCTGTACCTGGTGGGTCTCAAATTGCTGGAATTCATCCGTCCATCCTCCGATAGCGAATTTAGTGGCCTTGAGCTCCTCAATTTCATTAATGTCTTTTCGGATGATCCAGATAGGACGGTGTGCTCCCGAGAAACGCAGGGTATTTGTATTTGTGTCGAGCAGGATCAACGCCACGTCAAAGCCATCAAGGATCGATCTCTCATTTTCAGTACGACGCAGTGAGTGTTTGATACTGCGGTTAAGCAATGAAAGGATCTCGCCGGGATTGCCGCCTTTCTGCACAGCATCGTGAAGTTTTTCAGAACCGAGCATGCTCATAAAACCACCCGGTACTCCATGTCCTGTGCTATCTGCTGCAGCCAGATAAAGAGTGTTCTCTGAATATTTGCAGAAATAATAAAAGTCACCGCTTACAATGTCCTTAGGACGGTACACGATACAGCACTCTGACAGGGAGCCTTTGATCTCTTTCCTGTCGGGAAGCAATGCCTGCTGGATCCTAAGTGCGTAGTTGATACTGTTGGTGATCTCCTTGTTCTTGTATTCGATGATCTCTTTCTGTTTCACCACCTCGGATGTACGCTCGAGAACTTTCTCCTCGAGGTGTTCCATGGCCTTTTCCTGCCACTCCATGAGGTTCTGCATGGCTTTCTTTTCTTCGAGCTCAATAGCAATACGTTTCTGGTACGAGATGTCGAGATGCACTCCCACTGAACCTATTACATTATTGTTATGATCGAATAATGGCGCTCCACTGATGAGCATCCATGCATATCCTTCCTTGGCTTTTTTTACTTTAATTTCATATGCATTCGAGAAACCTTCTTTCCGCATCGACATCTGCTCCATCATCACGCGCTGCTGGTCTTCATCAAGCAGGGTCTGGAAGGCAGGGCGGCCAATAAGCTCTTCCACCGAATCGTATTCAAGGATCCTGCAGAACGATTCGTTTGCCGACATGATAAGGTCATTCTTGTCCACCTCAAGCAAACCTAGCTGCAGGGTATCAATAACACTCTTGTACTTCTTCTCACTTTTAATGAGATTGTTCCTGGTCTTATTTTGCTCCGTGGTATCGAGGTATTTCCACAGGTTACCGGTATAGCCGGTCTCAATATAAATTGGAATATAATCGCGTTCGTAGGTTCTTCCGTCAAACAGCTCAATAGTTTGCCCGATCTGTATATTCTTATTGTTGATGAGGAAATCCTCATGTTCAGCAAATTCAGCCTGGTTCTTGAAAAGCTTCTTAATAAAGTATGCGGCGTAAGAATAATCCTTCCCGATAAGATCTTCCGGAATAAGGTTAACAGAGAACAGGTCACAAAACGCCCGGTTCACTAAAATGATCTTCCGGTTCTCGTCTTCCACTAACACTCCAGATTGCAGATTTTCGATGAGCACCAGGAGCTGGGCTATCTTGTTGTTTTGCTGCCGTTCAGTTTTATACTTTTCAGAAATATCGCGTGCAATAGCGCTCAAAAGAATTCCGGCGCGGGTTTCTTCCAGGTGCATATGCTGGCTTAGCCATATCACTTTTCCATCCTTGCGTATAATAGGGAATTCGAGATAGATGGAAGGTTTTTTTTCCTGGACCTGCTCGTTAAAGCAGCGCTGTACTTCGTCGTGTGAACGGGAACTGACCAGCTGCAGGAAATTCATTTTCATCAATTCCTCGGTGCTGTAACCGGTAAGATGAGAAGTAGCCGGATTAACGTAAACAAAATCTCCTGTTTCGTTAAGCCTGTAAATCATATCAGAGGAGGACTCAACAATTTGCTTAAAATGCAGGTCGCTGAGCACTACTTTGTCTAGTTCTCTCAAAATACTTGTTGCTCTAAGGGTTTGGCGGGTGTTTGCACGCGCTTGTGTTGATAACTCTCGATAGGTAAATATAAAACTAAAATAAATATTCAGCAAATTTAATAACTGATCACACAAGCAATTTTACACACACACAAACACACCGTTGCCGTCAATCCAATACTATTATATTTAGTATTGAAACCCTGCATGTCCTGTTCCCGTACGAGCTATTGGTTGTTCAATTAAATCCAGCTGATGTTCGATGAGAATGCAATAAATTTGAGGGTACTGAAGGAGAGGGCGTACAACCTCCGCTGGGCAACTATTCCCGATGGTGTGATCCCTCTGACCGCCGCCGATCCGGACTTTAAAAGCGCAGCTGAAATAGCCGACGCTATCTGTAATTTTGCGAGCGATCGTTATCTCTGTTATGGTCCCCCACAGGGTTTGCCTGATTTCAGGGAAACAGTTTCCAAATGGTTCCGCAATAGCAGGAATGTTAATTACGAGCCTGAGCATATTATGGCTGTTGACAGTGCGGCATTCGGAATTTACCTGATCTGCAAAACGTATTTAAAGGCCGGGGACGAAGCTATCATCTTCGATCCGGTTGATTTTTTATTCCGATATTCAATTGAGAACGTGGGAGCGAAGGCTGTTCCATTTTCTATTCCCCCGGGAGCAAAGGATCTTAACTTTGCTGACCTCGAAAAGCTGGTAACTCCCAAAACGCGGATGCTTTGCTTATGTAATCCCCTTAACCCTACAGGCAAGGTATTTACCAAGGAAGAATTAAAACGTTACGGAGAGATCGCTGTAAAACATAATCTCATTATTCTTTCTGACGAGATATGGAGCGATATTATTTTTGAACCGCATGTGTATACCAGTATTGCTTCGGTCAGCGACAAGATCTACAAACAAACAATTACCGTAACAGGTTACAGTAAATCATACGGACTGGCCGGACTGCGCATTGGTTCAGTGCTTGCGCCTGATGAAACGCACTATAAAAGATTATTCGAAGCGTCCCTGCAGGGATCAACGGTTCATGGTGCCAATGTAATGGGACAGATAGCAGCTTCGGCGGCGCTGAACAAATGTGGTGACTGGCTTGCGGGCTTTGTTAAGCATCTGCAGAAGATGCGTGACCTCTGTGTAACGGAGCTTAACAGCATTAAAGGTGTAAAGTGCATAGCGCCCGAGGGTTGTTATGTGGCTTTTGCCGATATCAGGGGCACCGGTAAAACAAGTTCACAGATCCATGAGTTGCTGATGCGTGATGCAAAAGTGGCAGTAGTGCCAGGTCTTGCGCAATGGTTCGGAGACGGAGCAGAGGGATATATCCGGATAAGTTTCGCAACTTCGGGAGATATTTTAAAAGAAGCATTAACCAGAATAAAAACAACACTCAATTCAATATGAAAGTAGTTATCGTAGGCGGTGGTATTGCCGGCCTTACCCTGGCCAGGTTCCTCTTGCAAAAAAATCACGATGTGATAGTTTGCGAAAGAGCGGTAGGGGCACCTGTGCTCGGGCATGCTTTTTTAATGCATACCGACGGGTTGCAGATCTTGCGTGAATTAAAAGGCGACAGTAAAGGTCTGCCAGGTAAAAAGGTAGATGCATTCAGCCTCAAACGACCTGATAGCACCGAGATCAAAAGATTACAGCTTGACTCCTGGCAATGTATCAAAAGGCGTGACCTGGTGAGCTTCCTGTTATCCCTGATTCCCGAAAACCGCATCAAAGGCGGAAGGGCATTTTCACATTTTATTTACGACAAGGATAAGATCGTCGCTGCAGCATTCCTTAACGGAGAAATTGAGCATGGCGATGTTTTTGTTGGTGCCGATGGTGGCAACTCCAAAGTGCGGGAGCTTATTCATGGAAAGGTAAAGTTTACGCCTGTTGAAGTAAAGGAAGCCGTAGGTGTTTGTTACAACGAAAAAATAGCACAGGAATACCGCAATATCTTCACCAAGTTCCAGAAGAAAAAAAATGGTCTTGCTTTTGGTCTCATCCCTACCGATGAAAACGAGTTTGTATGGTTCATGCAATACGATCCATCCATCTCCGATGTGCCTGATGCAAGTCCTGAAGAGCTGAAATTATTTTGCCAGAAGTTACTTCACAAATTTCCTGAAGTGGTGCAACAGGTCATTGAATCAAATGATTTTACAAGCACGTACATCTGGAATACCCGCGACTTTGATGTTCTTCATTCATTCCATCGCAAAAATGTGGTGCTCATCGGTGATGCTGCCCATCTTGCCCTTCCTTTTACCAGCGCGGGAACTACCAACGCCATCCTGGATGCAAAAACCGTTGCACAATGCATCGAAAAACATACAGATCTCGAAGATGCATTTACAGAATATTACCAGATAAGGTCACACAACGTGTCACAGCACGTAATGTTAGGACGCGAGCTTAAAAAGATCTTTCTTAATCCGCTTGAGAACGATGATAACATACCTGTGCCTCTTATTTCTGAAGATAAAAGCAGTTATGAAAAAGGAAAACTCAAGCCTATCCAGGTACTTTATTTTACCGACCCTATCTGTTCTACCTGCTGGATCATTCAGCCTTTGTTACGTAAGTTAAAGCTGGAGTACGATCAATATGTAAATATCGAATACAGGATGGGAGGATTACTTCCAACCTGGGAAAATTATAACCGTGGAGGCATCACCAAACCTACCGAAGTAGCAAAACACTGGGAAGAGGTTTGTGCTTTCCATGAGATGCCACTCGACGGAGACGTTTGGATAGAAGATCCATTACCTTCCTCGTATCCGCCTTCCATCGCGTTTAAAGCCGCGCAGCTGCAAAGCAACGACAAGGCTATTTTATTTTTACGCAGGATCAAGGAAATGGTGTTTCTCGAAAAGAAGAACATTATTAAATGGGAGTTCCTTGAAAGATCGGCATTTGATGTCGGCCTGGATTCAGCCCGTTTAAAAAGAGATTTCGAAGGAAAAGCAAGAGAGCTGTTCACAGAGGATCTTGTTCTTGCAAAAAATCTGAATGTAACGGCATTTCCAACCTTGTTCTTCTCAGACGCAAATAACAACCAGCATATGATCCGCGGTTACCAGTCGTACGAAAAGTTTGAAGAGATCATCTTTAAGCTCATCCCCGATGCCAAAAAGGAAAAGATCAATACCGATCCGAAACACCTGTTCACGCATTTTAACCGGATGACTGATAAGGAGTTTGCATTCCTGAGCGATATCACCAAGGACGAAGCAACTGCAAAGCTGCACGAATTGTTTGATAGCGGAAGCATCGATAAGTACGAAAGTAAGAACGGTGTCATCTGGATCAGTAACTTCATGGCAAGGGATTAAAGTTTTATTCCGATTTATTTTTTGGGCGCCCCGCCTTTTTTCGACGCACAACCCTGTCAGGCCTCTAAAGCCTGACAGGGTTTGCAAATTAAAAAAGGCGGCCGGGCTGCTTTGGGCTCGCCTGCAGGCTCGGCCCCGGCTGAAAAAGCCGGGGGCTAAACCCGCTGCATCCCTGGCGCTGGCAATCCGTTCGTATTTGCAACTAACTCACGCACAGTCCCACTCATCGAGTCGCCCACTCGATACCGTGTGTTAGAATGAATCGGGTGGCATAGAAATTTATAGTATTAAAGGGGCCGGAAGTCTAAAAAGCCATTCTGGGCACTTTTAAATATATTTTAGCCGATAACCGCATGGACCACAAAACAGATTTAGCACTTTTAAAAGAGATCATCAGGCAACTTGTTGAATTGGATAAAGTTGTAAAAAGCAAACTTCGTATCTTTCTGAAAGATAAAAATCACGAAGAGATCAAGGAGGTTTTGCGAGAGCTTGATGCTCCGTCTCTGCATGTACTTTGTGAAATGTCGTTGCCCGACGAGGATTATGAGATCTGTCACGCTGTGCAGGAAGTGCTGAAAGAAAAAGAAAGCACGAAGAAAGAATAATATTCCCCATATTTTGTTCCGTGGTTTAATACCAATTGAAATAGTTGGCTCTATTTTGTACCTTCACCTCTCTTGTTATTCATATTCCGATATAAGCAGGTGATCCTCTATGGCATTAGTCTGGCCGTGCTTATGATCCTGCTTCGAACGCTTGAATTACGTTTCCTTATCCTCAGCAATTCCTTTGAAGTGTATGCCGGGTTTATTGCCTTGATCTTCACCGGTCTCGGCATCTGGCTGGCCCTGCGTTTAATGAAGCCAAAAGTGCAGACCATTGTTATTGAAAAAGAGGTTAAAGTAGAAGTAGAGGTAGAGGTAGAAGTTCAGGTGGAGGTGCCGAAAGAACCTTTTGTTCTTAATGAAGCCGAAATTGAAAAACTGGGATTAAGTAAAAGGGAGCTGGAGGTACTTGACAAAATGTCACAAGGGTTGAGTAACCAGGAAATTGCGGATGGTCTTTTTCTTTCTTTGAATACAGTGAAAACACATTCTTCCAATTTATTTGAAAAGCTGGATGTGAAACGGAGGACGCAGGCGGTGGAAAAAGCGAGGAAACTTCAACTTATTCCCTGAAAACTAATTAACCTGACAACGATCAATTGACCAGGCGCGTCTTTGCGAGCCCTAATTCCTGTTCGGAAAATCAATAAAAGTGACGTTAAATTTGCTGGCTTCTTTTTATCGGTGAATTCGACAAGCTCAATCACCTACCGCGTCTAAGTGAAAGTGTTTAAAGTACGGAAGTGGTGGCTGAGCCTGTCGAAGCCACCTATCCTGGGACAAAAAAAACCAAATTTCTAAAAATTTGAAAATTAACTAAGTACAAATAACGTCAATGGTAGTGTAGCGAAGCAATCTGCCGGTGTGGTAGCATCGAAGTTCATGACGGAGCCGCCGCACTGGCAGATCGCCACGGGCTCTGCAATATTTCCGGGCGCGCCTTTCGAAGACGCTCACGGGGTACTGGCATATCCCTCTTTAGTATGAAAAAGTCTAAAAATCATTATTTTCACCCTAAAGTATGAGGGAAAAAAACTCAAACAGAGTTAGTTTCGCAGCAAAAACTGAGCATATGAAAAAAATAGTTGTTGTTTGCGGCCTTATTTCAGGCTTTATTGTCACTGCATGGACCCTCGGAGCCATGGCCTTTTTTGGTGCCGATTTTAATTTCGACAAAGGCATGCTTTATGGATTTGCGTCCATGATCCTGTCTTTTTCCCTCATTTTTGTCGGAATTAAAAATTACCGTGAGAATCATAATAACGGGGTCATCACTTTTGGTAAAGGACTGCAGATCGGTTTTCTGATCGCTTTGATCGCGTCCACCATTTATGTTGTTACCTGGCTGATTATGTATTTCAATTTTATGCAGGACTTTGACGAGAAATACACCGAGCACGTGTTGTCATCGATGCAAAAGAAAGGTGCCTCGCAGGCAGATATTGATGCACAGAGAACTGAGATGAATGAAATGTGGGTCAAATACCAGAACCCGGTGTTTTGCGCCCTGTTCACGTACATGGAGATCCTGCCCGTTGGTTTGGTGATTTCATTAATTGCGGCGTTAATTCTAAGAAAGAAATCAAAACCACAGCAAGAGGCAGTAGCCCCGTAACAAAGGTTTAATCAGATAGTCGACGTAGTTGCATTTATTTGCACGACACATAAAAAGAAAGACATAAGGGAACCTCGTTTCCTAAAAATAAATCATTAAAAAGTTTAATAATATGAGCAGATTCGTAACAGGTATAGGAGGATTTTTTTTCAGATCATCCAATCATAAAGAGCTCGCCAAATGGTATGATCAGCATTTTGGCATTAACAGCGCGGAAACCGGGTATATCTGGCCTCAGGACGCAGGTCCAACTGTTTTTAGTCCGTTTAAACAGGACACAGACTATTTTGGAAAAAAAGAGCAGCAGTTCATGCTGAATTTCAGGGTGAATGATCTCGATGGTTTTTTGAAGAAATTAAAAGAGGCCGGGGTAAAGATCGATGAAAAGCGCCAGGACGAAGGTTACGGAAAGTTTGCATGGGTGTATGATCCCGATGGGAATAAGATCGAGCTCTGGGAACCTGTTACGGAAGCATAACCACAAAGCAGCCTTCCTTCGACGAGCTCAGGACGGGTCGGCTGCTCACAAAGATTTACACAACGGGCACAGCGCCCACGCACAGGCACATTAGGGTGGCATACTGCAAAGTACGCGATCTGATTTCGCAGAGGAAATAGAGCCACAGCGAACAAGATTGAGCTCTGGGAACCTGCGGCGTAAGTTTCCTCTGAGTGACGGTTACACACGTTTGTCATGTTGTTCTGAGTTTCAATCTTTACGTACTTTGTATAAATATGCCACAATAACTCATGATGCCGTCTGAGGCTTCCAGGGTGGTGGCTTGCCGAAAGAGTCCGCTAAAAGAATATAATCCCGTCGAGGTGTTATTGCGGACTCTTCGGCGCCCCGTTATTCTTCGGTATGCGCCTCTGAGTGACGGTTACACACGTTTGTGGAGTACTGTCGGAATGCGTGCTTTGCGGTTAAAAAACCGAATCCCTTACATTCTTTCCGGAACTTCTATCCCCAGCAAATTCATGGAGGTTGCAATTACATTGGCAGTTAACGCGCTCAGTTGTAACCTGAATTTCCTGGTGTCCTCGTTTTCCTCTTTCATGATAGAGAGTTCATGATAAAAACGATTATAGGCTTTTACCAGCTCGTAAACATGGTTTGCAATCAGGGCGGGACTGTATGTTTGTCCCGCTTCTTCTACAATAGCTTCAAACTCGTAAATGAACTTGAGAATGTCCTTCTCAACCTGCTGGAGAGGAAAGAACTCAAAATTACCAGGCAATTCTTTTTCGCCTTTCTTTAAAACCGATTTAATACGAGCGTGTGTGTATTGAATAAAGGGCCCTGTATGACCATTAAAGTCGATACTTTCCTTGGGATCAAAAAGCATTTTCTTTTTAGGATCCACTTTCAGAATAAAATATTTGAGGGCGCCTTGTCCAACCATCCGGTACAAGTTCCTGAGCTCTTCGTCGGTAAAACCTTCCACCTTTCCAAGCTCTTTGGTGGTAGCTTCGGCAGTGCTGTACATTTCCTGTAACAGTTCATCAGCGTCCACCACGGTGCCTTCGCGGCTTTTCATTTTTCCTTCAGGCAATTCCACCATACCATAACTGAGATGGTAACATTCCTTAGCCCAGTCGTAACCTAACTTACCAAGAATGTTGAAGAGAACCTTAAAATGGTAGTCCTGTTCGTTTCCAACGGTATAGATCATCTGCCGCACCTTTGGAAATTCCTTGAATCGTTTGATCGCAGTTCCAAGATCCTGGGTGATGTAAACGCTTGTCCCATCGGCACGAAGAACTATTTTTTCATCCAGTCCTTCTTTTGTAAGGTCGATAGCTACGCTGCCATTTTCTTTTTTGTAAAAGATACCTTTGCTGAGGCCTTCCTCTACGATCTCTTTCCCTAATAAATAAGTATTGCTTTCGTAATAGATCTTATCGAATTCTACACCGAGCTCCTTGTACGTTATATCAAACCCTTTGTACACCCAGCTGTTCATCGTTTTCCAAAGAGAAACCACTTCTTTGTCGCCCGACTCCCATTTGCGTAACATTTCGCGGGCTTCCTGCATCATAGGTGCGTTTGCCTCAGCTTCCTCCTTTGAACTGCCACCGTTTACCAGGTCTGAGATCTCTTTTTTATAAGCCTTGTCAAATTCAACGTAATATTTTCCTACCAGGTGATCACCCTTCATGCCCGTGGAATCAGGAGTTTCGCCATTGCCGAATTTTTTCCAGGCGATCATGCTTTTGCAGATGTGGATGCCACGGTCGTTAACAAGATTGGTTTTAATTACCTCATGTCCGTTGGCTTCGAGAATCCTGGCGACTGAGAGTCCAAGCAGGTTGTTGCGCAGGTGACCGAGGTGCAGTGGTTTGTTGGTGTTTGGTGAGGAATATTCGAGCATCACGGTTTTGCCGCTGCTGTGTTTCTTTTTAAGTCCGGTACCTTCGTTAAAGCGGATCTCCTTAAAATAATTGATCCAGAACATATCGTTCATCACGATATTTAGGAAACCCTTAACAACATTATATCCTGATACGTTGCCGTTATTGGTAAAAAGGTATTGTCCCAGTTCACGGCCCAGGTCCTCCGGTGATTTGCCGGCTTGCTTGATATACGGGAATGTAACCAGCGTAAAATCCCCTTCAAATTCCTTTCGGGTTTTCTGGAATGTAATGGAATCGGTATTTATTTTATACAGTTCACTGAGCGCTTTCTGCACGGATTCAAATAATGTATTTACGCCACTTATCATATATAAAATTACTTTTTAAGTACTGGTATAAAAGGAACGCAAAATAACGGAAAACTAGGGTGGGAAGCAAGCGGTGATAACAGTCGGATTCACACGGTTTGTTTCCCGCAGATCACGCATATCATTTCGCGGATCGCCGCAGATTATTGTTCATGAGGGATTATTCAGCGTTAATCTGCGGATCGTGTGATACCGCGTACATCTGCGTAAATCAGCGGGAAATTCCCCCGTTATTTTGACGGAGTTTTTGCATTTCATGTTCTGTCGGCGCCATTTAAATATTTTTTATATTTACTCACACACCCTGAAAACATGAAAACAATACTCCTCTTATTATCCGCAATTGGTATAACGGCTTTTGGCCAGAATTACAAAACAGCCACTAGTCAAAAGTGGACACAAAATGGCTGGGAAGATGTTACCAGAACTTTAAACACTTTAAATTCGGACGGAACAGTTAAAGAAGCAGTTTTTCAAAGCTGGCTACTTGCTCCAGCTAATACATGGGCAAGCCAAACACGTACGTCGTATACTTACAATGCCAATCAGCTCCCAACAGTGATGCTGTTTGAAATTTACGACAATGGAAGTAGCTCATGGAAATATGACAGAAAAGAAACAACCGCGTATGGAACCGGTACGGCAGTTCTTTCTGTGGTAACTGAAACAAGCGCAAACGGAACTACTTTTCTTAACAGTGAAAAGCGCACCAGTAATTATTCTGGTAATTTACGCACTGGTATTGATGTTGCGATATGGCAGTCTGGTTCGTGGTTAAAACTTCAGACAATTTCGTACTCATATAACAGTAACGGAAAGGTTGACACGATAAACGTCCAGGTGCTTGATACTGTTACGGGAAATTATCGGAAACAGTCCCTGGCGTACTATTCTTATTATCCTGCAGCCGATACGATGGTGCGTCAATATTGGAAAAATAGTTCTTATGAGAATTTTATACGCTTTAACTCCCATTATATGAACGGAAAAATTGATTTTGTATCGTTAGACTACTATAACTTGACAAATCAAGTTTGGGATAAAAGCCATAAAGTCTCGTCGATATATAATGGCAACGTTTTAATTGAAGAACGTACAAGGGTATGGAACGAAACAAGCAATGACTATATTGAAGACTACGAGCGCGTACTGTACACTTATGAAGGAACAGTTGGGTTAAAAGAATATTTTTCCGACGGTGGTACGCCTGTGTACTTTGATCTTGGCGGTAACAGGATAGAGAAGCGATATAACGAAGTGATGATTGAGAAAAATGGTCCCGCAACAAGGAAGGTAATCATCCAGAAATAAAGTAAGGGAAAACAAACTTTTTCCCTTAGTCTCGCTTTTTTGCGAAAAAATCCTTCAGCAGCTTTTCGCATTCTTCTGCCATTAATCCGTATTGCACCTTGGTTTTAGGGTGAAGCAGGTTATGATCTACCAGTGAAAAACCTTTTTTGGTATCAGTGGCGCCGTAAACAATTCTTGTGATCTGGCTCCAGGAAAGTGCTCCGGCACACATCACGCAGGGTTCCAAAGTAACATAGAGGGTACAATCTGCCAGGTATTTGCCCCCGATGCCGTTGGCTGCAGCAGTAATACACTGCATTTCGGCGTGCGCAGTCACATCGTTCAAACGCTCGGTGAGATTATGTGCGCGGGCAATGATCCTGTTATTGGCAACAATAACTGCACCAACCGGCACTTCGTCGAGATCAAAGGCTTTTTGCGCTTCCTTAAAAGCTTCCCGCATAAAATATTCGTCGCTATATAACGGGACTATTGACATTGGCAGGTGGGAGAAAGAGTAACAGCGATGTCGTTTACTTTTGTGATCGTGTCGCAGTCGAGCATTATAAGCCTGTAATTGTATTCTTTTTCGTAACCTGCTTTTGGCTGGATAAAATATTCGCCGCAGGGTTGTTTGTGCACATCTGTGAGGTCGTAATTCACTTCAAAGTGCCTTAATTCGATCTTTAAAAGAGCTGCGTTCTTTTTCATGCAGCGTAATTTGCATTCTGCCAGTGGAGAAAGCTGCAGATGCTGAAAAACGAGCTCCTGCATTTTCATTTCGTTTGGTGAAACGCAGCTGCGGGTGCCGAACATGGCGTAAACAATCACTAATCCGATGCCGAATCCGATACCATATAGTCGTAATCTCCTTAAAAAAGTCATGGGCGCAAAAGTAAGGATAAATCCTTCATGCATTGCGGATGCTTAACCACAAAGACCGCTTCGCGCTCTCACGAAGAGAGTTGGGTATCACGGGTTTCCACAACGGACACAGCGCCCAGCGCACAGGCAGAGTTCGGAATTACTACGTTAGCTTAACCACAAAGACCGCGTTGCGGTCTCACTCCGAAGGAGTCCTTCGGACAAAGGATTACACAACGGACACAGCGTCCACCGCACAGGCAGCCCCGATAGCTATCGGGGTCGGTTCTGGTTTAACCACATAGTACACATAGTCAGTGGAGAAAACATAGGGACACATAGGAGAGCGTCATGCATTGCGGATGCTTAACCACAAAGGCGCCTGCGGCGCCTCACAAAGGATTACACAGCGGACACAGCGGCTACCGCACAGGCAGCCCCGATAGCTATCGGGGTCGGTTCTGGTTTAACCACATAGTACACATAGTCAGTGGAGAAAACATAGGGACACACAGGAGAGCGTCATGCATTGCGGATGCTTAACCACAAAGACCGCTTCGCGGTCTCACAAAGAGAGTGCGGTATCACACGTTTCCACTACGGACACAGCGGATAGTGTAAGGTGAACCTCGTAATCTACTCCGTTCCTCGCACTTTCTTAGTGATTTCTTAGTGGGCTTCGTGTTCTTAGTGGTTCAAAATTATGCCAATTGTAACTTTTTTAGCAAATTCGGTGCGCGTGCAAACATCCCTAGATAACAGGACACCCTATCAGAAGGCGGGTGGGATCTTAAAATTAAAATGTCCCAACTGCGGTAAGGCTAAGGTTTTTCATAAAACTAAATTTCCTTTTAATACGCCCCTGATGAAAGATACGTGCGAGGCTTGCGGGTATCGATTTGACAGGGAACCGGGGTATTATAAAGGCGCTGTTGCCTTCAGCTATGCGCTGGCGCTGATTGAGGGACTGATTGCTTTTTTTCTTGCCAGGCAACTGATCTATGGTATTTCTACAAGTGCTCTTGTATTTGTTGCTATTGCTGCTGTTTTTTTCTGCGCTATGTGGAATTTTAAACTGGCCAGGGTGATCTGGTTGAATCTGTTTCCGTAAACCTTTCGCACAGCTTGCGCACGAACTGGCCCATACAGCCACTGGCTGTATGTCCTCCGCAGATTGCGCAGATTGCCCGCAGATAGACGCGGATGCTATTTTTTTCATTTAAGAGAACGGAAGGTACAAGGAAGCTACAATTTTCAGTGCGCCAGGGATTGTAGCGGAAATCCTTTTTGCTTCCCGTGTTGTAGCTTGCAAAAAGATTGGAGCAGAAAGCCCGCCCTGAAGCGAGGGCGCGTTAATGATACCCGTGCGCCCTCTGCTTCAGGGGGCGCCCAAAAAAAAACCGTACTGCTTGGATCTCCATCAACTGAACTGCAGCTATTTCTGCCTATGGAAAACAATTTTAAAAAGGGAGTAGGGGTAACTCCCAAGTCGGTTGTCTCAGGGTAGATGATGGTAACAAATACGCTGTAAAACTTATCTTTGCCGCTCCGGGGGAATGCTCCGGACAAACACTAGACGTTGCAATTAAGCGGTACAGATACCTGGCAGCTGATACAGCAGGGCGATAAAAAAGCTTACGAAGAAGCTTTCAGGACCTACTATGGCATGTTATGCGCGTATGCGATGCCCATCATCAGGGATAAAGACGAAGCAGAAGAAGTGGTTCAAAATGTGTTTTATAATTTATGGGCGAAACGTGAAAGCCTGCAGGTGTCGGTGGCGCTGAAGCCTTACTTATACCGGTCGGTGCACAATGAATGCCTTAACAAGATCAAACATCAAAAGGTAAAGGCATCGTATGCGGGAGACTATAAAGCCAGTGTTTTAGCGGGCGGAAATAATCCTGATAAGCTGGAATTAAAAGAACTTGGAAGCACTATTGAAAAAGCGCTGGAGGCTTTACCAGAGCAGTGTGGAATTGTTTTCAGGATGAGCCGTTTTGAACAACTTAAATACTCGGAGATTGCTGAGAGGCTCGGAATCTCAGTAAAGACGGTGGAGATACATATGGGCAAGGCGCTCAGAATTTTAAGGGAGAAACTAAAAGATTACCTGCCACTGTTGTTGTGGCTGCTGATGATACACCATTAATGGAAGAAACTGAAATTGATATTTTAATTGCGAAGGTGCTTTCGAATGAGGCAACGCCGGAGGAGCAGGCGCTGTTGCAGACGTGGAGGGGAGAGAGCGATGAGAACGAGGCTTATTTCCACGAAAGCAGCCGCGCGTTTGATCTTTTTTCGGGAGAGGGTTTTGCGCCCCAGGTGGAAGCGGCATGGGAAAAAGTAAATGAGCGTGTTTCGAATGATGAGGGGCGTGTGGTGCCGCTTTTTGCAAAACGTGGCTGGTTAAGGGTTGCGGCTGCTATTTTCCTGGTGGCTGGTTTATCGGTGGTGATCAATTACCTTATAAACGTATCGCCAAAGCAGGAGCTTAAAATTGTTGCCGATATTAATCCGAAGCAGGAAGATCTGCCAGACGGTTCACAGGTGCGTGTGGAGCAGAACTCCAGCATTACCTACGCTGAATCTGAAAACGGCGAACGTGTTGTGAAATTAAAAGGCGGGGCATTTTTTTCAGTTGTGCATTACGATAAAAAGCCATTTGTGGTGCAGGTGCAGGATGTTCTTGTAAAGGATATCGGGACTGCATTCCAGGTGACAGAAAGCAAGGATGGGAATACCGTGGAAGTGAAGGTGGATGAAGGTGAAGTTCAGTTTTATTCTGTAAAAAGTTCGGGCTTGCGGCTGGTGAAAGGTGAAAGCGCGGTTTATGACCGGGTAAGTGATTCATTTAAAAAATCGCTTGCAACCACTCTTGAATCAGCTGCAGGATTTGGAAGCAGGCTGCTTTTATTTAATGATAGTCCGTTAAGCGACGTGCTTGCCCGTGTGAATGCGGCGTACGGAAGTCACGTTGTTCTTGCAGATCCGGAGTCAGGAAACTGCCGCTTGTCGGTGAATTTCGACAACCAGCCTTTTGAAGTTGTGATGGACGTGATCACTGAAACACTGGATCTGAGCCGTCAGCAAAAAGGAGACACATTAATACTATCGGGCAATGGCTGCAAATAAAAAGCTGGCGGGTATCCTGTGCGCAGCGGCCATGCTGCTTGTCTGCCAGGTGAAAGCCGATGTGCCCGCCCTGGAGAGAGAACTTACACTACGCTTCGAAAATGTTCCGGTGCCTTCTGTACTTCAAAAGATCTCGGAACAGACGGGAGTTTTATTTTCTTATCAGCCCGATCTTATTGTTCCATTCAGACCGGTAACGATCGAGTTAAGGAATAAAACGGTAAGAGAGGCGTTGTCGCTGATATTTAAGGGGAAGGTGCAATATACAGCTCGCAAAAATTATATTATTCTCAAACAGAAAACTGAAGTCCCTGCAGCCAAAAAGACGGAGGTGAGCGGGTATGTGTATGATCAGGCCACTGATAAAAAGTTAGCGAACGTTACAATTTACGACCCGGCGACCCTGGCTTCGACTACTTCTGATGATTACGGTTTTTACAGCATCTCTGTACCTGCCACTACCAGCAGCCTGTCGATCAATAAAATGAATTATGCCGATACTGCGCTAACAGTTGATACCACCCAAAGGCCAGAGCTTACCAATGTGACTATCAGCAAAAAGCCGTGGTACCGCGACAGTGTGCAGTGGAAGGCAAAAATGGAAGAACTTCAAAGCTCGTCAAAAAAATTGTTTACGAATTTCAAAAATCATATCAATGTACTGAATGTGCGCGACACCATTACACGCGACTTCCAGGTATCACTTCTGCCATTTGTGGGTACCAATCACAAAATGTCGGCAAATGTGTATAATCGTTTTTCATTTAATATTCTCGGTGGTTACGCCAGGGGAGTACGGGTTTTTGAACTGGGCGGACTTTTTAATCTTGATCGCGAAAATGTAAAAGGCGGGCAAATTGCTGGCTTGTTCAACGTAGTGGGCGATAGTGTTGCTGGTGCGCAGATAGCGGGGCTTTTTAATATTGTTGGTAAAAGTAAAAGAGGATTTCAAGCTGCGGGGTTAATGAATACAAATAGTGGTGAAGCAATCGGAATGCAGGCAGCCGGTCTGCTTAATATCAATAAATATTCAAAAGGATTCTCTGTAGCGGGGTTAGGGAATATTTCAGATTCCACTAAAGGCGTTTTACTTGCCGGTTTATTTAATATTGCGGATAATGGCAGCGCGACGCAGGTAGCGGGATTGTTTAATATTGCGCCCGAAGCTGATTTTCAGCTCGCGGGACTTTTTAACTGCGCTTCTAAAGTAAAAGGTGTTCAGATTGCACCGCTCAATTTTGCTGATTCAGCTACCGGGGTGCCGATTGGGCTTTTGAGCTTTGTAAAACACGGAGTGCATGAACTTGAATTGTCGGCCGACGAAATGTTCTACGCCAACGCGGCTTTCAGGACCGGCGTCCCGAAATTGTATAATATTATCAGCGCCGGTTATCAGCCAGGCAGCGGTGGACCGCTGTGGCAGGTGGGTTATGGAGTTGGATCCTCTTTTTCTATCTCGGAGAAATTCAGCTTTGAAATAAACCTTACGGCGCATCATGTGAGCAAAGGTGAAATGCTGCTGGCACCGAGCCAGCTTTATCGTTTTTACCCTGCTATCCAGTACAAAGTAAACAGGAAGTTCAGCATAGCCGCGGGTCCAACCTTTAACCTTTATCATACCGACGAGCTGAATGATGAATATGCAGCCACTTATAGCAATGTGGTGCCATATTATCATTCTGAGAATTCAACTGCTGACGGATATAATCAGAAGGCATGGGTTGGAGGGAAAATTTCACTCCGGTTCTTCTAAAGTTTAAACACTAGTGCACATAGTTCTCATAGAGAGGATGTAGTATACAAAGGGAGTTTCATGTACGATCTAACCACAGAGTGAATATAGTTCTCATAGGAGTAGTTACACATAGGGAATTTAAAGCAAAATTTTAAATTCCGTAGGTCGCAAAAGAAGCGAAGCTTCTCCTATGTGTGACTTATAATCGGTTAGTTTAACTTTGGACCTATGTGAACTATGTGGTTAAGCAGTCACCGGCAAAAAAAAGATTAAAAGTAAATAAGGGTAAGTTGAAAGTCGGTTGTCACAGATTAAAACAATGACAAAAATGAAAACATTAAAATTTGCACTCTTAATCACTGCGATTACTTTTCTGACTCAATCCTGCTACAAACGTGAATCGTGGGGCGTTAAGGGTAAAGGTGACGTGGTAAGCGAAACCAGGGATCTCGGAGGATTTTCAAGGATCAATCTTTCCTGCAGCGCTGAAGTTACCTATACTCAGGATTCCCTTTACAGCGTTCAGGTGAGCGCACAGTCCAACATTCTTAAAATGCTTAAAATTGAAGTTATCAACGACGAGCTGGTAATTGACCTGGAAGGCAATGTATGGGATCATAAACCGATTAAGATGATTGTTCACTCACCCCGGATGAAAGGAATGACAGTGAGCGGTAGTGGAAATATAACTTCAGAAAGCCAGATCAAAACCGAGGATCTTGCTCTGAAGGTAAGCGGATCGGGCAATATTATTCTTTTTACTCTTAATGCAACTGGCATTGATGCTAAAGTAAGCGGTTCGGGCAATGTACAGGTCAACAGTGGCAAGGTGACCAATTCCGTTTATGGCGTAAGCGGTTCAGGCAATATCCAGTCGGATTACCTGCAAAGCAATACGAACACTACCAATGTGAGTGGTTCAGGCAATATCAGTCTGTACGTAACCGAAAGTCTGAATGTAACAATTTCCGGAAGCGGAAATGTATCCTACCGCGGGACTCCCATTGTGAACGCAAACGTGAGCGGTTCAGGAAAACTGACACATATCTGATTCAAAAACTATTACTGAGAAAAAATTAACGATCCTGTCGTACAGGAAAATTATGCCCGATAAAAAACAAAGAATGAGAACAATAATAAAATACAGCCTGATCTTTTTATGTCTCACCGCCGGCAGAGTCATTGCCCAGGAGTTAACGCAAACTGTGCGTGGTAAGGTTGTGGACAGGGTTTCGCAGGCCCCGTTACCGGGCACAATTGTACAGGTGCTTAACAG
Source organism: uncultured bacterium (assembly GCA_966211905.1). Taxonomy (GTDB): domain Bacteria; phylum Bacteroidota; class Bacteroidia; order B-17B0; family Aurantibacillaceae; genus Aurantibacillus. The sequence continues at coordinate 18,801 of CBIHOL010000077.1, forward strand.
CACGCCTCTTAAAGTGGCGACCTGCGATGCCGATGGAAATTTTAAGATCACCGGTGTGACAGTCGGAAAACAGTCGCTGCGATTTTCTTTTATCGGCTATAAAGAGACCGTGATGAACCACATGAACGTGAATTCCGGAAAGGAGCTGGTGATCAATGCCGCCCTTGATGAAGATGCCACGGTGATGAATGAAGTGGAAGTAACTGCAAAGAAGGATATGACCAAACCTTTAAATGAAATGTCATCGGTGAGCACGCGTGCTTTTTCGGTAGAAGAAACGCAAAAATTTGCGGCCGCAGTGAATGATCCGGCCAGGATGGCGACATCGTTTGCAGGCGTGGTGCAGGCAGGCGACGGTAATAATCATATTTCCATTCGTGGTAATTCGCCCAACGGACTGTTGTGGAGAATGGAAGGAGTGGAAATTCCGAACCCTAATCACTTTGCCAATGTGGGAACTTCAGGCGGCGGTATTTCTATTCTGAGCGCACAGCTGCTGAACAATTCTGATTTTTCGACCGGGGCTTTTGCGGCCGAATATGGCAATGCATTGTCCGGGGTATTTGATCTTAAGCTTCGGAAAGGGAATAATCAAAAACGCGAGTATACTTTCCAGGCGGGGGTGCTGGGCATCGATGCGGCACTTGAAGGTCCGCTCAGAAAAGGCGGGGAAGGGTCGTATCTTGTGAATTACCGTTATTCCACTCTTTCCATCCTTGGAAAGATCGGTGTGCCTTTAGGTGACGGTGTGACTAATTTCCAGGATCTCTCCTTTAATGTTTCCATGCCTTCTAAAAAGCTTGGCACCTTTACCATGTTTGGCTTCGGTGGCCTGAGTTCACAGTACACGACAGCGAAGCGGGATTCCCTGCTGTGGAAAGAATCGGGATTCAGTCGTTATAATTCGAATTTTTATGCCAATACCGGTGCTCTCGGTTTTACAAATACAAAGTTGTTCGCGAAGGGATACCTGAAAACTGTATTGGCCGTTTCAGCCACTGAGAATGGATATTACGAGGATGAAATGCAAAAGGATTATACCACTTTGATCCGCCAGTATTCGCAACGGTATATTCAGGATAAAGTGACCATCTCTTCGGTGTACACTCATAAATTCAATGCCCGGAGCAGTATCCGCACGGGTGGGATCGGTAACCGGCTTGGTTACGACCTGAATCAGAAGTTTATTAACGACAGCAGTGTGCTGGTGACTAAAATTTCGGAACAGGGCAATACACATACGATGCAGGGATTTTTTCAGTGGAATTATAAGATCAATCAGAAACTTACTTCAAATGTCGGTGCTCATTATTTCCACCTGCTTTTAAATAATACAAAATCGATTGAGCCACGTGCGTCGCTCAGGTATGAAGCAACACGAAGAAACGTATTTACCGTGGGTTATGGCTTGCATAGCCAGATCCAGCCACTCGGTGTCTACTTCGCAAAAAAGGAAGTGGAAACCAATACTTTTGTAACACCTAACCGCAATCTCGGACTAAGCAAGGCGCATCATATTGTTACCGGGTACGACAGGATCCTGACCGAGCATTCGCATGTTAAAGTGGAAGTGTACTATCAGCATTTATTTAATGTGCCAATATCAACAGATAAGCAGAGTACGTATTCGATACTGAATTCAACCGATGGCTATTATACCGGCGAACTGCATAATGCGGGCCTGGGCCGAAACCAGGGTGTGGAGCTGACGTACGAGCGTTTCCTGCATAAGGATCTCTACTGGTTGCTGTCGGCTTCTTTGTATGATTCAAAATACCAGGCTCCGGATGGCAACTGGTACAATACGCAGTTCAACACGAACTACGCGGTTACACTTACTGCGGGAAAAGAATGGGTGTTATCGTCGAAAAGGAAGAACAGGATTATCGGATTTAATATTAAATCGGTTGCGGTTGGGGGATTTCGATATACACCTATCGATCTCGCCGCCTCGCTTCAAAGCGGACATACTGAAGAAGTGGAAGGACACGCTTACGAAAGTCAGAGTCCCGCGTACTACAGGCTGGATGTTAAACTAAGCGTGAAGCGTAACTATAAAAATCTCACCAGTACCTTTGCTATTGATATTCAGAATGTGACCAATCATCAAAATATCGGAGGTCAGTATTTTGATGCAGACAGCGGAGCCATTAAATACTGGTACCAGGCGCCGTTGATACCGATTTTGAGTTATAAGGTTGAATTCTGATCGGGAACAGTTCCCGCAGATGACGCGGATAAGCGCAGATAAGGCGCAGATACTTTTATATTGCATCTGCGTAATCAGCGTCCACGTGTGATACCCGATTGATCTGCAAAATCTGCGGGAAACATACTGTGTGAAGCCGCAAATAACGGTACCTTTGCACAATGAAAGTAGATAAGTACATCGCTTTATCAGGTTATACCTCCCGTCGCAAGGCGTTTGACCTGATAGAGGATAAGAAAGTGAAGGTGAATGGCAAGATCGCGACATTCAGCACTAAAATGAAAGAAGGCGATGTGGTTGAGATTGGTGGCGAGGTGCTGGAGGTGAAACCATTTAAACCTGTTTACCTCGCGTATCATAAGCCCAAAGGCATTGTATGCACTACTGAAAAAATTGCCGGGAATATTATTGATGCGATCAATTATCCTGAAAAGATCTATCCGGTTGGGAGATTGGATAAAGAATCTGAAGGTTTGATCCTCATGACCAATCACGGAGAGATGATCGATAAGATTGCTAACGCTTCTTTCGGACATGAAAAAGAATATGTGGTTACCCTGAATTTACCTGTGCGTCAGAAATTTCTTGACGAGATCCAGCAAGGCATCAAGATGTACGGGGAAGAAACCAAACCATGCAAGGCCTGGCTTGAACCTGGCACCAAACGGATCTTTCATATCATCCTCACACAGGGCCTTAACCGTCAGATCCGCAGAATGTGTAACGCGTATGATTACCAGGTTTTAAAGTTGCAAAGGATCCGTGTAATGAATATTGAACTCGGCAAACTAAAAAGCGGTGAGTGGAGGGAATTGACGGAGGAGGAGTGGAGTGCCTTGAGTTCGCAGCTGACGTAAATGTTTCCTGGTTGTATACAGGTGTAGGTTCGCCTGAATTCCGAATCGCTATACCGCCCGAAGCGCGTCTTCGCGAGCGCCAACAGGTAACGTGGCGACGCGATCTGCTGGTGCGTGGCAGTGGGCTGCTATCGGAACCCACCGCACGGGCAGTCCCGATAGCAATCGGGAGCCGCGGATGAAAGCCCGCCACCAACCCACCGCACAGTCCCGCTCAAGGGCACTCTGCCTGTGGCAGAATGAGCCAGAAATTGTGTAAGCAACTTGTTTGCCGGCTCCCAAAGACGCGCATCGGTTGGGTGTGTCGTCGGGCAAACCAAAAAAATCTGCTAGCGAGTAGTTTTGCTGTTCCATAATATCCTATTTCCTGACCACAGTTAATTTCTTAATTTCATTTCATGAAAA
>CBIHOL010000078.1:0-22062 GCA_966211905.1 uncultured bacterium
TGAATGCCAGTGGCATTCATAGCCGGCTGGTGTGTTAGCCCACTGGCTCTTTGCCGCACCCGGAGCTGCGCCGGGCCCGCGCACGGGACCACCTGTGTACCTATCAACCCAAGGCTTACTTCGTCAGAATATTCGTTGTTATAACATTTCAATTATTAAATCCTTTAATCGCGCATCAATTTTGGCAGTCAATTTCTTTCAATCTCTTTAACGGCCGTATTAATTTCTTTATCAGTGAGGATACATCTGTTAGCTCTAGCATTTTTTCCTGTTCTTTTTGTCTTGAAACAAAAAGAACCAAAAAATTCAAGGCGCAGCGAACGGCCTACCGCGCTTTCAATTTTCCTTGAAAGACTGGCGAGGACATCCTCGCCGTCTTTCTACAGAAAATTGATTCACCCAGAGCTGCTCCGCGCTGCGCCAGGCCCCCCCGCGGGACCCTCTGTGTGCCTATCTGACGCACAAGCAAATTATGATATGGCCAGAGCTGCCCTTGCAGTCACCCCCCCCGCGGGACCCTCTGTATGCCTATCTGACGCACAAGCAAATTACGATATGGCGAGAGCTGCCCTTGGAGTCACCACCCCCGGTGGGATCGCCTGTGTGCCTATCGACGCACAGGCCTCCTGGTCAAAAGTTCGTTGCTAACGCAACGTGCGTGTAGGGTCGCAATGCATTGCGACCCTACACGGGCGACAAGGCCCCCGCGCGGGACCATCTGTGTGCCAAGCCAGTGCACAAGCAGCAAAGATCTCTGCAGGTATATTGAAAAAAAATCTTGTTGGTTTGAAATATTATGATGACCACCAAATGTTCTTACTGTTTTCCTTAATTTTATTTACCGAAAATTCCTCACACTGAAGGGATTTTAAATTCCGTACTTTGGCAGTGATCCTCTTCACTTTTTAAGAAATCAAATCATGAGCCCGGAAGAATTAAAAAACCTGCAAGCACCTCTTAAAGATCAATACCGCGAGCAACCCCAGGCCGCAATGATCACACTTAACGCCGTCGGCAAAATAGGAGAAGGCATTTCATGTAAAGTTGAAACGGGTGGAAAATTAATTGATGCCGGTCTGCACAAAGCCACAGGAGGTACCGGGTTGCAGGCCTGTTCGGGCGATATGCTGCTGGAAGCCCTGGTAGCGTGCGCGGGCGTAACTCTTAAAGCAGTGTCAACTGCAATTGGAGTCACTATTAAAGATGGCACTGTAAAGGCGGAAGGCGACCTTGATTTCCGCGGCACATTGGGCGTGTCGAAAGAAGCACCTGTCGGGTTTACTTCAATCCGCATTTCATTTAATTTGGACACGGATGCTACCGAAGAACAAATGCAAACCCTGGCAAAGCTCACCGAAAGATACTGTGTGGTGTACCAGACATTAGCCAAGGGGGTGGGTATTTCTTCTGATTTTAAGAAGTTAAACTAAGTCGCAAAAAACAACGCTTCCTTGATCAAATTGGAGTGGTGAAAAAAGTCAGACCAGCCGCTTTTTTCCAAATAAAATAATTAAAATTTAACCAGGCATTTTTCTTTCCCCTACCCGCCTTTCCTGCCTGATACGCAGAAAAATGAGTAACTTCATATTGCCGCCGATGAAAACAACTTCCACATTTTTCAAAACCCTGCCTGCGCTTTTTCTGTGGGTTTTATGTTTATTTTTCCACGCACCAGAATTTCACGCGCAGCTCTCTTACAAGGTTTTATTCCTGGGAAACAGCTATACATATGAAAACAATCTTCCGCAGATGGTGCACGATGTTGCTTTGTCGGCAGGAGATACATTGAAGCAGGACAGTTATGCCGTTGGCGGATATCAACTCATTGATCACTCCATCGACCCCGCCAGTAAAAATAAAATTATGCAGGGAGGCTGGAACTATGTGGTAATGCAAGGACAGAGCCAGGAGCCGGTGATCCAGCAAACCCAGTTTATGAATGGGGCCATCGCCGTGTTTCAAATGATAAAACAATACAATCCCTGTGCAGTGCCTTTAACTTATATGACCTGGGGAAGAAAGAACGGTGACCCTTCAACCTGTCCTAATTTTCCGAACATGTGCACCTACCAGAAAATGGATAGCGTTCTTAAAATGCGGTACATAAATCTCACCTCTTTTATTAATGGAGAAGTCTCTCCTGTCTCGGTGGTATGGAAATATCTTCGTCAGAATAATCCAGGCATAGAACTGTATCAAACCGATGAAAGCCATCCTTCCCCGGCAGGAACGTATGCGGCGGCCTGTTGTTTTTATGTCAGCATCTTTAAAAAAGATCCCAACTCAATTAGTTTTGATCCGGCACTTAATCCTGGCGAAGCTTCTATTATAAGGAACGCCGTTAAGACACAGATCTTTGCCAACCTGCAGCAATATGATTACAAAAAACTGCCGACATCCAAGTTTATGTACCAGATCGGTGCAGGCAACAATGAAGCAATTTTTACGCCAATCAGCCAGGGGATCCAGCAAACCTTTTGGTGGAATTTTGGTGACGGCACTACCACTTCAACAATTAATCCTGTACATTCCTATACAGCAAACGGAACGTACACAATAACTTTAACCACCACCACCTGCGACCAGAAAGGTCTGCACACCAGCATTACAGATTCTGTCATTCAATTCTGCAGCCACACCCCTACTGTAGCAACTTCTCATTCGTGGCTGTGCAATTACGATACATTGTGGACACAGCCGGCCGACTCCTATCAATGGTACAAATACGGAGTGGCGTTACCGGAAACCAAACAGTACCTGCCCATTGCAAAATACAACAGCGCCGGGGTCTCCGTTCTTTCAAAATCATCTGGTTGCTCTGAGTTATCAAGAGCGTTTACAAAAACTCCGGACGCAACGGGTTATTATTTCGATGCTATGGGAGATCCCTGCAAAGGCGACACTGTTGCTTTTGCGGTATTGCACCAAAAAGGATCTTTGCCAGGGTCACAGAATATTTTTTGGTTTAAGAACGGGCTGCTATTAAATAATATGACCAACAAAGACACGTTGCTGATCTTCTCCTCCGGAAAATATGAATGCAGGGTCACCGATCCAGCCACCAGTTGTCCGTTTGATACTACCTGGTCCTCTATTACCTACGATTGCGGAGAAACCACAGGCATTCATACTCTTGAAAAAACAGCAAAGTGGACGGTGTTTCCAAATCCCGCGGCAAATACAATTACGGTCAGAGGAGCGGTTGAGGGAGTGAAGATGGAGATATTCACCATCACAGGAACTTTAATTAAAGTGGCTAAAATTTCTGCTGCAATGACGGTCGATATTTCTGATCTTCCCCCTGGAATGTATTTTGTGCAGCTGCGCGGTGAAAGACAACAAACAGGAAAATTCGTAAAAGAATAGAAAAACCTGCTTACATTTAAATAAAAATCACTCGTGAGTATTGTCTACATTATTCTGCTGGTCATAGTAGCCTTCATTGCCTTATTACTGGTAATGGCACTATTCATGAGGAAAAAACATTATGTGAAGCGCGAAATTGTGATCAATGCACCACATCACACGGTGTTCGACTTTTTAAGATTTCTCGACAACCAGGAAAAGTTCAATAAATGGGCGAAGACGGATGCCGATAGGAAAAAAGAATTTAAGGGAACTGACGGAACCATTGGTTTTATTTATTCATGGAAAGGAAATAAAGAAGCCGGGGAAGGAGAAAAAGAGATCACCAATATTATTGAAGGAAAAAGAATTGAAACAGAGATCCGCTTTATAAAACCAATGAAAGTAACCGCGCAGGTGATCATGGAAACGGAAGCTTTGTCAGATCATAAAACCAAAGTGTCGCTTATAAATACAGGCACCTTAAAGTATCCTCTAAATATTATGATCCCAATGGCCGAGAAGAATTTCCCTAAGGATATGGATACCAGTTTGCTTATTCTAAAAAGCATTTTGGAAAAAAGTAGCGTGGAAAATCCGTAGCTTTAATAAAAATCGCATTCTCCCCGTTGCCCTCTGCTGATCAGGTAAAAAATAGAAAACATGTGGTCCACACAATCCCTTTGGTTCGAAATTGCAATCGTGAGCATCGTTTTTGCATTGGGAAATATTTTGATGGGACATTTTGAAGAGCGCACACCCAAACTGAGAAGGGTTGGCAAATACATTCTGTTCCTTTTGATCACCTGTATTATTTCAACTTATTTTGGCAGGACAGCCTCTATGATCTTCCTCCTGGCATTTTTAATCCCACTTTTTTATATTCACGGTTATTTTTTACCACGTAAGAAAGGGATTAATGGCTTAACAGGTGAACCGAAAAGTAAATACTATGATTACCGGAAGTGGAGCAAGGATATTTTTTCTAAATCATAATTTCGCCAATCGAGCCGATAGTTTATTTTTGATCAGCGATCACATTTAGCATACTATTATCAAATGAAAGATAATTCGGAGAAGTTTTACAAAATGTTGTTTTCAAGTGTGTATCCCTTGTACCTTGCGAAGGTTGAAAAAAAAGGGCGCACCAAAGAGGAGCTCGATGAAGTGATCTTCTGGCTCACGGGATACAACAAAAAGACCTTGAAGGAACAGATCGACAAAAAAAACGATTTTGAAACTTTTTTCGCACAGGCTCCAAAACTACATGAAAATGCTTCCAAGATTACCGGTATGATCTGCGGATACAGGATAGAAGAAATCAAAGACGAACTTGTGAAAAAGGTTCGCTACCTGGATAAGCTCGTTGATGAGTTAGCCAAAGGTCGCACGATGGAAAAGATCCTGAGAAAATAGTTTTGCATGCAGGATGAACTTCTTCCAAATAAATTCTCAGCAGATTCAATTTGTATATTTAATTCCATAAAAAATTATGACCCGATTCATTTTTGTTATTACAGCCTTCCTTTTTGCAGGCTGCGGAGACTCTTCAGATGACGTTAAACGATCGCAAACTTCGTCCGACAGTGCTATAAAACTGGCGGAGGCGGCCTCACGGCAACACGACGCTGACGAAGCCGCTGATACCACCGACTACGAAAATGCCACCTATTATATTGTTGTGGCCGATACTGGTCTGGATTACGATCGCCTCCGTCAAAAAATGCTGAGCCTGAACAATGACCTACGTATACCGATCGATACCATGGGCCGGCTGTACAACAAAAGCAAAAACCTTATTGCACTTCCCGACAACGATGAAGATGAAGAGTATGCAGGTCAATATTACCCCCGTAGGTTTCCCTCCGAACATTTCAGTTTAGAATACCTGGCATTTTACGATCGTGAAGCCGGGGAGAAAACAATTGCGCTGGTTTCAGGCATCTATGAAAATGAATCCCGTGCCGACAGCGCTATGATCGTCCTTCGCAAATCGGAAAAGGAGGCCTTTAAGATAAAGGCGGACATCTTTATCGGATGCATGCATTAGCATGTATAAAATATTGATTGTCAGTAATTATTTTTTTAATACTTTGGAGTTTTTATTCCAAATATGCAAAAAACGATCTCCACTCTCTTCGCTCTACTTTTTATCTGCAGCACAACGCAGATCCTGTCGCAGGTAGCTTTAGATTTTAATGGAAGTAATAACACTGTAACAACAACCGCTTCACCGGTTATCGGCAACCAGCCCCGCACTGTGGATGCCTGGATCAATTCCAGCAGCACCCTCACTTCGCAAATGGTCATCTGCGACTGGGGCAGCACCACTCCTCTGGGATCACGTTTTACATTAAATATCCTGAACAATAAATTAAGAATTGAAGTGGGAGGAGCCGGCGTGAATGGCACCAGCACCATCACTACCGGTCAGTGGGTCCATGTAACTACTGTTTATAATCCAACTATTACCTCCGGGGCCAATGTGTTTTTGTATGTCAATGGCAGCCTTGAGGCTTCCGGGAATTTTACCGGTTACTCCACTCTTACCACATCCACAACTACAGGTTTCAGACTTGGTGCGCGGATCGATGGCATCAGTTTTTTTAGCGGCGCCATAGATGAAGTTAAAGTATATAACTATGCGCGAACCGCAGCAGAGGTAGCCGCCGACACGGTTGAAAGCTGCCTGCCACTACCTGGACTGGTGGCTTATTTCAAGCTGAACGAAGGGGTGCCAAATGCTACCAATACCGGATCAACTACTGCAATTGACTACACCGGAAATGGTAACGGGACCTTAAATTCCTTCAGCCTCACCGGAACTGCATCTAACTGGGTTCCTGGTCGTGTGAGGTCGGGAGCACCTGTCATCACTGCCTCTCCATCCAGCAATATATGTTCGGGATCAACCGCCAGCTTAAGCATTAACACTTCAAATAGCTTTACCTGGAGCAATAACAGCACCGCGAGTTTAATAACCGTCTCCCCTCTTTCTAATACCATGTACTCCGTTATTTCAACTAATTCGGCCAATTGCACTTATGTTTCCACCGTTCTTGTAACGGTAAGCAACGGTGCTCCTGCTGTAACGGTTACCGCATTACAAAATCCGATCTGCTATGGCGCATCCACCAGCTTTTCAGCAAGTGGGGCAGCCACTTATAGCTGGAGCTCCGGACTGGTGAATGGAAAATCTTTTACCCCAACAGTTACCACCGTTTACACTCTTACTGCCGGCAACGCCTGCGGCACTGTCAGCTCCACTCATACAATCACGGTAACACCGGTTAATGTAACCGTATCAGCAACTCCGTCGGTGATCTGCACAGGTTATGCCAGCACGCTGATGGCACTTTCTCCTGTAAATATTTATAGCTGGACCCCGGGCACAACAGGGCAAAGTATTATTGTATCTCCGCAAAGCACTACTGTTTATACTGTTACAGCCACCAATGGAACCTGTATAGGAACAAATACATTGCTGCTTAAAACCAATACCTCACCAACAATTACAGTGAGCCATACTTTCGTATCTGTTTGCCAGGGCGGAACTATCAGCGTTGGTGCAGCCGGTGCGGGCAACAACGGCACTTACACCTGGATGCCGGGCAGTTTAACAGGCGCGAGCATCACCACTATTCCTCCCGGTACCACATCCTATTCTGTAAGCGGCACCAATTCACTGGGTTGTACATCCAGCGCCCAGATACCAGTTGTAGTTGTAAATGGTCCGACGATTACAGCAAACGCTTCAGCCAATCTTGTCTGCAATGGTCAGACCGTTACTTTAACCGCAGGTGGTGCGGGCACGTACACGTGGAATTTTGGATCCACAGCAGCCAGCACAGTGGTAAATATTAATTCGCCTGTAAATGTATTTACTGTCACCGGTACCGCCTCGGGCAACTCCTGCACGGCTTCGCAAACAGTTGCCGTGGCAGCAATTACACCAAGCGTAACATTTACGCCTTCGGTTACCATCTGTAACGGGCAAACCGCGACCTTAACTGCGAGCGGTGCAACCAGCTATTCATGGAATAATATTTCATCAGGGACCTCCGGCCAGCTGGTAACTACACCTACCATCACGTCACAGTATACCTTAACCGCCAATACCCAGTCATTAAATGTTTCCTGTTTAAGCACCGATTTTTCAACAGTAACAGTTAATGCTACACCAACTGTGAGTGCAGTTGCCACTATTACCACCACTATCTGCAATGGCAATACAAACACCATCACCGCGCAGGGAGCGAGCACTTATACCTGGATTGCGCTTAATGTATTTACTGCTAAAGCCATCGTAACCCCAACAGGTAATACTTCATATACTGTTATCGGAGAAAATGCTGAAGGTTGCCAGTCAGTTGCGAAAGTGCAGGTAAACGTGAAAGGTTGTGTAGGTATTGAAGAAACAGCATTTGCCCGGTCGATACAAATATTCCCTAACCCTGCAGACGAAACTTTATTTATCAGCTCCGAGGCACAACTGAACCTTGCGCTGTATAATACAAACGGGAAACTGGTTCGCACGATTTATACAAATGAAGGCACTGTACAAATTGATATTACGGAATTACCGGCAGGGATCTATCTGCTGAAAAGTATGACAAGTGATCAGACGATGATCAGAAAGGTCATGATCCGGTAATTGTTCTGTGCGGTCAAAACCACACGCCTACCGATAGTAAGGTTTCCATCCGGTCGCGGCTCGAATGCCCATGGAGGAGGAAGATCTTTTCATCGTCACCATGTGTACGAAGAAGACGCGATTCCAGCCTGATGTAAGTATTTGGATGTGGCTTAAACTCCGCACCAACTGTGCCTCCCGACACCTGTAAACCTATCAGCTGGTGATCCTGGTTATATTCCGGGCCCGTGAGCATTTCATCAGGATCGTAAAAATACTCCCCCCGGGCATAAATAAAAAACTCGCGTAATGCCTGGTATCTCACTGCTACAAGCCCGCTGAACATTTGTGCAGTTCCCTCTGGGACGTTAAGCTGACTATACAATTGAAATCCATAATTAGCTTCCGCACCAACCGTAAATTTGTGAACGCGGTACACGAGGTAAAGATTATTGTACAACCGTCCCTTTCCGTGCTTATCTGCATCTGGTGCATCGTCGTTCCAGAGCGAGTTAAACGTTACTGACAAACGGTTGCCTTCCTCATACATACAACTCGCACCTATTGCTTTTTTACTGTTGGTCTCAACAAAACCGTTGAAGCTGTTAAAAGCATTTACCTGGAAGGTGAGTTTTTCAGAATGCACATAACTTAATTTCGCACCTGAAAGATAATACGGTTCAAAGAATGTGGGCACTGCCACGCTTGTGGCTATATTTTCGCGAGGCTGCACACTTTCGAGCCCGATGTGAGTGCGAAAAAATCCTACATCCAGCCAGGTTTTTTTCAGGATCCTGATACCTGCGTTGGCTTCCTGCAGGTAATTATAAACGGGAGACCACGCACTCCGTGGCATATCTCCGTAATGGATCACAATATTAGCACGTGTACTCCGTGCAGCATACTTGGCGGTGATCTGCGCCACATTCACCGAAAATGCATTTGACTGCGGATCGGCCGTCGGAAATTTCTGGAAATTATTCTGATCAGCGGTGTCGCTGTACCAGGCAATATAAGTAGAAACATAACCGCCAAATATCAGGCGGGGTGATTCGTTAGTCCGTTCAAAGCGCGAAATGATCCTTGTTCCGCTGAAGGCGAGATCCCGCCCGATACTGTCGATACCAATGCGCAGACGGCGAATGGAGTCTTCCACATTATTCAGACGACCTTCATGCAGACGAAGCACTTTATCGTGACGTTTCATTGTGGAATCTGAGATCTGTGCAAAGATCACTGCAGGACAAAAGGCCAGGAAAATGATCAGCTTCTTCATTTCGCTAAAGGTGCAAAAAATGTTACGTTAAATTAATTAATTCTACGCTCTTGTTTCTGCACGAAGTATCCCGGAACACAGTATTTTATAATAAAAAAAGAGGACCCGAAGTCCTCTCCTTTTTTTAAGCTGAAGCTACTGCACCGTGACGGTAAGCGCCTGTTGTTTTGTAAGACCATCTTTATTGGTGATGGTAAAGGTATACCTGTGTTTGTTGCCGTGCACGGTGTCGTTCACTGTAAAGTCGTGATCGTGCTCGTAATCCTGCTTTTCAATATCTTCATTAAAGATACTGGTGGTTGCACCGCTATTAACTGATTCCGAAATATTAAATTTTACGATCGGATCTTTTTTCTTTTCGGTTTCACCTTCCACCCCTACTTTAAAAGCTGTGGCTTTTGCAAGAATTACGTCACTGGCCGTGTAGCCGGCACCGGTTTTAAACGAAAGCTTAAGTTCATTTTCTTCATCTTCTTTTTTGCATCCGCCAATGGTGAGCGCCACCAGGGCCAGAGCGATAGTTGTCACTTTTACATTTTTATTCATGGTTGTTTTTTATTTTGATTGTTATTATTGATTTAATTCTGTTGGTCCCGGTAAATTGCATTCTGAAATTAATGCACACATTCATCCCGGGATTATTCATACCGAAATACCTGATCCTCGAAAGGTGATCGGCATAAACAGTATTAAGAAGATTATTGCCTGATAAGCTGAGATTGCAGGCCGAGCGGGAAGTGTTCCACGAAAATCCAAACCCGGCATTAAGCAGCTGATAACCCGGACTGGCAGTTTCATAAAGATTTACCTGGTTCTGGGGATAAACGCACTCGACATTCACAAAACAATAATTAAAAAAATAGTCCGATGATACTGCCTCGTACTTTATCTCAGGCGTCAGTTTACGTGCCGGCATAAACGGCAGAAATTCACCAGAGCTAAGCCTTCCCGTTACCTGTGCAAAGGTGAGTGCTGCGCTTAAACCCGAGCGTGGAACAGGGAGTACTTTTAACTGGGCTTCTCCTCCTTCAAGCGTTGCATTGCTCTGCGTAAATTCAGAGACAGGAAAACCAAACCAGTCGCCGTTAGTGGGCTGCAGGTAGATATAGTTGTAGAACTGGTTGCGGTATACACTCACGCCCCCACGTATCCAGGGATTATGAAAATATGCGCCGATCTCAGTATTCAGATTTTTTTCGTTCGTCATGCCGGGATCTCCAAGCTCATAAGTATAAACGCCCTCATGCAAACCATTGGAGGAAAGTTCAGAAAGATTTGGTGCCCTCACTCCTGTGCTCAGGTTTGTTTTAAGCGTGAACGTTTCTGAAGGGAACCACGAAGCGCCTGCCATGGCGTTCCAGTAAGGTCTCCATTGTGTAAAAGGCCTCAGTGTTTTGTCGAGAGTATTCACGCCTTTGGTTGGCAGTGTATTAATGTAACGCACACCGCCACCAGCGCCGCCTTCCACGAGCAACTTTGTCCAAACATTCCTTAGATACGCCGAAACCGTTTGTTCTCCTAACCATGCATCAGGCACGATTTTCCTTTTTCCATAGTTGGTGTTGTTCTCGGCGCTTCCTCCATTGGCCACTACGAGCATCGTGCGCGGTGCCAGTTGTTTTTCCCATTTTAATCCGTATTGCAGCGTGGCAAGGTGCATGAATAAACTAAGCTCACCTCCTCCTTCGTCTTCGGTGCGCATGTTGGATTGAAAACCGGCGTTAAACCTGAGCAACGATTTTTTTAAGCGGCACTCATTTACCGACGACAGAAGATTCAGCATCACAATATGGTGTGGTCCGCTCATGCTCCTGCTCCAGCGGGGATCAGCCTCCATGAAATGAGACAGATCGTTAAAGATGAAACCAAAATTATTGAATGAGAACTGGTAGTGATTATCACTTTTCCATCTTTTTCTTTCAAAACCAAAGCTGCTCTTGAGATAATAACCATTAAACCTGCTGTTAAGCACTCTTGTTCCCGCACCATCCGTGTAGTCGGCATGGTTGTTCGCTCCTATTCTCAGTCTCCACCATCTTGAGCCAAGATTCTTTTTCACACCGGCCTGTAAAAACAATCCACCTGTATTGGAAAACGACTGAACCTGGAAATCGCTTTGAGTAGTGTTTACCTCCGGAGCTTTTTCTTCAATGATATTTAAGACTCCTCCAACCGCTTCAGTTCCATAGAGCAGCGATAGAGGACCCTCTATCAGTTCCACGCGGTCAACGCCGAAGGTTGATAATCCAAGTCCGTGCTCATCCTGCCACTGCTGGTTATCGAAACGTAAACCGGAAATAAGAACGAGCAACCGGCTTCCATAAAGCCCGCGGATAACTGGCTTCGAAATTCCAACGCCTGTGCTGAGCATAGATACGCCGGGCTCCCTTGCGAGTGCATGTGTGAGGTCGTAAGCGCCCCGCTGATCAGGCTTACTGAGATCAACTGGCGTAACATGCAGGCTTGTGAGCTGCAGGGGATCTTGTTTATGTGTTGATACCATTACCTCTTCCAGGATCAGCTCTGCACGTTTTAATTTTATTTCAAAACGCGAGTCAACCAGTAGCTGCCAGGAGGCTTTTTTCATCTTGTATCCCGCGGCACTTATAGTGATGGTGTCGCCTGGTTGTAAAAAAAGCGGTTCAACGTATCCTTCAGCGTCGCACACTGCTGTGTGGGTGCCTGAGCTTATCAAAGCAGAAGGCACTGCTGCGCCGGTTAATCCGTCGGTAATGTGTAATCGTTGGGAGATCCCCTGTGTACTCAGGATCAAGCCACATAACCATACAAAAAATCGGTTCACGTTTTATGAATGAGTGGTAATTGAACTGAAAAAAACAGGGTATGAGGCGGATTGTTTACGCCCGGGGAGGAGGCGTTTCGCAAAAAGAGTAAGGCCTGTTGTAGTGCACAACCAGGTCCCTGTGATTTACTAAACTTTGTGCGAGCTGTGGAAAGTTCTGGTCAGTGGTTTCAAAAAACAAAAGAGAAAGAAAATGCAGGAGATCCCTCTGAATTCCGCGGCTTTTTTTATCGCAACCAAATTCCTGGTTGGCCAGCAGATCGAGGCGGTGATTCAGCGACGTTTCCTGGTGATCAGGCCAGCACCAGTACTTTATTGAATCGGAGGTCTCAACGGTATAGATAATATCGAACATGAGCCCGTGTAATTCAAACTCATTATGAGTGGCGTCCATCTTTAGATCCTTCAGTTCATTTCTGCCAAATGAATGAAGTACCAGTTCACATTTATTGAGAGATGCAACCAACCGCTGCTTTACCTCTGACCTTACCTGGTGACGTCGCAGCATAAGCAGATTATATGCTCCTCCTATGGAAAGGAGAAAACATACAAGCAACAACGCAGCAATAAAAACACGCTTCAAGGTGGCAGTTTTAAGGCAAATATAGCAGAATTGGAAGCGCAAAGGCGGTTGGCAGCTAAAAATTCAAATCACCGGAATTGTGAGCGTGCAGCAGAGCGAAGCAGAAGCCGGCGACTGAATAAATTTCTGTATTTTGCTGATTCATTCACCCCAAAAAAAAGAAATATGATAAAATCTTCAATCTTAATTGGACTCACCATTTTTTTAGGCAGCTGCGCAATGCATGGCGGTTATGTTTCTAATTCTGCCGCATTAGGCACAAACAATTTTGCGTACGTCAAAAGATCGGTCCAGGGCGTAGCGCAGGCCACTTATATTATTGGAATAGGAGGACTAAAAAGGGAAGCTTTGGTGGAAGAAGCGCGGAAAGATCTGATGGAAAGTTTTCAGCTCCAGGATAATCAGGCTCTTGTAAATATCACTGTAAGTTATAAAACTACATTTGTGCTGCCATTCTTCTGGAGCAATAAGTGTACTGTTTCCGCATCAGTTGTGCAATTTAACCCGATGAATGAGAAATAGATCCTGAAGCCGCCGAAGGTGATCCTGTCAGCGCCTTGTCTTTATTGTTTCAGAAACTCCACACGACGATTGTTTGCTTTTGCTTCGGCAGTGGTATTCGGCGTCAGGGGTTGCGTTTCACCCTTTCCATCGGTAGTAAGCCGGGCAGCGTCAATGGCAAACTCTTTAGAAAGCGTATTCTTAACTGCCACAGCTCTTTTATTTGAAAGTTCCAGGTTTTTTGCATCGTCCCCGTCGCTATCAGTGTGACCCACGATCTTCACTTTCACACCAGCATTCTCGGTTAACACAGTAGCTATTTCTTTGAGCACCCCGTATGATTCCGGCTTTATTTTATCACTGTTAACATCAAAAGTAATTCCGCTGGTTACAAATTTCCCTTCCGTCATCAGCTTATTGCGGGTGTCGGGTGCGCCTGCAGCTACCCTTAGATTAGAGACAAAAGCATAATTTCCGGTCTTGTTGGCGTTGGTTCGAAAATCAAGACAGTTAAGCGTTTGCGAGCCATCGAGTATACGTGGCGCATCAAATACTTTCGTTTCGTTAACATACACTCTCAATCGCTGTTTTTGCCTCCAGAGCGAAACGCGGAACTTTTCGCCGGCATCATTAAAATGATAGTCGTTTGTGTTTGAGAGAATGGTGATCTTGCTGCACTCAGCATCTGAATAACACCAGTTTGAAATTGTCATATAATTATCTCCGCTTGAAATAAAATGGATCTCAAGCCCCGAACTTGTCGGGTTTAGATCATTTGCCGCTCTGGCCCGCCCCAACTGTACAATAAATGCGCCACTATTTTGTTCGTCTGCTATGGCAAGGTCAAATTCAATGGTAAAATTCTCAGGCAAACTGGTAATATAATCCGGGCGGTAATATGCTGACTGGCTCATAGCAAACCATTTACCCGGTGCGCTCGAAATATTAACCACCTCTCCGCTTCCATTGGTGTTCCATTTTGCAGGAAAATCACCAATATTGTCGGTACTAAAATCGTCAAAGGCTATGACCTTTTCCCCCGGCAGAAAATCAAATTTCGAATAGGATTTAAATGCCGGCGCCGCAGCTTTTTGTGTTGTGGCGGTAGCCGTTACTTCACCTGTTTCTGCCGCAGCCGGTTGAGCAGTTTCTTTCTCAGTTTTTGTTTTCTGTTCCTTTTTTGGACCGTCAACGGCCTCATCCACTCCCTGGTCTATTTTTTCATTCATTTTCTGATTGATCTTGTTCTTCAGGTGACCAAGCTGTGCATGGGAATAACCATAAAATGACAGGAGCATAACTGACAATACGAGCTTTTTCATAGTGGGCGTTTTGAATGGAAAGTAAATATAATAATTCCCCCCAAAAATTAAAATGTCCGCCGACTTCAAAAAAACAGGGTTGGCTACTATCTTTTAATGTACGGGAAAACCCCTATTCTGCCATTTGATTTCATTCAGAAACCGGGAAACATTTCACTCTCAATTTCAAACAGATTTTCATTGCATCATAGAAATTTCGATCAATCTTTTAGGGTAGTATCACCTATATTTTACCAGTATTTGTTTATCTACCTTGCGTTCATCATATGAAAAAGAAGGTAATACTCCCGGTCCTTTTAATGCTTTTGATCTTTTATTCCTGCGCCGATAAGGAACAAAAAGCAGTAGTAAAAAATGAGCAGGCAGCAGTAACTCCATTACCTGCGGATATACTCGAAAAGATCCAGCAGCAATTCCCCGGCGCACTTCCTTATGACCTGGCAATAGATTCTATCCTGTCGAAGGTGGCCATCTATGGTATAAAACCGCAGAACATTCTCTGGGGTCAGTCAACCTGCGTTGACGACATAACGAATACAAAAAATAAGCTCACTCACCCCGAGATCAAGGGGCCGTTTACTTTTGGCGGACTTGCCGGCCTGCCTTTCACTGGTGTTACAGGTGTTTCAGCATTTTCACATCACGTACCCGAAGACGGTACTTCGCTGTTATTCCTGGGACCACATATCGGCTATCGTGATAAGGAAGGCTGGGGCAGGATCATGCGCCACGGTCAGGAGCATTCCAGCACATGCTGCGGAGCCCTTGTAGCAGCACTGGATAAATTAAAGAAAGATCAGATCAGGCCGGCCACACCAGTGGAAGATGATTACCAGGAACAGGTGATCGAGCAGCTGGCGCTTACGCATAAAGAAAAGATCCTTAACAGCGCGGAACCTTTGATCACTCTTACCCATATCATTTCCGATGAGGCACTTAAGCGCATGACGTCGTATGCCCACGAAGTTCAGCAGCGTCATTTTATGCATGCAGTGGTGGTGGTGGCAGTGATCATCAATACCGATCACGGCTATCCGGATTATCTCTGGATCGATCACATTGCCATTAAAGACATTAAAAAAAATGAGTGGATCAGGTCTTTGTAAACTAACTTGCAAAAAAAACGGCCCACGATTTAAATGACATCTGCTAATCCTATCCGCACTTTTTTTTCAGCGTATCCCGAAGACGTTTATGCGAATGCATTAAAGTTACGCGAAACTGTGCTTCGGAGCCTCCCTGGCGTCATCGAGGAGCTGGACCTGCCCGCCAAAATGGTCTCATATAGTTTTGGAAGAAAATATTCAGAGCTTATCTGCGTGATCATTCCCTCTAAAAAGGGATTAAAGCTTGGTTTTTACAAAGGGAACGAGCTGCCCGATCCGGAAAAACTATTGGAAGGAACGGGAAAAATCTCACGGTACGTTAACATCAATTCACAGGAACTCATTTCTTCAGCCGCCGTTAAAGACCTTCTCGCCCATGCACTCGAAGCCTGCAAATTAAGGATCGCTTCCAAAAAATAGATCTGTCGTAAAATCGGAACCTCATTCCAGAGCCCTGAAAAGGCATATTTGGTTAATAATATTAACTAGTTTATATTTACATAACCAAAAAAAATAAAACCATGGAAAACGATAATTTTAATCCGGCAGATTCCATCAAAACAATTGATGAAGCACTGGCACAGGCAAAGGCTGAAAAAACGGGGGCACAGTTCTATTATGTTCTTTGGGGAAGCCTGCTTTTTTGCCATTTTGCCCTACAATACATTAAAACAAAAAGTCCTCAGGCCGATGGTGACCTTCTTGATATTGCTATCATGGCAGTTTTTCCAATCGGAGGTTTTCTCTCTTATTTAAGAAGCAAACGGGACGATCGGACTGAAACCGTCGTACCACGCTTTGAAAAGATCTACTCTTATGCGTTTGGCGGTTTTGCCCTGGCCTATACGATCATGTTTGTAGCTTCTGCATTTTCCAATCCTGCTTTATACAGCACCTTCTTTTCGCTTCTCATCGGACTCACAGTATTTATAACCGGCGGCCTTACACAGCACAAACCTTCAATAGCAGGTGGTGTTCTGGCCATCATTCTTGCGGGTATTGGTTTAAATGCTCCGGCAGGGATGCACTTTATGCTTGCCGCTATTGCATCGTTGTCATCCTGCTTTATACCGGGCATTCTTATGAAAAACAGGAATGTTTAAAGAGCTCGATCCACTGCTGCACTCCCAGCTGCGACTAGCAATCGTGTCACTACTGGTGGGACTGGAAAAAGCGGAATTTACTTACCTGAAAGAAAAAACAGAAACCTCTGCCGGTAACCTGAGCATTCAGCTGGATAAGCTCAGGAAAGCAGGCTATATTACTATAGTGAAAAGCTTTAAAGGAAATTACCCGGTAACAACCTGTAAAATAACCGCCAAAGGTTTGAAAGCATTCGACAAATATGTAAAGGCCATCGCCTCATACCTGAATATAAATAAGACGTCTCCCCACTCCTTGTAGTACCTGGAGGTCAGAGGATGCAGTCAATTTACTTCCGCTTCAATTAACCGGTCTGAAAAAACCGGTAGTACATTCTTCTACCTCTTTGTTAATAGGTACATTTAAAGAGGTTATTTTGAGGCTTATGTTTAAAGTGCAACTATATTTATTTTCGGTATGCCTGCTGCTGTGCACATGTACTGTTGATCCTTCGGGCAAACCAGAAAATGAAAATGCAGTAAAGCCAATGCAATCGCAAACCGACAGCAGCGCTTCAGCATCAGTTATACAGCAGCCCGATCGTTCCGAGATCACCTGTCCCGAATGCGGCTATAAGAAAACAGAGATCATGCCCCGTGATGTATGTGTTTTAAAGTATACATGTTCGAGCTGCATGGCGCGGCTGATCCCTAAAGAAGGCGACTGCTGTGTTTTTTGTTCTTATGGTAACTACAAATGTCCCTCAATGCAATAATTTCATACACCTTCACATCATTGATGCGCAGCATAACTTCTGCAAATAAATATTTACCAGTCGGAACTCTGCATGTTATTCTTTTGATGCTGAGTGCCGGGATTTTTGCACAGACTACCATACCTGTAAAGGATGCAGATTCAGCTTTCGTTAAAAAATTCAGTCTTAATAATGACATTCGTTTTTTTTATGGATTCCAGGGAAATAATTTGTCGGTGGGAGCTGCCAACAATGACATCACGCAGCTAAACAGGGATCTTTACCGCAATACAAATGATTTTATAGGAGGCGGCCTGAGCTACGGGCTTATCGATGGCGATCTCAGCATTTCATTACCGGGGACCACATACCTGAAGCAGGATCGCGCAAACTTAAAACATGTAAGATTTGCATTCGGCTACTCGATGAGGAAATTTGTTTTCCGTGCATTTTTTGTTGAAAACAGGGGTGTGGTAGTTTCCAGCAGCGACGATAACTATGAAACTTCCCCGAACCTGCACGAAAGAAAAATCGGTTTGCAGGCGATTTATATTTTTAATGCTGAACATTACTCCTATCGTGCATCCAAATATCAATCGGAATACCAGCTAAAACCGGCAGGATCAATGCTTCTTAAAATGGAGCCCTTTTACAGGGAGCTTGGAACAGAAGAGGGTACGGTGATCCCGCAGACGTATGATCTGTCTGATCGTTTTGCAACAGAAACCGGTCTGCAGTACGTGAAGGCCCCCGCCCTACTTGTAATGCCGGGGTACGGGTACAATTTTGTGATACGCAACACCCGCTTTTTCATTTCTCCCATCATTTATGCCGGTGCTGGCTTTGCCTATAATATCTACCGTGCATCAAAAGGGGAAAATAATTTCACCAGCGTGGAGTATTCCGCCAACTTCAGTCTTAATGGCGGATATAATGGACTGCGTTCGTATTTAAAGGTCTCCGTTACCTCCTCGGCAGGATATACGGAATTGAACCATGCTTATCTCACTTCAGCCAACCTGATGATAGAACTTATCTATGGCTTCAGGTTCGCGGAACTAAGGTGCCCACTTGTGTACTTAAGGAAGATCAGGTGGTACTGAGAAAAACTAAATGCAAAAAAACATATACTGTTAGCAATAGCTGGCGTCAACCACAATATCTTAAGGCATGTTATCATCTATTCTTATAAATTAAATAATATTGCAGTTAGTAAAAGTAAGTCCTATTACAATGCTATAACAAATCAACGAAACAAATACAGAACCTATGCAATTGGAACAAATAGAACATACAAAGAGAAATGCCTTTGAACAGCTTTCCACAAAAGTTACAAAAGCTTCCGGCAGCACACCTGCGTTTTTACTGGCGCTGCTGGTGATAGTTATCTGGCTCTTGTTAGGTCCGGTTTTTAAGTACTCCGATACCTGGCAACTGGTAATAAATACGGGAACCACCATTATAACCTTCCTCATGGTTTTTCTTATTCAGAGAAGTCAGAACAAGGAATCACTGGCCACGCAGATAAAATTAAATGAGCTGATCGCATCAAGCAAGCTTGCAAGTAATCGTCTCATCGACATAGAAGACCTGAGCGAGGAAGAGCTTTTGTCGCTGCAGAAGTTTTATGTGGAGCTTGTAAAAATGAGCAAACGGGATAAAAGCATGCATCAGACACATTCAATTGAAGAAGCGAATCACCTTCATTTTAAAAAAGAAAAGATCAAGAAAGAAGAGGGCTTGCAGTAATTCTATCCCAAAGGATATAACAACAGTTCTTCCCGTAAAAAACATGTGGTACCCCCTAATTCCTTGATATTACTAGGTGTTAGCCCCTACCCAGCGTGTGATTATTTTTTCAAGTCCTTCCTTTCCTTGCAAAAAAAGAGTTCTTTTGCACCAAAACAACACAGCCATGAAAAGGAAAGCAATCTTATTAGCCTCTGCAATTTTATTTGGAGCAGCAAGCATTAACGCGCAAACTTCCGATGCGGAAGCCGACGCAATTATAAATTTATTAGGAGTTCAGAAACGCCAGGCAATGGCCAAACTGGTAATGGTAATGCCAAAAGATTCTGCCAGCTTCTGGAAGATTTATGATGAGTACCAGGTAGTAAATAAAAAAGAAGCGAAGGACAGGATAGGACTATATGAGCGCACAGCCATGGCTTATGATCATATGTCACCAAAAGTGGCCGATTCTTTGTCGATCAAATATTTTGCAAACAGGATGAACCAGGAAAAAACTCTGGAGACCTTTTATAATAAACTTAAGACTGCTACCAATGCTGTGCTTGCATTCCAGTTTTACCAGGCTGAAATATATATGATCACACAGATCAGAGCTTCCATTATGGAGCAGATCCCTACGTACGGAGAGTTGCAGCACTCCGCAAAAAAATAAATTTTCTCAGGCCTTTTAATGGCGGCTGATATAGATGATCACAAGTGCATCCTGTAATAATGCATGACGTGTTTGATTGTTTTATTTTAGCTGCCATTATTTCTCTTTTTTAGTAAGTCTTTCTCTATTTTTCCTTACTGCGCGTCACCAATTGCAGTGCAATGATCCATGTACATTAAAATGCAGCTTGTGGAGACCAGAAACCACCTGACAAACGGGGCGTGACCGAAAAGCCAGACGAGTAGGACCATAAAATAACAATAATGAAAAAATATTTGGCAGAATTCATCGGAACCTTCTGGCTGGTGCTGGGCGGTTGCGGCAGCGCCGTGCTTTCGGCCGGTTACCCGGAGGTCGGCATCGGGTTACTGGGTGTTTCACTCGCCTTTGGTTTAACTGTAGTAACAATTGCATATTCATTCGGACACATCTCAGGTGCTCATCTTAATCCAGCTGTCACCGTTGGTTTATTCATGGGAGGCAGAATGGTCGGGAAGGATATTCTCCCTTACGTGATCTCACAGATTGCTGGCGGGATCTTTGCCGCTGTTGTGCTTTACGTCATTGCTACAGGCGATGGCAGAAGTGTTGGTGATTTTGCTGCCAACGGGTATGGTGAACATTCACCCGGCAAGTTCAGTCTGTTAGCTGCGGTGGTGACAGAATTTGTAATGACATTTATTTTCCTGCTGGTGATCCTTGGAGCCACCGACGCCAACGCGCAAAAAGGATTTGCAGGGCTGGCTATCGGTCTTACCTTAACTCTCATCCACCTTATCAGTATCCCGGTAACTAACACATCTGTAAACCCGGCAAGAAGCATCAGCCAGGCTCTTTTTGTTGGTGACTGGGCCATCTCACAATTATGGCTGTTCATCCTTGTTCCTGTTGCCGGCGCGGCCGCTGCAGGTTATGTTTACCGGTATTTCCGCTCGGATCCACAGACCACCTGATAAGCTCCTGAAACTGCACTGCACCGGCATAACAGCGGCTCAGGAAAATCTCCTTCAGTACAGAACCAACCTCCCTCAGATGGGCGACACATTATTTGTTACATTTATGTCGCACAATGAAAAAACCAGAAGAAGTTTTCATTGATTTCAGAGAAAAATTAGTCAAGGTATCCGACAAAAAAAGCCGGGTCAGAGAGATCGTTGACTTTTCTATCGTTTATGGGGACTGTTACGGCAGCAGGATCATTGAGCTTCTGGAAGAAGGTATCGTGCTTGCAAAAGAATCGGACGACAAAGTTGGGGAAACGCTTTGCTACTGTAATCTTGCGTTCACCAATCGTGTCACCGGCCTAAATGCTCCCTCACCATATGCAGTCACTTTTCCCGAATTATCAAAAATGGTGGAGGACATCAGTTTCGACCTTGATGCATACACCATGGGAATCAACATGCTCTCTTATTTCCACTGGTTCAGGGGCGAATACGAAATGGCATTTAACCTCGCATTTAAAGGTTTAAGAATTTCCGAACAGAACAAGGTGGCAGGTGTTGGCTGGGACAATTTCGGACTTGCAGTTTTTTATTATGACACAAAGGATTTTGAAAATTCAAGGATCCATTACTCCAAAGCGTTTGACATATTCAAAGACCTCCGTCATGAGTACGGTATGGCACGCTCCTCCAACGGCCTGGGCACTGTGGCTATTGCTCAAAGCAGGATAGATGATGCGTTGCCTCTTCTTGAATTTTCGCATACGATCTATCAAAAGATGAGTCATTATGCCGGACTTAGCAGGGCAGCTACCGATCTGGGACTAGTTGAAAAATGCAGAAAAAATTATTTGACGGCCGTTGCTTATTTTAATGAGGGACTTGCGCTAAGGAAGGAAATAGACCATTTTCACGGTCTGGCAACCAGCTACACTGAGCTTGGTGAAACATACCTGCTCATGGGACAACATGATCTTGCGACAGAACATCTTGATAAGGGATTGGTGCTGGCACTGCAATTACAGGCCCACCAGAAACAATCGAGAATTCATAAACTTATGTACGATACCTACAAGGAGCTAAAAAATACTGAACTTGCTCTCCGGCATTTTGAAAAGTATTTTGAAGTGAGGTCCAGGATATTGAACGACGAAGCGGCGAATAATATTAAGAAAATCCAGACGCGCTTTGAAAAAGAAAAATCTGAAAAAGAAGCTGAGCTCGAAAGGTTCAAAAACATAGAACTCAAAAAAGCAAATACCATCATTGAGCAGAAGAATAAAGACATCACTGACAGCATCAATTACG
>CBIHOL010000079.1:0-21462 GCA_966211905.1 uncultured bacterium
AGAAAATTATCTCGAACTGCGGAAATTTTACCAGGAGAAAAGAGACTATTTCCTGGCACTCACACGATCATCAAGATTAAAACCGCTGAAAACCCAGGGAACCTATTTTCAGCTCATGTCGTACGAGAACATCAGCAGCGAAAAGGACTCAGACCTGGCTATTCGCTTAACCAAAGAGCATAAGCTTGCTACGATACCATTATCGGCCTTTTATAATAACAGCGACGATAATAAAGTGCTGAGATTTTGTTTTGCGAAAAAGAAGGAAACGCTGGAAAAAGCGGCGGAGATTATTTGTAGATTGTAAATTCGAAAAATCACAGTGGATGTTTAGCCCCGGAATGGTTGAAAGGTTCAAAGGTTCAAGGGTTCAACGTTCAAGGGTTCAAGGGTTCAACGTTCAAGGTTGAACGTTCAAGGGTTCAATGGTTCAATTGATCAAAAACTCAAAAAGACACTTGAACTTTTGAAATTTTGAACTTTGAAGTTTAATCGGAGAGTGTGTTTTGTCCGGTATTATTCGATCGTACCGTTGCGTTCCGCCTGTTTGCGGTAGCGCGCCAAACGCATAGTCCAGTAGGCAAGTGTGCCAATGATAAGCAGCCAGATGATCACGTTTGGAATGTGACCGAGTACCCTCATGCCTTTAAAGATCCACTGAAAAAAAGTGCCGGTTCCTTCAAAAACATCTGTCCAGGTGATCATTAGCAGTTTCATAAATATTAATTTGTATGTTTACGCGTACAAAAGTAAAAATTATTTTAAAACAAAAAAATCGTGTTCGCTGGCTGGTTAAATAAGGGATTCAGAGGCAGTCTGGTCCTGCTGATCAGCCTTTTTGTCATATCCATCTTCCTTAGCTATTTCGCTCCCCGGGCGATTGAGCTGGAATTCTATCCCAACCTTTTTTATAACTACTTCACACACAGCATCCAAAGCCAGCCTGTGATCGTTTTGTGCAACTTTTTCTGCATTGCCCTTGGTGTGCTGCTGGTAAGTTTTATCGCTGTTAACCAGGAGATCACCGACAAACTCAACTATTTTCCGGTGTTCCTGTACCTGTTATTGTCGGTAGTTTCGGTCAATAACGAGCAGGTAAGCTCACAGGTTTTCTCAAATATCTTTATTCTGTTTTCTATTTACCGTTTGCTCGGCATCTACCGGCAGGAAAATGTTTTAAAATATATTTTTGAAGCTGCCTTCTGGCTCTGCTGCTCGGCATTTATCACAACGGCAACGATCATCAGTTTTCCCTTGTTTTTCATCATCATGCTTATTCTTCGGCCTTTTCACTGGAGAGAATGGGTGATTGCCTTACTTGGTTTTTTTGTCCCGGTATTTCTCTACGAATGCATGGCATATCTCACCAATTTTAATCAATGGTATCTTTTTAATTCTGCCGGTTCTTTTTTCCACTACCTCAGAATTCCGAAGTTCAGCGAGTATTACCTTCCGCTCAGCTTCCTGCTTTTTGTGCTTCTCATCATTTCTGTTTTTTACAACCTTACAAATGGTTTTGGAAATACAGTTAAGAAACAGAAAGGCAAGGCGATCATGCTTTGGTATATGTTCTTTTCCTTATTCGGTTTCTTTTCCGGGGGAGCGAACAGTTCAGTGGTTATTCTTACGTACGCATTTCCAATCGCTTTTTTTATAGGAGATTTTCTTTTCCAGATCAAAAGGATCAAGATCACCAATACGATCCTGGTGTTGATTCTATTCTGCGTGCTGCTCGTGTTTTCGGGGCAGTATTTCCTGCTTTAGCAGCTGACTTTTTTCCCGCAGATGCACGCAGATTTACTCGCAGATTACCGCTGATAGAACAAGTTATTGCGTAGGGTTTTCAGCTGATTTACGCAGATTTCCGCTGAGAGTATAAGACCTCCTGTAGATTGATATTTTTTCCGCGAAAATCTGCGGTAACGTGCGTAACCCAACTAATCAGCGCCATCTGCGGGGAATTGTCCCAAGCCCTAGCTAAGTTTACCCAACGCCGTTTTCAAACGGGTTACAACTTCATCCTTACCTATAAGTGCGAGCATATCAAATAATTGGGGACCGCCTGCCGCGCCGCTTACAAGCACACGCAACAACTGCATATCGATCTTTCCGGTCTGAGCTTCCTCTGCATGAAAAGCAGCAGTGATCGAAGCAACATCCCAGTTCTGAACAGACGAAAATGCTTCCGTTACTTTTGTAAAAACATCCCTGCTTTTATCGTTCCACTTTTTGGTGATCACCTTCTCATCATAAGCGGTAGGTGCTTCAAAAATATATTTTCCGTGATCCCAGAACTCATGTACGAACTGAACTTTTTCTTTTACCAGCTTCACGAATTCGTGCATAAATTTATCATCGCGCGAAATGCCTTTGGCTGTAAGAACCGGCTTGAATGCCTCCGCTAGTTCCTGGTCACTTTTTTTGCGGAGATATTGCTGGTTGAACCATTTTGCTTTTTCAGGATCGAACTTCGCCCCGCTTTTATTCACTCTCTCAAAATCAAATAATTTAGCGAGCTCCTCAACGCTGAAGATCTCTTCGTTGGTGCCCGGATTCCAGCCAAGCAACGCGAGAATATTCACAAAGGCTTCAGCATAATATCCCGACTCTTTGTATCCTACATACGGCGCTGTCTCACGCGGATCTTTCCAGCTTAAAGGAAATACAGGAAACCTTGCTTCACGTTTAGAGATCTTTCCGTTTCCATCAGGATTTAATATCAGCGGCAAGTGCGCCAGCAATGGCATTTCATTTTCCAGACCAAGGTACCGGTAAATTAAAATATGCGCAGGTGCGCTCGGCAGCCACTCTTCACCCCGCACGGCATGTGATATCTTCATTTCAATATCATCAACAATATGCGCCAGGTGATATGTCGGCATTCCATCACTTTTTAAAAGCACCTTATCATCCACCTGCGATGAATTTACAGTTACCCATCCCCTGATGATATCATTAAAACGGATCTCTTCGTTGCGCGGCACTTTTAAACGAATAACGTATTTGGCGTTCTCCGAAAGCAGTTTTTTCACCTCATCTTCAGGAAGGGTAAGTGAGTTGCGCATGTTCTGCCTTGTTACCGCATTGTATTGAGGCGCCACTACTTTAGCCGCTTCCAGACGCTTACGCATTTCATCAAGCTCTTCAGAAGTATCAAAGGCGTAATAAGCATGACCGCTTTCGATCAGCTTATCGGCATACTTTTTATAGATCCCAAGTTCTTTTCTTTCACTCTGCCTGTATGGAGCATGCGGACCATCACCAAAACCTACTCCTTCATTTGGAGGGATGCCACACCATTTTAATGCACTGATAATATATTCTTCAGCACCTTCCACAAAACGGGTCTGGTCGGTATCCTCGATCCTCAGAATAAAATCACCTCCATGCCTTTTGGCAAAAAGATAATTGAACAAAGCGGTACGCACGCCACCCATGTGTAAACCACCGGTAGGACTGGGCGCAAATCTGACTCTCACACGTTTTTCCATAGCTTGCAAAGATAGGTGAATTGTTCTATTTTGGAGGCTAAATGGCGGGAAAAGACTTCTTTGAAATGGTGTACCAGGTGGTGCGGCTCATCCCGCGGGGACGCGTTACCAGCTACGGTGCTATTGCCAGCTACCTCGGCGCAAAAGGGTCGTCGCGGCTGGTAGGATACGCTATGAACGGAGCGGGCAAAGTGCGTCCCAAAGTGCCTGCACATCGCGTGGTAAACCGTCAGGGTCTGCTTACTGGAAAGCACCATTTTGAAACGCCTTACCAGATGCAGGAACTTCTAGAAAAAGAAAAAATAAAAGTAAAGGACGATAAAGTGATTGCTTTTAAATCGATTTTCTGGGACCCGGCAATTGAACTGGAATTGTGATCAGGAAACTGACACGTAGGTCATTTCATATTTATCTAACCCTGGTGCATAATGA
This sequence comes from uncultured bacterium, assembly GCA_966211905.1. Lineage (GTDB taxonomy): Bacteria > Bacteroidota > Bacteroidia > B-17B0 > Aurantibacillaceae > Aurantibacillus. Next base: position 3,924 of record CBIHOL010000079.1, read on the forward strand.
TCTTTAATGATCTCTTCCACCTTAAAATTCATTCTCTCAAAAAACTGGTAGGCGTGCTGACTCGTATCGAGCGCTATCTTACAACCCGGACGTGATCTCCTGATCTCGTTTATTCTGAATTCAAGAAATTTACGGCCAATACCTTTGCGGTGCAGCTTGTTATCCACCATGCCCCAGCACATGCGCGCCTCGTTGGTGGTGCTGGTAATATAATAACCGCCACAAGCCTGGAGTTTACCTCCTTCTTCTACAACAAAATAATGCTCTTCTTCAGTGTTGCTAAATACTAAATGGTCTTCATCAATGCCATTAAGCCACTGCTCGAAAAATTCTTCTTCCACCGGATCGAAGAATTTAGGAACATTGCTCCGGAACAGCTCCAGGCACGCAAGATGATCCTCCGTTTTATATTTTCTGATAGTCATGATCAGTGATATAAAGATAAAAAAAAAGCTGCCTCGAAAGTGAGACAGCTTTTATCGCTTTTAATGGTCAAGATTTCCGTAATCGAGCTTCCTGCCCCTTATTTTAAGGATTAGCTGCAGGATCATGATCAGGAATGGAACATACATCACCGCTGTTGGCAGATCAAAATGGCGGAGAATGATCACCGATTTGCGTTTTAACCTCTCGGTAATTAAATACATAGCCGGGATCAGTAACAAGGTGAGGATCGTTGCGAAGATCAATCCAAAGATCATTGTCCAGCTGAGTGGACCCCAGAACACCACGCTGTCACCACCAAAGAAAATATGAGGATTAAGATGGGTGAACAGTGTTTCAAAGTTAATGTTCAATCCCACTGCCAGGGGAATTAATCCCAGGATAGCGGCAATAGCAGTAAGAATTACCGGTGTCATCCTGGTACGGCCGGCTTCAACTGCAGCATCGTAAAGATTGGTTCCACCTTCGCGGGAAAATTCAGCGAACTCCACGAGCAGGATCCCGTTCCGCACCACAATACCTCCGAGCGCAATAATACCAACGCCTGTCATAATGATGCTCATGTCCATCTTGAACGCGGCAACACCAATGAGAACACCAATTATACTGAACAGGATCTCAGACAGGATAATGAGTGGTTTTCCAAGGGAATTGAATAACCCAACAAGCACCAGCAACATCAGCATGATAGCGATGCCGAAAGCATTTCTTAAGAATACCATCGTTTCTTTCTGATCTTCTGCCTGGCCTCCGAATTTCACCGTAGCGTCGCCTGTAGGCTGGTAACGTGCAAGCGCTTTTTGTACGTTGCCGGCCACTTCATTCGGATTATAACCTTCTTTTACGTCACCAGATAATGTGATCAGCCTCATATTATTTTTACGCTTGATGCCGGCATACGTGTAATCGTAACGTATGTTACTTACAGCCGACAAAGGAACGCTCCTGATGGCTCCGCCCATATTCATATCACGATACGTGATCTTTAAGTTACGGATGGTTTCAATATCGGTCCTTTGATCATATTTAAAACGGAGGTTCACCGGGTATTCGTCATCCACATCCCTGAACTTTGTAGCTTCAAGACCAAACACCGCACTACGGATCTCCATCGCCAGCTGCTGTGTCGACAGACCTTCACGTTGCGCACGCTCACGATCGATATCAAAAATAATTTCAGGTTTGTTGCTTACGAAGTCTGACTTAAGATTGTCAACGCCTTCAATATGTGATTTGATGAGGAATTTCTGAACGCTTTCTGCATTTCTCGTCAGGTCTCCGAAATCCTCTCCTGCAATTTCAATGGTAATTGGTTTTGCCTGCGGAGGACCAGCCTGTTCCTTGTTTACAGTGATCTCCACTCCTGGAAGGTCCCAGCGAAGATTCTGCAATTTGGCCAGGTACTCAGAAGTAGATTTCCCATCGCGGTCCTCAAACTTTACAAAGCTGATCGCAATTTTTCCTTTGTTAGGATAAGAGTTCTGATCCCCATCACGCGGGTCAGTAACACCGATAGTCACATTGGAGATCATCGATTCAATTACCGGATCATCCTGGTCAATAACTGTGCTGATCTTCTTTTCTACCTTACGCATAACGCCATTTGTGATAGAAGGGTCAGTACCTTCCGGTAATTTCACATACACGTAAATATTATTTGGATCACCCTGAGGGAAGAAAACCACCTTAGGGCCTCGCGCCGCGAAGAAAATAACGGAGATTATAAGCATTACAACCACACCTGCCAATGGTCTCCATGGTTTACGCAGGCACCATTTAAGCACCACCGTATAACGATCAATAAAACCAGGCCAGATCCTGAACTGCCAGGCTTCGATGGCCTTATAAAGCCACAACCTGTGAAGCACCAGGAAGAACGCAAGGAAAATAATGAAATTTCCGATGCCTGCATGTCCTGATACATAACACAGGAACGCCAGCACAGCGTAAAGCACCAGCTGCATTTTTGCTTTTTTATTGATCTTGCCATAATTGCTATGCTCTTCTTCGTGCGATTTCATAAAATCTACTGCGAACACAGGATTGATGATGTACGCCACAAAGAGTGATGCAAGCAAGGAAATGATCAGCGTAATTGGAAGGAAATACATGAACTTACCGATGATCCCGGTCCAGAAAGCAAGAGGAATAAAAGGTGCCAGGGTAGTGATCGTTCCCGATAACACCGGCATAAACACTTCTCCCGCCGCCATCTTGGCCGCTGTTTTAATATCACGTTTACCATTGGCAAACAAACGATGCGTATTCTCAATTACCACAATAGCATCGTCCACCACAATTCCCAGCGCGAGCAGGAAGGCAAACAATACGATCATATTAAAGGAGAAGCCTATGCTCGGCATCACCAAAAACGCAATGAACATCGAAAGAGGTACCGACAGGGCCACGAATAAAGCGTTGGTAACTCCCATAAAGAACATCAATACAATGGTAACGAGAATAAATCCAATAATAATTGTATTAATAAGATCGTGCAGGGTTGTCTTGGTACGCTCGCTCTGATCACCGCTGATAGAGATCTCAAGTCCAGCAGGGAAATGATGTTTCTTCATCTCCGCGATCGTCTTTTCGATATTCTCGGCTGCATCAATAAGATTTTCCCCCGAACGTTTAATAACGTTAAGCGTGATAACGTTTTTTCCTTTTTTGCTGGAGTAGGATTCCTTTTCTTTAAAACCATCCTTTACTTCTGCAATATCCTTTAACGAGAGCTTTGCACCGGCAGCAGAAGTGATGAGGATATTCTCAATTTCTTTTGGATCCTTAAATTCACCTTTAATGCTGAGCGTCGGCTTCATTCCTTCCAAAGGCACGTTACCACCCGTGATGGAAAGATTTTCAGAACCGATGGCACGCGCAATATCCTGGAAGGTAAGCTGTGCAGCCTGCATTTTATAGGCATCGAGATTCACCTGGATCTCGCGGTCGAGAGCTCCGACAATCTTTACTTCGTTGATCTCTTTTAAACCTTCAATCGCATCCTGCAGGTCTTCTGCATATTCCTTCAGCTGTTTCAGATCGTAATTCCCCGCAATGTTCACGAACATGATAGGGATCTCCGAAAAAGCGATCTCCTTGATCATTGGCTCCTTGGTAAGTGTGGCCGGCATATCTGCACGGGCCTCATCCACCGCATCGCGGACTTTCTGTTTGGCCACTTCCACCTTCACATCGGTGCGGAACTCAACAACAATTACAGAAACGTCCTGCAAAGAAGTACTGTTGAATTTTTTAATCCCTGAAACACCTTTCAGACGTTTTTCAATTGGCTTGGTAATGGTGTTTTCAATATTTGTAGGCGAGTTCCCCCAGTTAATGGTATTAACATAAATGGTAGGAACTGTGATGTCGGGAAAGTTCTCCTTTGGCAGGGAGTTATAAGCCATTATCCCGGCGATGGTGATAAAAATAGTGACCAGGTATATGGTCATTTTATTATCTATAGCCCAGCTTGAGGGCTTGAATTCTTTTATTTTGTCTATCATGATAAACCTGTTTTACTCAGCGTTATTTACTTTGAATAGCTTTGATCCTGTTGCCTTCATTCACCAGGTCGTAACCTTCGGTGATAAGAAGATCTCCTTCTTTTAACCCATCCAGCACTTCAGCCATCCCGCTGTATTCGCGGCCGATCTTAATTGTTTTTTTAACCGCGGTATTATTTTCACTTACCATCACATAACTTTCCTCTGCACCTTTCTGAATGTATTTTACAGGGATCACCATTTCAGGTTTGGTAGACTTGTAGTCATTGATCTTTAAACGTGCAACCGTGTTAGGGTGATATTCTTTTTTATTGTCGAGTGGCACCTCTACTGCGAACGTACGTGTTAATGCATTTATTCCCCTCGATGCATAGTGGATCTTAGACACTACTGAATCTTTCATATCAGGAAACAAAACAAGTACTTCATCATCTTTTTTAATTCGTGAAGCATAACTTTCAGCCACATCGGCTTTTACTTTAAGACTCGAAAAGTTAACGACATTAATAACACCCATTCCTGGCGCCACGGCCTGTCCTACTTTCAAATTAACGAGATCTACTGTTCCATCGATCGGGGAAACGATCTTTGTCATGCGCACTTGTTCCTGCAATGCCGCCACATTTGCTTCAGCAGCTTCTTTTGTTGTTTTGCTCTGCAGGTATTGCATTTCAGTACCTATTTTCTGGTTCCACAGATTTTGTTGTTTTTCATACGACTGTGTTGCAAGAGCCAGCTGCGCCTGTGCAGCAGTGAGTTGCTGACTTTGCGCGCGCGCATCAGATTCCGCCAGCACCTGACCCTTGGTTACATGATCACCCACTTTTACGTGGATCTTTGTAATAGTTCCCGGCATTTCCGTTGAAAGTGAAACACTTTCATCGGCGTCAACGCGACCCTGGATCTCAATATAAGATTTGAAAGTTGTGAGCGTAAGTGGTTTTACAAGCACTTCCACTTCTTTTTCCTTAGCCGTGGTGTCGGTCTTGGCAACCTCAGCCTCAAGCGTAGCAATTTTTGAATCAAGAGCCGCTTTTTCTTTCCTTAGCTTCTCAAGTTCTGCTTTTTTACTTCCATCTGCCGATCTGCTGCCGCAAGCCATCATAAAAACAGAAAGCAGGATAACGAAGAGTACATTTGAATTTTTCATATGGTTTATTGTATTTATTGTCGTTGTTTTCACGTGATAGGGTTGTTTCTTTTTTTATTTTAAAGTACCGGTAGCTTTCTGATAGTCTAGCTTCGCGACGATCATGTCAAACACCGCATTGTAATAATTTGTCTGTGCTTCTTTAAGTGAGGTTTCGGCGTTGGTAACTTCAAGATTACTTCCTACTCCGGCCTCATATTTTTTCTGGGCTACCTCAACAACATGCGCTGCCAGTTCCATATTTTTCTTCTGCATTTTTAAAGTTGAGAATGCATTCGAATACGTGATCCCTGCCATAGTTGCTTCGAGCTGTGCGCCGAGTTCCATATTTTTCAAAGTGTTCTGATTTTTCAATGCAGTAATTTCAGCCTGCCTTATTTTGTTGTGTCTCGAAAAACCATCAAAAATATTGATGTTCAGGGTAGCACCGATCAGAACGGTTTTATACCACATTTTTGTAGGAACATTATTGTCAGAAGTTAAAAAATCAGGGTTATTCCGGTTCGATGTCCATTGGTAACTGCCATAAGCAGCCAGCGTAGGTAAATAACCCCACTTCAGTCTTTTTGCATCCAGCTCATATAATTTCTGCTGTGATACCAGCAACTGGTATTCGGGACGCTGCGAAATATCAATGTTCGATGTATTTAATTCCTGGAATTCAGTATCAAAAGCCTGCAGGCTATCGGCCAGTATTATTTGTTGTTTAAGATCGTATCCCATCTGGAACTTGAGCATCGTTTCCGAAAGCCCTACCAGCTTCTGTGTTTTATCCATCTCCGAAACCAGGTTGTTGTATTGCACTTCCAGCCGTTCAACGTCTATCTGTTCCACAAAACCCTGGGTATTCAAAGCTTTTGTATCCTGGTAAATTTTCCCCAGACGCTGAATGTTTGCATCAAGCAACTTTATGCGATCGCGGTTTATCAGTACACTGTAATAAGCCTTTGAAACCTGCGTTGCCAATTCGGCTTTACTCCTGTTCACGTTAATACGCGAAAGGTTCAGGTATTCGCGCGATGCCTTCAGCGCAAAAATATAATCGTTGCTGAAGATCAGCTGAGATCCGCTAAAACCTGCGGTCGACTGATACTTGGTACCGAACTGGATCGGAATAAAGGTGCCCTTAGGACCTCCCGCAAAATCGGCAGGAAGAAGTTGCGTAGGCAATACAAGGAAATCTTTAATATCAATACTCCCGTTAATCTGCGGATAACCGGCAGCAGCAATTTCCTTGCGCCTGTATTCAGCGCTCTGCTGATCAAGAGCGGCATTCAGATAATTGGGACTGTTCTTAGTAGCGTACTCAATTGCCTGGGGCAATGTAAACGAAGCGCTGTTAGTCTCCTGTGCGCTGGCGCCAACCGCTGCCAGGCAGAAAAAGATCAGGACATACTGTTTGAGGTGTTTCATGTTTATTGTTTTGTAATTGTTATTCGTCGTCTTTTATTTTGCGATACTGGTTAATAAGCTTATGTCCTTTTACCGTTGATACTGCGTACATAAACAGGTCAAGCATCAGGTCATGTGTCCGGGCAAAGCTGATCTTTTCAAAGCTGAATGCATTGCCGAACATCAGCTGGTCGATCTGCGCCAGGCGATACCGGGCTACAAATTCCTCGTCCAGGTCCTTTCGGTAAACCCCCTGCTCAATTCCCTTTTTTATATTGTCCACAATATTCTGGTAAGCGCACTCTTCCTTGAATTTCTGGAAACGTTTAAATGCGGTAGGATAAAATTTCTGCAGGTCCATAAAAAAGTTCGGATTAATATTCTGCATCATCATCCGCATTTTATGCGAGATCAAAAACAATTCGTGAATGGGATCGCTTGCCTCCTTGCTCATTTCATTGAAGCGGCATTCCTGGTCCTTCAATTCAGCATCGCACAGCTGGTTCACCAGGTCATCCTTCTCCTTAAAAAACTGGTAAATTGTTTTTTTCGACATGCCCAGCTCCTTTGCGATATCATCCATGGTAACATGCTTGATACCGTACTTGAAAAAAAGTGCGAGGGCAGCCTTTAATATTTTCTCCTGAGCTTCCATTCTTAAAATCGGGCACAAAACTATGGAAACTTTAATTGTCTTACAAGTTTCCGGAAAAAAAATATTTTTTTGCATCTTTACGCCGTATGGAAAGCGCCAGGGAAAGCAGGTTGAAACGTGCAGGGGTATTTTTGAGGAAGAAATACCGGCTGGTGATCCTGAATGACACTACTTTTGCGGAAAGATTCTCCCTCCGCCTCTCACCGTGGGGACTTATTATTGGAGTTGCCGCCATCACAATTGTCATGACTACCCTGGTTATCAGCCTGGTAGCTTTTACACCTCTCAGGGAATACATTCCCGGATACGGAGATGTGTATGAACGGAAACTCATCCTTGGCTTAACCACCAGGGCCGATTCGCTCGAGCAAAAACTGGCTTCCCGGGACCTTTATCTGAACAGCGTGCTCGATGCCATCAACGAAAGAGTGGAAACAAAGTCCGACAAACCCGGAAAAGATACCACAGGAAAATACCGGAAAGTGAATATAGACGCCCGCAGCTCCGATCTGAATTTCAGGAAGGACTTTGAAAAAAGTAAGGGTATAGCCGGAAGCAATGTACCCCGTATTCGTGGCGGCGGCTTAAGCGAGCTCGTGTTTTTTACACCTGTCAATGGATTTATAACCACCTCTTTCGATTTTACCGAAGAACATTATGGCGTCGATATCGTAACCAAACAGGATGAAACCGTTAAATCCACTTTAGAAGGCACCATCGTTTTTGCAGGGTTCTCTGCAGCCGATGGAAACGTTATCCAGATCCAGCATAGTAATAATCTCATCAGCGTGTATAAACATTGTTCCGCATTTTTAAAAACCACCGGCGATCGTGTGCGTTCAGGCGAAGCAATTGCAGTGGTAGGTAACAGCGGTGAAAATAGTAACGGTCCGCATTTGCATTTTGAATTGTGGTTTAATGGCACGCCGATCAACCCGCAGGAGTTCGTTGCATTCTAACACGAATTACACTAATCCACCAATTTTTATAAATTACACCAATTAGAACAGGAGCTGTCGGGCGCGTGCGGCGGGTTGATAGCACATACATTAATTACACACGGCGTAAACTTTGATTTTATTCTTAGTGTTCCTAAGTGTCCTTAGTGTCTAAGTGGTTAACAGCCCGCGAAACAAACAACGAATTAAAAAATGCGTAAAACGTCAGCCCCGCCTGCGTCTCCAGGGTATCTTCCAGAAAAAAAGAAAAGATCGCCAGTAAAAAGAATGGCCAGAATAAAACAGGTAATTGTTTTCTTAAAATAAAAACGGGATAAAAAAGCGAGACCAGGAAGATGAGAAGTCCAATTAATCCCAACGCAACAGTGATGGTTAAAAACTGGTTGTGGGGACGTTTGTACCATTCTTCTTCCAAAGGTGATTTGGTTGAGACATACGTTTTATTTAATTCCTGCTGCACATCGCCTGTTCCTACACCAAAAAGCAGGTTGTCTTTTGCAACATGCACCGCTGCTTTCCAGAAATATAATCGCATGGTGAGTGAGTGCCCGTTGATGTAACGGTTATGCGAAAATTCATCGTATTCGTTCACGAGCTCGTAAACACGTCGTTTAAAAAATCCCCATTCAGGATACTGGTAGTTTGAAAAACCTTTGCGGATATTTTCTTTATCCTGCGCATTTAATTGAACATAAGCTGCAGAATCCTTGTTCAGTCCCTTGCTGGCCATATAACGAACCAGCACTTCATATCTCCCCAAATTATGCTGCTGATCATAATTAAAACTGTCGGCTGGGAACTCACGTTTCCAGACCCTTTGCAATTCTTCAAGCTGGATATTCATGAGAACGTAGTTGCCGTTCTCTTTTTGTCCTATCGAATCAAAATGAATGTAAAGATTTCCACCCGCGCTTACATGCGAAGGTTTATTGTTTGCAGTTGGATTGACATCGAGCTGCTGGTGACGGATGTCTGAAACATAATTAATGGTAAGAAATAAAAAAACAAGCAGGATCGTTACGGAAATGAGTTTAACTGGAAGCGACTGCCTCCAGGTGATCCACAGGCAGGCGGCGATAAAGAGTAATACAAAGTTTGCCATTCCTGTTGCGAGTCCTAATACAAACATGGATGCGAGCAAATACACGGCGACTCCGAAAAATAAAATTCTTTTCAGAACAGATGTTTCATAGTAGATCAAATAACATAATACGGCTATAGCAAGATTCAGGTACAGACCCAGTCTTATATGACTCATAAACCTGGAGGAGTTCCTGACCGTTTCAGTATGATGTAAAATAAAACTGTAGATCATGCACCAGGCGGTGTTTACCACGCATCCGGCAACGAACAACATTAATAACGCGCGAAATTCTTTTTTCGAAAGGGGATCTTCAGAAAAAAAGATCATTGGCAAAAACATCAGTGGTATTTTTGTGCGCACATCCTCCCAGCCACGACCAAGATCATTGGTGTATAAAAGTCCTATGACATGGATAAGAAACACGGAACTCAGCACCCAGAAGATCTTGTTGGATTTAAGTCTTAGCCATTTTTGAGAAAAGTTTAAACCAATCAACCAGTTTCCCATCAGAATAATCTGCGGAACGCTGGTTGGCACAGTGCCTACCATCATACCGAATGACAGGCCAAGCACGCCAAACAGGAATATATATCTATGGATCTTTGGTGCGAACAATCGTTGTAAATAAACGGAAAAAATGAGGATTAATTATGATTAGGGTCTTGTATCCCGCTGATTTCCGCAGATATTCCCGGTAACACACGCCCCCGCTGATGTCGCAGATAAGAACAATTGCTTACACATTGTCTCGCTCAATCGTCCACCGGACGTTTGCCGTGCACTATCAGCGCCTTATCTGCGCCTTATCTGCGAAATCTGCGGGAAACGGACCTCACAAAAAAAATCCCGCCATTAAAGCGGGATTCAAAACACATGGCGTTTTAGAATTATCTTTTAGTTTCCGTAATCCGACAGGAACTTGATCCTCATTACACGGATCTCCTCTTCTGTATAATCATTTTCTCCAAGCTCTTTCATGGCAGCTTCTACGCTATCAGTTTCGCTTTCCTTAAAATACTCAATGATCTCATCCTGCTTTTCCTCGTCCATCAGGTCATCAATATAATAATTAATGTTTACCCGTGTCCCGCTTTCTACAATAGTTTCAATCTCGGTCAAAAGATTTGGCAGCGTCAGATTTTTACTCTTTGCCATATCTTTCAGGTTCACCTTCCGGTCAATATTCTGGATAATATAAACCTTTAAACCCGACTTATTCACCACGGACTTGATCACCATGTCCACCGGACGTTCGATCTCGTTATCGTCAACGTATTTTTTAATAAGATCAATGAACGGCTTGCCATATTTAGCGGCCTTGCCTGCTCCTACTCCACTGATCTTGGTCAGCTCTTCCATGGAGATCGGGTACTGGATGGCCATTTCCTCGAGCGAAGGTTCCTGGAAAATAACGTATGGTGGCAGATTTTTGGCCTTGGCCGTTTTCTTCACCTGGTCCTTTAATAAAGAATACAGGATTTCGTCGGCCGCGTTGCCATTGCCCTTGCTTCCGATTATGATATCATCATCATCCTGATCTTTTGAATCGGCACTGTAATTATGATCAAGAGTAAATTTAATGCTCTCCGGTTTTTTAAGGAAGGCCCGTCCTTTTTCAGTGAGACGCAACAACCCGTAATTTTCAATGTCTTTTTGAATAAATCCATTTACAATTGCCTGGCGAAGAACAGATTGCCAGAAACGATCGTCTTTTTCATCTTCCAGTCCCCTGCTCCAGGTTGAAAGCGCATTATGCTTGTAACTTTTGGCAGTGGCTGTGAGTGTTCCCATCAGCACATTAATAACGTCCTTGATCTTATGTTTTTCCTTTATTTCAGAGATACATTCCAGTACTAAGGCCAGGTCTTCGCGAGCCTCGAACCTTTGCTTCGGATGGCGGCAGTTATCGCACATGCCGTTGCATCTCGACTCTTCAAACTCCTCACCAAAATAATGAAGAAGAAATTTACGGCGGCAGCTGCTGGTTTCGGCAAACGACGCGGTTTCCGCCAGCATCTGTTTCCCGATCTCCTGCTCAGCTACAGGCTTATCCTTCATAAACTTCTCAAGCTTCAGAATATCATCATGGCTGTAAAAGGTCACACATTTACCTTCACCCCCGTCACGTCCGGCGCGACCAGTTTCCTGGTAATACCCTTCAAGTGACTTCGGAATATCATGATGGATCACAAAACGTACATCCGGCTTATCAATACCCATCCCGAATGCGATTGTAGCAACGATCACATTCAGCTCCTCCATTAAAAAGCCATCCTGGGTTTTGGCCCGTTCTTTAGCATCGAGTCCGGCATGGTAGGGAGCCGCTTTGATGCCGTTTACTTTTAGCGCTTCGGCCACCTCTTCCACTTTTTTGCGGCTGAGGCAATATATAATGCCGCTTTTGCCGGCGTTTTGTTTTACGTATTTAATGATCTCCTTATTAACGTCAACCTTAGCGCGAACATCATAATACAGGTTATCGCGGTTAAAGGATGATTTATAGAGACTTGCGCCCATCATACCCAGGTTTTTCTGGATATCCTGCTGCACTTTTGGCGTAGCGGTAGCTGTAAGAGCAATTACCGGCACTCCACCTACAGCATCAATGATAGGACGAAGACGGCGATACTCCGGTCTGAAGTCATGACCCCACTCCGAAATACAATGCGCCTCATCAATGGCAAAGAAAGAGATCTTGAATTCCTTAAAGAAACTGATGTTATCTTCCTTGGTCAGAGTTTCTGGTGCAATATATAATAACTTGGTTTTCCCTGATAAAACGTCTTTTTTAACCTGGGCGATATCGCCTTTATTAAGGGAAGAGTTTAAGAAGTGTGCTATGCCGTTCTCGTTGCTGAATCCCCTAATGGCATCCACCTGGTTCTTCATAAGTGCTATAAGGGGGGAAACCACAATAGCAGTTCCTTCGCAGATCAAAGCCGGTAACTGGTAACAGAGGCTTTTTCCGCCACCGGTAGGCATAATGACAAAAGTGTCCTGGCCTGCAAGCAGATTTTTAATGATCTTTTCCTGGTTGCCCTTAAACCCGTCAAAGCCGAAGAAGTTTTTAAGCGTTTCTAGTATTCCTGTTGTTTCTACAGCGTCAACCATAGGTTCCATTGATTAAATATAGTGATTGAATGAGGGAACGTCTTTTTACCCGATTTTAGAATTCCTATTTAAAGATATACAATATTTATTTGACGGAACAAACTTTTCATCATAAATGGCAATTTTTAAAGAAAGTACGGAGCTCTGTGCTGCCTGGTATTGTTGTTAAAGATTCGGACTCATCTGACGGTAGTGCCTGAAAAGCAGCACAATAAAAACCAGGGAAACTACGATACCGGCATAAAAAAAGGTTCCTGTCTGGTCGGTTAACAGGTAAAAGAGAGTCTTTACGAAGAAACACACCATGAACAGTTCCACACCCCACTGCTTATAATGCCATAAACCGACATACGAAATAAACTGCGCGGCAATGATGATCCCGAACAAGGCAGGCATGAGTAAGCCCAGCTTTTTTACCGGGGGCGAAAAAACCTGTGGGAATGTGAATAACACCGACAGGTAGCCGATAATGCAAATGACGGTTATCACTACTGGCCTTTTCATCAGTTAGAGCGGATGGCCTCCACCGGATCGAGTTGTGAGGCGCTGTAAGCAGGAATAAATCCACTGATGACCCCGATGAGGATGGATATGGTAAAACCCAGCACAATATTGGAACCGGTAAGGGAGATATCGATCTCGATCGAATCCTGACCGAGCGCCGTGATCATCCAGGTGAGCAGGAGTCCGAAAAAACCTCCTATTATGCTTAATAAAACGCTTTCGCTCAGGAATTGGGTGAGGATAAAAATATTGCGGGCACCCAGACTTTTCTGGATCCCTATGAGGTTTGTACGTTCCCTAACGCTAACAAACATAATATTGGCGATACCGAATCCTCCCACCAGGATTGAAAAACCGCCAATGATCCAACCTGCTGTTCCGATCACATTAAATAAAAGGTCCAGGTTGCGGCCAATCATGCTTATTTCATTGAGCGCAAAATTATCATCCTGTTTGGGATGCAGCTTTCTTATGGCTCTCATAACCCCCGTGAGCTCGGCCTTCATTTCCTCGTTGCTAACATTAGGTTTTGCCTTGGCGTACATCATGGGATCGCCTTTACCGGCATTTACCATCTGCCTGGCAAAATGATAAGGAATAAGAACCTGGTAATCGAAGCTCAGGTCAATAAGACTTTCTCCCTCTTTTTTGATCACACCAATAACTGTGGCTTTATTTCCGGCAATTTTAATTTCCTGCCCAATGGGATTTTCATTCTGAAATAATCCTTTGGCTATTTCAGCACCCAGCACCACCACGTGATAACCTCCATCTGTTTCAGCTCTTGTAAAAAAGCGACCGGTGCCCAATTCAAAGGACATGATCTTGTCGAAATCCTGCGACACACCACCCAGCACTGCATTTTCGACGCTGCTCGACCTGTACTTTACCGTGCGCCTGGCCCATAAACGAAAAGCTATTGCTTCAGTGGTCCGGCATTTTCGCTGCAGCTCGGTCAACTCATGATACTGCGGAACGGGCCTGTTAATGAACTTCCACCACGGATACTCTGAATCAAAGATCCACGGCCACTTCTGAATGAACACCACATTTCTTCCAAGCGATTCGAAACTTCCACGGATATTTCTTTCAAGACCATCGACTACGGTAAACACAAAAATAATGGCGAAGATGCCAATGGTGATCCCCAGGAGGCTGAGAAACGACCTGAGCTTATTGGTGACCAGTGATTGCCAGGCGAAGAGAAAACTCTCGCGGAGGAGCAATAAAAACATAAAATAAATGTACAGTTTTTAAGGCAGGCCGCAGAACGGCTGCATTTATTAAATTCTAAATTCTAATCTCTAAATTCTAAAATGCGAATTATCAGCATTAGAATTTAGAATTTAGTGCTTAGAATTTAAATCCCGCTTGTTCTGAAGATACCCCTGATGTTTCACTCTCTGTCTCTTTCGCAAAATATAAAGCAATCCCGAAAGAATAAAGAACCCGAAAAAGAAAAGAGCGCTGTCGTTATCTTTTGTGAGAATAAAATAGATCACCGCCAGAACACCCAGAATAGCTGCGCCTAACCAGAGACGTTCGAGAAAAATAAAGATCTTGATCTGTGTATCAGGGTTCATTGTCATTGTTGAGATGTATTTGTCCGGTTACTTTTTTTATTTCGTATTTGGTAAAATCCTGGTTGCTCTCCATGCCATTACCCATAATGATCTGGCTGGCGGTAGTGATCTTTACAAAGGCATCGGTATGGATCTTTTTCTTCGCTTCATCCCAAACCAGCTTTTCAGTTTCAAGCTTTTCTCCGTTCTTGTTCACCACCTCTACCTCGTTCTTAGCTTCCATCCTGCGGCTTATATCATACCTGACACCATACTTGGCTTTTAGCGTAGCAGAAACTTTTTCATCTTCATCAAAAAATGTCACAAACACTCCTTTCGGAAGTACTGTAAAAGGCTCGCCCACATTTTTATCGAACAGAAGCATACGGTTTGCTTTTACCATGATCTTCAGCTTGGCGCTGTCGGTGTATAGCATAGTAACACTGTCGCCGATCTGTGAAGGACTGAGCTTGTTCCTGGGCAGGGACATCACTTCGCTCATATCGTTAGTGCATGCTGTATAAAGCAACAGGAAAAAAAGTGCGACAACGATATAGCCTGCCCTGCTCCTCATTAATCGTACCGGAATTTCTGGAACCAGCGATCACAGAAAGTAAATCCAAAATGGATCCTCCAGTAATTTTCGCGAAGCAGATCATTTTGGGTGGTGCCCATTCTTCCGTACTGAGCGCTCACATTTACCATAGAGGATAAACGACCGATACCTACCGGCAGACCTAATCCTGCAGAAACATAATAATCAGAGATGTTTACATTTCCGATCTTAATATGACCGGTCTCGTAAGAAGCTCCCAGCCTGTAATTCAGCTTACGGAAAAAAGATCCTCTTCCCGAAGCATATTTATCGTGCACATAATTCATTCCGGCACTCACCCTGTAATTGGTTGTGAGAGCAGAGCCATCATCAAAAATAGCGAGGTTCGCCCAGTTGGTCTTTGCAAAATCAGCCACTACATTCAGCCTCTCGCCTTTTTTAAAACCGATACCAAATCCCTGCTCAGCTGGCAGCGTAATATTCCTTCTCTGGTTAATATTAAATACAATGGTGTCGCGGATGATCTCCTGTCCCGATGAATTAGGAACGTAATTGTACGCTACTGAATTATATTTACCGGTCATTGGGTTATTGATAGTTGCAATGAACCCGAAAGTGATCTTCACTTTTTCCTTTAAAGCACGACGCCTGAGCTTGCCGGCAACACTATCAATTGTAATAGCAGTTTGTAATCCAAAATTACCGGTCACATTATTAAGCGTAAAAACCTGCTCGCGATACGTTTGATTATATAAATTAGGATTCGGATACAACACACGGGCCGTATGCTGAATATTTCCAAAGATATAATTGGCATTAGCACCGATAGAAAGATCACTCAAAATCTTTGAACCAAAATCGCGGCATTTAAGTGAATCGTTCACGTAAATATGTCTTTTCCTGAACCGGTTATTGGCACGGTTAAATGGCATAAAACCAGCACCAAAAAAAGCTTTGTTCAAACCACCGGTACCACTGTATTCATATCTCATTATACCGGGATTGGCTTCCTGCTTCTCTTCAGTGTCGTAACCTACCACGCTGTAGGGCATAATACCAAAACAGGCGCCTCCTTTATTGGTGAGCGGAAATGCAAGTGAACCATACGAGAACACAGTACCGAATTTATTGGCCTCCGCACTGTTACTTGTGAATTTCGAATAGCTGAATTTTCCGCCTACTTCCAGTGTAGTTAATCTCACCAGTGCGTAGGACGAAGGATTGCCGGTATTGACAAATATAGGCATGGTTGAATCGGCCCTCAGGGCAATGTGAGTGCCGGCCATTCCCTGGTTATGCGCAAATGTCTTTGGCGACATTTCACCTATGCCGTAACGTGAATAGGGCGAAAAAGTATTGTTCTGAGCCGATGCAAGACCAGCGCAAAACAGGAACAAAAAGAATATTGCGTTATTTTTCAATAGTAAAATTTAAGATGGTATTTAATCCCTGCAAGAGTAAATTCTGGCTGGCAAAGAAACGATTTTTAAGTTGTTTGGCCAAGTACGGGCCGTCGCCACCGGTAATGATCACCTGTAATGCCTCATACTCCTCATTGTAGCGCGTTATCATGCCGTCTGTTTCGCAGGCCGCGCCTACAAGCGCTCCTGATAAAAGAGAATCCATTGAATTTTTTCCTACCAGGCTGTGATAAGAAAAATCGGGCTCAATTGCAGGAAGACGTTTAGTGAAAATATGCATGGCCCTGAGACGCATTGGAATTCCGGGGGAGATGGCACCACCAAGATATTCGTTCTTCGCATTTACAAAGTTGTATTTGATGCAGGTTCCCGCATCAATAGTAAGAACATTCCTGTCAGGAAAAAGGAAGAAACCTCCCACTGCCACGGCCAGACGATCAGAACCCAGGGTTAATGCACTTTTGTAAAGATTGTGCAACGGCACGGGCGTGTTGGCTGAAAATAACTTTGTAGTGAACCGTGAATTCAGTGAAGGCAGGATCTGTTCATGAAGATCTGTAACGCTGGCAACAAGACATCTTTCAATTCCTTTAAGATCATCAAGTGATCTTTCGAGAGCAGCCACTGAATCAAAAACATAATCCTTTACAAGATCATTGCCCTTGAACACTGCGGCTTTTATACGCGTGTTCCCAAAATCCAGAACCAGGTTCATAGCGGCTAAAGATACTTCAATTTAAGGAAGCTCAAAAAGTGGAATGGCGTGACAAGAGAAGTAAATTGTTATAAAAGCAAAAAAGGAGAACAACTTGTAACACTCGGCAAGCAGCCAGTGGCTGCTTGAGCGAGCAGGTGCGGCAGGTTGGTGGAAAAATACACTAATTGCACCCGGTCATCAAGCCTGTGGCTCAACGAGCTGGTGCGGCTGGTAGGTAGCTTGCTCACAAATTACACCAATTGCGTTAATTACATTCATACACAAATTTTATTCATAATTGCACTAATTGCGAGGTATCGCACTAGCAGTACTCAGCACCGCGCCTGCGAAAGCAGACAACAAAAAAATTAAACCATTAGCTCCAGGATTTTTGCATTGCAGGCAAAGTTCCTTTGGCGCCAGCCCTGAAAATAGAAAAACCTCTTTGCCTTGCAGGCAAAGGGGTTTTTTATTTCACGCGGGCTTTATCAAACAAGC
>CBIHOL010000080.1:0-21426 GCA_966211905.1 uncultured bacterium
AAATAGACCTTATTCCACACCGGGTTGGGGTGGAAAAAAAGCGTTGTTCGGTTTGTTGGTCCGCGTTGAAGGGCCAACCTACACCCTGCACACCCGCGCCAGGGACACGGAAGGCTTGGCTCTTTTGTGGCGGGTTCTTTTCTCTGCCACAAAAAGCCGGAGCGAAGCGGAGCCTGGAAGTGGCCCGGCCGGCCGCCTTTAGCAAAACCTGTCAGGGTTAAGAACCCTGACAGGTTTGCGCGTGGCAGCGGCCGGGGCGCCCAAATCAATCAGAATTTCCAATATCTAATGGCTGTAGTCAAAAGCATGAGGCCTAACCCCAAAACCCCGCCTATTAAGCCGTTAAAATGCTCCTTTTTTGCGGTTTTTCTTTGTGGAAGCGGAATAAACAACTATCTTTGCCATCCTTAAAAACTGTACAGATGCCAAAAATGAAAACTAATTCCAGCGCGAAGAAGCGTTTTGCTCTCACTGGAAGCGGTAAAATTAAAAGAAAGCATGCCTACAAGCGTCACATCCTTACTAAAAAGGAAAAAGACCGTAAACGCGGTCTTGCAAAAAGCGGACTTGTAAGTGCAGCTGATACCCCGAACGTGAAGTTCATGCTGGGAATCTAAGCGAAAACTCAATTAATAAACCGGTAAAACAATGTTTAACCAGGGTTTTAGTAAAGTAAGTCTCCGACAAAGAGCACTAAAATCCAAAGCCAATTAAAAAAAGAAATGCCAAGAAGCGTCAATCACGTAGCCAGCAGGGCTCGCAGAAAAAAAATCCTCAACCTTACCAAAGGTTACTGGGGTGCAAGAGGAAATGTTTGGACCATAGCCAAAAACACTCTTGAAAAAGGTTTAACTTACGCTTACCGCGATCGTAAAAACAAGAAACGCAGCATGCGTGGTCTTTGGATCCAGCGTATTAATGCTGCTGTTCGCGAACACGGCATGAGCTACTCAGAATTTATGGGAAAAGCCAATTCACAAGGTTTAAAACTGAACCGCAAAGTGCTGGCTGACCTCGCAATGAACCATCCTGAAGCCTTTAAGGCGGTATTAGGACAGTTGAAATAAACACTTACGCAGTAAACTATTATCAAGCGCCTTCCTGGTTTCGCCGGGAAGGCGTTTTTAATTTCTTCACAGTTAAATACCTGAAATTGACGTATTTTAACGTTAGGTTTCCCCTCAAATGGCTTTATTTGCGTTATAAAATTTAAACACGTACTATTATATTATCTAATGAAAGCAATTGCAAAAAAACGTCCTGAAATTAAAGGTAGCACCTACCTGGTAAAATTACGCATTGACGCAAGAACAGTTATTACTGTTAGAACAAAAGAAAGCCTGAAAAACTGGAAGACAAAATACCCTGATGCGGTAGAGGTTGCTTAAGGGAAATCTTTCCCACGCTATAACCACTTTTTCCTTTTAAAATACATCGCCAGACCTCCCATTACTGCAAGCATCACCACCCACACTGCAGCGTAGCCATAGGGCGATTTTAGTTCCGGCATAAATTCGAAGTTCATCCCATACACCCCCGCTATGAAAGTGACGGGTATAAAGATGGTGGAAATGATGGTGAGCACCTTCATGACCTCGTTCATCTTGTTGGCATTATTGCTGAGATAGATATCCATCATTCCGCTCATTACATCGCGGTAAGTTTCAACTGTATCAATTATCCTTGTACTGTGATCGTGAAGATCGCGTAAGAACAGCTGAGTATTATCGGTAATATAAGGCGATTCTGTCCTGATAAGATTACTGATCATGTCCCGCACCGGCCAGACCTGCTTTCTCAGATAAATGATCTCCCTTTTGAGGTTATAAAGCTTTATCAGCGACCGTTTGTCACTATGATGGATGATCTCTTCTTCCACGTCGGCAATCTTATCACCGATCTTTTCAACGGCATTAAAATACCAGTCAATCACAGCATCCATGAGGGCATAAAACAGGTAGTCGGCACCGAGCTTACGCACCCGTCCTTTAGCCTGCCTTAGTCGCGTGCGGATAATATCGAACGCATCGCCACCCTGGGGCTCCTGGAAGGAAATAACAGTATTCTTTAACAGCACTAACGAAAGCTGCTCAGAGGTGGCCTTGGTGTCGTACATGATCATTTTCATTACTGTTAGCAGGTAATGATCGTAGTCTTCAAACTTGGGCCTCTGTTCGATGTGCACAATATCTTCGAGGGTAAGAGCATGGAGGTCGTATACTTTTCCGATCTGCTCAATCAGCTTTACGTCATGCACTCCTTCTACATTGATCCACTTCACCATATTATCCTGCACGTGAGCGGTGCATTCGGAGAAGTCGTAAAATTCCTGCTCAAAAAATTCCTGCTCATTAAATTCTATAAGCGTGATCTTTACCTTGCCCGATTGCTCGCCGGTATAGAAAATTGTTCCCGGAGGTGCGCCTATGTCCTTGGGCTTATTCATCGTTGTGAGTTCCATCATTTTTATTTCCCGCCACTACCACCACTATCTCACCTTTCACCGTTTTGGCGGCAAAGTATGTGGACAGTTCCGTAAGAGTTCCTCTTTTATTTTCTTCAAACATTTTGCTAAGCTCACGTGAAACGCATGCCCGGCGTTCTGTGCCCAAATGTTGTGCCAGCTCCTGTAACAGCTTCACAAGGCGGAACGGTGATTCGTAAAGGATAAATGTTTTTTCTTCGGTGGCAAGCATCTTCAAACGGGTCTGTCGTCCTTTCTTCTGAGGTAAGAATCCATAAAAGCTGAATTCGTTACAAGGCAGGCCACTATTTACCAGTGCGGGAACAAAAGCGGTAGCCCCAGGCAGCGAGACTATAGTTACATCGTTAGCGATAGCTTCGCGTATAAGTAAAAATCCGGGATCTGAAATTCCAGGTGTACCGGCATCGGAAACGAGGGCAATATTTTTTCCATTATGAAGATCGCGGATCAGTTCCTGCAGGATCTTATGCTCGTTATGCTGGTGATAAGAACGAAGTGGTTTTTCGATGCCCAGGTGTTTCAGTAAAAAAGAAGAGGTGCGGGTGTCCTCGGCAAGGATAAGATCAGCGTTTTTTAAAACGTTGATTGCCCGAAGAGTGATGTCTTCGAGGTTACCGATTGGCGTGGGGACGATATATAACTGGCCGGGCATTAACTGTTATTTGTTTGTGGTTTCTTGTTCCTGGTTTCCGCCTGCCAGCCTCGACGGGATGCCCAACTTGGGCATCCTTTCGTAAGCGGCAGGCGGGGTTCGCGGTCTTAATCCGATTTTGCCGCTATTGAAGTTACTGAGTATCCATCCTCTTAAAAGTTAATAGCAATGGAGTTATTGATAACCGGTTGTTTACTATTATGGGTCTTATCTTTTCCCGCAGATTTGCGCAGATTAATCGCAGATTTTCGCTGATAAAACAAGAAAACTTCTGCGCAGCGTAGGTTCGCGATGCACCGCGAACCTACGCTGTTCTGATCCGCGCCTTATCTGCGCCGATCGGCGGGATCTGCGGGAACCTAAGCAAACGTCTGCATATCGCATAACCGTTTGTACGTGCCGTTCATGGCTACCAGCTGGCTATGCGTGCCGCGTTCAATAATTTCGCCACGTTCGAGCACAATAATTTCGTCGGCGTTTATGATCGTGGATAGCCGGTGGGCAATCACAATGCTTGTGCGATTTTTCATCAGGTTGCTGAGCGCTTCCTGCACCAGTCTTTCACTTTCGGTATCGAGCGCTGAGGTTGCTTCGTCGAGAATAAGAATATCCGGATCTTTTAGTACCGCGCGGGCAATGCTGATGCGCTGCCTCTGTCCACCCGACAACTTGCCTCCACGATCGCCGATAGTTGTATCATAACCCTGGGGAAGGCCGGTAATAAAGCCATGTGCATTGGCAATGCGGGCCGCCTCTACCACCTGTTCACGCGTAACTCCCTTCATTCCAAAAACAATGTTGTTATAAACGGTATCGTTATACAAAATGCTTTCCTGTGTAACAACGCCTATTAATTTTCTAAGATCGTGCATGCGGAGCTCCTTGATGTTGATGCCGTCGAGCAGAAGCTCTCCTTTGTCGGCGTCATAAAAACGCGGTAACATATCAGCCAGCGTAGTTTTTCCGCTTCCACTTTGTCCTACCAGCGCAATACTTTTCCCTTTAGGAATACGCAGGTTAATATCCCTGAGCACGTACCCGTCGTCGCCTTTATGATAGGCAAATGACAATTTCCGGTATTCGATCTCCGACGTGAAACGTTCAACAGGCCTGGCATCGGGTGCATCAAAAATAAGATCATCAGCGTAGAGGATCTTGTTGATCCTTTCTTCACTGGCAACGCCTTTCTGAATATTATTATACGATGTGGTTAGTTGTTTAATTGGTGGAATGAGCTGCGAAGCCAGCGCAAAATAAGTAATGAAAAGTGCCCCGCTGAGATCGCCCGCAAAAACCATTTTTCCTCCAATGAAGAGGATCAGCATCAGGATGCCGGTGACGATCACTTCAGTAAGCGGAGAGCTCAGATCGGTTTTCCTGTAAACATTCACTGATTGTTTGTAAAAGGTCTGGTTAAGTGCCTCAAATTTTTCGCGCATCGGGTCTTCGGCTCCAAAGGCTTTAATGACCTTTAAGCTTCCTAACGTTTCTTCTATAATGCTGATGAGATGTCCAAGTGTATGCTTGGTCTTGCGTGCTGCGTTCTTGAGGCTCTTTCCCAGTAAGGCAATAACGATCGCAGCGATCGGCAGCAATAATAAGATATAAATGGTGAGCTGCGCGCTGATAAACAACATGGCACCAAACAGGATGATGATGGTTAACGGTTCGCGGAAGATCATCTCGAGCGTTTGCATGATGCTCCATTCTATCTCCTGCACATCGCTGGTCATGCGGCTCATAAGATCTCCCTTTTTCTCATCGCTGTAATAACTTAAGGGCAGAACCAGGGACTTACGGTACATTTTATTCCTAAGGTCGCGAACCACCCCATTACGGATGGGGGCTATAAAAAACATAGCGAAATACCTCGAAAGGTTTTTAATGAACGTCAGAAAAACAACTGCAAAGCAGATCAGCATTAAGGCTTTTATTTTACCTGCCTGCACAATAAGCGCTGCAAGGTAATAGGCGGTAAGCTGCTGGAAATACGTGGAAACCGAGCTACTCATTGAGAAGTCGGGGGGACCGTTCAACAGAATAAAACCAATGGCGGGATCATCGTTCTTAAAGAGAAGGTCGATAAATGGAGCGATAAGAGCCAGGGTGGCAGCAGAAAAAACAGCGAATAAAATATTGAAGATGATGTTAAGTGCGGTGTATCCCTTGTAGTTCTTCGTGTACTTTAAAACCGAAAATAGTTTTTTCATTATTTTAGCGAATATACACTAAAAAACTCAGTACATTTGAGGGTATGGACAGCCTCAGGCAGCAAAAGGTAAACAAGCTTCTGGCCAAAGAACTGGCAGAGATATTCAGAAGCAATTCACGCACGTTATTCGGTGGCGGTTTTATTACCGTTACAGGTGTACGCGTAAGTCCCGATCTTAGTTCGGCAAAAGTGTACCTGAGCATTATGGCGACAAAGGACAAACAAGCCATCTTCAAACTTGTTGAAGCGCAGAACAAGGTCATTCGCCGCGAACTGGGTGCCATTGTCGGAAAGCAGCTTCGTATTGTTCCTGAACTGGCTTTCTATATCGACGACTCACTGGATTATGCTTTGAAGATCGACGAACTCCTAAAGAAAAAATAATCTGAGTGTTTCCCTCTATATAGCGAAGCGATATCTGATCTCAAAGAAATCGAACAACGCTATTAATATCATTAGCTGGATCAGCATCAGCGCCATTGCTGTAACTACAGCAGCTCTTATCATTATTCTCTCAGCCATGAACGGGCTCACCGGTATTGTGGCAGACCTCTACAATACTTTTGAACCCGATATCCGCGTTACAGCCGCCAAAGGTAAATTTTTCACCCCCTCACAGGATCTGCTCAGGAATATCAGTGGAATAGAGGGAGTGGAGAAAATTTCAAAGACGCTCACCGATAAAGTGCTCATCAAGAACGATGAAAAACAATCGCTGGTCACTCTTAAGGGCGTTGACGAAAATTTTAATGTCGTCACCAGCATCGATTCGTCTTTGGTGGAAGGAACATATGGCCTGAACGATAAGGCCAGGGACAAGATCCTTGTGGGGAGAGGGGTTGCTAACCAGCTGGGCATCGCGCTTTCTGCTTTTGTAAGTGAGGTGAGCATTTTCAGCCCGGTGCGCGGAAAAGAGGAGAGCTTAAATCCACAGGACAATCTTAACCAGGTGTACTGCACGCCATCGGGGATCTTCTCGTTAAATGATGAGCTTGATTTTCAGTTCTCGTTCGTGAGTCTTTCAACTGCTCAACGACTTTTTGATCTGAAGAACGAGATCACTGCGCTTGAGATCTCCTGCAAAAAGAACAAAGACGGACAGGTGCAGAGAAAACTGGCGGAGATGCTGGGACCTGATTTTATAGTGAAGAACAGGTATCAGCTCAATGATGTGCTGTTCCGTTCGCTTGAAACTGAAAAGCTGGCAACGTTCATTATCCTGGCCTTCATTCTTGTGATCGCCACATTTAATATCATCGGAGCGTTAACGATGCTTATTATTGAAAAACGTAAGGACATCAGGACTCTTTACAGCATGGGTGCTGACATTGGACTGATAAGGAATATTTTTATGCGTGAGGGTTTATTGATAACGGGAGTAGGGGCGGTGATTGGTTTGCTCATTGGTTTGTTTGTGTGCTGGCTGCAGGCGGAGTTTCATTTAGTAAAATTCGGGAATGAATTTATTGTGCCGTATTATCCAGTTGAGATGCAGTTGCCGGATTTTTTAAGGATCTTTTTATTGATCATGCTCATCGGGTTTTTAGCGGCGTTGTACCCGGTAAGGGTTTTTACGCGCTTGAAAATCTAGGGTACATTCCGTTTTCGTAGCTACGGTTATTTACGATTTACGATGTACAATTTACGACTGCATTACCCGTTGCATGGGGGTTGAATAGCAGAAAGCCATTTCTTAAATTATTGAATCATGCAGGGTGGCTACGGCCAACGCACAAGCAGCATGGCGGTTTGTTTAACCACCGCGGCACAGTTTAGAGTGGCATGCATTTGACTCACAGAGACAGAGGCAATTTTCGAGATACGGTTTACGATTTTATTTTCGCGTCACCGGTTCAAATTAGTAAATCAAATCGTAAATCGTAAAACGTACATCGTAATTACGCTTCCCACCATTTAGCCTTAATTCCAAGATAAACCCCGTCAGCTTTAATTTCGATGGGATAAGTTTTAAGCGCATATGAACCGCCAGAAGTTGAACGCCCGCTTTGCAGGTCGAAGGAATAACGATGCAACGGACAAATGATCTCATTATTTTTGCTGCAGAAACCCTTGCTCAGGCTGGCGCCGTTGTGTGGACAACGATCCTGCACCGCGAAATAACCTTTGGACGTGCGGGTGATAACGATCTTTTCGCCCCTGAGCTCAAACAGAACAAATGTATCGGGCTGGATGTAACTTTTAAAGTCCTCTTCGGTCTCAAATATCCTGATCCAGTGATACGCCATCAGATGATATCGCTCATGGTATAAATACCTTTTTTGCCTTTCAGGAATTCCGCCGCAATCACAGCACCTGTTGCAAAGCCTTTGCGGTTGTGAGCTTTGTGCATGATCTCAATATCGTCGATCGCAGAATGGTATTTAATGATGTGAGTACCGGGCACCTCACCTTCGCGCACATCTTTTATAAAAAGAGTTTCAGGTTTATTTTCGGTAATGCTCCACGAGTTTTTTCTTTCAATTTTATCTATCACCTGCTCTGCAAGTGTAATGGCAGTGCCACTCGGCTTATCGAGCTTGTGGATATGATGGATCTCCTCCATGCTTACATCATATTCGCCGTATTTGTTCATCAGCTCTGCCAGGTACTTATTTACTTTAAAGAAAAGGTTTACCCCTACGCTGAAATTGGTGGCATGGAACAAAGCGCTTTTATTAACGATACACTCTTTCTCAATTTCTTTAAATTGTTCGTACCAGCCTGTTGTTCCAACAACCACGGGGATACCAGCTGCAAAACATTTCCTGATATTGCTGATCACTGTATGTGGTGTGCTGAATTCAATAGCTACATCCGCTTTCATCAACTCTGCCAGGGTCACTTTTTCAGCATTGTCCTTCTTGACTTTAAGGATCACTTCATGATTTCTTTTCAGGGCAATGGCCTCAATTTCCTTTCCCATTTTGCCGTATCCCAGCAATGCTATTTTCATATAATTAAAAATTTAATTTTAGTGAGATACCAGTCGCCACCGACATTTTTCCTGCCCGGAAATCAGGGCGCTGCCAGGGCTCCACTCTCAGGCTCAGATCATCGCTCACATCAAATGATTTTAAATGCGCATCCACATTTGCATCCACAATATTAAAAAGATAGATCACCACCAGGCCGATGGCAGAAAGATCGCGGTACTTCTGGTAATATTTTTTTTGTGCCAGCAGCTGATCCTGGTCATAACCACTTGTATTCTCAGTGGATGTGTCATCATCACTTTCTGCCCTCAGGTAATTCTGATATTCTTTAAAGTGCTGCTGGTTCTTTACAAAAAAATAAGCGAAGGTCCCCATGCCAGCGTAGATCACCGGGATCTTCCAGTATTTACGGTTATAGGCCTGTCCCAGACCCGGAATAATGGCGCTCATTACCGCTGCTTTTCGTGCCTCCGAATAGATCGCTTTTTTCATTGCCTTCTGTTTTGCAATGCTGTCGGCCGCAATACTCGCAGAATCGCGCTGCTGCGCGCGGAAAATAGCCGCAGTCAGAATTAAAATTATTATCAGAAAGGAACGATTCAAGATCTATTTTACAATGTCCTTCAGGTTCAGCTGACCAAGCTCTGTGTCCGTAGATTTATCCAGCTCCTGCATCAGGTCATTGATATGATGAAGCTCGGCGCTGTCGGTAATGGGAAGTGTGTTCACCCCTTTTCTTTCCATCGTATCAATAAGATATTTCACGGTAAACTTGCTTTCGGTAATGCCGGGTTGATATACGATCTCTTTGTCATCGTTGGTTCGCACTTCCACAAAAATGCCGGCTTCCACAAATTCATTAATGATATTGGCCGTGAGCCTTGATGGCAGGTCAAGCTTTTCGGAGATCTGCGCCAGCGTGAGCGACTTTTCCCGGTTATAAAAACGTTTCGTTACCAGGTTGGCGATCAGCAAGGCGATCACTTTTTTATATCGCACGCTGAGGTTCTGTATATCCTCCTCGAGCTCGTAATGATCAACGTTCTGATAAGCGAAGCAGACTTCCGCCCCGAATAAAACGATATACCAGTTATACTGCACCCATATGAGGAAGAGAGGAAGCGCTGCAAAACCTCCGTAAATAGCGTTGAGCCTGTTTGCTCCTACCTGGAAACGCACATATCCCCAGCTTAAAAGTTCGAATGCAATTGCAGAAATAATTGCCGCAGTAATGGCGTATTTGTAATTGACCTTGGTGTTAGGCAGAGCCATCAGCAGGAACAGGAAAATGGTAGCGATCAGCGACGTTGAAAGCACCTTCATAAAAAATGTCCCCACAGCGCCAAGAAATTCGTAGTCGCTTACTTTGGTCTGTATGGCAATGGTGAGACTAATAGAAACGATCAAAAAAATAGGAGCGATCAGCATGATGGTCAGGTAGTCGGTCACTTTTCTGAACCAGCTGCGACCCACGCGCACGTGCCAGATCACATTAAAGCTGTTCTCAATATTGATCAGCAGCTGCATTACACTCCAGAGCAATAATACGATACCAAAACCAGCGATCAGTCCGCCGTGCGTAGTTGAGAGCATAGAGTTCGCATACACAAAAGCATTCGATAACACTTCTGAATATTCCGTGTAGTTGGTAAGGATCTGCTGTTCCAGGTCCTTTTCGTAACCAAAACCTTTGGCAATTGCAAACACAAGGGCCAGGATGGGTACAATGGAAAACAGCGTGTAAAAGGTGAGGGCAGTGGCCGCAATCAGGCATTTGTCATCGCGAAAGCCTTTAAATGCAAGAGCAAATACACGTGCCTGCCTTATGAACAAACCCTGTCGTTTATCGACCTTGTTTATCCTGACTTTCCAAAGTTTGTCGGAAATGAATTCGTATGATTTCCTGGCATGAGGAATGAATCTGGCCATATCAAACAAAAATAATCATTCTGGGTCATTTTTAACCACTAAGAGCACTTAGTCCACTAAGAAATACACTGAGAGTGGCAAAATTTTTATTATAATTTCATTGAAGTCGTGTAATATGAACGAGTGACACCCAACTGTCCCTCGTACTTCGTCCCTCGTACTTCGTACTTTTGCCGTATCTTCATCACCAATCAAACCTGTTTGAAAGGAAACAAACAATACATTTTTCAGGCGCTGGGTCCTCTGCTGGCGGTCTTCGTGTGGACCTTCACCGACCTCGATCCGGGTAACAGGCAGGTTAGCCTCATGGCTGGTGTCGCCGTGTGGATGTGTGTATGGTGGTTTACCGAAGCAGTTGGACTCGCCGTTACGGCCATGGTGCCTGTGCTTATGCTGCCCGTGCTGGGAATTGCAGAAGCTACCACCGTAGCACAGCAATATTCCGATTCCATAATTTTTCTTTTTATCGGGGGATTCATGCTGGCCTTCGCCATCGAAAAATGGAGCTTCCATAAACGTATCGCCATTAAGATCTTATCCATAGTCGGAAAAAATCCGGCTACTATTTTATTCGGCGTCATGCTGGCCACCTATCTTATAAGTAACTGGATCAGTAATACCGCCACCACTATGATGCTCTTCAGCGCGGTGCTGGCTCTTATCCATGAAACAAAAAAATATATTCCGAAGAACGAGGGAAAATTTGCATCAGCACTTTTAATGGGTCTTGCTTTTTCAGCCACCACCGGGGGACTGGCCACGCCCGTTGGTACGCCTCCGAATATGTATTTCTTTTCCGCCTACAAGCAGGCATTCCCAATGAATGAGGATCTGAACTTTCTGAAATGGAGCTTAATCGGTTTTCCTATCTCCTTCGTATTCCTGATGATCGTGTATTATGTGCTCTACACTTATTTTTTAAAAAATAAAGTAACCTTGAATATTGAACGGAGTTTTTTTGAATCGGAATATAAGCTGCTGGGGAGATTCAGCTGGGAGGAAAAATGGGTGTGCGGTATTTTTATTTCCTGCATCCTGTTATGGTTCACCCGCGCCGACCTGGATTTTGGCAGCTGGAAATTTTATGGCTGGAACCATATTTTTAAAGTTCCGAAGTTTATTGATGATTCCTTCGTGGCATTGCTGGCAGCTGTTACTTTATTTCTTATCCCCTCAAAAAAGAACAGGGGAGAAGCATTGCTTGTGTGGGAGGACGCTAAAAAATTACGATACGATATCATCCTGATGTTCGGTTCGGGCTTTGCGCTGGCCTACGGTTTTAAAGTAAGCGGCCTGAGCCAGTGGCTGGCCGGAAGTCTTATTGTGCTGAAAGGCGTTCCGCCCCTGCTCATTATTCTTGGTATCTGCACTATCGTCACGCTCATCAGCGAGTTTGCATCCAATATTGCCAGCATCCAGCTGGCTATTCCCATTATGATAGCCTTGCAGAAAGACCTGGAGCTTCCACCATTGTTATTAATGATGCCTGCAACGTTTGCGGCTTCTCTCGGTTTTATGCTCCCGGTCGCCACGGCGGCCAACACAATTGTGTTTGGCACACAGCTCATTGATATAAAAGATATGTTTAAAGTGGGAATTGTGCTCGATATTCTCGGCGTGCTCCTGATAACAGCAATGTGTTATTTATATTTGTCCTGAATGATAACTGCCAGGAACATACAAAAACAATTTTCAGGACTTGAGATCCTTCGGGGCGTGGACCTTGAGATCCGCGAGGGGGAAGTGGTTTCTATTGTCGGCTCTTCGGGAGCAGGTAAAACCACGTTGCTTACTATATTAGGAACGCTCGACAGGCCCGACGCCGGCAGTGTGAGCATTGGAGGAGAGGACGTATTTTCACTTAACGACAAAAAACTTGCGGCATTCCGCAATCAGAATATCGGTTTTGTGTTCCAGTTCCACCAGCTGCTACCTGAATTTACTGCCCTTGAAAACGTATGCATTCCCGCCCTTATAGGAAAAAAAGGAAAAAAGGAAAGTGAATTACGGGCCGCTGAACTGCTCGAATTGCTTAACCTGGGCTCACGGACCGATCATAAACCCTCTGAGCTGAGTGGGGGCGAACAGCAACGGGTGGCTGTGGCAAGGGCTCTCATCAACAGGCCAAAGGTTATTTTCGCCGACGAGCCAAGTGGCAACCTGGACAGCAAGAATGCCGAAGAGCTGCACCGTCTTTTTTTTAATCTTAGGGATAACTTCAGGCAAACCTTCGTAATTGTGACCCATAACGCCGAGCTCGCCAGGATGGCCGACCGGACCCTCTCTATGCGTGACGGCAGGATCATTCAGGGTTAAAGGAAAAAAATCCGGATCAAATTGTTATTTTTGTTTGGATGGATCTCTTTTAAGGAATGATTAAATTTTTTACATGTGAATAATTTACCCACACACCTTACCAAAGCGCTGATGGAGCGCGAGCATAGCGGGGCGCTTCGCACCCTCAGTCATTCATATCCCGAAATTGATTTCTGCAGCAATGATTACCTGGGATTCTCAAAATCAGGAATGCTGCGCGAAAAGCTGGCCAGCTCCATGAACTCCCCCGATTTTGTAGTAGGCGCTACCGGATCACGACTCATCAGCGGTAACAATCAATATACCGAAGAAGCGGAAAAACAGATCGCTCTTTTCCATCACGGACCTGCTGCGCTCATATTTAATTCAGGTTATGATGCCAACCTCGGCCTGTTGTCGAGTGTTCCGCAGCGAAACGATCTTATCCTGTACGATGAAAATGTGCACGGTTCTACGTATGATGGTGTAAAATTAAGTCAGGCCACACATTATAAGTTCAAGCACAACGATATTGGTGCACTCGAAGAACTGATCGTTCGTCACCATAAGAACTTTGAGAATATTTATGTGGTGGTTGAAAGCGTGTATGCTATGGATGGTGATACCGCCCCGCTTTTAGAGCTGGTGGAGATCTGTAAACCAACCAAGAACATTTTTTTAATCGTGGATGAGGCCCATGCGATCGGTGTTTTCGGGAGCCAGGGTCGTGGATTATGCAATGCACTTGCTATAGAACATAAATGTTTTGCAAGGATCTACACGTATGGCAAAGCAATGGGATGTCACGGTGCCGCTGTTGTGGGAAGTGAAGTTCTGAGAACCTATCTTATTAATTTTGCGAGATCATTTATTTATTCAACGGCTCTTCCTTTACATTCCATTGAGGCCATTAAGCACGCGTACCAACTGCTTATCGAAACCAAGCAGAAAGATCAGCTGCAAAGCAATATTTCTTATTTCTATGGCCGGGCTTCTAATATCCGTAACTGCATTAAAAGCCAGAGCGGCATTCACAGCATTGTGCTCGGCAGCAATGAGCAGGTGGATCGTTTAGAAAAAATGCTCGCGGAACAGAATATCCATGTGCGGGCGGTTAAGAGCCCGACCGTGAGGCCGGGGTCGGAGAGGATTCGTATTTGTATACATTCGTTCAATACAAAAGAGGAGATTGATAAATTGTTAACCGTCCTGGAAAGATTTAAATAAACTATCGATGCTGTAGCAGCGAGTATTTTGTAACCACTAAGTACACGAAGTACACTAAGAAACCACTAAGAAGAGACAACTAAGGAAAAACAAGCTAAAGCTTGTTTTTACACTAAGCGGTCCTGCATTGCGTTTCTTAAAGCAGGAAAAAATGCCGAAGATTGCGAAGAGCGTTGAAGGGTCCGACGGTGAGGCCGGGGTCCGAACGGATCCGCATCTGTATTCATTCTTTTAATACCAAGGAGGAAATTGATAAGTTGCTTCAGGTACTCGAGAGGTTTAAGTAGTATTTCGCTTCTATTTTTCGGTTGATGTGTCTTGCATCAGGGTGCTGAAACACAACGGGCACAAAGGGTTCACTACGGGCACAACGCCCACCGCACAGGCAAACAGCGTTTTTCTTAACCACATAGTAAACATAGTTTACATAGTTTATTCTCTTCCTTATTCTCAAAAGTAACAGTAACACATAAATTTTTCGCGTTGCGAAAAATTCACGTTTGCTAGGGTAATAAATTGTTTTGAAGTTTACTTCAAAACCTATGTGTCGCTTTTTTTCTATGAAAAACTATGTGCACTATGTGGTTAAAGTGGTTCCGCGCAAACGGGAACTTTTCTATGCAAACTATGTGACTATGTGTTTCAAAATAACCACGTCGCTATTCGACTGCAGGAGGCAACGGTTTCTTTTTCTTCTCTGAGATCCTTTTGGCTATGTGCCAGGTAAGTAGTGTGGTTCCTGTCCCCAGGATAGCGCCTCCAAGCACATCAGATGGATAATGCATCCCCAGCCGCATCCGCGAATAACCGGCCAGACAGGCATACATGTAAGCGGGAACTGTGACATACCATTTTTTGTAGGAGAGACTCAATGACGTTGCCGTTGCGAAAGCTGAGGTGGTATGACCGCTTGGAAACGAAGCCGTGGTTGCTTCACCTTTGGGAATGATATCGCCGGGATATTTGTCATAGGGTCTTTGCCGGTCGATCGAATATTTTAAAGCAGTTGAAATAGCCATAGCACACGCGATAGAGATAGCACTTTTGTAACCACTCCAGAGAAGTGATTTATCGTGTGAGAAATACCCATGAAGTGTGATAGCTACAGGAACGGTGGGACCTATAATGTATACCGCATCGGATACATTGCGCATGGCGTTATCCCACTTAGGGTAGTCACCGGCGTTGATGGTGTGGAGGATCTGGTAGTCGAGGTTCTGCGAGTATGTGGCAGCGGTGAAAAAACACAGGATAAGTAGTGCGGTCTTTTTTTTAACCACATAGGACACATAGACACATAGAGAGTGCGGCTTGCTTAACCACATGGGCACATTGTTGACATAGTTTATATACCTGTTGTGAAAAGTGAGAGCGACGCTGTTGCAAGACTGCACTTTTCTTAGTGCCTACTTAGTGGTCTTAGTGCTCTTAGTGGTTAAAATCACCCCGCGAACAACGGATACTTCTCCATCATGGTATTCACCTTCTTTTTCACTTTGGCGAGTTCCTTTGGATTTTCCCGGTTCATCAGCACACTGTCGATCAGTTCCACGATCTTCTGACATTCTTTTTCTTTCAAACCGCGTGTGGTAATGGCAGGTGAACCAATGCGGATGCCTGACGTAACAAAAGCACTCTTATCATCAAATGGCACCATGTTTTTGTTCACAGTGATATTTACCTGCTCTAAAGCAGCGAGTGCGTCTTTACCTGTGAGGTTCTTACTGCGAAGGTCGATGAGGAACATATGATTATCAGTTCCTTTTGAAACGATATTATAACCCAGGTCAACAAATCCTTTGGCCATAGCCTGAGCGTTTTTAATTACCTGCACACAATAATGCATGTACTCATCAGTAAGCGCTTCTCCGTATGCCACTGCTTTTGCAGCGATCACATGCTCCAGCGGACCGCCCTGGATGCCTGGAAATACAGCCATGTCGAGCACATTGCTCATCATTTTTGTTTCACCTTTTGGTGTTTTTTCTCCGAACGGGTTTTCAAAATCCTTGCCCATCATGATCATGCCACCGCGGGGACCACGTAATGTTTTGTGTGTGGTAGTGGTAACAACGTGGCAATGCGGAAGAGGGTCATTTAAAATTCCTTTGGCGATCATGCCGCTTGGGTGTGAAATATCTGCTAAAAGAATGGCACCTACAGAATCTGCAATTTGTCGCAGGCGTTTATAGTCCCAGTCGCGGGAATAGGCACTGGCGCCGCAGATAAGCATTTTAGGTTTTTCTTTTTTCGCTGTTTCTTCAACGGTATCGTAATTAATAGTGCCGGTTTCCTTGTCCACACCGTAAAAAGTCGGACGGTATAATTTTCCTGAATAACTCACTGCAGAGCCGTGAGTAAGGTGACCTCCATGCGATAGATCGAGGCCCAGGATAGTATCACCAGGCTTAAGGCAGCCCAGCATTACAGCTGCATTGGCTTGTGCGCCTGAGTGGGGTTGAACGTTCACCCATGCAGCTCCGTATAATTCCTTAGCGCGGTCTATGGCAAGCTGCTCTACTTTGTCAACCACTTCGCAGCCACCGTAATAACGTTTAAAGGGAAGTCCCTCTGCGTATTTATTGGTGAGCACGCTGCCCATGGCTTTCATTACCTGGTCGCTCACATAGTTTTCGGAGGCAATTAATTCAATACCGGTGGTCTGGCGGTGAAGCTCTTCTTTGATAAGATTAAATATGGTGGTGTCTTTTTTGATCATGATAAAGATTTGATGTAAAGTTTTTCTGAAGCCAATAAAATTAAGGAAATAATCGGACTTTGCGCAACGCCCATGAGCCATCGGCTGACCGTGTATTCGTCGTTAAGCAGCGTATTTGTTGTAAAATATCCGTACCCCATAGCCAGGGCAGACAGAAGAAGCATAGTGCAATAAGCGGCGAAAAGAACACGCCTGAAAACGGGCACATCGCTCAGTTTTTTAAGCGCAAAATAATTGAGAAAATAAAAGAGCAGCACCCAGGCCACGGTAAAAAAATACTTGGAATAATAGAGTGTAGGATAATCAAAGCTTTCAAAAACTTTCATTACCGCTGGTACTTTAAGGACAGAGGTTTTGTGGTAATAGGTCATGTACATGATATTGTTCATGTGCACAAAAAAGAACTCACGGAAATATCCGCAAACAGCGAACAGCGCGATAAACAGGATCCACCATTTAGTCCTGGGATTGTTCATTGGCAGGCTGAATTTTTGAGAAGCGGTTTACCCAGAGCATCCAGAGGAAAAAAATAAAGCCGTAAATAATAAAGGTGAAGGTATAGGTATGATTAAAATCCAGCCAGGTATAATCGTAATTGGCGATCATGGCCAGTGCAACAACGCGTAGGATATTGAGAAGATGAATGGCCACGATTCCCAGCAGAATGAACCACCATTTATTTTTGTGCGCACCCGGGTAGGCAATAATAAATACGGCAAATAATCCGAAGAGTTTTAAGGCATTACAATTGGACCCGATCCAGACACCGTTGGAGCCGTCAATACCCAAGACCTGGAAATCGCGGTCCTGGAGTACGGTAAAGGTCTTGTAGCCAATAAGATTCAGGAAAGCTTCAGCCGAACGGATGATCCAGCTTATAAAGCCTTGGTCGTAATACGTATAACGTTTAACAACGAATTGGTAAATGAGATAAAGGAAGAGATAAAGGAACCCGGAGGTAATGATAAAACGGGAAAAGGCATTAAATTTTAGCGCCTTCATGAGGGTGCAGTTACAGCTTTTGAGCCTTTTTGCGGGAATCGCTGATCTTTTTGGCACCATAAGCGGCACCAGCAGCCATTAAAATGGTGATACCACCATCAATAGGAACACAA
Source organism: uncultured bacterium (assembly GCA_966211905.1). Lineage (GTDB taxonomy): Bacteria > Bacteroidota > Bacteroidia > B-17B0 > Aurantibacillaceae > Aurantibacillus. Next base: position 17,568 of record CBIHOL010000080.1, read on the forward strand.
GGCGGAGGCCAGCAGGATGGACTACCTGAAGGTGGGGCGGGTGGCTGAGCAAAAACCGAAGTAGCTCCGGCAATGATACTAAGAAGGGTTAAGCGTAGTTTTGGCGATCTCATTGATATAGCTTATAAAGATACAAAAATTCCTGAAATCCTACATCAGAGCCATTAAAACTTTATATTTGTTAACTAAATTTTTCTGTGTCGCAATCCCCCGCCCTTAATAAAAAGCAGGCCATAATCACGCAAAAGGACTTTAACATGATCATCAGGATCGTTAAGTCTAATTGGTGGGTGCCAATTCTCATTCTTCCGGTCTTTATGGCAATAGGTATGTTTTACGTTTATCGCCTTACAACCGTGTATAAGGCTTCTACGGAGTTTTTAATTAAATCCGAGGATCAGTACTATAAAAACAATGTACTTAGCGATGCAAGTTTCTATTCTTCTTCTTTTATAGATAATTCGAATGAGACACGTATAATTAAATCATATGACCTCACCAGCCAAACTGTGGGTAGAATTTTAGATGAAATCCAGGTGTCCTATTTTATTGTTGGCAAAGTGCGGACGACAGAATATTTCCACAACATGCCTTATAAAATTCATGTTAACGGACTTAATCCTGATTTATATGAGAAAATCTTTGATTTTAAAGTTGTAAATAAGGACAAATACGAAATTACATACGAATCAAATGGAAAGAATATTACAAAAAAGGGTTTTTTTAACCGCGACCTGGTTGATTTGGACCTGCATATACGAGTTGACTGGCTTGAAGGTTTTAATGAGGAAACTGCCAATAACTTAAGGGAGATATTCTATCAGTTTAGTATTCATAGCAAAGAGAATCTTATTTCGGAAATCAGAACTAATTTACGAGTGGATAACCCTGAATACACCCAAATTTTAAAAATTGAACTTAAGGATGTGATTCCAGATCGTGCTGTTATGATCCTCGATACCTTAAATAAAGTTTACTCTGAGAACAAATTAAAGAGCAAATACGAATTGAATGAAAGGACTGTGGCCTATATCGACAGGCAGTTGAACGAAATCACTTTTTCTTTAAAAAGCATTGAAGATACAATGCAAAATTACAAGGAAAAAAAGTCAATTATAAACCTGGATTGGCAGCAGACGGATTTTCTTGGCAAAATCAGCACTTATGACGGACAACGTTCACAGTTGCAATTGCAGGTGAATGCACTGAATGATCTTGAGAACTATATTATTGAAGATAAAGATCCTCAGTTTCTACCCCCAAATGTTTTTATTTTTGAAAAGCAGGGCTTTATGTCCACCTCAGTAATGGATTTATACAATAAGCAGATAGAGTTAAATAAAGCATTTAACGTCGCTCGTGCCTCAAATCCTGTGATCGCTGACTTGCAAACGAGTATAAAAAAAACGAAGCAGGATCTGCTCACATACATCTATAATACCAGAAAGGCCACAGAACAACAAATAAAAAATCTTAACGCTGAGATCCTTGATTATATTAACGAAGCTAAGCTGATTCCCGCAAAACAGAGGGATTTATTGAATATACAAAGGAAGGCGACTGTAAGTGAACAGCTGTACAATTTTTTGCTTGAGAAAAAGGCGAGTACAAAAATTGCCCGTGCAAGCATAGTACCGGATGTGAAAATAGTGGAGGCTCCTCGCTTTATTGGTATTGATTCTCCTGACAAAGCGAAAATCCAGCAGCAATTTATATCGGTTGGATTAGTGCTTAGTCTGATAATAATATTTATCAGGTCGGCCTATTTTTCGAAAATTAAAACTGTTGAACATTTAAAAGACCTTACCTCCCTTCCGTTAGTTGGAGTCTTGCCTCTGATTAGAAACAAAGAAAGCGAAGGGTTGATTGTTGACCAGGAACCCAATTCTGCTATCGCAGAAGCTTTTCGTAGCATGCGCACAAATTTGCAATATGCGAATATAGACGTGGATGCAAAAACGTACCTAGTTACTTCGTTTTTGCCTGGTGAGGGGAAAACGTTCACAAGTTCAAATCTTGCTACCTTGCTGGCTAAAGCTGGTGCAAAAACTGTTTTAATTGAGTTAGATCTTCATAAGCCAAAAATTTTCCGCCGGTTCGGGTTGCCGGCACAGTCAAAGGGTATCACCACCTATATAACCGGGCAGAGCACGTTTGAAGAAATCATTACAGCTACCCACGTTCAAAATCTATGGTGCCTGTTTTCAGGACCGGTGCCACCGAATCCTTCAGATTTTGTGTTATCAGACAAATTAAGAGATTTAATCGAAAAGGCAAAGACCGAATTTGATTATGTAATTATTGATACGCCTCCTGCCGGATTGTTATCGGATTCTATGTATCTGCTGCAATTTACAGATGCGTCCATCTTTGTGCTTAACACAAAAACGAGTTCAAAAAAAGTGATCACTTTTCTTGAAGGTGTAATAGCGAATAATAATCTTAAAAATGTATTGCTATTGCTTAATGGTGTAACCAAAACCTCCAGGAGATATTATTACCGTGGCTACGGGTATAGCTACGGCTACGGTTATGGATATGGTTACGGTAAAGGGAGCGGTTACTAGTAATTTATTTATGAGCCGAAATTGTCAGTTTCTAGTTTCCCGCTGTAGGAAAGAAAATTAAAATAGTATAGTAATACAAAAAAGGGGAATCCATTCAGGAAATAGTGGCCCTGCCGGAATAAATTCAACAAGATCATTATTAAAATAGCATTGCTTATAAGCCAATGATTTTTTTCCTCGTTCGGGTCGCGCCTTACATAACATTTAAATATAATGATCACGAAGAGACCTACACCAAACAGCCCTGTTTCGGAGATCAATCTAAGTAGCATAGAGTTGGCATCGGCCGAATTTAAATTAAATCCATAAATTTTGATATCTTTTGCAATAGAGAATTTTTCAAAAGCTGTCGGATGAGACCCAAGACCAGTTCCGAAAATAAAATGACTTTTAAAATTTTCTGTGGCTACGCGATAGTTATTATAAAGGATAAATGATGACCCATGGGTTTTTCCGAGTTCAAATTTGCCGGTAGTGAAAAGTTCTACGAGACTCGTGTATCTATCCCGGAAATCCTGCACATTGTTATACATAACATTAAATAGCAAGATTCCGGCAGGAATTGCCACGAAAATATAACGAAGCAACCCAAAATTTACTGCGAGAAATACAAGTGTCAGGAATATCCCTATTTGTCCTAGACCGGAAAAGGAAAGTATATAAATCACTATGATCACTGACCCTTGAAACCGGGAAAGATAATATGGTGTACGGACAAATAAATTATAAACCGAAACAAAAAATGCCGCTGAAAGCACAGCAGCCAGGTGGGTCGGTTCTGCAAATATGGAGTTTAAGCGTATTCCAAAATTCCCACCTGGCACAAGGCCCCACTTATTAAAAAGCCATTGGTAGTTGTAACCTTTAACGAATCCAACCTGGAATGACATAAATTGGAATACGCCAATCATCGCAGCAATGAATGCCCCCTTGAGGTACCATTTGAAAAGTTGTTCCACGTCAAATTTGAATTCAATTATTACATAATAGTAAAAAAAGTAGGAAAGAAGTAATCCCGTAAAAATCTTTACGAATTGGCCAACAGAATTGTTGCCAAGAAAAATATTGAAAATGCCCGTAACCAGTAATACGAAAAATATCATTGGCAGGTCTCGGGTGAAACCGTAACGAAAAATAAAAATTGGGAGCAAAACCAGGTAAATGAGATACCCAAAATAAAACTCAAATGGGTATTGAAAAAACACATATGAATTGATAAATATCGATACGTAAATACATATTACTATAAAATAGTAGTTTCTGTTACGAACAACTTCAACACGATCAAGCAT
>CBIHOL010000081.1:0-21011 GCA_966211905.1 uncultured bacterium
GGAATGACATGGATAATCCGTATCCCCTGCACAATGAATAAAAGTTGAGAAAGTTGAAGGAGAAAAGGATCAACGAAACAAAAATCAACCTTGCACGTAAACTGCGCATAAGTGTGGTGATCTTATAAACAGCATAACACAACACTAAAAAGGCAAACAGTGAAGGTAATCGCAAAGCAAAAGGTGATGATCCAAACGCCTTAAAGCAGAGCCATCCTAATGCGCTGGTTAAAAAGTGGCCATTTGCATCGGGGTGGGAGCTGAACGGAAGAAAATCGCCGGGTTGAATATAAAAAAAGAAGGTGGCTACTTCATCGTGCGCAAATGGCACCAGCCAGCATCGCAATGCCACAATAAAAAACAGGATAGCACTCAGTATACTGTAAAAGAAGGTGTACCTTTTCTCCTGCTGCCGGGTCATTTTAGTCCAGGAGATATTTATGGTGCTTGCCAAATCGTTCAAGGGTCCTGATACCGGAAGAGCTGATATGCTCAAATTCCTTGTCACAGAAAATATTCACGATCCTGATACCCGGCAATAACTCCTGCAGGTACCGGTACTGATTCTGTTCGTACTGGAAGTCAGTTGAGTTACGCAGTCCCCTGATAACCACAACCGGGTAATCGAGAGAGCCGACAAAATCGGTTAGCAGCCCGTTATACTCTTCTATCTGGCGAAAGCCAATAGCAGTGGGCCGCGGCCAGGTTTTTTCTGATTTTTCCGGATTATTTCCGAAGGCAATGATCACCTTATCGAAAATCTTCTCTGCCTTTTCCAGGACATTATAATGTCCCCTGTGAAAAGGATTAAAGCTGCCGCAAAAAACACCGATTGTAGGTTTTCGCAGCCGTACATAATTGATAAGATCGTTTAACGTGCCTCCCGAATTCAGCGAGGATAAAATCTTTATTCTTTCTTCACGGTAACGGTTAAAATCCACGAACTGGTATTCCCTGAAAATATTATGCTCATGTTCAATCTGCTCCTCCAGCGAAGCAGTAAGAATATACAGGTCGGCTTTCTGAAGCTTTGCCGATCTTTCGGAGGAAGGCTTATGTGTTTTGGTATCGAGGATCATCTGTTTCACCTCGTTGATCAACTCTGCTTTTAACCCGCTGTTTTTGGCATCAGTTGCAAATAGTGCTGCTGATCTTTCTTCATTATCATCACGTTTGGGATCGTAAACAGCATCATGATACACGGCTGCCAGAAACAGTTCATCATTACTAACATCTTTTCCTAAATGATGCAGTATTTTTTGAAGGTGCACGCTATTATGATAATACCGGTGCGGCTCATTGTAACGGTCCACCACTTTTGCAGGCATACCCAGTGACGTTAAACGGCTGATAATATCGTTTACTGTAATCATCAATTTTTCTTTGCAAGATAATACAGGGTACTGCAGTTGTTTTCATCCAGCACCTTATTTGCCTGGGTCCTGATATCTTCTCGTGTTACTGCGGCGTACCTGCTTATTTCTTCATTAATAAGCTCTGCATCACCAAGGAGTTCTGAAAGGGCCAGGTTTGTTGCCTTGGTAAGAATATCGGTCTCGCTGAAAGTTACGCTGGACTCTACCTTGTTCTTGCATTTCTGAAGCTCATCTTCAGCAACAAGGTCCTTTTTCATCTTTTCGATCTCCTCAAAAATTCCCTTTTCTGCATCTTCGATCTTTACATTGGCAGGGATCTTTCCGCTGATCACAAAAAGTCCTTTATCGAAATCGCCCATCACATATGCACTTATCTCAGAAAAAAGCTGTCGCTCCTTAACCAGGGATTTGTACATGCGGGATGAATTTCCCCTGCTGAGAATATCTGAAACAAGATCCACCGCATGATACTCTTTATCGTAACGCGAGCACATATGGTATGCCTTGTATATGGAATCTGCAGGCACGTCACGCTCCACGGTGAGGCGGCGGGGCTGCGTTTGCGGTGGTTCAGCAGGAAGATTACGCGCAGGCTTTACACCGGCTTCGAGGGGAGCAAACCATTTTTCTGCCAGAGCTTTTACTTCTTCATATTTTATGGAGCCCGCCACCACTACAATGGCATTGGAAGGATTGTAATGCTTTTTAAAAAATGAACGCACATCGTTCATGGTAGCATCTTCAATATGTTTTATCTCTTTACCTATGGTCGCCCATTTGTATGGATGCTGCTGATATGCCAGGGGCCGCAGCAATAACCACACATCGCCATAAGGCTGATTAAGATAACGCTGTTTGAATTCTTCGATAACAACATTACGCTGAACTTCCAGGCTTTTATCGGTGAAAGCAAGACTGAGCATCCGGTCGCTCTCGAGCCAGAAAGCTGTTTCGAGATTGGCAGCCGGCACCGTACAATAATAATTGGTGATATCGTTAGTGGTAAATGCGTTGTTTTCGCCACCCACCATTTGCAGGGGCTCGTCGTAAGAAGGAATGTTAACGCTGCCCCCGAACATCAGGTGCTCGAAAAGATGTGCAAAACCGGTCTTGGACTCATCCTCATCGCGCGCTCCCACGTCGTACAGGATATTTAAGCAAGCCAGTGGGCTGCTGTTATCTTCGTGCACAATAAAGGTGAGATTATTTTTCAGCTTAAATTTCCGGAACGTGATCATATAATAAATAAAGGTTCAAAATTAAGATTAATACTAACATAAGGCTCAGCATTCAGGCTGGTGTAATGCACTAAGGACAAAGGGCTGAAAGCTGTGTCAGTGTATTGCGAAACTCACTATAGATATCGTTCAGGATCTCGGCTGCAGGCTTTATGGTTGGGATCATGGCACTCACCTGCCCTATTTCGAGCTCCCCTTCTGCAAGGTCGCCTTCGAACATTCCTTTTTTTGCACGGGCCCTTCCAAGCAACTCTTTTAATTCATCAACACCGGCACCTTCCTTTTCTGCGGCATCTACCCTCTTAAAGAAATCATTTTTAAGTAATCTCACCGGAGTAAGCTGCTTGAGTGTTAACTGAGTATCGCCCTCTTTGGCGTCCACAACAGCGGTCTTAAAATTTACATGTGCGCTGCTTTCGTGGCTGGCCACGAACCTGCTTCCCACCTGAACCGCCTCGGCACCAAGCGCAAACGCAGCTGCCATTTGTTTTCCACCTGCAATGCCCCCGGCAGCTATCACTGGAGTTTTTACCGCTGCACGGATCTGAGGAATAAGAACCATGGTGGTTGTTTCCTCCCTGCCATTGTGTCCCCCGGCCTCAAAACCTTCGGCAACAATTGCATCTACTCCTGCTTCTTCACATTTTACGGCAAATTTTACTGCACTCACCACGTGCACTACTGTAATGCCTTGCTGTTTCAGATGAGCGGTCCATGTTTTTGGATTTCCCGCGCTGGTAAACACGATCTTCACACCCTCTTCAATAATAACTGCGATGTGTTTATCAATATCGGGATATAATAATGGTACGTTAACACCAAAAGGTTTGGTAGTGGCGTTTTTACATTTACGGATGTGTTCCCTTAGTACATCGGGGTACATGCTGCCGGAACCAATAAGTCCCAGTCCGCCGGCATTACTCACAGCACTCGCAAGCTCCCACCCGCTGCACCAGATCATACCTGCCTGGATGATCGGTTTTTCGATATTAAACAAACTGCAGATCCTGTTGTTATCCATATATTGCTCAGATGCTGATTCCGGAGAAAATTAATGGTTTTTAAGACACGACTTTTAAAAAAAGGAATTAATAATCAAAAATCAGGTAAATAATTCTTTATATTTGACTGGCATAAAATGTTAAAATGAGGTCATTTATACTAGTTTTCTTCTCTGTTTTGTCTGTCTCCCTTAATGGTCAGTGGCTCTGGGACGTAGGTGGTTCTGCCGGGGCCAGTAACTACCTGGGCGATATCGGAGGTAAGGAAAAGACCCGCCGTGACTTTATTGCTGACGTAAAGCTTTCAAAAACCCGCTGGAATGTCGGCGGATTTGTCCGTTATAAATGGAGGCCAAAAATATCTTTCAAACTTGGAATGGAATACCTGAGGATTGAAGGGGATGACGCGTTGTCAACCAACCCTGGCCGCAAATTCAGGAACTGGAATTTCAAGAATGATATCTTCGACCTTGGACTTACTGCCAACTATTTCTTTTACGAAAACAATGACCTTGGAAATACTTACAGGTACCGAAATGGTTTCAGGGCATATTTATTTGCAGGAGTTGGCGCGTTCTATACCAATCCGAAAACCTACTATAAAGGAGAATGGGTAGCCTTGCAGCCTCTTGCCACAGAAGGAGTGGTTTACCGAAAGGTAGTTGCGAACATCCCTATGGGCATCGGCTTTTATTTCACTTTCAACAGGAGACATCGTCTTGGTTTTGAAATGAACTACCGCAAAACATTTACTGATTACCTGGATGATATCAGCGGTCAATATCCGGCCGATCCAAAAGATCCATACATGCGCGGTCTGATTCTCCGCAAGGACGAGCTCGATAAAAAAACCAAGGATGATAACCCAGGTGCCTATCAAAGTCACGACTGGGGTATGAAACGTGGTGATGCCGAACATAAAGATGCCTATGTTACTCTGAGCCTGAGTTATGCATATGTTATCCGCGGTAAGGCAAGTTTTTACAGGGTCCGCAATTCAGGATTCTTCAGCAAGAAAAGGAAGATGCGTAAAATCCGCGCCAAGTTCTGATACCAGGGCAGGCGTACGCGATTTAGTTTTTTTTATTTTCTTATCCGTCTATTCTCAGTATCTTTATGCCCGCTATGAAAAAAGTTATTATTGCTCTGTGCGTTCTCGGTTTTATTTCCTGCAACAGCGATAAAAATGATGGAACAGTAAACACTGATTCGATCTCCAATTCAGAAAGTGCAGACGGAAAAAGAAATGAAGATCTGCCTGAGATCAAGTTTGACGAACTGGAATTCGATTTTGGGAAAATTACGCAGGGTGAGAGGGTAACGCATTCATTTTCGTTCACAAACACCGGCAAAAGTAACCTGATAATCAGTGGTGCCAGTGGAAGCTGCGGTTGCACAGTGCCGGAATGGCCTAAGGAACCCATTGCTCCGGGACAAAAAGGTAAAATTGACGTGGTTTTCAGCAGTGAAGGAAAAAGCGGTTTCCAGGAAAAAACAATTACCGTTGTAACCAACTGCGAACCAGCCACCAGGGTACTGCGAATCAAAACCGAGATCATAGTACCTGAAACAGCTAAATAAATCAACAAAACAAATAACAACAATGAATCAACTTTTTATTTTAATGGCCCCAGCGCAGCCAGGGCAAAGTGGCGGCGGAATTATGTCCTTCCTTCCCCTTGTTCTTATTATTGTCGTATTTTACTTTTTCATGATACGTCCCCAGATGAAAAAAGCAAAGGATCAGAAAAAATATATTGAAGGATTGAAGAAAGGTGATAAGATCCTGACCATCGGTGGGATTTATGGCAAGATCGTAGAAGTTCGTGAAGATGCCACACTTATTATGGAAGTGGAAGACGGCACCAAGATGAAGATCTCAAAGAACGCCGTTTCAAACGACGCAACCGCAACGCTTAACCAAAACTAAAAGCCTTGTTCAGTTCTACAACTGTAAAATATTTTTCTAACAAAAGAAAGCCTGGTAAAACCAAGGCTTTTTTTATTTGCCTGCTCATTGCCGCTTTTTTATGGCTTGCTCATGCGCTCAACACGGTTTATACCTACACGTTGCGCCTGCCTGTTACCTTCAAAAATATTCCACTTAATAAAAAACCACTGATACAGCTGCCTGACGAGATCTTTGCAGATGTTAAGGCAAGCGGCTTAAAGCTGTCACTGATCCTGTTAAGCAAACCGTATAAAACACTGGAGATCGACTTTAATAAACTGAAAAGCGTTAACAGGCATCAGAACTACATTCTCTCCTCGTCGCAACTTGATTTTGAGCAAGTACTGAACTTTGAGACACATATTAAACATGTAAGTCCTGATACCTTGTATTTTTCCGAAAAAACAGGTTACCAGAAAGTGGTTCCCGTTAAGATCCCACTCTTTATTAAGTGCCGGGAAGGTTATGGTTTTAAAAAACCGGTCATCAATCCCAACTTTATTACCATTTGGGGAGATACGTCGGTGATAGCAAGCATTGATACAATTTACACCCAGCCCTTAACTCTTAATAATCTTAGTCAGAACGTGAGCAGCGATATTACGTTCATCCGTCCCGACAATGACGTCTACACTTCCGTTAGCAGCGCCCATGTGCTTATCGAAGTTTCGAGGCTTATTGAGCATACTATTATTGTTCCTGTGTATGATGCGGGCAATAATGGAAGACAGCAGGTAAACATCTATCCTTCTCAGGTACAATTACGTTTTACATCGCTGCAAACCACGTTCAACCAAAATGATACCGCCCTGTTCAAAGCGAGGATCGATAGCAGGAAAATAAATAACAGGACGAAGAAATGCCCTGTACACCTGCAGTCGGTGCCATCCAACGTTACTGTTATGGATATTGAGCCGCCGGAAGTTGAAATTCTCATATTAAAAAGATGATCGCAGGATTAACCGGTGGCATAGCTAGCGGTAAAACAACAGTTTCGCGCGTGCTGCACATGCTGGGTGCCGCTGTTTTTATGAGCGACGACGTGGCAAAACAAGGCTACTTTGATCCTGAAATTCAAAAAGAGATAAAATCACTTTTAGGTGAGCAGGCCTATACCTCGCCACAGGAAATAAACAGGCAGCATATATCTTCCCGCATTTTTGGTGATGCTGCTTTACGTGCCCGAATAAACGCGCTCCTGCATCCACATGTAGGAAAATTATTCACGGAATTTGTAAATCAAAATAAGAACAGGCTGATCATTAAGGAAAGCGCCCTGCTTTTTGAAGCCAGTGTGGCAAACCAGTGCGACAAAATAATTGTGGTTGCCGCCAGCGATGAATTGCGCATCAGCCGTTTATGTGAACGTGAGAAAATAAGCAGGACAGACGCTGAACAACGATTGGCCAGCCAGATGCCACAGGCAGAAAAGATCGCGAAAGCAGATTTTGTTCTTTATAATGACGAAAAGGAGCTACTTCTGCCCAAGATAATATCTTTGTATGAACAGTTAAATTCCAAAAGATGATACGTAAGGATTTTCTTGACAGGCACCTGGAAGAATTCGGGAAAGTGGTGGCACGTCTTCGGTCACTTATCATGAAAAAGGAAACTGAAAAATTTGAGGAAGAACTGCAGGAAGCCTTTTCAAAATATACCAGCGTTAAACTGCAGACGTTGCAGGATCTAAGCGACAATGATTTTGAGATGCAGATCGTAAGGAACACAAGTTTACTTTCTGATGAAAAAAAGAAGATCGCTGATCTTTTATTTGAAAAGCTTCATGTCACAATGGAGCTCAACAACACAGATGCGGATCCTGCCTTAAAAAGAAAGTGTTTTTTACTGTATAAAGAGATAATCGAGAACGGCACTCAAAATGAATATAATCTCGACGTACATTACAAGATCAAATATCTGGAATTACTTTAGATCAGGCGTTAAAGTAACTTTTAGCTCCATTGATCACCCCTATCACTTTACCTTCAAGCGTTTTATTGTAGAACGGAGAATTACGCGATAATGATTCGTTGGTCTTATCGGTTAGCTTTGTTTTTTCGGTAGTTGAAAAAATAGTGATGTTGGCTGTTTGTCCTTCTTCAATTGTGACTGCAGGAAGCTGCAGGATCTCGCGGGGACGTGAGGTTAAAGCGGTAATAAGAGTTTCGAGACCCGCCTTTTGCACGGCCTGGTAAGCGCAGCTAAAAGTTGTCTGCAAAGAGATCATTCCAAAATCGGCGAGGTCAAATTCCAGTTCCTTGCTTTCAGGGTCGTGAGGTGCATGGTCGCTCACCACCACATCGATCACACCATTATTTAATGCAGCTCGCAATGCCGTCACGTCTTTTTTAGAGCGCAGCGGAGGATCGAGCTTATAATTGGTATCAAAGTTTTCAAGTTCCGTATCATCCAGCAACAGGTTCGCAGCGGCCACACCGCAGGTAATTGCAAGTCCTGCAGCCTTGGCTTTTTTAACCAGGTCTATACTACCCCGTGTACTGATGGTAGGAACATGCAAACGTCCTCCCCCGTATTCAAGAAGGCTTATATTCCTCTGAATCATCAATTCTTCTGCAAGGGCAGGAATGCCTTTGAGGCCAAGAGCAACTGCAGTTTCACCTTCATTCACCTGTCCGCCTCTCGACAGGTACTGATCGTTGGCGTGTGCCACCAGCAAGGCACCGATGTTGTCGGAATACTGCAAAGCACGAAGCATCATGCCAGCGTCGTTTATAGGATGTTTATAATCACTGAAGCCAACAGCACCTGATTGTTGCATATCATACATTTCTGCAAGGTCTTCCCCTTTTCCTCCAACAGTAATGGTACCCAGAGGCAGAACATCCACTACCCGGTTACCGGTTTTGTTTACAATGTATTCGATCTGCGTTTTATTATGCAACGCAGGCTGGTTGTGATTATGGATACATACCGCTGTAAAACCGCCCGAAGCAGCGCACTTCACCAGGGTATCGAGGGTTTCACGGTGCTCAAAGCCAGGGTCGCAGCTAATGGACTGCATGTCCACCCAGCCTGGAGAAACCATAAGGTCCCTGCCTTCAATTACTTTTACCCCTGCTTTTGCAGCAATGGATTTTTTAATGGAAGTGATCATTCCGCCTTCGATTAAAATATCAACCACCTTGCGGTTATTGGGGTTTTGAGGTGAAACAACCTTTGCCTGCCTGATCAGTATATTCATTTGTGTGATATTTTGCGCTCAACTATTTTGTGTCAGCCCTGCAATTACACTACCGGAGAAATCTCAATAACGCGACTTCTGCGGCCATAAATGCCAGTGCTAAAAATATAAATAATTTCCACAACTTTTTTCCTTCCGAACCTTCCACTACCTGACGGGAAATGCTTTCCTGGTTATTATCCACCAGCTTTACTTTTTTCCAGCCTTTATCTGCGATCATTTTTTCAAGATCCGCCGGACTGTGACATTCCAGGGCCGATTCTTTTCGCGGATAATTAAATGCAAGCGGTAGTATGGCGCTATCGGCGAGAGTTACTGTATAGAATCCCGGTTCGGCGACCTGGTTATTAGTACGCAGTGATAAATTGTTGTTGGCTGACCTTACCTCAGGAATTATATCCACTGTTGAATTTATTTTTTTAATGTGGGGAGGTTGTTCACCCTGTTTTGAGCTACGCAGATCGATGACCACATTCTCTGAAACATTAAAAAATATGGGCTGTGTGCGCAGGCTTTTAAAACACATCTGGTAAAACACAGGTACAAACAAGGCATGTTTTACAAAATTCCCGGCGCTGGCATCGAGCGGGGAAGTAAAAAAATAAACACTGGCATTACTGTAACTGGTTGAAGCCAGGAACTCATCACCATTCTGCAATCGCAGCAATGTCTGAAAATTACTCCTGCTGTGCTTTAGCAAGGGATAATGATATGTGACGAGCGGGAGGTTGATGCGATCGTCCATTTTTTCGAACACACCGGAAAAAAATCTACCCGAAAGATCAACCTTCTGAAGCCGGACAGCAGAGGTATCAGGGGCACTGTAAAGTGGCAATCCCAAGGTCTGCATTACCGGACCATACCCACTATGTGCATCACGTGCCGGGATTAGAATGATAGCTCCACCACGGGAGCTGAACTTGGACAGTTCAGAAAGAAACCCACTGCTAAGATCTTTAAGCTGGTTTAATACCAGTACATCGGCGCGCGACACAACATTGTAATCAATTGCCTGTTCTTTGAATGCATGAGTAGTGAACAGGCTATCATTTGCAAAAAGCGATCTGAAAGGGTTTTCCTCCGCCTGGTTGCTGCCATTAATAAGGCATACATCAATATTGACCCGGCTGTTAAATGCGAAGAAAAGCTCGTCATCAAAGTTTACCGGGTAGTCTTCAACCTTTACAGAACCATAATGAAATCCAGCCTCCTTACACTCGAAGGTAAATAACACTTCGGCAGAGGAATTGGCATCAACGGAAAAAGAAGCAATGGCCTGTTGTTTATTATTGAGGGTCAGTTTTGCAGATCCGGCTTCGATAACCGTTTCGCTGCTGTTGTAAATGCGCGTATGCAGTTTTTGAATAAATCCTTTTTGCTGAAGGGGATCTTCGAACCAGCAGGTGTCGATATAAAGATTGTTAACACGATTAGAGGTCAGCGGCAGGATATTAGTGAGCATTGCAGTATCCGGTTTTAATGCGTCGAGATCAAAAGAACTTTTCTGTGCATCGCTGATCAGGTAGATCTTTTTTCCTGCCGAGGCTTCCGAAGAAAGAAAGTCGCGCTGACGCTGATACACATCGCTCAATTTTCTTACAACGGGCGAGATCCTCACATCTTCAATCACCTGTAGTGCATTATCGCGGGTATTAAAACGCTGATGTTTTCCTTCAAAATCATTGGTAATCACCTGGAAGCGTTCCGTATTTGTGAGGGCATTCACAATTTCCTTAGCGCGGTTCCTTGCAATTTCGAGCAAGGGCCCCTGCTTATTTACATTCTCCATGCTAAAGGAATTATCTATATAAATGCTCACTTCGCTTTTTGCCGTCTTTACCAGACTTTTATCATTGAGGTAAACCGGCTGGGCAAAAGCAAGCACCAGGCAGGCAATGAGCAAACACCGGGCTGTAAGGATCAGTATTTCCTTGAGCCTTGAGCGGGATTTACTTTCGAGCTGCAGTTCCCTGAGGAAACGAACGTTGGTGAAATAGACCTTTTTATAACGGCGGAAATTAAAAAGATGGATGATGACCGGGACAGACACTGCGGCCAGGGCCCACAGGAACAAAGGATGAAGGAACACCATAAGTGCATAAAAATACACATTTTGACAATGGCCCGGGTTTCCCGACCATCAATAGATCCAAAAAATCATTTTAAACCGCTGGCATAAAATTTAAAGCTTTTTTGTATATTTACTACAGATAGCATTATGAACTCGGCATTAGCATCAATCGGCAAAAACCTTATTCTCCTTGGAATTGTGAGTCTATCCATTCTCAATTACTTTTATTCGTGGTTAAACTGGAAAGAGATCCTGGCCGTACAATGTTTTACAGGTCTCGCTTATATTTTTCTAAGCTGCTACGAATACCTGAATGCAAGCTACAAGGCTTCGTTACCGGTTCAGCGTTATGCTTATTTCACTAACAGCTTTTTGATGTTCCGCTCTTTAAAAGTTGCTTTGTTTACAGCCTTCGCCGTGCTTCTCTACACCTCAGGCTCTGCAGTCCGCCATTTATATCCTATCTGCGTGATCATCGCCACTACTGAAGCGGTAATGCTTTATCTGAAATTTAAGAACTCTTTCTGTTTTGTGAGCATCTACGCTAATTACCTTTTAATAGTACAAAGTCAACTCACTAAACTTTTTGCGTCGGAGATCATGATCATAGAATTCCGTCATGATATCTTTTACTTTGTAAAAAAGAACCGCAAAACTGTTTGCATCAATCTCGAGCATATCACTGAGAAAGAGACCTTTGTGGCGAGTATCAATGAGTGGATCAACCGCAACAGGGTGATGCTGAGCGCTGAGTCAAAAAGTAAGATCAACGAATTGATCGCTTCAGGGTAAACCCCTTAAATTTTACAAGTTTTTTTATCAGAAACATCTTCGGAAGGGTACTTCTACCTAACGGACTTTCTATTGAATCTTTCCGCAAAGAATTTTTTCAGGGTCAGGCGCCTGCCCTCCAACCTTTGGGAACTTTAAAACATTTAAGTTTCGATCATAAAAAAACCTCACAACTTGTTAAGTGTGAGGTTTTTAGTAGCGGAAACGGGAGTTGAACCCGTGACCTCAGGGTTATGAATCCTGCGCTCTAACCATCTGAGCTATCCCGCCGTTTTTCAGGGCTGCAAATATATAACTTAAAGGGGCAACCGCCAAAAACAAAATATTTTTTTGTTTTTAATTTGCTTTGAAGTAAAAATTTTTTACATTTCACAAAATTTAATAATATGTCCAAAAAGAAGAAGGTAGCGGCTGGAAAGACCGGGAAAAAGAGCCCGGTTAAAAAGGTCGCGGGAAAGGTTGTGAAGGTGATCAAAAAGAGTGCCACTGTCGCAAAAAAAGCCGTTGCTAAAAAGCCTGTCAAAAAACTTCTTAAAGCCAAGTCGACCCCTTCTTCTTCAAAAAATAAAAGTTCGGCAAAAAGCTCAAAACCAGCCAAGAAGCTCGGAACTGTAGCAAAAACCATTTTTAAGAAAGTGGCCAAAGCCGTAAAAAATAAACTTCATCATTCTGAACCGGCGAAGAAGCCCCTTAATGGTTCCAGTGCAAAAGCGGTTTCCAAACCGGCTTTGATCAAGAATGACAAAAGCACTAAAGTGCAGCCAAAGCCTGCCCTGGTGGCGGCAAAACCTGAAAAGGTGGTAGCGCGAAAAGCAGAATTACCAAAGGAAAAAGTTAACGGTGTTCCAAAGTTGGCCTTTGCCGGCAATGGTAAAACCGTAGTTGATGAAAAACCACGTAAAAACCCTGAACCGGTACCATCAAAAAACGGTAAAAAAGGAGAGGTTCTTGCCATTACTAACACGATTCCGGTTAAACAAAAAAGCGAAATTTCAGCTTCCAAAATCGCGTCTATTTCATATTCGATCACAAATCCTGTACGCAAAACTGATTCTTATGCCATAAAACCTGAAAAGGAGCCAAATGGTAAATTTGAACTTGAATTTGTTGTGCATGCTTCAGCAGAAATGCTGTATGAATTTTTATCTACACCGAGCGGACTTTCAGAGTGGTTTTGCGACGACCTGAATATCAGGAACGGTATTTATACTTTTATCTGGGATGATCAGCTGCAACAGGCAAGACTTCTTAAAACGGTAGATCAGCAGTTAGTGCGTTTTCAATGGGTGGATAAAACAGACGGAAGTTATTTTGAATTCCGCATCCAGAGAGATGATCTTACCAACGATATCTCACTCATAATTACGGATTTTGCTGAGTCAGTGTCTGACAGGGAGTCTTCAAAGCTTCTGTGGAATAGTCAGGTTGAAAAACTGATGCATGTAATTGGTTCAATTTTTTAATCAATATAATTTTTTAATAAACCGGTCCCTGCAAATGCACGGACCGGTTTTTTTTATGCTTAAAATTTCAAACTCAACCCTGCCAGGAAATTCACCGGTGCGGCTGGAGCAAGGTATGTTTCGGTGGTTAAGGTCTGGTTATAAAAATAGCTGAAAGTATAACCATTGGTCTCATACTTTGCGTTAAGTACATTATAGATGCCAATCATAAACGAAAGCTTTGGAATACCTGCTGATGGCACTTCATAATTAATCCGAACATCAAGAGTATTATAAGGGTTAATGCTGCGGCTGGAGTTAGAGGTGTTATCAAGATACTGACGTCCCACACTCTTTCCTATAAACGCCAGTTCAAGATTTTTTGCCGGAATAAACTTTAGTACCGCGGAAGCCACCAGGTTTGGAGAAAAAGCTATGTCCGTGTTTTCATATTGTTTCTGATACTGGGTATACCCATCTGTCTCAACACCATTGTCATCATAGGTATAGGCGCTGTCAATAAACTCCGTGAATTGAGCGATCTTATTTTGTGAAAGAGCAAGATTTGCACCGACGGTGAACCACCTGAGTGGTGCTAATTCTCCTTCCAGCTCTATTCCGCGACGATAGCTGCTTTTTACATTTACGCGGTTATAAGCTCCAACGTCGTTTACCTGACCGTTCAATACCAGCTGATCTTTGTACTGCATATTGTAAACATTTACTGAACTGCTTAATTTCCGTTTTACGAATTTTAATCCTGCTTCCAGATCGGCGAGTTGCTCTGCACGAGGCCTGCTGGTGGGTGTGCTCTGAACAAAATCGTCGCGGTTGGGTTCTTTGTTGGCAATTGCAAAGGAACCGTAAACGTTCAGGTGAGAATTCAGATCGTAACTTACGCCTACTTTGGGATTAAAAAAATCGTATTCTGCTTTCTGCCTGGCTACATCCTGAGCATCATTAAATCCTTCGAATTCATATACGACTTTCCGCATCTGCAGATCAACAAATACGTTGAGGCCGGCAACCGGTTTGATATTGGTTTTTAAGAAAGTATTCAGATCGTTTTTATTAGCAGAGTTATTTTTGTAGGTGTGATCAATCTCGGTATCAGAGGCGTATCGCGCCCAGATCACTTTATCGAAGTGACGGCCAAAATAGGTATTGTAACCCCCGCCCAATATGAATTCAAGCCTGGAACTGGCTGTATAATTCAAATTATAAACCGCCCCGGCAAAATCGTTATCAAGCCATTTACGACGGATAAGATCGGTACTTGTAATTTTTACAGAATCTGAAACAACCACCTGGGGATCTTCCATATTGTAATCGGCAAATTGCTGATCTTCCTTATACTCTTCGTAATAACCCTTACCCTTCGTGTAATGTCCTGTCAGATTAAAATGCAGGTTTGAATTGAAACGATGCACAAAATGGGCCTGGTAATTATTCTGATCGTAATTATCTGTTTCGTTTTTATAATGCTGCAAATTCCCTCGTGAGTCGGTGTACTCCCCAAGCATATTATACGTGCGGTTTCCATTTTTGATAGAATCAGCATGCACCAGGTTCCAGGCCTGGTAGGTTTTTTCCCAACCCCTGAAATTAATGAGCTTCAGCACACTGTTCTTCCCATAATAAGCAGCAGATAAGTAGTACGACTGAAGATTACTGGATGCGCGATCGATGTATCCCTGGCTGATGATTCGTGAGGCACGCGCATCGAAAGCGAACTTGTTATTAATTAAACCTGTGCCCGCAGCAATTGTAGCCCTGTAAGTATCAAACGATCCCGCTGAAGTGATAACATTAGCGTGTGATTTTTCTTCCAGCTCATTTGTCTGGAAGTTAATACTTGCACCGAATGCGCCGGCTCCATTTCCCGAGGTACCTACCCCGCGCTGGATCTGAATATTATTAACACTCGAAACAAGGTCCGGCATATTTACCCAAAAAGTGCCTTGTGATTCCGCATCATTAACCGGGACACCGTTGATCGTGACATTGATCCTTGTAGCATCACTGCCACGGATGCGGATACCAGTATACCCTACTCCATTGCCGGCATCGGAATTAACCACCACACCCGTTTGAGAAGAAAGAAGAAATGGCGCATCCTGACCAAGATTTTGTTTTGCGATCTGCTCTTTGCTAACATTGCTGAAAGCCATACCGCTGGAGCGTCCTGCGCGGGTGGAGTTTACCACTACTTCATCGAGCTCCCTGCTAGATTTCTGTAAATTAATGGTGAGTGGAGAACTACCGCTAACATCAATAACCTGCATTGCCTGTTTATAACCAACCGAGCTCACTTTCACATTAAATGTGCCTGATGGTACAGAAGAGAATTGAAACTTTCCTTCATGATCGGCAATGGTAGCCAGGCGCGTGTTTTCGAGACTGACAGATGCAAATGGCAGGGGCTGCTGCTGTTCGTCCGTTACCTGCCCGGATAATACATTCTGACTTTTCAGATTCATGCTTGCAGCACAGCACGCAATAAGTGCAATGACCGCGGAACTTTTAAATTTCATTTTACTTTTTTTTTAATTAAAACCTCCGGTACAGGGGACGTACCGGCATTTAATTCATTTCCCTACGCAGGCATTACCCTGATCAGGTGTTTAGCAATCAACGATGGGCGTTGTGTTGCTAACGGGTATAATCTCAGCCCTTCTTGAATTAATAATGAAGAATGAAGAATTAATAATAGGAGTGGAAATACTCCCGGTTCTTATCCTTAAATTTTAATTTTTCGTTCTTAATTCGCAAAAAAAGGCACCCCTTAAGACGGCACAAATGTAGAGTGTGTAAACTGAATGTGCAAAAAAAGATTTTTCCGCACCGAATTCATGTAGAGTTTTGCAGTTGAAGATGAACGAAAAAAAACGGGTGGCCATTATTGGCAGCACCGGAAGCATAGGAACACAGGCGCTTGAAGTGATCCGCGAGAATCCCGCGTTATTTGAAGCAGAAGTGCTGGTTGCAAATGCCAACTCTGAACTGCTCATTGAGCAGGCGCTTGAATTTAATCCAAACGCCGTTGTAATTGCCGATGATAAAAAATACAAGGAAGTTAAAGCTGCCCTTGAGCCTCATGATATAAAGGTATTTGCCGGACAAAAAGCTGTGGAGCAGGTGGTGGAAATGGAAACCATCGATATTGTGCTCGCAAGCATTGTCGGATATGCAGGGCTTGCAAGCACGATCAACGCTATCAAACATAAAAAAAGCATTGCCCTTGCAAACAAAGAAACGCTGGTGGTGGCGGGTGAGCTGGTAACCAGGTTAGCAATGGAAAACGGGGTGAATATTTATCCTGTTGACAGCGAGCACTCGGCTATTTTTCAGTGTCTTGCCGGGGAATGGGAAAATAAGATCGAGAAGATCTATCTGACCGCAAGTGGCGGGCCTTTCAGGGGAAAGAACCGTGAGTTCCTTGCCAGTGTAAAAAAAGAACAGGCGCTTAAACATCCTAACTGGAGCATGGGAGCCAAAATTACCATCGACTCTGCATCGTTAATGAATAAAGGTCTTGAGGTAATAGAAGCGCGATGGTTGTTCAATTTGCGGCCCGACCAGATCGACGTTATTGTACATCCCCAGAGTATAGTACATAGTCTCGTACAGTTTGAAGATGGAAGTATAAAGGCCCAGCTTGGATTGCCCGATATGAAATTGCCCATCCAGTATGCGCTCGGATATCCTGCCAGGATCAAAAACAATTTTAAGAGATTTGATTTCCTGGATTACCCTCAGTTAACTTTTGAAAAAGCCGATACCATCACTTTCAGAAACCTTGCGCTTGCATACGAGGCGATGAATAAGGGCGGTAACGCTCCCTGCGTGCTGAATGCCTCTAACGAAATTGCCGTGGAAGCCTTCTTAAAAGATAAGATCAGTTTTATGGGGATGAGCGACCTGGTTGAAAAAACCATGTCGAAAATACCTTTTATCAGCTCACCTGATTACTCTCAATACATTGAAACTGACCGGCAGACCAGGGAATTTGCGCTGCAGGCAGTGAATTCCTAATATTACCTAAAACAGGAGCTATTAGCAGAAAATCAGCCAAATAACAGTAAATTTACACACCTTAAACCACACCGCGCCAGCGGATTCTAACAACCACATACAACTAATGTTCATAAAGATCGCCCAGCTTTTTCTCAGTTTAACCATCCTTGTAACACTGCACGAATTCGGTCACTTTTGGTTCGCCAAGCGTTTTAAATGCAGGGTAGACAAATTCTATCTTTTTTTCGATTTCCTTTTTCCTTTTGCTTCGGTGATGAATTTCGCTCTTTTCAAGAAAAAGATCGGCGACACGGAATACGGGATAGGCTGGTTCCCGTTTGGAGGATACGTGCAGATCGCAGGAATGGTAGATGAGCAGATGGACAAAACCTTGATCCATACCGAACCACAACCATGGGAACTACGCAGCAAGCCAGCCTGGCAACGACTTTTAGTAATGATGGGTGGGATCCTGGTGAACCTTATTCTCGGAATTTTTATTTTCTGGATGGCATTACTGGTATGGGGTAAGGATACATTACCTATCACCAATATTCCCCACGGTTTGATGGTGGATAGTTCTGCCTATGCTCTTGGCCTGAGGAACGGCGATTTTATCACATCACTGGATGGTAAACCTGTACGTTCCATTACCAGGATCCCTGTCGAAATTATAATGAACGGGGTGAGCACTATTGAAGGTATCCACGCCAATGGCGAGAAATTTTCGTTACCGGTTAATGACAATGATCGTTCGCTGATATTAAAACGTCTTAAGAAATCAGAATTTATCCGTCCACGTTTTGTACCAAAGGTATTGTACATCGACAGCACCAGCTTTGCCGCCAACGCCAATATCCGTAAGGAAGACAGGATCGTTGCCGTAAACAGTGTGCCCGTTTATTTTTATGATGAATTAAAAGCAGAGCTTGTAAAAAGCAAATCCAAAAAGGCGGATCTTACTATTTTAAGAGGTAATGATACTGTAAAAACAACCTGCCAGGTAAGTGACATGGGAACCATAGGCTTTATTCCAGGAGCCGTTACCGAGCTGATCCCTGTGGAGCAGCGTTATGGATTTTTCTCTGCATTAAACCAGGGCGTAAAAGATGGAATGGAATTGTTAGTGATGCAGGCAAAACAATTTGTTGTGTTGTTCACTGTAAAAGACGCGCATCAGCAGGTGGGTGGATTTTACACGATGGTTCAGCAGATGAACTCACAGTGGGACTGGCAGCAATTCTGGATGTTTACCGGCTTTTTATCGCTAGCGCTTGCGTTTATGAATTTCCTTCCTATTCCAATGCTGGATGGAGGTTATATCATGTTTATTTTATGGGAGATGATAACAGGTAAGAAAGTATCTGACCAGGTTATTTATTACGCCAATAACGTTGGGCTGTTTATTGTGTTAGGTCTGATGATCTATGCCAATACCGACTGGCTCCGAAATTAAATTGCGTTATATGAAGATTGCGCGGATAATGCTCAGGCAGATCACGTAATAAAGACAAAGATTTCACAGATTTCACAGAAATTTTCTTTAATCACAATGCCTAAAGAAATGTTCGCAGATATATTTGCCTTGCAGATGAGAGTTAATGCAAAATGCATCGCAGGATTGCTGGTTTTTACGCTTTCTTGTTTTTCGGCTGTTGGCCAAAAAACTATTTCCAGCCGAACTACAGCCGAACGTGAAGCTCCAACCGCTCACAAAGTGATGCTCATTCCTTTTGAGCCAAAACTTTATATGAGTGAGATAGACATGCAGATTGCCCGTGAAACAAAACTCAGCTCAAAAGAGATCCGTCACCTATTCAGGGATGGGTTAAATGAGCAACTGCAAAGAAATTTAAAGCTCAATAAATATTCTGTTGTGGATCTTATGGAAGATACCGCCAAATACAGGAAGGACATTGAGGGCATCTACCAGTATCTTTCCTACAGCTATATGAAGGTGCCAGACCAGAATAATTACAAGGCGCCTGTAGCGGAAAAGAAAGAAAAAAAGATCGACAAAGGACAGCTGAACGTAGAAACCAACAGTGAAGCGCGGTTCATGAATGCAAAAGTGATCAATGCGAAAGTGGTTCCTATGCTGTATGGCAAATACTCCACCGACATTTTTATCTTCATCAACCAGCTCGACATTAAAGCAAGCGGCTCAGCTGACCCTTCGATGATGCTAAATGAATCACCGATGCGTAAGATCACTGTGCACTATACCGTTTATACCTATGATGCGAAAGAGATCAATTCCGGCATAGCTGAAACTGAATTTGAGCCCACTTTAAATAATCCGAAGAAGATCATTGAGAAACATTTTTCGAAGGTGGCGTCCACGATAACATCGAGAGTGGTTAAGGCTTTAGCACCTGTAAAAAAGTAAGGCGAAAGTACGAAGTACGAAGTACGAGGGACGAGGGACGAGGGACGAAGTACGTGACACGAAGTAAGAAGTACGAAGTAATAAGTAAGAAGTAAGAAGTAAGAAGTACTAGGCCGTGATTTGTTTTTGCTCTCGCAAAGTTTTGATAGATTTCACCACGATTGACAATATTTCTGAAGTTTCTGTCATCAGTTTTCGGGTATGAGAAGGGTCAGTTTCCCGCTGATCTGCGCAGATAAGCCGCAGATAATTCGCAGATTTAATCAGCGTAATCGGTGAAGACGTGTGATTGAAACAAAATCTGCGGCATCTGCGGACAATTGGTGAAGCTGTTCCGAATTCGGAATTTAAATCGTCAGTTAAACCTCAGGCAGCATGTGCGAGTGTTGTTCTTCATTCGTAATTCGTACATCGTAAATCGTAATTTACGGCTACTCCGTCAACATGATCTTCATCTCCACGCGTCTGTTACGCTGCCTTCCTTTTGGCGTTTTATTATCGTCAATTGGCATAGTTTCGCCAAACCATTCAGTGATGATCTTGTCGTCTTTTACGCCTTTTTTCACCAGGTAGTTTTTCACGGCCTTGGCGCGTTTTTCCGAAAGGATCATGTTCTTATTGTCGTCGCCTTCATCGTCGGTGTGACCGATTAGTTTTAAGCCCCAGTCAGCCTCGTGCTGCTTCATCAGGTCGGCAAGAGAATTAAGTCCAGGGAATGATTTTGGCTTGATGACATCTTTGGCGGTTGCAAACTCCAGGCTTGCGAATGCTTTTTCGATGATCTTCTTTTCCGCAGCTTTCATCGGCACTTCCTGTGCCACAGGATCTGCAGGCTTAGGACAACCTTTGTATGCTGCTTCACCAAAGATCTCTGGACAGGCATCATCTTTATCAAGCACGCCGTCCTTATCTTTATCAGGCCATGGACAACCATTGTTCTCTACCGGTCCGGCAACTTCTGGACAACCATCATCCTTATCCAGAACTTTGTCAGCATCCTTGTCAGGACATCCTTTCAGCTCTTTAGGGCCAAATACATCCGGACAGGCATCTTCCTTATCCTGGGTTCCGTCCGCATCGGTATCAGGACAACCATTAAATTCAATAGCGCCTGCAAGATCAGGGCAACTATCAAGTTTATCGATGATCCTGTCCTTATCGCGGTCAGGACATCCAAAAAACTCAGCTGTACCGGCAACGTCAGGACATTGATCGCTGGCATCAGTTATGCCATCATTATCCTTATCAGGACATCCAAGCAATTCTTTAAGACCAGGAACATCCGGACATTTGTCCTCTGAATCCTGCACATGATCCTTATCGCGGTCAGGACAGCCCAGAAATTCCCAGACCCCTGGAACATCGCGGCACACATCCTTGCGGTTACTTACGCCATCTTTGTCTTTATCCTTAAGGTGACCATAAGGAATAGGAATTCGGAGCAAAAAATACATATTAGCCCCAAAAACGTCGCTTGAAATATAATTCAGCAGGTCGTTGCTGCCAACGAGCAAGGGACCTAAACGTACCAT
>CBIHOL010000082.1:0-20366 GCA_966211905.1 uncultured bacterium
AGAATTGTAAAGGGAAAATCAATGAAATATAATGGAACAGGCGAAACCAGGACTGGTCTTTTTCTTTCCCGCGTAAGAAATGATGTTTATTGGTAAAACAAAATTTTCTTTTTTTGGTGAACTTGGAGCAGGAACTTATTTCTGGATGCGGCGTACTCTTCTTTTATTTTTCTTACTTCCCTTCTTTCTCACTGGCCAGGTGAACGCCTATGCAAAAGTGACGAATATCAGTGCTAATACGTTATCCTTAAGCAACGTTGACCAGACTTCGGATTATTTTAATGTGGGCGACCGGCTTATCATTATACAGATGAAAGGAGCTACAATTACTTCGACCAGTAACAGCAGCAGCTTCGGCAACCTTTCGTCCTTAAATTCCGCGGGCTTGTATGAAGTGGTTTTTGTTGCTTCAATTAATTCCTCAACAACTTCTCTTACGCTTACATCGGGTCTTGGTAATTCTTACAATGTGAATGGTGATGTACAGATATTGACATTTCCGGTGCTGGGCACGAACGGCTATACTGTGAGTTCAAGTTTATCGCCCCGGGCATGGGATGGTATTACAGGAGGTGTACTTGCTTTTTCTGTGAATGGTAATCTCAATCTTCAGAATAATATCTCTGCCAGTTATAAAGGATTCAGGGGTGGCAGTAAGGCTGGTCAGGACGGCGGGAATTGCGAGGACACAGCGTGGATAGCCAGTGGGGGCGGTACAAAATATGCGTCCAAAGGAGAAGGATTATATAAAAGAACCACGACACAGATTGCAGGAAAAGCAAAGGCGGTTAATGCTGGAGGAGGAGGTTCGGTTCACAACGGCGGTGGTGGTGGCGGTGGTAATTCCACTGCAGGAGGCGCGGGATACTATGGGTATTCAGTGAGCGGATATTGCTCTTCAACTTTAAGCGCAGCCGGGCAAGGGGGTTTAGCAGTAGCATCAAATAAAAACAGGATATTTTTTGGTGGAGCCGGCGGGGGCGGACATGAGAATAATTCAGTTGGAAGCAGTGGAGGCAACGGCGGAGGCATATTGATGATCCAGGCAGATACAATAGTTGTGGGAGGCTCGTGTTTTCCTTTCGAAATCTCAGCAAATGGTCAGCCCGCAGCGCAAGCCGGCAACGATGGTGCTGGCGGAGGAGGTGCCGGCGGCTCAATTGTTCTTAATGTGAAAGGGATCCGTGTTAAGAACTCCTGTCCGCTGACGATCTCTGCTGATGGTGGTGACGGAGGTGATGTTGGAAATTCGGTAAGTCATGGAGGAGGAGGTGGCGGCGGCCAGGGTGCCATTTATATTTCAGCTAACAATACTTTTTCCAATATTATTTTAAGCACAACACCGGGGCAAGGCGGAAATGCCAACAATACCGGTTCTCCAAGGGCCGGAGACGGGGGAGGACCTCCGAATGCAGGCATCTTCACGGGCGTGGGGAACTCGGTGCTGCCGCTGGGCTTGCTGGTGATTACAGCGTCGGTGCATGAGAATTCATATGTTGAAGTTAACTGGCAGACGATTGTTCAGAATGAAAATTGTTCTTTCGATCTTTTTCATTCTATTGATGGGATCAGCTGGTATGTTATAGGTAATATTAAAGCGAAGGCTTCGGCGGGAGGAGAGAACAGGTATTCGTATGAACACAGAGATCCTCCGGCGGGTGACAACTATTATAAGATCAAAGCATCTGACAAAGAGGATTTCAGCCAGATCGTCGTTGCACATATTGATGCATTAATACCTGTGCAAATGCCGTTTCCCAACCCGGCCAGTGAAGTGATCACCATCGCAACAAATGAAGCGCAGTCGCAGTCAGAGGTGGAAGTTAACGGGGTGCGGGGAAAAAAATGGATGCTAAAGGTGGTCTCAACGAATAAAAATTCTTTCACCATGGATGTGTCAGATCTGCAACCGGGTGTTTATTTCTTACACCTTGAAAATAAAACTGTGAAGTTTACGGTTCTTCATTGAATGTTTTTAAACACGCTGAATTTAAGATTATGAGTTTCCACTTGTTGTCACAGATTTTGAAATGGAGAAAAAAAAGAGCCCAAATTTCTTTGGACTCATTTTAGATATTTAATGCTTAAGGGTTACGTGTACCCGAACCAATATTAGTTACGGTAAAAACGGTAACCGATCGTCGCCTGGTACCACATGTTCTTATAATTAATATCGGTGCTACTGCCGTCTCCGTTATTTTTTATCATATCCCAGCCGGCGCGCCCGCTCAAAACTATATGTTTCATAGTAATGTCTGCACCTACCAGAAGGCAAAGTATGTTTTTTCTTATGTTGTCATTTTCGAATTCGGTTTCCTGCTGGCTACTGGTGATTCCATTCTCAAAAACGTCGGTCTGACGGAGAAGATACGAGAACTGTGGTCCGGCAAGTAAGGTGAAGAATTCGCTTGGCTTAAAAGCGAGGTACAGCGGCAGATCAAAATATGTGCTTGTGCGCGACACATTATATGGTGCGCCAAGAATATTTCCTGATGCCTGGAAGCCGCGCTGCGAGATCATCGCCTCAGGCTGGAGACCAAAAAATGTGGTTATGGGAATAGCCAGAAAAAGCCCTCCGGCCATGCCGAGTTTAGGATTAGCGGTAAAGGCTGCTCCCTCGGTATCATATATGTTCGAGTAGTTTACTCCCAGTTTTGCGCCAAATAAGATCCTGTCACGGAAATCAGTTCTGTTCATGCTTTCCTGCGCATTGATGCCACGCATTAATAAGATAAGACATACGAGTGTTGTTTTTATTTTTTTCATTTTTTACTTTTTTTGCCTTTTACAGGGACTTTTATATTCCTGATTAAAGCTGTTAATGTTTACACTGTAAATGTCGCGTGCTTTCATCTGAATAAGTTACATGCCGGAATTTATAAATTACACTATTCACGCATTCTGACGCGCATCAAAAAAATGAATAAGAATATGCGCTGTAATACTAGTGCTATGGACTCTGTGGCCTCCCAGCGCAAAATGTTAGGATGATTAACAGAAGCCAGCCGGTATTAAAAAGCAGGCGAAAGCATATAAAGTGTAGCCGGTTAAGTACATGCTTTTTTGAAATTTTTTTTCAGACTGATACAATAAGCATTCAGATACTGTGTGCGCAGTCGGGAATCATCACCGATTTTTTGCGTGTAAACAATAAATGATCATGAAATGAGGATCAATCCTCTTCCATTCCCTTCAACGCCTTCTGGTAATCGGGATGCTTCAGATATTTCTCCCTGTCAGGTTTTTTGGAAGTGGTGCCAAAGACCCTGAAATAACTTTCCATCGTCATACTGTCGTAATGGATGATATTATATTTGGCCTGCATGGTTTGAAATAAATTGAGCGCAACACAGCAGCCAATAAATATCCAGATCAAACGTTTAAATTTTGTCGCCCTGGTAGTAACCCAGCTTAGGAACGCGGCGAAAGGAAGTGCAAGAATGGGGTAGAGATCAATCATTACACGTTGTCCGAATGATCCGCCATACCACCAGCACCACCAGGAAAAAGCTACGTAAATATACACGAGCAACAGCGCGGCAGCAGGTACCAGGAACTGCTTTGCTTCTTTTTTGAGAAAGAACATCCCTGCCACTGCAAGGAACATGACAGGCGTATAGATGAGCCAGCCTTTCCTGAATAAAATTTCTCATCGATGTAAGAGTTAAAGAAAAAATGGCCACTTACAAATTTCCAGTATATAAGCTGGGGCAGCACGATAATAAATCCACTGATGGCTATTACTAAAAGATGCAGGGAGTGACGGCTTAAGAAAGATGCTTTCTCACGAAGTGAAAACTTTTGCGAAACGGGATACAGCAGGAAGAAAATGACAAGGAGAAAATTGATGGGCCTTACAATGGTCAGGTACCCGATAACCACACCAATGATGATTGAAAAAACAATTGAAGGTCGCTGATGCCACCTGATGATATAAAACAGCAGGAGAGCAACAAAGGCAAAGCTGACGGTATGCGATAATCCCCCGCCCATTGTGAGGTATAGGAATACGTTGGTGGAAAAGGTGAGGCAGAATAAAGTAAGAGTGGTTACAGTGTGGCTGAAATAAAGTCGCAGAACTTTCCATAAGAAGAACAGTCCTGCTATATAATAGAACAACGAGGAGAACAGGACAGCGAAATGGTAGGGCTCGGAAAAACCGTCGACAGGATATTTAAAGATGCTGGCGTAAATATGCGCTGCGGCGAAGAAAGGCAGGTACGATACTGCCATTCCCATGCTCATTTTAATTACGGGTTTTCCGTCAGGGGTTCTATTGGGCGCATAATACCGCCTTTCGGTTGCAGTATCTGACGTGTCAGATAAAAATGAAAGCGAAAGATCGTGCTTGTAAAAAAGTGCGGGCAGATAAGCATAGTAGTTAGTTATGTCCTGGGCGATCACATCTTTCAGCCTCCAACGCTCCTGGTTAAAGTTCACCCACGTTACAGCTACTATGCATAAAATGACTACTGCCCTGAATCCCGATCTGCCAGACATATTATAAAAGAGAAATTATGAAATTATACCAATCGGACATTTTATTTTTTTATCGGGAAGATGAACTACCCGCTGCATGTTTTTCAAATGTGCTGATGTACCAGTTTGCCCCGGCTTTTTTTTGCCACTTAAGTTCATACGAAGTGGTGAGTTCCTGATAAACCGGGTCTGTACTATTATTGCGCTGCACGCCTGAGGCAAAATACAATATTTCAGAAACGGATGCAGTGCCGCAGGTTTTGAGATCATTCAGATCGCGGATATGAAATATTTTTTCTGATCGCAGAAGACTGTCGGTCATAAAGAACTGCCTGTTGTCAGAAACACTGGAAAATGCCTCACGATCGTAATTGTAGGAAAAAACGGGGAGAAGGTCGTAAGGATATACGAGAACCATTGTTTGAGGTCCCTTATTCTCCCTGATAATTTTAAGTGCTTCGCTTACCGGCTGCTTTTTGTCGGGATCGTAGTCGAGCGTGATAATAAAACAAAGAACCAGGGCTGTGGACGCAAACAACCCGAATCGCGCATTTTTAAAAAGGTAGTTTATGCATAAACTGATGAAAATGTAATAAGCAGGCAACGCATATATAAGGTAACGGTGAATGTACATGGGAATAAAATAAGAAAGCAAGAACATGCCAAGCCAGGCAAACAGGAACCAGAAGACCACTAAGCTGTTTACATGAAAATCTACGGGTAACGCCGGTTTCATTATAAATTTTACAAGGGCGGCAACGAGCAGAACAATGCAGGCTACAGTAATAAAAGGAAAGTTGCTGAATACCCAGAGTGAATTATAGAGACCTTCAGGCGTTGGAGTTTCAATCCAGGTGCCATGACTTACCGAATCACCTGCCCTGGTTAAAAACGGGTACAGATGAGGAAGATAAAACACTAGTATGAAAAAGTAAAACAGTAAAAAGACCGGTATTCTTTTCCGAAAAAAAAACAGCAGGTGCAGGCCCTGGAAGAAAAGTAGAAAGAATCCAAAGTAATGGGTATAGATCAGCAATGTTGTAAACAGTAAAAAAAGACCTGTTTTTAGTTTCGTTCTTCTTGAGATGATCACCGTTTCAAGGTAGTAGTGCATTGAGAGGAGGCCAAGTAATACAAATAATGAATAAGCACGACAGTCGTGTGAATAATAAACCAGCAGGTACGAAAACGTGAGGAGCAGACTTGAGGTTATAGCGATCTGAAGTGAAAAATTCCTTCTCGCAAAATAATAAAGCGCCACAGGAGAAAGGCTTGCAAAGATCATTGGTAACAGTCTGACGGAGAAAGGCGAGATGCCGAACAGCTTTATCCAGAAATGTAAAATGATCTCGTACAGCGGCGGGTTATTATAACCTTTAAGGATGCTAATGAGCACGGGAAGCGGGAACTGGGCGTGATAGATGGAAAAAGGCTCATCTAAAGCAATTTCCTCTGAAGTGAGAAAAAGAATTTTGGTGATAAAGTTGAGAACGAATAAAACGAGCGGAAAAAAAGGGAGCAGTTTATGAATGTTGGGCTGAGCGCGCATTTACAGTGTTATCGTCACTCTCTTATCAGTTGACCGGTCGCTTCGTCGGTGATGGAGCCGCTTATTTTCACGGGATTTCCGTAACAGTAAACATTGCCGCTTTGCTGAATATTGTATTGAAACTCTTTTACGGAATCACCATTTATATAACAGTCGCCAATGCTGATGGTTTCAATAAACGCGAGATCTTTCACAATTAAATTCTCGGCATGAACAAAATTGATGCCATTGGTGTAAACAAAAAAACTGTTGCATTTTCCATCAAGGTAAATATCCCCGTTGCCATGACTGCTGGTCCTGATCTCGTTAAAATTCCCGGTCACATAAATATCACCCGAGTTTTCAGCCCGCACTACCAGCGTGTCCTGGGTGAAGCCGGATTCGAATTTCACAGCAAAGACACTGTTGTTCTTCACGAACTTAAAATAAGGGGCATAAACATAAACTGTGATCTGGTGCTTATATCCCCGCACAAAATTGCAGGTATTCCTGTTCTCGATAAAGAGCTTATTCTCCCGCACTTCTGTTTTGATGTTCTTTAGCAGATTGCTTCCCGCAAAGACCTCCACCTTATATTGTTTATGGTGCCTGATAACTACTTCAATATTATCGAATACCTCAAGCTCACCGAACTCTTCGATCTCACGGGCCTGCAGAACTTCCTTGCCGGTGCTTGTAAAACAGTCGAGGGCATTTTCTTTCCGGCAGGAGGTAAAGAATACGCAGATAAATGCCAGTAAAATAGTAGAGTAATTGGACCCCGACACCTGTTTTAAGTTGGTTGATTTGAGCAAAGATAATTAAGCTGACCTAATTACCGCATGATTAAGAGCGCAAATTTAAAATTCAGGCTGGAAGATGATATCGGATACTGCACGTGTATTTTATCCGTTTGCCGGCACTTTTTACTTCCGGTTAATGATATCTCAGTATTTTAGCCGGTGAAAGCGACCGACATGAGGTTTTTTACGAAAGCGTTAAACATAAATAATCGTCCGGAATTTGTTTTTTTATTCCTGGGCCTGGTTTTGGGTTTGTCGTATTTATTTATCACACCGCCATTCCAGGTGCCTGATGAGCCGAACCATTTTTTCAGGGCTTATCAGACCTCCGAGGGAACGTTTCTCGCCGAGAAAACAGATAACAGGGTCGGTGGATTGTTACCCGCTAGTCTTCAAAAAGTAGCAACCGCTTATCGCAAGGTCACAGGAGGAGATAAGGTTACAAATGATCCTTCTCTTGTTATTGTAAAAAAGACATTACTCAATAAGAATGAGCGGGAGTTCATAGATTTTAATAACACTGCTTTATACAGCCCGGTCTGTTATTTACCACAGGCTGCAGGGATCCTGCTCTTTCGTGTTCTTGATCTGCCGGTGATTTATCTGCTTTATGCATCAAGGATCTTTGCGCTGCTCGCCTGGATCGCGCTGATATTTTTTGCCATCAGGCTCATTCCGACAGGTAAATGGCTCTTCTGCGCGCTTGCCTTATTGCCCATGTCGCTTTTTATCAATTCGTCTGCAAGTGCCGATGTGATGACCAACGGGGTGGCGTTTTTATTTATAGCAACTGTTCTCAACAGTGCTCTGTCGGATAAGAAAATGGATAGGAACCGTTTCTTATTTATTTGTATCCTGGTTTTCCTGATACCACTTCTGAAAACAATTTACGTAACCCTGATCCCTCTTCTTTTTATCATTCCGCGCAGGAACCTGGGATCATGGCCACGCTATATAATGCTATTTGCCTCCTGGGCGCTGATAACATTGGTACCTTTTGTTTACTGGAGCAACGAGGTAAGGGCAAAATACCTGTCGTACGAAAATTACAATAAGGACTACCGTGATAAGGTGGCTTTATTTGAGCATGTTGATGCAGACAAGCAGCTGGCATTTATAAAAAAGCACAATGTTGTTGCCGTGAGGGTAGTGCGGCGCTCGACCTTTCGTTTAATAAAGTACCACGTACCAGCTTATATTGCCAGCCTGGGGTGGATCGACGTTAATCCTCCCCGTTGGTTCTGCTACCTGCTGTATGGGTGCATACTGCTGATCGCCATGCTTGAGCATAATGTCGCTGCAAGGATCACGTGTGGCAGAAAGGTGGTGCTGATCATGGTTTTTTTTGTAACCCTTAGCGCTTTGTTCATCACCATGTTCTTAACCTGGGTGGGTCCGGGTCCGCAGGTGGTAAAGTTCATCCAGGGCCGTTACCTGATACCTTTTTATCCCCTGCTGTTATTAAGCCTGAACTCATTTATAAGGAACAGGTCCCAATACCTTCCTTTGCTGGTGACCGGCACCTCGGTTATCGGTTCTGCCTGCTGTATATATATGCTCATAGCAAGATATTATTGATCATATAAAATATAAGTGTTGAACATCTTACAGCGTCTTAATACAATTTTTTAGGATAAATTAATTTGCGCAAGCGGAAACCCTGAGTATCTTTGCGCGCTGTGTTAAAAATGAGTAGAATAGTGGCAAGTGTGTTATTGCTGACATTCCTTTTCAGGATGATCATCCTGTATTCGCCCGGATTCAGCACAATTAACGGTCTTAATGCCGGTGTTAACGGCGAAACCACAACCATTACCGACAATTTCTTTAAGAATTATTCCACCACCCCGGCTCCTGATCTTAATATTCCTATGGTGAAGGATATTGAGGAGAATCTTAAGGAGCAACTGCTAAAAGCTACCAAATACCCACTGCCTCACCTGATCTTCACTCTTTGTATCGGTCTTATTTTTACCATAGGCGCCCTGCCTGCCTGGTCGGTATATATGTTACGCCGGCGTTCAGCTTCCCGGTTATACCTCACAGTTTCCATACTTCGTATTTAGAATTTTCCTGAACCGGATCCTGCCGGTCACCATTCTGCCCTTTGGGTGGGATGTTCATGCGTTCGCTTCCTGCGATCAAAACTAAAATTATTTTAACCGTTCCTTAAGGAACAAACAAGGCGTGGGGTCACCCATTCCCTGATCACATACGAAAAAAAACAGACCTGAAGGTTGTCATGAATAATATCGCAAAAAAAACACTGATCGTTTACACTGCCCTTGCAGGCATGCATTTGTTTACAAGTTGCGGGGCAAAGCACCACGAAAAAGAAGAAAGCACTGAACTGGTGGCCACAAGTCCCTTAATGAAGGATACCACGGTTACCCAGGAATATGTTTGCCAGATAAAAGCGATCCAGCATATTGAAGTACGGGCTCTCGAAAGAGGTTATCTTGAGAAGATCTATGTAGACGAGGGTCAGACTGTAAAGAAAGGCCAGCTTATGTTCCAGATCATGCCGCTTTTATATAACGCTGAGCTGCAGAAATCGCAGGCTGAAGCAAGTTTTGCTGAGATCGAATATCTCAATACCAAAAGGCTTGCCGACAGCAACGTTGTTTCACCAAATGAGCTTGCGCTGGCAAAAGCCAAGTTTGACAAGGCAAAAGCAGAAGTATCGCTGGCGCAAACACATTTATCATTCACAGAGATCCGCGCACCATTCGACGGGATCATGGATCATTTTTATGCAAGGCTTGGAAGTCTGATCGATGAAGGCGACCTGCTTACAACCCTCTCCGACAACAGCGAGATGTGGGTATACTTTAATGTTCCTGAAGCTGAGTATCTCAATTATAAAGCACGCACAAGGGAGGAAAACCTGGAACGCGTGCAGCTTTATATGGCTAACAACCAATATTTCAAATATCCCGGTGTAGTAAAAACAATAGAGGCGGACTTTAATAACGAAACCGGTAACATTGCCTTCAGGGCTACTTTCCCGAACCCGGACGGTTTGCTGCGTCACGGCGAAACCGGCAATATCCACATGACCATCCCACTGCAGAAAGCGCTGATCATCCCACAGAAAGCCACGTTTGAAGTGCTTGAAAAAAGATATGTATTTGTGATCGATAAGGATAATGTGGCTCATCAGCGTGAGATCACTGTAGCGTCGGAGTTGCCTGATATTTACGTCGTGAGAGGAGGTCTGAAGGAAGATGACAAGATTATCCTGGAAGGGATCCGTAAAGTAAGTGATGGTGAAAAGATAACCTATCGTTTTGATGAGCCTCAGAAAGTATTGGCTCACTTAAGCGTTTATGTTGAATAAACCGATAGCAGACGTTGGCGTAAGTGCATAAGCAAAGGAAATCCACGGTTATTATATATAACCGATAAATATAAAAGTAGATGTTCAGTAAATTCATTCAAAGACCGGTTCTCTCAATTGTTTTATCATTGGTGATTCTCTTTATTGGGTTGCTTGCAATTAAAACTTTGCCAACTTCCCAGTTCCCCGAGGTGGCACCGCCGGTTGTAATGGTTTCAGCATCTTATCCTGGGGCAAGCGCCAAGTCACTGGCAGAGTCTGTGATCATTCCGCTTGAACAGTCCATCAATGGCGCGTGGGGAATGCGTTACATGACCTCCGATGCTACGAGTGCGGGTGAGGCAAATATCCAGGTGGTGTTTGAGCCAGGCACCGATATTAACCAGGCACTTGTGCAGGTTTCAAACCGCGTGCAGCAGGTTACAAACAGGTTGCCCATCCTGGTGCAACGCGAGGGTGTTATCATAACACCGGTGATCCCTAACATGCTTATGTATGTTAATCTTTACAGCACCGATAAGAATGCTGACATGAAGTTTCTCTTCAATTACGCCGGCGTTAACATGGTACCCGAGCTTCAGCGTATCAATGGTATCGGGCAGGTGCGGATATTGGGAAGCAGGCAGTATGCGATGCGTGTATGGCTGAATCCCGACCGGATGCGGGCTTATAAGGTATCGCCCGACGAGGTGATGGAGGCTCTTAATGATCAAAGTATCATTGGTAAAGCAGGACGGATCGGTCGTGGCGACAGTAAGCAGGCAGAATCTCTGGAGTATGTACTTTCTTATAGTGACCGTTTTAACGATCCGAAACAATATGAGAATATTATTATAAAAGCTAACCCTGATGGTGAGATCCTGCGCCTCGGCGATATTGCCAAGGTGGTACTGGGAAGCGAATACTACGACATTTATTCGAGCATGAATGGCCACCCTTCGGCCGCGCTTGTGATTAAGCAGACCTACGGAAGTAACGCCACAGCGGTGATCGAGAAAGTAAAAGAAAAAATGTCAGAGCTTAAAAAGTCATTTCCTCCCGGAATGGACTACGAAGTGAGTTACGACGTTTCGAACTTCCTGGATGCTTCGATTGAGAACGTAATTCATACACTCAGAGATGCTTTTATCCTGGTGGCCCTGGTAGTGTTCATATTCCTGGGTGACTGGCGTTCGACCCTTATACCAACGCTTGCGGTACCTATTTCACTGATAGGCGCGTTTATTTTCATGCAGATGTTTGGACTTTCAATTAATATGATCACGCTTTTTGCCCTGGTGCTTGCCATCGGTATTGTCGTCGATAACGCCATTGTCGTCGTCGAGGCCGTGCACGCGAAGATGGCGGAGGAACACCTTTCTCCATACAAAGCCGTGCGCAAGGTAATCGGGGAGATCAGCGGAGCGGTAATTGCTATCACGCTTATGATGGTTTCTGTGTTTGTACCAGTGTCGTTCATGTCGGGGCCGGTCGGAACATTTTACAGGCAATTCTCAATCACCATGGCTGCGTCCATCGTGCTTTCGGGTGTAGTAGCATTAACTATTACACCGGTGCTTTGTGCCATGATTCTTAAGAACACACATGGCATTCCCAAAAAGCAGAACTGGCTTAACCGTGCGTTAGGAAGCTTCAATCGTAATTTCGAAAAGGTAACTGATAAATATGTTATTTTTCTTCGTAAGATCACACATCGCCGCATGCTTACATGGGGTATGCTCCTGGCTTTCTGTCTCGGCATCTTTCTTATAAGTAATAATCTGCCATCAGGTTTTATTCCAAGTGAAGACCAGGGAATGCTGTACGCTATTATTCAAACTCCTCCCGGATCAACTCTGGAGCGCACGAATGACCTTTCCAATAAGCTTGTAGATATTATTAAGGAAGTGGAAGGGATTCAATCTGTGTCTTCTATTGCAGGATACGAAGTACTTACCGAAGGACGGGGTTCGAATGCAGGAACCTGCCTTATCAACTTAAAGCCATGGTCGGACCGCGATCACACGGTTACAGAAATTATCGCCGAGCTTGAAGAAAAAGCAAAACAGCTACCAGGAGCAACAATTGAATTCTTCGATCCTCCAGCAGTTCCCGGATTTGGCGCCGCCGGTGGTTTTGCGCTCCAGCTGCTGGATAAAACCAATAATGGTGATTATAATCAGCTCGAAAAAGTGAAGAACGACTTCATGCGTGAGCTTGAGAAACGAAAAGAACTCACAGGTCTCTTTACTTTTTTCAGCGCAAATTATCCTCAGTACGAGATCGAGATCGACAACGAGCTAGCAATGCAAAAAGGAGTAAGTATTGGTAACGCCATGAACACCCTTTCCATTTTTGTTGGAAGTACCTATGAGCTTGGCTTCATTAAATACCAGAGGTTCTTCAAAGTGTTTGTGCAGGCTTCGCCTGAATTCAGAAGGTTGCCTTCTGACATTATGAACTTATATGTGAAGAGCAACAAAGATGAGATGGTGCCTTTCTCAGCGTTTATGAAGATCACCAAGAAACAGGGTGCTAATGAGATCAACCGCTATAACATGTATAACACAGCGGGTATCAGGGGCGGTCCGGCTGAAGGTTATAGCAGTGGTGAAGCTATTGATGCAGTAAAAGAAGTTGCTGCTAAAACTCTTCCTCACGGTTTTGATATTGACTGGGCGGCATTATCGTATGATGAAACACGTCGCGGAAATGAGGCAGTATATATTTTTATCATCGTTCTCATATTCGTTTATTTTGTGCTTGCAGCGCAGTACGAAAGTTTTATAATTCCGCTGGCGGTAGTTCTGTCGCTACCTGCCGGTGTATTCGGATCATTCCTGCTCATTAAGGGAATGGGACTTGCAAATGATATATATGCCCAGGTAGGATTAGTAATGCTTGTCGGCTTATTAGGTAAGAATGCTGTATTGATTGTTGAATTCGCTGTGCAGAAACAACGTGCAGGTTTTTCAGTGCTCGATGCAGCGATTGAAGGAGCCCGAGTGCGTTTCAGACCAATTCTGATGACATCTTTCGCCTTCATTGCAGGACTTATTCCACTGGTATTCTCACATGGAGCAGGTGCGCTTGGTAACAGGACAATAGGCGCTTCTTCACTCGGAGGCATGCTCTTCGGAACTCTTTTCGGGGTGATAGTTGTACCGGGACTATATTATGTATTTGCCGGAATGGCCAAAGGACGGGAGCTTATAAGACAGGAGGAGCACACCTCGCTTACCGATGATATTGTGCATCAAATGGACAAATTTCCACAAGACACTGACGATAACGACGACAATGAACACTAAAAAAATCATCAGGCAGCTCGCCGTAGCACGTATGGCTGCGTTGTACATGGGTTGTACTACACCAGCACAGCTCAACAGGACTGAAAGTAAAAAAACGCCCGATCACTTCCTCAGGGAGCGTGATACAATAAGTGCGGCAAAAACACCGTACAGCAAGTTTTTCACGGATCCCAATCTTACTCTTCTGATCGATTCTGCTTTAAAGAACAACCAGGAGTATAACATCGTGATGCAGGAGATCAATATTGCAAAGAACGAAGTACGCGCACGTAAAGGGGAGTACTTACCATTTTTGGGAATTGGAGCGGGAGCAGGTGTTGAAAAAACCAGTCGGTACACCCGCAATGGAGTAGTGGAAGCCAACCATGATATTATTCCTGATAAAGAATTCCCGGAGCCTCTTCCTGATTTTGTTGCACAGGCCCGCCTGTCGTGGGAAGTGGATATCTGGAAAAAACTGAGAAATGCAAAAGCAAGCGCTCTGCACCGTTATCTTTCTTCTGTTGAAGGAAGGAACTTTATGGTGACACAGCTGATTGCTGAGATAGCCAATTCGTATTTTGAATTGATGGCACTCGACAACCAGCTCGGAATTCTCAGGCAAAATATCCAGATCCAGCAGAATGCCCTCGAGATCGTAAAGCTTGAAAAGGCCTCTGCCAAAACCACTGAGCTTGCTGTACGAAAATTTGAAGCCGAGGTGCTTAAGAACCAGGGCCGGCAATACGGTATCATGCAGCAAATAGTGGAGACCGAAAATCGTATCAACTTTTTAGTGGGACGTTTTCCTCAACCGGTAGTAAGGAGCTCTGAAGGATTTACACAATTACGGCCTGATTCTGTGAGCGCCGGTTTACCTTCACAGCTGTTATTTAATCGTCCGGATATCCGTCGCGCTGAACAGGAGCTGATCGCTTCAAAGCTTGATGTGAAAGTTGCCAGGGCAAGTTTTTATCCGGCCCTTCGTCTTAATGCCGGTATCGGACTGCAGGCATTTAATCCCGCTTACATTGCGAAATTGCCGGAGTCCCTCATTTTTTCTCTCGCCGGCGATCTTATGGCACCGCTTATTAACCGGAATGCTATAAAGGCCAATTATTACTCGGCTTCGTCGAGACAGCTGCAATCCATTTACAATTACGAGCGCAGCATCCTTCGTGCTCATATAGAAGTGGTAAACCAGCTTTCCAATACCTCTAACCTTGCAAGAAGCTTCGAATTACAGTCGCAGCAGGTGCAGGCACTCACTTCTTCAATTGATATTTCAACAACCCTTTTCAAATCTGCGCGCGCCGATTACATGGAAGTGCTGATGACGCAGCGTGACGCGCTGGAAGCAAGATTTGAGCTGATCGAAACCAAAAAACAACAGATGAATGCCCTGGTTAATATTTACCAGGCTCTCGGTGGTGGATGGCAGTAAGTTGAATGATGGCACAAAAGGCAATAACAACATATTTAAAAAAGCTGCTGGATATTTAGTTGAGCTTATGTCGGTATCTAAAGTAAAATATAATCTGCGCGGCACTCCTGCAAATTTCCTTGTGAGGGGAATTGGAATGATCCTGTGTCTGACATTTATTTTGCGTGTGCTCACCCTAAATTTTTCAACTCTTTGTTTTTTTACGCCCTGGGATCCTGTTGATGAAATACAAACAGTGATCGTGCATGGCGATGAACCAGAATATTCACAGCTTAATATCCCTGTTGCAGTTTCAGCTGCTATGATCAAGGATGAGTCAGAATCAAAGGAAGATTCGTTTTTAAAATCTTCCAAATACCCGGTGTTGCTCACCACATTTACTGCTCTGTCACAATTGTTTACTGCTCCTATCACTGCGAGCAGGTTACTTGCTTACTATTATCTTCATGCCAGTTGCCTGAGCAGGCATCTTTCCTGCTCCGTTCTTCGTATCTGATAACCTTACACGGTTGGGCACTATTTCTTCCTGCTTCTGCAGGTCCTGTCATTCGTGCTTACCGTGTCTTTTGAAATTTTCAATCGAACAATTCAGGTTATCATTTAAAAAACAAAACACATTTAGAACGTAAAGCATGTTCAGTAAATTCATTCAGAGGCCGGTTCTCGCGATAGTTCTTTCACTTGTTATTCTTTTTGTAGGGTTTCTTGTTATCAAAACTCTTCCTACTGCACAGTTTCCGGAAGTGGCTCCCCCGGTGGTGATGGTATCGGCCTCTTATCCCGGTGCAAGTGCAAAATCGCTGGCCGAGTCGGTGATCATTCCTCTCGAGCAATCAATTAACGGCGCATGGGGAATGCGTTACATGACCTCCGATGCTACAAGTGCGGGTGAGGCAAATATCCAGGTGGTGTTTGAGCCCGGCACTGATATCAACCAGGCTCTCGTGCAGGTATCCAATCGCGTGCAGCAGGTAACCAACAGGTTGCCAACTCTTGTGCAACGTGAAGGTGTTATCATCACACCTGTTATTCCAAGTATGCTCATGTATGTGAATCTCTACAGCAAGGATGAGAACGCCAACATGAAATTTTTGTTTAATTACGCGGGTGTAAATCTTGTACCGGAACTTCAGCGGATAAACGGGATCGGGCAGGTGAGGATCCTCGGAAGCCGTCAGTATGCCATGCGCATCTGGCTTAATCCCGATCGTATGCGGGCATACAAAATATCACCCGACGAGGTGATGGAGGCGCTTAACGAGCAAAGTATCATTGGTAAGCCGGGAAGGATAGGGCGTGGTGACAGCAAGCAAGCCGAAGCGCTCGAATATGTTCTTGCCTATGCCGACAGGTTCAATGACCCGAAACAATACGAGAATGTTATTATAAAAGCGAACAGTAACGGGGAGATGCTTCGTCTTAAGGACATTGCGACCGTTGCACTGGGCAGCGAGTACTACGATATTTATTCCAACATGAATGGTCATCCATCTGCTGCTATGGTGATAAAGCAGACATACGGAAGTAATGCCAGCGAGGTGATAGAAAAAGTAAAGGAAAAGCTGGAGGAGTTCAAAAAAACATTTCCTCCGGGCATGGAATACGAGATCAGCTACGACGTTTCTAACTTCCTGGATGCATCAATTGAAAATGTGATCGATACCTTACGCGATGCATTCATCCTCGTAGCTCTTGTTGTGTTTGTGTTCCTGGGCGACTGGCGCTCTACTCTTATTCCCACACTGGCCGTACCCATCTCACTCATTGGCGCTTTTATCTTTATCCAGATCTTCGGTCTCTCCATTAACATGATCACCTTGTTCGCCCTGGTGCTTGCAATTGGTATTGTGGTCGACGATGCCATTGTCGTCGTCGAGGCCGTACACGCAAAAATGCACGAAGAGCATCTTACGCCGTATAATGCGGTGCGCAAAGTTATC
Source organism: uncultured bacterium (assembly GCA_966211905.1). GTDB lineage: Bacteria > Bacteroidota > Bacteroidia > B-17B0 > Aurantibacillaceae > Aurantibacillus. Next base: position 16,804 of record CBIHOL010000082.1, read on the forward strand.
GGTGAGATCAGCGGTGCTGTAATTGCAATTACACTTCTTATGGTTTCGGTGTTTGTGCCTGTTTCTTTTATGACAGGTCCGGTCGGTACTTTTTACCGGCAGTTCTCCATTACCATGGCCAGTGCCATCGTTCTGTCCGGTGTGGTAGCCCTAACGGTAACTCCTGTGTTATGTGCCATGATCCTTAAGAATGATCACGGAAAACCAAAAAAGAACACCTGGTTGAACAGGGCGCTAAATGTTTTTAATAACACGTTCGAAAAGGTGACCAATAAATACGTGTGGCTTCTTCGCGTCATCGCACATCGCCGCATCATTACCATCTTGATGTTCCTTGTGTTTTCTGTCGGCATTTTCCTTATCAGCACGCATTTACCTTCGGGATTTATTCCAAGTGAGGACCAGGGAATGCTGTACGCTATCATTCAGACACCTCCGGGCTCCACGCTTGAACGCACTAACGACCTTTCGAACAAGTTGGTGAAACTGATAAACGAAGTGGAAGGCATCCAGTCGGTTTCTTCCATTGCGGGATATGAAGTACTTACAGAAGGACGTGGTTCCAATGCCGGCACCTGCCTCATTAACCTCAAGCCCTGGTCGAAGCGAAAACATACGGTGAATGAAATTATAGTTGAGCTCGAAGAAAAAGCAAAGAAGCTTCCCGGTGCAACGATCGAGTTCTTTGATCCGCCAGCAGTTCCTGGTTTTGGCGCGGCGGGTGGATTTGCATTGCAGCTGCTTGATAAAACTACCAGTGGAGATCTTAACCAGCTTGAAAAGGTGAAGAATGATTTTATGAAGGAGCTTGGTAAGCGTAAAGAGCTCACGGGTCTCTTTACTTTCTTCAGCGCCAATTACCCTCAATATGAAATTGAGATCGATAATGAGCTCGCCATGCAAAAAGGCGTTTCTGTTGGTAATGCCATGAACACGCTTTCCATTTTTGTGGGAAGCACCTATGAGCTCGGTTTCATAAAATATCAGAGGTTTTTTAAAGTGTTTGTGCAGGCATCTCCTGAGTTTAGAAAACTGCCGAGTGATGTGATGAACCTTTATGTAAAAAATAACAGGGATGAAATGGTGCCTCTTTCCGCTTTTATGAAGATCATAAAAAAACAGGGCGCGAATGAGATCAACCGCTACAACATGTATAATACTGCAGGTATCAGAGGCGGACCGGCCAAAGGTTATAGCAGCGGGGAGGCCATCAAGGCAGTGCAGGAAGTTGCCGCCAGCACGCTTCCTCATGGGTTCGACATTGACTGGGCTGCTCTTTCGTACGATGAGACCCGTCGTGGTAATGAAGCGATTTACATTTTTATTATTGTGCTTGTGTTCGTTTATTTTGTTCTTGCTGCGCAGTATGAAAGTTTTATTATTCCGCTTGCTGTGGTATTTTCATTGCCTGCCGGTGTTTTTGGTTCCTTTCTGCTTATCAAAGGGATGGGACTCGCCAACGATATCTACGCGCAGGTTGGACTTGTAATGCTTGTGGGATTGCTCGGAAAGAATGCGGTACTGATCGTGGAGTTTGCTGTGCAGAAACAGAACCAGGGTGCAACTGTACTGGAAGCTGCGATAGAAGGAGCAAGGGTAAGGTTCAGGCCTATCCTTATGACCTCGTTCGCATTTATTGCCGGTTTGATCCCGTTGGTTCTTGCACATGGTGCAGGCGCGCTGGGAAATCGCACTATCGGCGCCTCTTCCTTAGGGGGAATGTTATTCGGAACAGTGTTCGGAGTGATCATTGTTCCGGGACTCTATTATATTTTCGGTACAATGGCTGCTGGCAGAAAACTCATCAGGCATGAAGAAGATTCACCGTTAACTGAGGACTTTGTGCATAGCATTGATAAGTTCCCACAAAACGATCGCGATGATAACGCCGGAGATAAAAATGATGGTGGTATCAGTGGCGACAACACAGTTCCTGGCGCACAGTGCTAATGGGTTTTATAGCAAAAGGCCTGGCCCGGGAAGTTGCAAAAGATTAACTGGTCATGATTGCACGTTTGTGCAATTATTGGCCAGTTAACTTGAGCATTTTTTTATATGAAACTCCTGAATTGTCTTTTACCTCGAGCAGATAAACGCCATCGGCTATATCGCCCGCAAAAATTTCAATCTTTTCCCCTCCGGTTTCTTCGGAAAATTGTTTCACACAATCCCCGTTCATGTTGATTAATTTTATGCTGCTTCCAGGCGCACAATGAATGGTAATGAAATTGCTGAAAGGGTTTGGAAAAACATGAATGTCATCAGCATTATTTTCAGCTAACCCGCTGCCTAAGCAGCTGCCCGGGAAATTTACATCCAGCCAGGCTGTTCGGCTGTTGATCCAGTTCTTAAGATCATCGACCTCGCTTTGATAAGTGGCTCCTGTTTGTTGCTGAGGATTAGGCCATACGTAAGCTCCTATTATCGGGAACTGTCTGAAATTGCGCTCTCTTGCTTCAGAAAGAAGCTCTGTCTGACCGTCGATATAATTAAACAGCCAACCTTCACTCAGCACTATTTGCCTTAGCGCCTGGTAACGGCACTGGAGCTCGTCGCTGAATAACGGGTCCTGCAAAAATCTTTTCCACCAGGTAGGAATAGGATTAGAACTGTTATTATGTGTATGCTGCCAACCATCACTGTTGAACGCGTTGCCATAATTGGCATTGTGCCAGGCAAGATCAAAATCCCACACCGGGCCTGCATGCCATTCACCTCCATCTGCAATATTGTCTTTAAACAAGTACATGCTTAATTTATACGCGTCCACATTTTTTGAAACTTCCTGCACGATCATGTAATCAATAAAACTTTGCACATCAATATAACGTCGGTACCCATGCGCAATGTCTGTAAAGTTCTGACCATCGAGTGCAAGTTCAAAACTATCAAGCGACTGCTTAAGATAATTTTGTTGTTGCGTGGTAATCACATCGGAGTGAGGATAATTGTACTGATAAAAGAATTTAGCACCGTTGGCCGATACTCCGGGTAACGCAGAGTACCAGCCCGGACTATTGGTCCTGTCTATCTGCACAATATAGCCTCCGGTTATTTCGGGAAATTGTGATGCGGTTGGTTCTGTTTTCTTAATATCTACCCTGCTGCTTCCTCTTTTGATCTGTTCCATGAGCATGTAAACTCCATAGTACTCGCCATTGAGAATAAGTTCCACGAAACGATATCGCGGTGTGTAATGTCCCATATGCCTGAACATGTCCTGAGAAAGCGCGTTGCGGATCATTGTCTTGTCAGTGTAACAGGCGGTCAGCATCCAGTCCGATTCCGGCGGCATCCCAGCGAGAGAAACCAGCGTATCGGAATTCCCTCCCACGTTCTTTAATTCCAGCTTCAGATTTTTTTTCTCGAACATCCTCGAGCTGCTCCCGCGGATGTGACAAATAGCTTTCCCATTAAAATTGTTCCTGGGATCTGAAAAATAATTTCGTTTGCTGCCATTGTCTGTTATGCCCAGACTTACCAGCGAATCAGCTTCTGTAAGTTGTCCGTTGCCCTGAGTATTTATGAATACAAGTGGAAGGTTGGATGATTGCAGCTTGACC
>CBIHOL010000083.1:0-20283 GCA_966211905.1 uncultured bacterium
CAAACATAAACTGGGAAATCTGACTTCGGAATTGAAGAAAATAAATGAGAATGAATTCCGCGACAAAAAAAACATTTACACTGAGTACGATGATGGTAAAAATGTTCTGAGGAAAGCAATGACAGATTTTTTACCTGACAGTATAATAAACAGGAAAAAACAAGGTTTTTCGGCTCCTGATGAGAGTTGGTACCGGGGAGAAAATGCGGAATACATCAAGATGCTTCTTTTAAATAAAAACAATGTTTCATATGAATACATAAATTATGAATATGTTAAGAAGATAGTCGATGAGCACATTAATCATAGAATAAATCACAGGCTACTTATATGGAGCTTTATGAATTTTGAATGGTGGTGTAAAATCTTTTTAAAAGGGGAAAGAGACTTAATAAAATAGAAATATGGGATTAGTAGAAGAATTAGGATTAGAACAACAAAAAGTGGTCGCAAATTATAGTGAAACTCAGAGTCAAACTAAAGATATTTTTGGCTTTAAGTGGAACAAGCGCGATTCATATGAATCACCACAAATGGATAAGATGCAACGCGATTGGTTGTTGCAAAAATATGTTGACGGAGATATTAAAAGGCTGGAAGAAATTGTTGGTAACAACAAAATAATTGTTGACGCAGGCTGTGGTTCTGGTTACGGAGCGAGTGTTTTCTTTGGTGATTTAATAAACAAAACCAGATATCTTGGGATTGATATTTCCAATTCTATAATTGCCGGCCGCGAAAGGTTTAAAGAAAAAGCCTATAGAGGGGAGTTTTTACAAGTTAGTTTAAACGATTTTAATCCTAAAGATGGTTTAATAGACATTATATTTTCTGAGGGGGTTCTTCATCATACTGATAATACTGAAAAATCATTTAAACACTTGGCATCAAAAATTAAAAAAGGTGGTTACTTTATTTTTTACGTGTACGCTAAAAAAGCTGTTATTCGGGAATTTACTGATGATTACATTCGTGAACAGTTAAAGCCAATGAGTGATCAGGAAGCCTGGGATGCGCTTTACAGTCTTTCAAAGCTTGGGAAATCGTTAGGGGAATTAAAAGTCAATATCAATGTAGAAGAGGACATACCATACCTCGGGATAAAAAAAGGCGAATTTGATATTCAACGCTTTTTTTACTGGAATTTATGTAAACTTTTTTATCGTCCCGAATTTACAATGGAAGAGATGAATCACATTAATTTTGATTGGTTCAGGCCGATGAACTGCCACAGGCACACAGCAGAAGAAGTTGCGAATTGGTGCAAAGAAGCAGGGTTTAATTTAGAGAAGATGACTGTTGAAGAAGCAGGAATTTCCGTAATCGCGAAGAAAAATTAATTCATGGAAAAGCTTCTACATAGTGATTTTCCTAATGTAACTTTTGGTCAGAATGTTGAGATTTTTTGTGACATCGCAATGCTTAAGGATGGCGCAAGAATTGGTGATAACGTTAAAATCCATGCTGAAAAGATCAGCATCGGTTTTGATACGATAGTTGAGAACGACACTATAGTAAAAGCGATTGGTGGGCAAACTATGTCTCTATTCGAAGTGGGGGATAATTGCCTGATTGGATTTAAAAATCAGATTCTTGTCCCTGTTTTTGAAATGCGTGATTATTCCCAGTTACATAATTCTTGTTTGTGTAGTGGATACAAACCTTTGTTAATCGGGTACAATTGCTGGATCGGGCAAGGAGCTATTTTAAATAGTTTTGAAAACCTCACGTTAGGAAACAATGTACGGATGGGTGGAAGCCAGATTTGGACACACGTCGCGAGCGGCGAACTGCTTGAAGGGTCTAATTTTTACGGGGCGAAAGAAGTTGTTCTAGAAGACGATGTTTGGTTGATGGGTTTCGGACATCTCGTATCGCCTGGTGTTGTTATTCGAAAAGGGAGTGTAGTAATGGCAGGTAGCACAGTCACTAAAAGCACTGAAGAATATCGAACGTACTCAGGAATTCCAGCGGTTGATATTTCTTCTAAATTGCCAGCCTGGACGAAAAAAAAACCTGAGGAAAAATATAAACTAATGGAGCAATTTATCCATGAGTTTTGTGAAGTCAATCCTAAGTATAGGGATAACGTGCGAATCTTAAAAAAGACTGGAGTCTTCGAAGGTCAATTGGACCGATTATTGCAGAAAACAGAACCCCAACTGATTATTATTGAGGAGATTAATTTTCCGTTTCCGGATTCTATACACACTATTATAGACCTTAAATCAAAAAGGTATACAAAACGGAGAAGTCAGATAGAAATTCAATTCATTAAATTCAATTTAGGATTTCGGGCGCGATTCATACCTTTTGTAAAGTAAGTACTAAATAGATAAGTGGTTTTAATGCAGGACACAAAAAAAAGAAGCTTAGAAAGGGATTACCGTATCTGTACAAAGTGTATATACGACACTTCAGTTCCCTCTATCTCCTTTGATGACAAAGGAGTTTGTAACTATTGTAAAATGGTGGAAAACCTGAAGGCGGAATACAAAACCGGATTACCAGAAGGTGAAAACACTTTACAATCAATTGTAGATGAAATTAAAAGAGATGGGCGAAGAAAAAAATATGATTGCGTTATTGGTGTAAGCGGAGGTACAGACTCATCATATTTAATGTACTGGGCTAAAATGAAAGGCCTGAGACCATTGGCGGTTCATTATGACAACACTTTTAATACAACGATCGCTACCACGAATATTGAAAAGATAACTCTTAAGTTGGATATTGATCTTTATACGTATGTTGTAAATAACCTTGAAATAGAGGACATGTACAGATCCTTTTTTTATTCAAATGTACCAGAGCTAGATGCTTCTACTGACTTGGCGCTGGCTGAAGTACTTTACCGTGTGGCCAGCAAGCATGGAGTGAAGTATATTCTTGAGGGCCATTCATTCGTGGAGGAGGGTATATCACCTTTAGGTAAAAACTATTTTGACGGCAAATATATTTCGTCAATTCATAAAATGTTCGGCGAGGTGAAAATGAAAACTTATCCTTTGATGACCTTTACCCGTTTTATGAAGTGGATCTTATTTAAGAGAATTAAAAAAATAAGACCTTATTGGTACATGGAGTATAGTAAAGCGAAGGTGAAAGAATTTCTTGCTAATGAATTTGGTTGGAGCGATTATGGCGGGCATCACCTTGAAAATAGGATAAACGCGTATGCACAGAGTGTTTATTTTCGTTAGAAGTTTGCTATTGACTACATAAATAACACTTTGGCAGCACAAGTTCGTAATGTAAATAAAAAGCGATAAGTAGCTTTAAAAGAATATTATGACGAAAAACCTTTTATTGAAGACGGCCTGGTAGAGTACGTTAAAAAGCGAATGGGTTTTTCTGACTCAGAATATCAAAAGGTTATGGCGGCAAAGCCAAGATACTGGTATGAATTTCCTACTTATAAGAAAAGATTTGAAAAGTTGCGACCTCTTTTTTTTCTCTTGCAGAAAGCAAATTTAGTTCCAAGGAGCTTTTACATGAAATATTGCTTTCCAGTAAAGTAGTTTTCAATTACAGCCTATCCAGTATAAAATCAATTTAATAGAATAATGCCAAGGATTAAAGTAGGAGAAATAGCAGAAATCAATAAATCTTTCACCGTTGAAGAGGTTCGATTTTATTGTGAAAAGATCAGTCATGATGCAAACCCGATTCATTTTGATGAACAAGTTGCAAAGGAAAAAGGCTTTGAAGCCTGCCTTGTCCCCGGTCCAATGATTTCATGTCTATTTGGCGGGTTACTAGGTTCTACGCTACCAGGTGATAATACTATATTTTTAGGCCAGGAGACACGCTTCATTCATCCGGTTTATATAATGGAAAAGATAATCGCGACAATAAAAATTATAAACTTAAGAGAGGACAAACCTATTGCCACCTTTCAAACAACTGTAACAAAGCAAAACGGTCAAATTGCAGTTCAGGGCACTGCGGTTGTAAAATATCAACCTTAGCTGTATCGGCCCCTGACGAACTGTTCTTTCAATCGTATGAAAATTGCTTGTGTAGGAAATATGAACAACGCGCTGTTTCCAATAGCGAGAATATTAGCGGATCACGGCCATTCGGTAACTTTATTTTTACTAGATGAATATGACCATTTCTTACCGTCCGCTGACGTATTTACTCCTGATACAAGAATTGAAATCATTCATTTAGGTTGGCACCATCAAAATTTTTATAAGTTTTCTGGGAAAAAAATCCGGGAAATTTTTATTGGATTCGAATTTTTTATCGCGACTTCATATGCGCCAGCATATTTTTTAAAGGCTGGCCTAAAGATTGATTTGTTTTTTATTGCAGGAGGAGATGTCTTCGATTATCCGTTTCGAAAAATTAAATTTAAAGGGCTTCTCCCCGAAATTTACCAAATTGAATCCTGGAGATGTACTAAATTTCAGAAATGGGGTCTCTCGCTTGTACGGCGTATTTCTTTGGACCGGCCTCCGGTCGAACTTGAGTCCTATATTGTAAAGCTTAATATGGACAAGATAGATAGAGTCCCTGCTTTACCTTTTCTTTATATGAAACAATACTCGCCGGAGTATTTTAAACAATCTTCGTATTATGATTTTATAAAAAAATTAAGATCGAATAATGATTTTTTGATTGTCCAGCATTGCCGACAGTCTTGGACCTGTAGTGCAGAGGATATGCATTACAAAGGTAATGAAAAACTAATAAGGGGTTTCAACATGTTTAATATGAGCAAACCTGATATTAGAAAAAAATTAATTCTATTTGAATATGGTGAAGATGTTAATGCTTCAAGAGAATTGATACATCAGCTTGGAATTGGTGAGCTTGTTATTTGGATGCCTATGATGCTCCGAAAAGATCTTCTTTCTATTATCAAATATTGCGATGTAGGCGTTGGAGAACTAGGTAGAAGCTGGTTTTCATATGGTGCCGTATACGAAATTATTGCAATGGGAATAAATTTCATAGGAAAACGCGATGACGATTTTTTTAAAGAACATTATGAGAAATTATATCCAATGTACTCTGTAAATAATGAACAAGAGGTGTGCATGGCGCTAGCAGACATTTATAACAATCCTAAGAAGGCAAAAGACATGGCGAAAAATGCCTATGAGTGGTTTATGACATATGCTATTAATAACGCGACTAATAAAGTTCTCGCAGGCCTGAACAAAAGACCTAATATCCGATTTGCACCCACTATCCAAATCCAGAAAATAGGAGTCAGTATTGTTTCCAACATAGTAAGGAAATTGAATATTGTCCAGTTGTTTTATAAAAAAGTTGTAGGAGCTTGACTCGCAACTAATCAATGAATAGAATCCTTTATTTTTTTGTCGAAAATTTTTCAAATGAAAAGAGCGAAGAATTCTTTGAAAAAGAACTGCCCTATCATGCTGAAAATTTTAGTAAAGTGGTGGTAATTCCTTTGTATGAACAAAAAGTACCCTTAATCAGCAATGCTCCAAATGTTGAAGTATGGAACTTTGATGCCTTTGGGGTAGTTAAACGTATCAAGATCTTATTTAGACATTTAATTTTAGTGAACAGGATATTCTTATTTGAAATATGTCAGTCACACAACAAATCATACTATTTCAGGAACTATTTTTCGCTTTTAAATCTCGTATTGATGAGAATTGAAGCTGCGAGGCAATTAAAGAAAAAGATCGGGAACGAATTTCAGCATGGAGTTTTCTATTCTTATTGGTTTGATCAGTGGGTTTTTATTTTAGCAATTATAAAATACTGGGATCCTTCAATAAAAGTGATAAGCCGGGTGCACGGCTCTGATTACAAAGAAGAACAAATAAAAAAAATCTTGCCTTTTCGATATTTTCAAATCAGCCAGTTAAACGCAATTTTCCCGGTATCGGATTATGCCAAAAAGTACCTGATTAAAAAATTTAAAGTTGATGAAAAAAAGATTATGGTCAGCAGACTTGGATTACCAAATGTGGAAAGATCAATAACAATTGATAAGAATCAACTTACTATTGTTTCCTGTTCTTCATTAATTCCACTTAAAAGAGTTCACTTAATTTGCGAAACCTTAGCTCATATTTCACAACCAGTCAAATGGTATCACTTTGGAAACGGGCCATTATATAATGAGATAAAAGAAAAAGCATCGAGTTTGCCGCTGAATATTACCGTAAACTTTATGGGCCATGTGAACAATGGAGAGTTCAATCATTTCATACAAAACACACCTGTTAGTTTTTTCATTAATGTATCGGAAAACGAAGGAATTCCAGTAACGTTAATGGAAGCTGCGAGAGCAGGCATTCCTTTGATTGGAACTGACACTTGCGGCATACCTGAAATCGTTAATCAGAATACAGGTTTTTTAATTCCCGTTGATTTTAATCCATCCTTCCTGGCAAATTTAATAGTAAAACAACATTTGTTGGGTGATATTTACAGATCGGGCTACCGGGAAAAGATTAAGAATTTTTGTACTTCCGAATTTTCTGATAAAAAGAATTATGGGAATATGTCTAAAATGCTTGTAGAATTAGTTGAAAATAAGTAGAATGTCCCCTCCAGCAAATTACCGACAATGCTCCAAATGTGTGATGGATACTACAACCAGGCACATTGTTTTTGACAACAAGGGAGAATGTAACTTTTGTAAAAATTACAGAGCAATCGCAGCCAAGTTCATCGAAATTCCCGCCGAGGAGAAAAAAAAAGAGTTTGACTTTATTATCAGAAAAATTAAGCGAACAGGTGCAAAAAATAAATATGATTGTATTGTAGGTTTAAGTGGCGGCGTCGACAGTTCATATCTGGCATACCTCGCTAGTCAACAAGGTTTGCGACCATTGGTAGTGCACTTTGATAATGGATGGAACTCAGAGCAGGCTGTTAAAAATATTGAGCGTATTGTGAGTAAGCTAGGATTTGATCTGCATACTTACGTTATAAACTGGAACGAATTCAAAGAATTGCAGCTGGCGTATTTAAAAGCCTCGGTAGTAGATATTGAAGTTCCAACTGATTACCTGATCATTGCGACCTTATATAAGATAGCCGCAGAAAAAAATATTAAGTTTATTCTTAGCGGCTATAATTTTGTGACGGAGTATGGTCTTCCGCGTGACTGGAATTATTCAAACAAAACAGACGATACTAACCTTAGAAACATTTTTAAAAGTTGCGGACATGGCACATTAAAGAATTTTCCAAAATTTTCGAAATATAAGCGCTTTCACTATGCAAATATTTTGGGAATAGAATCTGTTGAATTATTAAATAAAATAGATTACAATAAAAAAGAAGTGAAGTCCCTTCTACAAAAAGAGCTTGGATGGCTTGATTATGGTGGAAAACATTATGAATCAATCTTCACCCGCTTTTACCAGGGTTATATATTACCTAAGAAATTTAATATCGATAAGCGGAAAGCACATTGGTCGTCCTTGATCTGGTCAGGTCAGGCAGAGCGGGAGGAGGCTCGGAAAGATCTTGCCCACCCGCCGTACCCGGTAGAGATGCAGGACCAAGACCGACAATATGTTATCAAGAAATTTGATCTTGATGAAAAGTCCTTTAATGAAATTATGCAAAAGCCTCCGGTAGAGCATTCTTATTATGGTACTGAAAACCTGGAATCTCCTGGTTTCAAAATTTATAAAAGTGCTTTTTCCGTGCCCGTGCGTATTTTACGCAAACTCAGGTTTATAAAAGCCACTGGCAAATGGAAACTATAAAAGATCTGAACCTCCTTATCATTTCCTATTATTTTCCCCCGTACGATAAAGTAGGGGGGCGCCGATGGGCGAAGCATTGCAAGTATTTGAAAAAGGCGGGAATGAAATTCCATGTGCTGGCGGGCGATTTTAGCGATAAATCTCCCTGGGATAAGGACATTGTAACCTACCACCAGCAAATAACAAGAGTTAAACCCCAGCCAATTTTTATTCCGTTCCATTTAAAATTATTGCCTGAAAATATTTTCCAGAAAATCAGATGGAAGCTGTCACTTATCATTTGGCAGGCGTTAAAGAAAATGCTGAAGGGTAATTATTTTGATCCTTCCAGGAAAAGTAGCAACCGATTTTTTAGATCAGCAGCTGAGATCATATCACAAGAAAAAATATCGACTGTTTTGTTAAGCTGTGGTCCCTTTAGCTACAGTGGAATTATTCCGCACTTAAAGAAAAGGTTTCCAGGTGTTAAGTTTGTGCTTGATTTCAGAGATTATTGGGAGGATGTTTTTAAAGGCTTAACCGGAGAACAGATTGAGAATGAAAAAAAACTAATGTCAGCAGTGATAAAAAGCTGTGATCTTATTATCGCGGTAAATTCCGAAATGGTAAATTTTTATGCGCGCAATACAGGAAAAGAAACTTTCATCCTGCCACATTGTTATGATCCTGAAGATATTATTCCGGATCGGTCTGAGCAAAAGAAAGACCAGGAAATAAAATTAATTTATGGAGGCGCATTTTATGCTGAAATTGAAAGCAACCTATCGCTTATCCGAAAATTATTAACCCGGCTTTCGCAATCACATGAAGTAAAATCTGAATTTTACGTGTCCACTGCTGGCTATGATGAACAGCTCAGCCATCCTGCAATTCAAAGAAAAGGTTTTTTGGATACACATTCTTATTTTAATAAAGTGATCAATTCAGATTACGTCATTTTGTTATTGCCTCCGAACCGGGTGAATGCGATGTCATCGAAGTTCTTTGAACTTGTGGCGCTTAAAAAGCCGATTCTGTATTTCGGTGGAGACGGGCAGTTCTCGGATTATATTTTGAAAAATGCTCTTGGGTTTCACATCACAGAAGAAAATCTTCAGAATAATGCAGAATAAATTCTATTGAACCTTAAAATGAAAACGATTCCGAAAAAGGATTTTGATCTGTCGGATTATACATTTGAAAAACAGACGAATTTATTATTGGCTGAGTTAGCCAGCATATGAGGCCCAAGGATACGGAGTATATAGTTAAAGGCGGCGCAACTACGGTGTGGTATGGACAGAAGACGCTTAACATTTTCGGTAAGTTTCATTATCTGAGGATTGTCGTTCAAGCCTACCTTAACATTTCAAGGTTCTATAAAAAGGCACTGCGTGAAAAAGAATGTTATTATGGACCTTTCAAAGGAGAATTTGGGCATTTCCTGTTACACAACCTTCCGTTTTTAAGTCATCTCCATCAAAAAGGGGTGAAAATCCATTATTGTGGAATGGCCTTACATAAACCGTTTTTAGTTGATGAGCAGGGCAAATCCATAATTTATCAATATCATCCACTGAGAGACTTTTTTTCGGAAGTGCCTTCACATTCTAATGAAACCATACCTCCTCCTGATGTTCAAGAGGAAATTGACATTTTTATAACAAAAGCTAAACAAAGCGGGAAAGCTTTCTTAAATATTGCGGATAAAGACATGTATTGGTTTGTCTTCAGGAACTGGCAACTCAAAAAAGGAAGGCAACATGTATATAACATTGAAAAGGTTTATAAAACAAAAGAGGAAAATTCATGCGTGATCTTCCCCCGAAAAAAAGGCAACGCCGTTACTCCAAATAATGGCGGACCCTGGGATTATTTAGCAATCGCCAGAAGTATAGCGCCTTATTTTGAAAAAGTTTACATTACCGGCCATCCAAGCATGAGTTCCGAAATAAAATCGGAGGGTAATATTGTAGCGTGTCTGTCTACAGATAATGCTGTTGTAATTGAGAAATGCTGTAATGCCAGGTTAATAATTACACAGCATTCGGGAGCTGTGCATTTGGGTGCATACACAAATTCCGAAGTCCTGCTGATCTTTAACGGAGCCCCTCCTATTAAGGGTCTTATTGATACTCTGCGTTTCCGTAAAAATATTTCCGGCAAAAAACTGAACTATGCTTTTACAATGGACGAGATTTTGAATCACGTAAAATCAATACCTTTAAAAAAATAAAATGATCCAATTTTTAAAAAACACATTTCACGAAATTAAAAACCTGCGTGTTTTAGTGATAGGCGAAACAATTATTGACGAGTTTATAAATGTTTCCTATGAAGGACAATCTATGAAATCATTTTGTCCGGTTTTTAAGCTCGAGGAAGGTAAGAGTATTCAGATGGGCGGCGCGCAAGCCATTGCCAACCATCTATACGATTTTGTGGAAGAGGTAAAAGTGATAACGAATACTGGTAGCGAGATTATTAAGACACGGTATGTGGATGTTGGTGACAAAAAAAAGCATGTGGAAATTAATAAGTTTGACACTGCGGGATTTGGAGATATAAAGGTTAATACAGGTGATTATGATGTAGTGATAGTCGCAGATTTCGGACACGGTTTTTGCGACAAGCTTGAAATAACAGATGGTTTTCATTTAATGTGCCAGACCAATTCCAATAACTTCGGTTTTAACAGGATCTCTAAATGGAAATCAAAAAGAAAAAAAAGTGCCTGCATTGATTTACGTGAAGCAAGCCTGCAGGTAAATAAAAGGATCAGCAATCCTTCAGAAAAAAATATTCTTGATATTTACAATTATGAGCTGAACTGCGATCACCTGTTTGTCACTACAGGGCGTGCAGGATCAACCTTTACAAATGGTAAAAATGTTCAGATCTGTCCTTCGTTTAAGACGGAGATCGTTGATACAATCGGTGCCGGGGATACCTTCTTCGCTTTTGCCTGTATTATGTCACACATTAACACGGGAGACCACGCATTATATTTACCTTCACTTGCAGCAAGCCTGAGCACAACTTGGCTCTGCAATGAAAGATCTGTCACAAAAGCATTATTATTGGAACATGCAGCAAAATATTTATAGAAAAAAGTTTACGGAGTTCATCAATTCCGATGTATTAACCCGGCAGATCGAAGAAGCTGCGGACCTGATCGAAAAGCATCAGCGTATTTTTTTTATAGGAAATGGTGGTTCAAATTCCATCTGCTCTCATTTAATGGAAGATTTTGCCAAGGTATTGCGGTACGAATCTTTTGCCTTCAGCGATGCATCACTCATCACCTGCTTTTCCAATGATTACGGATATGAGCAGGCTATGGTGGAATGGATGAAGGTGTATTATAAGCCAAACGACATCCTCGTCGCCATCAGCAGCTCTGGTAATTCTGCCAATGTGAACAATGCCGTTGATTTCGCGAATACCATCAATCAGAATGTCATTACATTAACCGGATTCAAACCTGATAATAAAATGCGGAAAAAAGGTAAGATCAATTTTTTCCTGGATTCAGACAGTTATGGTATCGTTGAATGTTATCACCAGACAATTTTACACACCGTATTAGATATCATCAATGAAAGACGCAAATAAAGTTCTGATCACTGGCGTTGCAGGATTTATCGGTAGCAATCTTCTGGATTATCTGCTCTTAAAGACCAATTGGCACATCACAGGTATTGATAACCTAAGCACAGGATCTGAAAAAAATATTGAACAACATTTAAAGAATGACCGATTTAAATTTATCAGCGGAAGCATTAATGATCTGACCACACTAAAACAATACGACAAGATCTTTCATTTGGCGGCACTGCCCAGGATTCAGCCGAGCTTCGAATTTGTAACAGAACACATTACCGAAAATCTGACGAATTCAATGCATTTGATAGAGCTCATGATCAGGGATAATTATTTTCCAAAATTTATCTTCAGCAGCTCAAGCGCAGTTTATGGCACACCGGAAACGATACCAACTCCGGAATCTGAAAAGATTGATTGCCTCAGCCCTTACGCTTTTCAGAAGTATGAAGTGGAAAGGTATCTTGAATTATTAGCTACACGATATCCTCTGGATTATGTGAACCTTCGTTATTTTAATCCATATGGTCCGCGCAGCTTTAATCCGGATAATAAATTCAATGCCTATAGTAGCGTTGTCGGCATCTTCCTGTACCGTTTTTCAAAACAGCAGAGTTTACTTGTGACGGGTGATGGAAGTCAGCGCAGAGATTTTATTCATGTTTCCGACCTGGCAAAAGCAAATTATCTTGCAGCAGTTCATCCTGAAAAATTAAATACCGCGTTTAATATTGGTAACGGTTCTACCATGAGTGTTTTAGAGCTGGCGAAGATGATCACCGACAAGTACAAGTTTATTGAAAAGCGTGAAGGAGAATCTGAAATTACATTTGCAGATGTTACAAAGGCTAACAAAATTTTAAACTGGTTTCCTGAGCATGATATCAGGAACTACATACAAGAATTTAAATGAAGATTGGATTTACCTGCGGCGTGTTTGATTTGTTTCATGCAGGCCATGTGCTTATGTTGAAGGAGTGCAAGGATAATTGCGATTACCTGATTGTTGCCTTAAATAAGGCGGAGAATATTGATCCATCAGTTAACCCTGGAAAAAAGAAGCCCATTTTTAACCTGGAAGAACGTAAATTAATAATGTCGGCCTGTAAGTATGTTGATGAGGTGCTTGAATATAACTCTGAAAAGGAACTGCTGGATTTATTAAAAAGCAAAAACATAACTATTCGTTTTCTGGGGGAGGATTACAGGGGGAAAAAGATCACAGGTGAGGAGCTACTAATAGAAATATACTATACCAGCCGTGGCCATGGATTGTCTACGTCGCTTTACAGGGAGAGGCTCACGAACCTAAATGGGTAAAAGTTTTCTTTTTATTATTGCGCTAACCCCATCACGACTTTTAACGCCTTTGCGTAAATTACTTTACGATGAATTTGCAAAAAGTCTGCAACAACAAACGTATTCAAATTGGGAAGCCTTGCTGATTGGTGAAAGTAACAGGGATGAAGGAAAATTGAAATTCCGTTCAATAGGCGCAGAATCGAAAGAAATTAAATTAATTTTTGCAAGCGAGTATATTCGGAAACTTTCGCAAAAACCAGATTTCATTATTCGCATGGACGATGATGATATCATTAACCCTGGAGCGCTCGCCAACATTGCTTCGGAGGAGTTTGATTGTTTTGCGGATAAATACCATGCTTTTTATGACATTGTAAGCGGTAAAATAAGCTTGCAAAAAAGGAATTTTCTCGCCAACACGGTTGTTCACAAATTCGAACACGCTGTAAAAGAGATAGGACGCGACAATATTCCATTGCTTCAATGTGATCACAGTGTCTGGATTGATTATTATCGCGCAAAAAAAATCAGGTACGCGTCCAAAAATGATCCCCTGTATTTACGGGTGCTTTCCCCTACAACAGTTACAAACGGTGTTTTCGGGCAAAAAGGCTCCGTTGCCGAACGATATAATAAATTTAAAACTAATATTACAAACCTTCAACGGGTAGAACAGTTCGATCTGCAGCATTACGACGGTTACTTGCGTTCTCACGGTCATTTTTTACATAGAAATATGCCTGCTTATGAAAACGCCTTGATTGATCTTTCAAAACAATGGTATTCATTTTCAGGACTGGTACATAAAAAAAGCCGGACTGAAGTCTTTAAAGATAAACTAACGCAAATTTTTTTATCCCGCTAGTTTACATAAATTTATAAAATCGAAAGCCAAATTGATTGAAAGAGAATAACCAGAACATCTTACTTGTGTCGTACTTTTTTCCACCTTTCCCTGGAATAGGCGGAAGGCGTTGGGCCAAGTTTGTGAAGTATTTAAGTAGAAAAGGATATACCATTCATATTATTTCGGCGAAAAATCCATTTAATGTGAATTCATTATGGTCGTCCGATGTAAGTAAAAATGATAACATTAAAATAAATGCCCTGGA
This sequence comes from uncultured bacterium, assembly GCA_966211905.1. Classification (GTDB taxonomy): domain Bacteria; phylum Bacteroidota; class Bacteroidia; order B-17B0; family Aurantibacillaceae; genus Aurantibacillus. The sequence continues at coordinate 13,712 of CBIHOL010000083.1, forward strand.
AGGTAAATTTCCGGCGGTACTTGCGGTCGAGCCAAAAAGTATATTACAGAAGATAAAATATAAGTTGTCTCTTGCAGGAATTAAATCATTTGCAAAGGGGACGCCGTATGATAGAAGTATCTTCTGGAATTCAGATATGCTGAAAAAAGCAGATGCACTGATACGACAAAATAATATTAAGACAGTGATTGTAATCTGCTCTCCATTTCGTTCCGCCTTTGCCGCACTCGCTCTTAAAAAAAAACATCCTCAATTACATATTGCTACTGACTTCAGAGATCCCTGGACTTGGGGAGAAATATTAGGATACAAGCATTTGAAAAAAGCGGACCTCAAGTTTGAAAAACGCATGCAGGATAAAGTTGTGCAGGAATCGAATATTATAACGGTACCAGTGCAGGTAATGAAAGATCACCTAATCCGTGAATATCCGGAATATGCAGGAAAGATTCATTTACTACCTCATGCATTCGATGACGATGAGTGTCGTCAAAAAAAACAATACTCGCAACATAATTTCAGATTAGCATTCTATGGAACATTGTATTTGAATATTGAGCATTATATTAAAGCTCTGGCAGAGATAATGGGGGCTTATCCAGGAAAAATAACGCTTGACATTTATTCAGATTCAGAAAAGTACAGCGAGATCTGGAACAAGAATGGAGCAGGTCAGGCCGTGAATTATTATTCACCCATTCAAGGTCGGGCTTTATTTGAAAAATTGGTAGACTATGACTTTGTTCTATTCATTCACCCTCTTCATGGAATTCATAATCTATCTACTAAGTTTTATGAAATCATCAATTGCAGAATTCCTATATTGTACATAGCCGAAGAAGGCGATACAGCGACTTTTATAAAAGAAAACCGACTGGGAATCCACGTAAATGAAGGTAATCTGAAAGCTGCTTTACACAAACTTATTTCCGGTGAACATGAGTTTGCTTACAATAGAGAGTTTGACGTCACAGAATATAGCTTCGAAAAAGTGACAAATCACTTGGTTAAACTCTTTGAATAAAAATTATGCAAAGCTCATATATAAAAAATAAAAAAGTACTGGTTCTGGCGCCGCATACCGACGATGCTGAATTTGGCTGCGGGGGCACGATCGCCAAGCTTCTGGAAGACGGCAACGATGTGCACTGTGCGGCATTTTCGGCTTGCGAGCAATCTGTGCTTAAATCCTTTCCTTCTGATATTTTAATAACAGAAGTAAAAGCGGCGACTTTAAAATTAGGCATCCGGGAAGACAATCTTAAATTATTCAATTTTGAGGTGCGCACATTCAATTATCGCCGTCAGGAAATCTTGGATAGCCTCATTTCATTACGTCAGGCAATAAATCCGGACTTGATTTTTATGCCTTCAGTGAATGATATTCACCAAGACCATCATACGGTTGCACAGGAAGGTATCAGAGCGTTTAAGTTTTCATCAATTCTTGCTTACGAGGTGCCGTGGAATAATCTCACATTTCATACTTCCAGCTTCTGTATCCTCGAGGAGCGGCACATCAATAAAAAAGTAGAAGCATTGAACGAGTACAAATCACAAGCCCACCGACCCTATGCCAATGAAGAATTTATCAGGTCCCTTGCACGAACACGCGGAGTGCAAATAAATGCCAAGTACGCTGAATGTTTTGATGTTGTTCGCTGGATCTTATGAAAAAGAACATACCAATAGATGATATACTAATTGAGTTGAAGGTTATTGAAACTAACATCTCAGAACCACTTGTTATTACAAACGTGATTCAATTAACTGAAGAAAATACCGATAGGTCGGTATTATTCTGGTGTAACGACAAAAACATACAGAAGTTGGCCAAAACCCCAGTTGGCGTTGTAATCGCATCTACTAAACTAAAGGATATTATTGTTCCAGAAAGTTTAAAATATATTCTGGTGGAGCATCCAAGGCGGGCATTCGCCGAAATAATTAAGAAGTTCTTTGCCAAAAGCCCAAAGGCTCCAAAAATTTCAGAAAGCGCGACTATCGCCAAAGACTCGAAGATTGGAAAGAGTGTTTTCATTGGCGAAAACGTAGTCATAGAAGAAAACTGCGTTGTGGGAGATCACAGCGTTATCCTGCATAATACGGTTATTCATGCTGGCACCATAATTGGTAGCTCAGTTTTAATTGGTTGCAACAACACGATCGGAGGGGTTGGCTTTGGTTATGAAAGAAGCGAGGCCGGTGAGTATGAGGTGGTTCCGCATATTGGAAATGTGGTCATACACGACAAAGTTGAAATTGGAAATAATACATGTATTGATAGAGCTGTGCTAGGCAGTACAGTAATTAATCGAAACGTTAAAATAGACAACCATGTGCATATTGCGCATGGAGTGTCAATCGGAGAGAATTCATTAATAATAGCTCACGCCATGATAGGCGGGAGTACAATAATTGGAAATAATGTATGGGTGTCTCCGGGCGCCTTAGTAATAAATAAATCTGAAGTTGGGAATAATTCGGTGGTAGGAATGGGAGCAGTTGTTATAAAACCAGTAAAAGAATCAACTGTGGTTGCAGGTAGTCCCGCGAGATTAATTAGAAATGTGTCCGAATAGCCTCGGGGCTGTTTCATTGTGGCTAAATGCAAAAATTTAATTAATAAAAATATTAAGTCAGCAATTTTACCTTTGTAATTGTGTGATTTTGGGGGATTAGAATTATGTGCGGTATAGCGGGTATAATCGAATTACAAAACAGGCAAATAGATCCTGATGTTTTGGTCCGAATGACCGATGAAATTGTTCATCGCGGACCGGATGGAGAAGGATATCTATTCTCCAATAATGAAAGTTATTGTGAGCAGTTGAAGTTAAAACGGCCAGGCTCAATCGTAATATCGAAAAAGCACCACGCCAGTTTAGCTTTCGGTCACCGCCGTCTATCAATTTTGGATCTTAGTTCTTCCGCTGGTCAGCCCATGGTTGAGGCATCCAATCGGTATTGGATCATTTACAATGGCGAGATCTATAATCACTCTGATTTAAGAAAAGAATTGAAAACCCTGGGGTATCAATTTAAAACGGATCACTCAGATACTGAAGTAATCCTTAACGCTTATGCATGCTGGGGAGTATCGTGCTTACAGCGCTTTAATGGCATGTGGTCATTCTGTATTTGGGATTCGGAACGTGATACCTTTTTTATTTCCCGTGACCGTGCGGGAAAAAAGCCCCTGTTTTATACAGAGCACAAAGGTTGCTTTTATTTTTCAAGTGAAATGAAAGCTATTCTCACTAACCGCGATATCCCACGCGAACTCTCTGAACACGCCATCTACGATTACTTAACGTACATGATGGTGCCGGCGCCCGAAACCATTTTTAAAAATATCTTTAAACTTCCAGCTGCACATTACTTGCTTTTCAAGGCCGGAGAGAAACCTCACCCCGTTCGCTATTGGACACCATTCACCGAAGAACCTGATTTGGAGCCTAATGAAAATGAAATCATTGAGGGTATCCGTGAACGTATCTTCGAAGCATCGCGTCTACGAATGATTGCCGATGTTGAAGTTGGTGTACTATTAAGCGGAGGTATAGATAGCAGTATTAACCTGGCGGCATTGAGTCGCTATGCAACGCGCCCCATCAAGGCATTTTCAGTAGGTTTTGTAAATAAACACGGTTACAAAAATGAATTCGAATTTGCCAGGAAAGTTGCTGCGCAATTTAAAGCTGAATATCACGAACTAACAATAACAGAAAACGACTTTCTGGAATTTTTCCCGCAAATGATCAGGTATCAGGGAGAACCAATAGCCGACACCGCTAACATTCCGATCTATTATATAGCTAAAGCAGCACGTGAAACGGGTGTTAAGGTACTATTGGGCGGTGAAGGAAGTGATGAATTATTCGTTGGTTATGAGCTATGGAAGCTTAGCCGGCAATTCGCCCGGCTAATGGAAGGTAAGCCGCGGCTTGCATCTATGATGCAATTTATACAAAGAAATTCACCGGCCAGGCTTCGAAGGGTTTTCTATTATAGTTGGTACGAAAAAATAAAAAAGGGACAGCCCGTTTTTTGGAGCGGCACAGAATTACGATCGGAAAAAGCAAAAATCTCCATTCTGTCTAGTGATTTTCTCATGCGAATCGGCTCCTATAATTCCTTTGATCCAATGTGCAAGTGGTACGCCGAATATAAACATTATGGAGGCGATAGATACAAATGGATGACAGCGTCAGATCTGCAATTCAGGCTTCCAGATTTACTGCTGGCCCGCCTCGACAGAATGCTCATGGCGGCCTCCGTTGAAGGAAGGAACCCATTTCTTGATGTGAATGTAATTGAATATGCCATGCGAATACCTGCTAGCTTAAAAACAAACAAAAACGAAGAGAAATATATTCTTAAAAAAGCGTTTGAGGGAATTTTGCCTGATGAAATTATCTATCGGCCTAAAGATAGCTTCACCGTCCCAATCACCCGGTTATTCGATAACAAGAATTTTAAAGGAATGGCGCTATCCGCCATCTCTCGTTTTAATGACACGACGGGGATCTTCACCCCAAAATACCTCGATAGCTTAAATCAGAATTCTAATAGCGCAGAGCTTTGGAACGTGGCTAATCTCGCCCTATGGCACGATCAGTATAAATAATGAAAGTTGAAGTCTCAGTTATTATCAGCAGTTATAACAAAGCAAAATTTATCGAAGACACAATTTTATCTGTCCTTTCTCAAACTAGCGATAAATTTGAATTAATAATAATCGATGATGCATCAACGGATGAAACAGCGACAATTCTAAAAAAATATCAAAATCACCCATCCGTCGTTATCTGTTTACAAACCAACAATAATGGCGCCAATTTCTGCAGGAATATTGGCTTACAAAAAGCTAACGGTAAGTATATTGTATTTCTGGATGCTGATGATATACTTGCCGCAGATTGCCTGAAAGGCAGGCTCAAAATAGCTCGCGATCATCCGGAAAAAGACTTGCTGGTATTTTCAATGGGAGTTTTTCGAAATGAACCCGGCGATGACAGCAGGCAATGGAATCCGGTTACGTCCACTCCGTTGGAAGATTTTTTACAGCATAAGCTGGCGTGGTCGATTGTTCAACCACTTTGGAAAAAAGTATTTTTGGTCAGCATCGGAGGCTTCGACGAAACATTTTATCGGTTGCAGGATGTAGAATTGAGTACAAGAGCATTACTTCAACCGACTATAGGCTATTTGTTATGTCCTGGTGAACCGGATTGTTATTACCGGATTGATGATAAAAGAAAGACTTTTAACAACTACACTTTTTTAACTAAATGGGTTGATTCTGCGATACAGTACTGCGAAAAATTTGCAGGAATAATACACCCCAATCAAAATAGATATCTAAAGGGCACTATGTTCCAGACGTATGTTTCCCTATTATTAAGTCTAAAAAATAAGGAAATTTCTAAAGCGGAATTTCATATCCTTGAAAAAACTATACTTGAAACTTCCCTTATTAAAAACAGGAAAACCAGGTTTTTGTTTAATGTATCTCGCTTTTATAATTTGAAACTAAACAGAATACCGGGATTTAACCGCCTAATTAAAATCTTTATCTTAACAACATGAAAAAAGGATTTAAGATTAATGCGGTGCTCCTGTTAACCTATAGCCTTCTTGCATTTCCTCTATTTTATTTTGTCTATAAATACAGTTCGCCTTATGTTGGCATGGTCGATTTTTTCGACTATTATAAACTGTATAAGAACATGGATTATCATAGCGCGGATTCTCCACTCAATATGAGGCTATTAAGCACCTTTTGTGTTTATTGTCTCAATAAAAGCGGATTGTCTTATGAAACAATGACTCAGATCGACAATGCCCCATTCGATAAAAGCATTTATTTTAATGCTATTCTATTTAATTATATCTGCGTGGTAGTAACGTGTGTGGTTATCTTTCAGGTGATTAGACATCAGAAAAATACCTTGCTTTACAGCTTTACTGGTGGAGTCATTTATCTGTTGGGTTTTGGCACTATTTTCTTCGAACTAATGCCACTGGCCGATGCATTAGGCATTTTACTTTTTTCAATGGCAATCTATTATTACAATAAAAGGGATAATATGATCTACCTGCCTTTGATACTGCTAATTTTACAGAGAGAGTACCTTTTGCTGGCATTTGGTCTTATTTTTTTGATCGATTACGCCAAATACAGAAATAACTATTATTTGTTCGCGCTAATAGGGGCCGTTATCTGCTTTGGCATTTACGTGTTTCTCAGAAAGACGATCTTTGAAACTGAAAGGTATTCCCATCACACAAATTTTCATTTTATGAAGGATTCGTTAACGATGATCAGGTTCCCGCTTTTGCCATTTATCCGCCAGACTGTCATGACAATGAATGTTTTAGTGCTTTACGTTGCAGTTATTATTTATAAAATATGTAGGGGCCTTGCGTTTAACAAAGACAATCTGATAAAAACAAGTCTTCTATTTATCCAAATTTTGCTTCTTACTTTTCTGCTGGCACTTGGAAATAACGCCGGGCGATATTATTATATGTTAACTCCTTTAATAATAATGTACCTTATCGAAGAA
>CBIHOL010000084.1:0-20027 GCA_966211905.1 uncultured bacterium
CTTTTGCTGCCGGCACGGTTCCACTGCTCCACAGATATGTATCAGCACCCCCGGCCGTTAAGGTTGACGGGAATCCCGCACACACCAAGGTTTTACTTCGTACCGCTGTTACAACAGGAAGTGGATTAACGATCACTACCTGGTTAATTGAACTGGTACAGTTAAATCCATTCACACCTGTAATTGAATACAAGGTAGAAATGGTTGGTGTTACAGTTGCAGGGTTACCTGTTACGTTCGGATCGGACCAGGTATATGAGTTAGCACCGCTTAAAGTAATCGTAGAGGATTCTCCTGCACAGATCTGTGTAGCTGAAGCTGCAACCGTAATAGTAGGATTTGGATTGGTATACACCTCAACGGTATTGCTCGAGCGGCACGTGCCATCAGAAGCAGTTACAGTATAAAGTGTAGTAACTGATGGAGCAACAACAGCTGTGTATTGAACACCTCCTGTCGGAGTCCAGGTATAGCTGATACCTCCACCGGCAGTTAATGTAGCTGACCTGTTGGCGCACACTGTGGCATCGCTGGACACAGCGTAAATAACAGGAAGCTGGTTCACCTGCAGGGTGATCACTTTAGTATCAAAACAGTTTGAGTTGCTTTTATGTAATGTGTATGTAGTAGTAGTAGTTGGATTTACCACAATAGAATTTGCATTGGATCCTGCAAAACTACCCACAGGCACCCACGTATAATTGGTGGCTCCGCTTGCTGTAATGGTTGCCTGGCTTCCGTTGTTACAAATAGCAACTGTTGACAGAACTGGTGCAAGAATTGGTGTCTGCACTACCTGTAAAGCTACGGTAGCAGTATTAGTACAACTCAAAGCACTTGTTCCTGTTACGGTATAAACATTTGTTGCGGTTGCAACGTTTGATCCGCCGTTTACAAGATTATTGCTCCATACATAAACGGTAGCATTACCAGTACCGGTTGGAGTAAATGTCTGACCTGAACAAATAGTAGGCTGACTGATGGCAGCACCTACTGTTGGTAAAGGGTGAATAGATAAAGATGTAGCTGCAGTAGAAGTACCACAGGCATTACCACCGGTAACAGTATAACCTGATGTTACGGTAGGATTAAAACCAACTGCATTGGTCACTGACTGAGCACCGCTCCAGGTATAAGTTGTTGCACCAGTTGCAGTAAGTGTTACTGATTTACCAGGACAGATACCGCCGGTAGAACCAGCTGTGTTCACTACTGTTAATGAAGGTACTGACTGGTGAACAGTTACTGTAATCGCTGTAGCAGAAGTACAATTGGAAGGACTTAAAGCTGAAAGTGTATACACTGTTGTAACAGTTGGAGTTACCACAACAACAGATGAAGTTGAACCTGTACTCCAGGAATAATTAGCAACCCCGTTGGTAGTTAATGTCAATGTATTACCTGTACAGATAGTTGTATTGGAAGAAATACCATTAACCGACATAGTAACGGAACATAATTCTGTAATGATCACTTTTCCATTGCCCGAGTTAACTCCTGATGAATTACTTTGGTTGGTACCTGAGTTATAAGAACCACCGCCGCCACCGCAGCCATAATAAGTAGCGCTACCACCGCCGGAATATCCTCCGCCGCCACCGCCACCAGTGTATGATGACCAGTCGGCACCGCCACCGCCACCAAAACCACCATTACCGGCCAGACCTGCTGAATTACCAACAGAAGCACCACCCTGTCCACCATTCACGAACGCTGTGCCTCCGTAAGCACCAGATGAAGATCCGTTTGCTCCGTTACTGAGCAATCCTCCACCTGCACCACCCTGGGGTGTGGAGTACGTTGTTCCGACTCCTCCCCCGCTTCCGCTCGTACCTCCCGCACCGTAGTATACAACGGCACTGCCATTTACTCCGGCATTACCCGTATTGGAAGTAGTTCCCGACATGGTACCCGCCAACCCGGTATATGATGTGTAATACGCTCCGCCGCCGCCGCCGGCAATAGATAAAGGAGTATTATTTAATAGGGTCACATATGTTCCCCCTCCACCACCGCCCTGGTTGGTTCCTACTTGTCCCTGCTGACCTACAAGTATCTTTAAAGTAGCTCCGGCAGTTACAGTGAAATCACCGGCCATCTTTGCCCCTAGTCCTCCTGCAGTTGATCCGCTGGTGCCGCCCTGAGCCCCGTATGTCTCTATCCTGATAGTAGTGACTCCATTAGGCACAACCCAGTATTGAATTCCATTGGTGGCAGTAACCTGCCCGGCCAGGTTAGTGCTTTGATAGGCATTTGTAACCTGGGTCTGGCTAGGACCAGTTTGACCCGTAGCACTTGCAGGGGTAAACGTATACGACTGCTGGGCCTGCATTACTCCGCACACGGAGATCACCAGGCAAATCACAAATAATTTGATCCTCGATGCAGATATATTTAGCAGAGTTTTTTGAAGGTAGATTTTTTTCACGCGCTTTAATTTTAATCGGTTTAGACTTTATTTTCCTTATTTGTAAAATTAGTTAAAAACACAAACTGAAGTGTTAAACTGCTTTTTTTAATTAAAATTTTACCCTTGTTTATAGGCCCACAAGGACGCCAGATTTTCAGCCGTACTAACTATTCTAAATGCTGCGTACAAAAGACTTCATCGGTTAAATATTAGCTTCAGTTAATACAAAAAAAGCCCCCGGATAACCGGGGGCTTTTTAAATCATATTTAATTAATTTTTATTTACTGATGATGATCTTCTGAGTGACCTTTTGACCCTGATGGGTTCCGGTTACAAAGTAAATTCCATCAGCCAGGTTATTTACGTTGGCCTGGTAGTTGGTGTTTTCATCAAGCATATAAGTTTCTATCACCTGACCAAGCTGATTGCGTAATTGCAATTCGATTGTTACCTCCGACTTGATCACAAAGTTACCGTTGTTTGGATTCGGGTAAACACTTAGTCCTGATAGACCGGCCTGGTTCTCTCCAAAACCCGGACACGCAGATACACGAACCAGTATGGTTGCTGTATTTACGCAATTGTAAATATCAGTTCCTGTTACCGTGTATTTTGTTTCTGCAAGTGGTGATACTGCTACAGTTCCTCCTGAAGCACCATGACTCCACACATATGTGCTGCCACCGCCACCTACAAGGTTCACTGATTCCTTACGGCAGATGAGTGTACGTTCGGCCATGGCTGTTACCGTTGGATTAGTGTAAATGCCCACTGACACTGTTTTTGCACTCAAGCAGGCTACATAATTACCCGGAGACCAGTTGTTGGCTACTACTGTGTATTCAGTACCTGCAGAAGGGCTCACCATAATATTAGGCATCACGCTCTGACTTCCGCCCGGGAACATCCAGGTATAATTGCTGGCTGCACTTGCGGAAAGTAAAATAGATCCTCCCTGGCAGATCGCAGTGTTGCTGCTTGCCACAAAGGTTGGATGGAACACAGCTACCTCAACAGTTTTGGTGTTCCTGCACTGCGTTGCATTAAAAGCCCCTGTTACAGTATACACCGTGGTAACTGTAGGATACACGGTTGTAACTTTTGCTGCAGGCACTAATGCACCAGCGCTCCATGTATACGTATCTGCACCGCCGGCCGTTAAGGTTGACGGGAATCCCGCACACACCAGCGTTTTGCTTCGTACCGCTGTTACAACAGGAAGAGGATTAACAATCACCACCTGGTTGATTGAACTTGTACAGTTAAACCCATTCACACCTGTAATTGAATACAAGGTAGAAATGGTTGGTGTTACAGTTGCCGGGTTACCTGTTATGTTTGGATCGGACCAGGTATATGAATTGGCACCGCTCAAAGTAATTGTAGAGGATTCTCCTGCACAGATCTGTGTAGCTGAAGCTGCAACAGAAATAGTAGGATTTGGATTAGTATATACCTCCACTGTGTTGCTGGAAATACAGCTACCATCAGAAGCAGCTACGGTATAAACAGTAGTAACTGAAGGAGCAACAACAGCTGTGTATTGGATACCTCCTGTCGGAGTCCAGGTATAGCTGATACCACCGCCGGCAGTTAATGTAGCTGACCTGTTTGCACAAACTGTTCCATCGCTGGACACAGCGTAAATAACAGGAAGCTGGTTCACCTGCAGGGTGATCACTTTAGTATCAAAACAGTTTGAGTTGCTTTTATGTAATGTGTATGTAGTAGTAGTAGTTGGATTTACCACAATAGAATTTGCATTGGATCCTGCAAAACTACCCACAGGCACCCACGTATAATTGGTGGCTCCGCTTGCTGTAATGGTTGCCTGGCTTCCGTTGTTACAAATAGCAACTGTTGACAGAACTGGTGCAAGAATTGGTGTCTGCACTACCTGTAAAGCTACGGTAGCAGTATTAGTACAACTCAAAGCACTTGTTCCTGTTACGGTATAAACATTTGTTGCGGTTGCAACGTTTGATCCGCCGTTTACAAGATTATTGCTCCATACATAAACGGTAGCATTACCAGTACCGGTTGGAGTAAATGTCTGACCTGAACAAATAGTAGGCTGACTGATGGCAGCACCTACTGTTGGTAAAGGGTGAATAGATAAAGATGTAGCTGCAGTAGAAGTACCACAGGCATTACCACCGGTAACAGTATAACCTGATGTTACGGTAGGATTAAAACCTACAGCATTGGTCACTGACTGAGCACCGTTCCAGGTGTAGGTAGTTGCACCTGTTGCAGTAAGTGTTACTGATTTACCTGGACAGATACCACCTGTAGATCCTGCAGTGTTCACTACTGTTAAAGAAGGAACTGACTGGTGAACTGTTACTGTAAGCATTGCAGAAGAAGTACAATTAGAAGGACTTAACGCTGAAAGTGTATATACTGTAGTAACCGTTGGAGTTACAACAACAACAGATGAAGTTGAACCTGTACTCCACGAATAATTAGCCACACCGTTGGTAGTTAATGTCAATGTATTACCTGAACAGATAACTGTATTTGAAGAGATACCGTTAATCGACATCGTTACAGAACATAATTCTTTAATGAACACTTTTCCGTTTCCTGACACATCAGGATTTGTTATAAAACCTGTTTGACCTGTGGCCAAAGTGGTAGCACTTGCTACACCACCTATGTAGCTTGAACCGCCGCCGCTGCCTTCCCATTGAGCTGCGCCGCCGCCATACCAGCCGCCGCCGCCGCCGCCACCGGTGTTATTACCTGAATTATTTCCTCCCTGTCCAAAGGCACCATTTTGTATAGCTCCGGTACCACCAGCAGTCTGAGATCCGCCAGTACCGCCATAGGTACCGGTTTGTCCGTTTCCACCAGTTAGTCCACCACCATTTCCTCCAATATCCTGGGTATTACTTCCTCCATGATTAGATCCTGCACCACCTCCACCAGCGGCTACAATTTTTACAGCCGCCTGGTTTCCTGATAAACTGCTTAAAACACCTGATGCAAATGCAATATGTGACGCACCGCCACCGGATCCCATTCCATAACTGGAGCTGGAATAAGCGCCTGAAGTACCGCCGCCATTAAAACCCCCGGCAGCCGAACCACCGCCACCTGTTGCTGTTATTCCCTTACCGCCAACATAAATATATAATGTTGTTGGCGACGTAACGTTCAGGCTTCCTGTTGCGTAACCGCCTTTACCACCTGTACCCTGACCAAAATTATCGCCGCCATTTCCGCCCCAGCACTGTATTGAATAAGACCCTGGCTGAACTGCTAACGTTTGTGAAGCGCCCGTGTAATTAAAAGTGTAAGTTGTCTGCGCATAAATTGTATTGCTGACCAACCCCAGCAAAATGCTGCTGAAAACCTTGACTAGTGCTGAATTGTAGATTTTTCCCATCTGAAGATTTTGTTTTAAAAAATTTTTAGTAAAAATAGTAAAAATACTGAGCTAAAATGTTAAAATCCGATATTTAAAAAAGAAAAAGTGGCCTGAGACAGGCTCCAGCAGTGTAGTTGCATCATACAACCATTACCTCCATTCATGTAGAAAAAAAAAGAAATTCCGGAATGGAATAACGGAAAAACCAAACTGCTTTTTAAATAAAACCCGCTTACGGAAACTGTAAATCTACCCAGATGAAAATTTGTCCGAGTTGAAAGCAACGTTCTACATCTTAAAACAACGTGACGCGCGGCTTTCATGAAATCTCTTAGAAGCGCCTGATGACCTGCGTGTGCGTGTTTTTAAAAAAAATCCTTTTTTCCGCACAAGAATTGTTTGCTGTGGAATGCCTGCCTGCACCGTGACCGTCTTTTCAAATTCCTCCTGTGCCAGACGTTGAAATTTTGCATACCTGCATTCGCCGTTAATCCTGATGCTGTCGCCATTCAAACCGGCGAATAAGGGCTGCAATGAGCATACACATATTGCAGCGAGGAAACTCAATCTTGTTTTCATGATATTAAAATAACCGGCCGGGAAAACCCGGCCGGAGATAAATTATTATTGAATTGTGACCTTACCTGTTGATACCCATCTTTTGTATTCGTTGGTGTAATACAGGTATGCGCAGGATGCCGGCGCATCAAATGTTCCCGGGATTTCAGCTTTGAGATCGAGGCTGATAGTCTTTTGAGAAGATGCTGACATACCACGATAATACAATGCCAGGTTATTGCCCCTGATCTCGTAATAATCAAATATTTTTTTCTCCTGAAGTTCCTTTAGCTGCCATGGCTGCACCGACAATCCGGCTGGTATCCCAATAATTACCATAGTGCTTGGAATATCTTCAGTACGGGTATTTTTAATCGTTGTGCTCAGTCGCACTGTTTCTCCCACTTTTGCTGACGAGGCTGCGAGTGAAGAGGTAAGCATCACTGCACATTCATTATCCGACGCCGGAAGAGAGGTATTGTAATTCAGTGAAACAGAATAAGGCAACGCTTCCTTTGTTCCGGAATATTTTACCCTCACCACGTGCCTGCCTTCTGACCTGATGTACTTTTCAAGTCCGTCTATAATAATTCCGCCTTTGTCGCCAGCCTTGTAATTCTTTTCTGCCACCATAGAACCATCCACATAAATATAAATGGTTCCATCCTGTGCAACATGTTTATTGTACTTGGCATAAGCAGTCAGCGCTTTCAATGCAAGGATGGTTCCCTGCGTGGAGCTAAAAACCCCCGATCCGCTCCGTGCGGACAAAAGGTACTGGACCGACCGCGACAAAGCCGATCCATCAGGAGCACCGCTCTTCAGCATGGCCATTATTGTAAGAGCTGTAGTTTCTATACTCAGGGAATTGCCCTGCGAATAAGTAATGGAATGAGTAAGGCCTTTAAACTCACCGGTGGCCAGTTGCGTTTCCAGCAGGACCTTCAGAGCCGCATCTCCCTTTTGTTTTTCATCAAGTGAATAAGCCGCATTGGCAACCAGGGCCAGCAGGTACCCATCCTTGCCCGACATAGCTTTCTGGTAAACATGTTCAAACTCTTTTTTAATTTCATTGTAACCTGCTTCAGCGAGAGCGTAAACAATATACGCGTTCATAACATCATCGCTGATCCGGCCAAAATCATGCAGCGCCCGCTGTTCTCTTTCAAACCCTCCTTTACCGTCTTTATGACTCAACAACCAACGTGCAGTGCGATCGAGCATTTGCTGATCGACGGCCTGACCTGCATTTTTCATATCCACAAATTCCATGATACCATAAGCTGTGAGTCCTTCGTGGGCCGGGCTTGCGCCAAACCATTCGTAACCCTTGCCAGGTGTTTCAAAAGTGGTGAGGCGTTTATAACCCCTGTCGAGAAGCTGGGTGGCATGCGCCAGAACCTTTGTGTCGTTATTACCTGTATGTTTTAAATAGTCAAGCACCATGGCGTTAGGATATGCAGTACAAGACGTCTGCTCAAAACATCCATAAGGTTCCTGCAGGATGCCTTCCACACCTTTCATGAGGTCAGACACCACGTTCGGAAATGCTGTGAAGGATGCTTTAAGCGAACCCTGAACAAGGTGACTGGTCTCAAATGAATATTCCTTTTGCAATTCGTTTCCGGAAAAAGAAAGCTGCACAGGAAATCCCTTAGAAACAATCCTGATGTTTTGCGTAAAAGCATCAGTTAAAGCACAGGACTTGAAAGACACAGTTAACGGAGCTTCACCGGGAAGATCTGCTACTTTAAAACCAAGCAGAACGGTCTTTGCTTTACCAGGCATAATTGTCTGCACCATTTCCGCATCACCAATCATTTTCAAGCCCGGAGGAACATCAACAGATAACAAGCCGCCTAACGGACCGGCAGTGTTATTTTTTAATGTTACAGGAATAGACAGGATATCGCCGGTAATAAGTTCAGCGGGAATTTTTGTGACCATTTGAAACGGCAGCTGTGTAAAAATGGTGAGTTCATTTCTTCCAACAGATCCATCGCGGGACATGCCCTCTGTGACTGCCCGAAAAGAAGTGATATCGTCAGAAGCAAAAAATTCAACTGTCTTTTTCCCTGAATGGCCGATCTCAATGGCAGGATTCCAGTATATGGTGTTCCTGAAATCAGTACGCTGCTCCGGTTGCTGCTGCAGGCTGTAAGAAGGTGCATAAAACTCCCTGGCCCTGTAATAATTGTTATGGTTTGCAGGAACTTCCTCAATAAATACATCATCCCTGTCGGCTTTGCCCGCCATGCCAAACCTGTTGTCAGCAACACTCATTTTCTCTTCCGCTTTTTCTTTCTTTTCTGCTGATTTAATTCCGCCCGCAACTTTCGGCTGCTGTTGCGCGACACGCGGAGCAGATCTTTTAAGCATCTGCATGTCGGCCTCCGGAGCCTCTTCGCGAGCCATAGGAGCCGCCTGGGGAACCATGCCCTCCATTTCCATCATCACCCGGTTGTTATGCTGCGCAGAACGCTTGCGCATGTAATGATTGGAATACATGTAGATGTGCATTCCCTGCGTATACTCTGCGATGGCCTCGCTCGCTGGCAGATATCCCGCAAGCTGGCATTCGATAGTGAGAGGGTTACCTAAATTATAATCTTTAATTACAAGACTTCCGTTTACATCGGTATTCATTACCTGTCCGTCGGATCTTTTGATACGGGTATTAGCCAAAGGTTTGCCCGTATTGGCATCTAATACCACACCCGATATAATAGCCTTTTGAGCTGCAAATCCAACGGGTGGAAATTTATTCTCAATAATTTTTTCCCAGGTGAATCTTCGCCAGCCTGAAGTCAACAACAGGTGATCAAGAGCCGCATCCGCTTTTTTCTCTTTAGGATCAAAATAAAATGAAGGCTCTTCCACCTTTTCCTTCAGATCCTGCTGCAGTAATAATTCAGAAACAATATTACCTGTACGGTCATCAGCGAACGACAGCAACTGGTCATTCACAACCGCCATACTTAGGTTCGCAGGCATTGGTAAACTACGCTCATCCTTTACAGAAATAAACAGCTTAATTTTCTCCCTTGGAAGATATTTTTCTTTATCAGGCAGCACCGAAACTTTTAACTGCCTGTGCTTATTCACAAAAGCAAGACGTTCGGCACGTGCAATCCCTTTCTCATCAAAAATGGTAAGCTGGGCCACACCGGCAGGAAAATCGCGCGTTGAGAACCGGATCAGATTTTCTCCTGGCATTGCAGCAATTACAGCAGAATAAAAGATCTTTCCACGCACCTGAGCAACAAGAGCCAGTTCAGTAGTTTCTGTTGAACTGATGTTCACAGATGCTTCCTCTTTACCAGTTGTTACGCTCATAGCATACCCTTTTTCCAGCGGCTCAGGCAACGGGAATATTTCGGTGATGCCTGCTGGTTTGGTGATCCTCAGAAAATAATTCTCACCCTGCTGAGGAATGATATTAAAAGAACCCATACCCTGGTGGAAGCTGCTGAATGTTGCGATGCGTGTGCCTTTTGAACTTTCCACCACACCTTCTATATCAGCAGGTTTGCCAAATTCATTTAAGGCGCGGAAAGCAACCGTTGAAGTGAATCCCTGCAGGAGGTCGCCGCCTTCGGGAAACATGGTGACCCGGATCTTATTTAAAACTATAGGAATTGAACGTGAAATACTTTCTGTGCTTCCGTTATAACTGATCAGGACATTTACCAGTCCGTCGGATGTGCTTAGCCTGGACGGCAGACGAAATTGAAAATACCCCAGTCCTTCTGCATCGGTGATAGCTGTTATTTCTGATATTTTCTGACCGTTGATTGTGGCAAGCACCTGGAAAGAGTACGATGACAACGCTTTATTTTCATTGGTATTCAACGCCACTTTGGCAATCACAAGATCACCCGCCCCAAAAGCTTTTTTTTCAAAATCCAGCTTCATCTTTAATTTTGGAAGGATCACTTCCTGGACCTGGATCTCCTTGATAAAACAATTTTCTTCTCCATCATTCTTCATCCAGTTGGTGTATGCTTTTATTTTGTAGAGTCCACCAACGGCATCTTTATCAAGTAAAAAATCTCCGGAAACTTTGCCGTTTGTAGCAACAAGACTGATCTTCTTTTCTACTCCTCCCCTCGGATTGATCAGTTCCACGTGTACAATATCACTCACCTGCGAAGGTGATAAAGTGACACCGTCTCGCAGATATCCCGAGAGCCAGATATCATCTCCGGGTTCATAAAAAGGCTTATCGAGTTGCACGTACAGGCGCTCTTCGGGACGGGAAGAGACCAGTTCTTCCATTTTTTTCCGTAATGATTTTATGAAGGAATTTTCAGAACCTGATCTCAGGTCATCATCCACGGTGATCTTTGTAGCGATGAGGGTGGTCATTGCCAGTGCGAGCAGCAGGAATGACATTTTTTTTACCGGTTTCATATTTATGGTTTTCTATTTAGATGCACGGAACATCTGAATTCCATAAAGTTTCTGGTTCCTGGTTTCTGGTTCCAGGTTGTTAGGGGATCTTTAGCTCCGGATCTACATAAGCCTGAAGAGTGTTACCGGCCTTGCACAATTATTTTTTGAGCACTTTTCTGCCCTTTAATCTCTGTTTCAAGAAAATAAACTCCTTCTGAAAGATCACGTAAGGTATATGTAAAATCATTGGACGCTTCGAGACTGAAAGTTTGCACCATCTGACCTAATGAATTAAACAATATTACTTTCGTTACTGAGGAAGAGCGTACCATACAGCTGCCGCTATTTGGATTAGGATAAATGCGCATGTCAGTCGTTACGGTATTTTTTCCATCAAATCCCAGGCAGGTTGAAACAGACAGCGTTTGCACAATGGAAGTTGAACATCCGTTATTATCAGTCCCGGTAATAGTGTAATCAGCAGTTGCTGTAGGACTCACTACCGCAACTGATCCACTATTTGAAGAAGACCAGGAATAAACCGGCGCTCCGGTGACAGTTATTGAAGTGTTTTCTCCACGACATATCTTTATTCTGCCGATCTTCACCGTTAATACAGGATTGTTTAATGCGGTCACTTTGAAAAAAGCCGTGTCAGCGCAGGAATTATTATCATACCCAATTACAGATATGGTCTGGGACGCTGCGACCATATAAGCAGCGGAATTCAATGATGAGCTGTTAGCGCTCCAGGAGTAGAGCGTGCCCCCGCTGGCCTGAAGATGTAATGTATCGCCAATACATAAAGTATCTGAATCACCACTTAAATTCACTTCCGGACGAGGGTTGACGGTCAATGTCAAAATCACATCATCCGAGCAACCAGAAGTGTGCAATCCACCAAAAGAGTAGGTTGTTGTAGTGTTTGGCTGGAATGTCCACGAGTTAACCACCGACGGATTTACTCCACCAGGCTGAACAATATAACTTGAAGCTCCGCTGGCAGTTACCGTGACCGTTTCGCCGCTACAGATGTTTTGTTTGCTTGCTGAAACAGCAATCGTAGGCGTTGGAAGCCACTGCACAAATTTGTTTTTAGTATTGGTGCACCCATTTGCATCAGTACCCGCAATCGTGTAAACGGTACTCGCGGTGAAGGAAATACTGACAGATGATCCGATTATACCGCCGGGAAACCAGGTATATGTGCCGGGCAGAGAAATCGACATATTAAGAAGATTCCCATCGCAATGCGAACTTGGTCCACTAATAAGGAAATTGGGCAATGGATTTACAGTAACTGCTAATACATTTGAAAACGCGGCCGCATTTGTCCCGGTAGAAGCCGCACGCCGAAACCAGGTAGTTACAGGCAACGACGACGGAGCGTATGTTGCGGCATTGGCACCATTTATATTTGAAAAGCCGGTTAAAGCTGAAGTTGTTGAACTTTGCCATGTATAAGTGATCGGACCACTGCCTCCGCTTGCAGCCACAGAAGATTGAAATGCCGCCGGCGTTGATCCCGCGCATAACGTTTGGGTTCCAATTACGGAGCCAGGCTGAACAGGCACCACCGGACAACAATTTCCTCCCGCTGACACACTGTAAGTCCCGCTCCAGCAATTATACTGCACACGATGAGCCAGCAATACACTGCCCGTAAAATAACCAAGAAAGTAGGCTTCCACCTGGTCGACCGTATTGCAGCCGCCCTGGTTTGTATTATTATTACACGAGTAACCACAAATGATAGACCCATACCCATTTGAATTTGACAGCGTGGCAGTTGGAGCGACCACAATAGTGGTGCTGGCGTTGGTAGCACCATTTATTACAGAAGTTGCAATTGAACCTCCCCCGCAACTAAGATTATTCGGGTCGTTGTATCCTGCGTAACGGACAGCAGTCACGTTTCCCGCGAATGCACCAGAGATGGTCACTGCACAGGCTTCATAGGAACAGATACCGATCTTCAGGTTCGGAATATTCTGATCGACATTAATGTTGAGATTTCCACCATCATAATTCGTAAAAATTATCAGGTTGCCATTGGTATTACAAACCTGCGCCCGGGCTCCCGCAATAAGCAACAGATTGATCAACGTTAATTTTAATCTATTGTAAAGGCTCATACGCATATCGTTGGGTGATTTGTTCCGATAAATGTACCTAATCCATTGGTACAGAGGGCCCCCAGGCCCATTTTTATATATTTTAAAAAGCAGTATCTTTGGCCTCTAAATCAAACGTTTGAATGAAGGATATTTTTGAGAAGATAAAGAACAACCTCGGACCAATCGGGGAACACGCGAAAGAATCGCATGGGTATTTTACGTTTCCCAAGCTGGAAGGTGATATTGATCCGCATATGGAATTCAGGGGTCGCAAACGTTTGAACTGGAGTCTCAACAATTATTTAGGGCTGGCCAACCATCCTGAAGTCCGCAAGGCAGATGCGGATGCAGCTGCAAAATACGGACTGGCATTGCCAATGGGAGCCCGCATGATGAGCGGGAATTCCAACCAGCATGAACAACTTGAAAAGGAACTTTCAGAATACGTTCAGAAAGAAGATACCATCCTTTGTAATTTCGGCTACCAGGCTATGGTAAGTGCTATTGATGCACTTGTTGACCGTCACGATGTGATCGTTTATGACGCAGAAAGTCACGCCTGTATCCTCGACGGGGTGAGGCTGCACATGGGCAAACGTTTTGTTTTTAAACATAACGACGTTGCTGATTGCGAAAAACAACTTGAGCGTGCCAAAAAACTGGTAGAAGGTACCGGCGGAGGCATTCTTGTTATTACCGAAGGTGTTTTTGGTATGCGCGGTGACCAGGGAAAATTAAAAGAGATCATTGAACTTAAGAATAAATATACATTCCGTTTGTTCGTCGACGATGCTCATGGCATTGGTACAATGGGACCTAATGGTGGCGGAACAGGCGAAGAGCAGGGTTGCCAACAGGGTGTGGATATCTACTTCGGCACTTTTGCAAAATCTTTCGCGCTAATCGGTGGATTTATCAGTTCAACAAAAGATATCATTACTTACCTGAGATATAACATGCGTTCGCAGATCTTTGCAAAAAGTCTGCCTATGCCGTTAGTAGTGGGCGCTTTAAAACGTCTTGAACTCATGCGTAAACATCCGGAATACCGGAAAAAATTATGGGACATTGCTACGAACCTGCAAAAGGGATTAGTGGCTGCAGGATTTGATATCGGTGTGACCAATACCATGGTAACCCCGGTTTACATGCGCGGTTCTATTCCTGAAGCAACCAACATGGTGATCGACCTAAGGGAGAATTATAATATTTTCTGTTCTATGGTAGTTTATCCTGTCGTTCCAAAAGGTATGATCATCCTTCGACTTATACCTACTTCGGTTCATACCCTGGAAGATGTAAAATACACTATTGAAAGTTTCAGTAAGATCAAAGACAAATTATACGGCGGTGAATATGCCGCTGACAAGATCAAAGCCGGTTTCGCGCAGGAACTGTAGCAGGCTCACACATATCCCTCTTCCCCGGAGGGTTTACAGGAATCCCGGTTTACAGAACCGGGATTTTTTTTGCCGGGCAGCTTCTTCTACCTTGCGCACGGGTTTTGCAATAAATAATATATGAGAGATTTTAAAGCAGCAGTACAATCGGAATGCAGAAAACAGCTCAGCGAAAAGATCACTGACCTGGAAGAATCTATTGCAGACCTGACCGGCTCTATGGAAAACGAAATTAAGAGTTCACTGGGCGACAAACATGAAACTTCGCGTGCACGCATGCAGACACAGCAGGAACAACTCGGACGTCAACACGCGGAATTAATTACCCAGCTCAGGGAACTGGAAAGGCTTGTAGCCGTGGAACCCAGCGACAATACCTATCCTGGCAGCCTTGTTCAAACCAACCAGGGCTACTTTTATATTGCCATTCCACTTGGAAAAATAAAAGTAGACGATACCGATGTTTTTGTGATATCTCCCCGCTCACCTATCGGTTTGGTTTTATCGGGACTACAGAACCATTCTGAATTTACAGTCAACAAAAACCTCTACCGTATACTTAATATATATTAAGCCGGACAGATCCGCATCATAGTTAACAAAATAATTGTGCGTTGTTTATAAAATGGAGGCGGGATCCCGCGCGGATGTAGTAATTTAGTGGGAATGAGCAAGACGGCAGAAGTAAAAGAGACCCCCCTGATGAAACAATATAACAGCGTGAAGGCGAAATATCCTGATGCTATTTTACTGTTCAGGGTCGGGGATTTTTACGAAACATTCGGGGCAGATGCAGTTAAGGCATCGAAGGTGCTTGGAATTGTTCTTACAAAGCGTGCAAACGGCTCTGCCTCACATATAGAGCTTGCCGGCTTTCCGCATCATTCACTTGATTCGTACCTGCCGAAACTTGTGAGAGCCGGTTACAGGGTAGCCATCTGCGATCAGCTTGAAGATCCTAAAATGGTAAAAGGCATCGTAAAACGTGGCATTACCGAACTTGTTACTCCCGGCGTTTGTTTTAACGATAAGATCCTCAATCATCAGCAAAATAATTTTCTGGCCTCTGTTCACTTTGAAAAAGATCAGGCGGGCATAGCCCTTTGCGATGTTTCAACCGGTGAATTCCTGGTTGCACAAGGTTCGCATAATTATATTGAGAAACTCATCCAGAATTTCAAACCAAATGAAGTTCTGTTTGAAAAAAGTAAACGTCATGCCATGGATGAACTGGTAGGAGATAAATTTTATTCCTTCGGTCTTGACGATTGGGCATTTACCTACGATTACGGTTATGAATGTCTGACAAAACATTTTGAAACCACCTCCTTAAAAGGATTTGGGATCGAAGAGCTGCAGTTGTCTATTATGGCCTGTGGGGCCATTCTTCATTACCTTAATGAAACAAAGCACGATAAGCTCAGGCATATTACCACTGTAAGCCGTCTTGAAGAAGAACAATATGTATGGCTCGATAAATTCACCATCCGTAACCTCGAACTTTATGGAAGCAACAGCGAGAATGGTAAAAGCCTGATCGATGTGATCGATAAAACCGTGAGTCCGATGGGTTCACGTTTGCTCAAGCGATGGCTGGCACTGCCTCTTAAAAATATAGATGCCATAAACGAAAGACTTGATGCTGTAGAATATTTCACAAGCTCAGAAGAACATCGTGTTGGTCTTGTGTTCCTGCTCAAGGAGATCGGCGATCTCGAAAGGCTTATCTCGAAGGTTGCGGCCATGCGTGTAAACCCACGGGAACTCGTACATCTCAAAAAATCATTAGGAGTGATCTCAGAGATCAGGCAACTTTTAAGAGCAACCGGGAATAACGCGCTTCACAAGATCGCAGATCAGCTCAATGAATGCCAGCTGATCTTTGAAAAGCTGCAAAACAGCCTTAACGAAGATGCTCCGGTAAACCTGCTTAAAGGAAATGTGATATGCACAGGCATCAATTCAGAGCTTGACGAACTAAGGAATATTGCTTTCCACGGCAAAGATTTTTTACTGCAGATCCAGCAGCGTGAAGTTGCAAATACAGGTATCAGCTCATTAAAGGTAGCGTACAACAATGTATTTGGATATTACCTGGAGGTTACCAACCTGCATAAAGACAAAGTGCCGGCTGAATGGATCCGCAAACAAACCCTAACCAATGCGGAGCGTTACATCACCCCCGAATTAAAAACGTACGAAGAAAAGATTCTTGGAGCGGAAGAAAAGATCTCAGCCATAGAACAGCAGATCTTTGAAAACCTGGTGCGCGAGCTTAGCGATTACATTTCACCCATCCAGCTAAATTCACAATTGCTCGCACGGCTTGATGTGTTTTGCGGTTTTGCCACACTTGCAATTGAAAACAATTATGCGCGCCCAGCTTTTAATGACGGGTTTGCCATCGACATTACTGAAGGACGTCACCCGGTGATAGAAAAACAATTACCTGTCGGAACAGAATTTGTAAGCAATAGCGTTTACCTTGATAATGATGACACGCAGGTGATGATGATTACCGGTCCAAATATGAGCGGTAAATCAGCATTGCTTCGGCAAACCGCGCTTATTGTGCTTCTGGCGCAAACCGGCAGTTATGTTCCTGCGAAGGCGGCCACACTTAGCATCGTCGATAAGATCTTTACACGTGTAGGGGCTACCGATAATATCAGCTCGGGCGAATCAACCTTTATGGTTGAAATGAACGAAACAGCCAGCATCCTTAATAACCTCAGTGATCGCAGCCTGGTGTTGCTTGATGAGATCGGTCGCGGTACTTCAACATATGATGGCATTTCAATCGCATGGAGCATTGCAGAGTATATCCATAATCAACCCAAGAAGAGAGCCAAAACACTGTTTGCAACTCATTACCATGAGCTCAACGATATGAGCAATCTTTTTCCACGCATTAAAAATTTCAATGTAAGCGTGAAAGAAAGTGGCAATAAGATCATTTTCCTGCGAAAGCTTGCACAGGGCGGAAGTGAGCACAGCTTCGGGATCCACGTTGCCCGCATGGCCGGTATGCCCGCCTATGTGATAGAGCGCGCCAATGTGATCCTGAAAAAACTTGAGAAAGAACATGAATTTGAATTTGAAGGGGAAGGCGAGCTGGTAATTAATGGCACTGCGAAGATCGCGCCCAAAAACAAAAGCGATATGCAGTTAAGTTTTTTTCAGTTAAACGATCCATTGCTTCAGCAGATCAAAGAGGATATCCTTACTATGGATATTAATACACTTACCCCGGTGGAAGCGCTGCTTAAGTTGAATGAGATTAAGAAGTTAGTGGGGGGATAAAACTGTTTCTGGTTTCGGGTTTCGGCTTTCGGGTTTGGGCTTTCTGACTTCATTGGTTCCCCGCCCGAGGCGGGTCCGCCTAAGGCGGAAAGGGTTCAAAGATCAATTGATTCAGCTGTTTTAATCAACATTCAGTCGTTCAAGACCTTTCACTCCTGGAAAATGCGAACCTGAATTAATTTGTAATTTAGATTAAGATTGAACCTAAACCATTTATTCATGAAAAGAATTTTATCCTCTCTGCTGATCGCTATATTTTGTTTTTTACTCAGCGTTCCGGGGCAAGCACAAAAGGAGGCAAACCATTGGTACTTCGGCATATTTGCGGGACTGGACTTCACAAATGGTAAGGCAGTCCCGGCAACAAACGGCAAGATGAACACCACGGAGGGATCTTCCTCTATTTCCGACGCCAATGGCAATCTTTTATTTTATACAGACGGTGTAACCGTGTGGAACAGCACGCACAGCGTAATGCCAAATGGCAGCGGCTTACTGGGGGATGTTTCAACCACGCAATCGGCGCTGATAGTAAAAAAACCAGGAAGCAGCAGCATGTATTATATTTTTACTCTTCCCGCAGAAGGTAACGGCGATTTTTGTTATTCAGAAGTGGATATGACGCTTGATAATGGTAAGGGCGACATTGGCACAAAGAACGCGGTCCTCAAAAATAATGTTACCGAAAAACTCTGCGGTGTGTACCATTGCAACAGCACCGATATTTGGGTATTAACTCATGAGCTTGGAAGTAATGCTTTCTATTCGTACCTGGTGACTTCAGCTGGAGTGGGAACAGCAGTGGTAAGCAAGAGCGGACCAGTGCATACCCGCGTTCACGGTCAGATGAAATTCAATAATACCGGCAGCATGATCGCATGTGCAAGAGATACTGCACTGCAATTAAATCCGCCATATAACGGCAAGGCCTTTGTTGACCTGCACAATTTTGACAACAAAACAGGAATAGTAACCTACTCTTTAAGTATCAAATTAAATAACTGGCAAAAATCCTACGGACTTGAATTCTCTCCCGATAATACCAGGCTTTACGCTGATGGATATGATGTGAGTGGGCCCAATGCCGGGAACAGTGAGCTGATACAGTATGATCTGACTGCGCCGGCTATTGCTGCATCGGGAGTAACGGTGGGCAGCAGCTTTGATCCCATGATCCTGAGG
Source organism: uncultured bacterium (assembly GCA_966211905.1). Classification (GTDB taxonomy): domain Bacteria; phylum Bacteroidota; class Bacteroidia; order B-17B0; family Aurantibacillaceae; genus Aurantibacillus. The sequence goes on from CBIHOL010000084.1 coordinate 18,740, forward strand.
GCACTGCAGGCGGGACCCGATGACAGGATCTATATTTCAAAATCGAACACACCTTACCTGTGCGTAATCAAGAATCCAAATGCAGCGGGCATCTCGTGCAATTATGTGGATAACGCAATTAATGTTGATTCTCTGGCAATGGGTGCAGGATGTATGCTGGGCCTTCCGAATTTTGTACAAAGTTATTTTCATTCATCTTTCCCCGACATGGGTAGTTGTCCTACACCAACTATCACTAACCCTGAAGGAATCGCAGAAAATAATAATACAAATACATTCATTTATTTCAACCCGGGAACACAACAATTAATACTGGGCGGCGATGTAATTGAACATAACAGTTACCATTTACAGGTCGTAGACATGTTCGGTAAAAAGATCCTGGATCAGAATTTTGAACTAGCAGCCGGTCAGGACCACAAAATAATAAATTCAGGTGACCTGCCGAACGGCATTTATATTGCGACGCTATCGTCTGACAACAACTGTTACCGTCAAAAATTTGTGCGTTAAAAACTACATGGTGGTTCTTCCTTTAGCGGAAAGAAACGTACCAAGCTTGTCAAGTGTTTCTTCCCAGCCATGGACACAATCCTCACTCATTTCGGGAGGAATACCCGTGTGAGTCAATTTAAAGTGCGTGTGACCGTCTTTCTCTTCAAGATCTATTGTAACAATCAATTCCTGCGACCAGTCCCCGGGCATTCCCGCTTCCTCAGGTGAAATAACATTGCCATCCTTATCGGCAAAGTTATCAATGAACACTATTTTTTTTGTAGGTATCACTTCAGTGTATTTGCCGGTACCAAACATTTCTTTACCGTCGGCACTGCGCATGGATGCGAAAAATTTTCCTCCAACGTGGAAATCAATATCACAGCGTGGGCATGAATAGTTTTTTGGTCCCCACCATTGTTTAAATTGCTCCGCATCTGTCCATGCCTCCCACACCCTGGCGGCGGAGACATCAAACGTACGATGAAGCACGAGGGGCTTGTAATCTGTTTTTGCAGTTTTCATTTTTACTAAGTTTTGAGGTAAGAAATGCATCAAATTAAAAGCCAGCCTGTAAGGGAATGATTTCCCCGTAAATTAGCTGCTCCGGAGGGTCAAAAAACCCGAAAATTTCTTTTGTTAAAAGAAAAAATTGAGTACATTTGCATCCCGCAACTGGATTGGAGCTGAAAAGTTAAAAAACAGGAAGCAGGACAAGCGAAAGTAGCTCAGTTGGTAGAGCGTAACCTTGCCAAGGTTAAGGTCGCGGGTTCGAGACCCGTCTTTCGCTCAA
>CBIHOL010000085.1:0-19827 GCA_966211905.1 uncultured bacterium
GTAAAACCGTTTCCCGCCTACTTCAAAATTCATATGCTTTGTTTTGGCTTTCCATGGCGCAGGTGCATTCCACTGGTCCAAAATATGCGGCAGGGTAAAAGCATCCCATACATATGAAAGTTCGGCGGCAAATTCCCGCTTCATAAATACTTTCTTGGCGTTTTTGTCAACGGTAAATTCCAGCGCAAATGTTTTTTGCATGCTCATTTTTTTTGTTTTTTCATATTCAATAAAACTGCGTCCAACTGGTTGAACTGAGTTTCCCAGATCTTCCTGAATTGCTCCAGCCACCTGTCGATCTCCTTTATCTTGGTTTTATTGATGTGATAATAGATCTCCCGTCCTTTTTGTTCCTGTTTAACCAATTCACACTGCACAAGTATTTTGATATGGTTGGATACTGCCTGCCGGCTGGAATTAAAGTTCTCTGCAACAGCATTTGGCGTCATCGCCTGCGTAGCCAGCAAAACCAATATTGCCCTTCGTGTCGGATCGGCGATCGCCTGAAAAACATCTCTTCTTGTCTCCATTGAATTAAAAATATGCAATTACCTGCTTGCAAATATATATGCAATTATCTGATTGCGCAAATATTTGTTGATTTTAACTTTTAGGGTACATGTAAGAGGCTTTAATTTCTGCTTCAGAAGCTGTTAGCGACAATTTTTATCTGTCAACGGGAACCATTACAAAACAGGAATGCCTTTTTTATTGAACTTCAATCGTAATCTGCCTCTAAAACGGCCACTCTTCTCTTCTTAGAACATATCGCCTGTCAATGCAATTATCTGCTTCATTAAAGAATTCCTTCTTGACGGTAAAATATTTGTTCAATATTCTGACTGACCTCAAATTTTCAATCCAGACATCAGCGGTAATATATTCAGACTTCATTTCTGTAAAACAATAATTAATCAGTCCTTTCGCTATTTCTGTACCGTAGCCGTTACCCCAGAATCTTTCCTGGATGCGGTAGATCACTTCGTCTTCGTTATCCTCATTTTTTAAAACCCCGCAAATTCCGATCAGCTCATTGCTGCCTTTTCTGCAAAGACTCCAGATCCTTTTTGGAGACGATCTTTCCGATACGATCAGTTCTGCTAACTTCTCATCACTTCCGGCTTTATCAAAAGGCTTTTGTGGGATCGGATCCATGACGTTTGGATTGCTCATCAACTCGAAAAAGCTGTCTTTATCATCTTCTTCCAGTTTCCTTGCAAAAAGTCTGTCGTTTTCAAATATGCGCGCTGTAACGTTCAATCTATAAAAGAGTTTATTAAAAAAAGTCCCAGGATAAAAAGCCAAACCGGAGAAGATACTGCGATGATCAGACAAGCAAAAAACACAATCGCCAGCAGTGTGCCTGCGATTCCCTGCCCCTTAAAATAGTAGTCGGCTCTTTCTTTAATATCGCGAAGGAACTTCATTTTATGACAATAACTTAAAACCGATACTGACAGAGTATCCCCCGCGTTATTTTCCCTTCTGCTTGTGTTGAAGCTTAATGCTTCGATTCGCGGAAGAGCAGGCCGAAGGTTCCATTAGTGGCGTTCTTAATATCAGTCCCCGACGACACCTTAAGATTGAACTCTCCTGTTACATAATACTGGTTCAGGTTTTTGCCGAACACTGTTACATTTTTGTGAAATGTTACAGAATTGAATTTTATATACTCATTCGGCAGATCGTTATTACTGTCGTAGCTTTCATAATCGTTACCATTTAGATCAAAGTCGAAATGTATATTGGTAGGACATCCGCCACAGCTGCCGATCACAAGCTTTTGACCTACCAGTGCCTGCAGGTCAGAACCCATGATGCTGTCCAAAGGCATTGACAGGGTGAAATGGATATCCTGCTTTAAATTAAAAAATCCCGTAGAAGTAAAAGAGCCTCCACCATAGCCGGTACTTAAAGAAACATCTGTACTGGTATAACTTTTTGCAGCTCCATCGAGCGTGAAATTAATGAACAGCTGATTTGCCGGTGGCGCAGGAGCAGGCGCCGGAGCGGGTTCTGGTTCAGGTTCCTTTTTATCATCCTTCTTGCAGGAAGAAAGTGATATTGATAAAATCAAGGTAATAGCGAAAAACAGCTGCTTTTTCATAGGTAAATAAATCTTGGGTGAAGGAATAATATTCTATTTAAGGATGCAAGATAATGAAATTGTGCAATCCATCACCACGGTCAAAAAACAAGTAACAGGATCCAAAAAACGCCACACATCTGCCGCTTTCACCATTATCACCACTAAAAATGCCAGTCGCGCAGACTCTACTTTTTTCGGGGCCGGTGTTCGGGAAATTTAAAACTCCTTGTATCAGTTAGCTTTAACCACACTGAAGTGGAGTCCTGGTCATTAAAATCTTTCTGAAGTGCAATTTGTGTCCTTGTTTCGCAGATCAGTTTTCTTCGTACAAGTTCTCTTTGTATACGTTTAACAAGCAAACTTTCTGCAGGCGTGTCAACATCGATAACTACCAGGGCGAAAGTGCCTTTGTAATCCATATAATCAGGCAGGTCGCCTAAACTTGGATAACCTTTATAAAGCGGCTTGATTTCGAATAAGCTGTCAGGCCTGAACTTCCCATTTTTATCCAATGCACTTCCATTTTCACGGAGGCGTTTTAATGCGTTCATTTCAACCAGTCCATAATTTTCATCATGCACAAACTGGTTAATTAAAATGCATTTAGGATTCCTGGAGATCCCCTTAAACTCAAGCTCAACCAATGAATAACATTCACAATCGGGCTCATCGCGGTAACCTGAAACTATTTCTTCCACCCCGTTTCTAACTATGACCCTTGGCGGATTCCTTTCAAGGATCTGGATCACAAGAGTATCATTAATAAATGTAAATGCGATGTGTCCTGCTTTTCGAGGTAATCGTTGAAGCCGAATGAAAAACTGAGCATTTCACCAGCGTGCTTAAGACCGAAAACCGCAAGAGGTGCAGAACATGCGTCGTAATCGTATGAAATGTGCGATTTCGTCAAGCGGGGAGATCCACTGTTCAGGTTGACAAAACTTGTGGAGGTGAAGAACAATACTACTGCAAAAATCTTTAGTAACAGCTGGCTCTCAAAGACCCGCCCCAAAACGTTTTTTCGGAGATCCTTTATGCTGACGTGCCTTAAAATCTGGTCTTTCATTCGCCTGTTGTTCCAAGGGGAAACGGTTACGGCTTTACGCGCGAACCGAATATCTCATCAATAAAATTAAAGCTATAAGGAACAAATATGCCAGTGGATTTGCAAAATTCACGGTGACTCCCATTCCAGGGTTTCTTTTTAAAAGAAAAAGGCGGTTGTCGTTCTTATTAAAATAGAAGATCCCCCAAACCCAGTTGTCAGGATCATTGTTCCATTGCTGATGCTGGTCTTCGTCGCTGTGCATTTATTAAAGATAATTTTTTTGGCGTTTCCGCAGTATTTTTTTTCCGGAAAAATTTTGAAACCAGCGCCAGGCTTTATGTTATCCGCTTATCATTTGAATCCGGATGTTTTGACCTTCTCTCATTCCCTCGCATGTATCCTGAAGATAACTTCTCATTAGGTTACAATAAAGGTCCAGATTTCCTCCCGTGTATGTCTGCGAAATCACCGAACGGGTACTCTTCTGCCCATACCGGATTATTTCAACTGCTCTTCCAGGTTCTATTTGAGTTAATACCCGTTCGAGCCTGGCTTTCTGCCTTTCAATTATTTCAGTTTTGCTGCGGAGGGATTGCCTGACTGTCTCCATTTTTTTTGGGTGTTTGCACTACAATAATAAATAAAAAAAACAGATTTCAAAATACGGGCTTTTCCGGGTTAAACAGGAATATTTACTGCCACTGCCAGGCGCGCTTTTATTTATTAAGTCTTTTTGTCCCCAAAGCCTCTCACAGCATAAATGTACCCGTTCGAAACCAGGACGAACTGATTTTCTCCAATTTTATATTTTCCAGAGGGTGCAAGTTTGTCATTCAGGAAAGCCACATCGTCCCCCGAAGGGATCGCCAGCTTCTGCTCAATCACCAGCGTTCCGGCGTCGGACTCATAGACATGTCTTTTTGATACTACTTGAGGATTATGAACTTCGTCTTCTGAAATTGTTTGAACGTCACCTTCAGGCAAAATGTCTGTAGGAGGATCTGCATCAGTGATCTTCCTCCTGATCATAAGACAAATAAGAAGTCCGATGGTGAAAGGAGCAAATACTATACCGATCAGCATAAACACCGCAGGCAGATAAAAAAAGATCACAGCGCCCTCACCTTTCGTCATAACTAAGGTGACCAGGTAAAACACTGTCCACATCACAAAATTTACAGTTGCGGAGTACTTGAAGGAAACAATCAAAATCGCCTGCCCCTTTCTAAAATTATTTGCAGCAGAATTTCCTGCAAACCAAAGTATCACCAGGAATGAAACTACAAGAGCAACAGCGGGATAAAGTAATAACGGGGCTGCAATACCCAAGATAAAACCTTCTCCAAATAAAGCTGCCGGCATTAAAAGTCCAAAGTACATGGAGAAAAGCCCCACAGGAGCGCCAATCGCAACAGAAGTCAAGCCACCAGCATTTTTATGTCTTAGCGTTGTCATAATTAACTTAATGATGAAGTTCGCCTTTTTAGTTATCGCCTCAGCATTTTTTTGAGTGGCTGTGCACACTGTCCGGTTTTCAGCACTCAAATACTTATTACTAAGACTTCAATTATCCCAGCGCTTTTCGTTCTTTCATATTCTTTAACCACATCACCAGGCAAAACAGCAGAATCAGTACCCAAAGGCCCGGTTCACTCATTCTCTGCGCGTCTTCCTGCACATCAAAAGACCTGTTACCGGACAAAACCTCCTCCTGCTTTTTCTTCAATATGGCTTTCTGGGCTTCGTTTTCAACTACAAGGTAGGCAGTTACTGGGGTCAGGACTTTAGTGATAAAGCTGGACTTTACCAGGTTCAGCCATTCCTGGTCTGCGATCTCCGGATGCAGGGTCTGTGACCTCCATTTTGCCTGCAGTGTAAGAGCGGATAACCATCTCTTTTCTTTAAGCTCCTCATTCGTGGTTTCAAACAGATCTTTCTTTAAAATAATAGATGGCTGATCATTGTCAGGCAAATACACTAATGTATTATCGGGTAATTTATATTCCAGAACCGAATGATCAAATGCAAGTGAAGCGCTATCGCGCAGGGCTGTTGCAGGATCATGGGTCAGGGAATGTGGCTTTAAATTGCCGTATTGATCGAGGTCGAAAAAAAGATCACTTTCAGGAAAAGTGAATTTCAGATCTGAAAGATCTTTTTCTATTACCGCCCGTTTTATACTGTCTGTGACTACCACAAACACAGGATACGAACTGTTCTTGTACCCGTGAAACAGGGCCGATCTTAAAGCACGGTCGAGAAAAAACCCACCTTCATAGGTCTGCGATTTAAAGTGCTCCTTCCAGCTCTTGTCAAGGGAAAAAGTACTAACATCACCACTCACCAAACTGATCTTTGCGTCTGCGGCGTTTATCTTTTTTTCCTTAAGAACTTTTTCTATTCGTTTTGCAAAGGAACTGCTGTATTTTTTTGTGCCTTCTGAAACATCCACCAAAAAGTGAAAATATGGCTTGCGCTTCACAGCTTTAAGCGACCGCTTTTGATTCGCAGAAAGAAATACAACATTCTCTGTTTCCTGTTGGCCTTCTGCTGATGCAGCCTCCTTGCCCAATTCAACAATACGTCCATCAAGATTTAAAGAGACCGGTCCTTTATGCAAAAACTCAATGCCCGTTTTCCGCGTTTCACCGGCTGAGAACGGAAACACCCTGAATGCGACCTTATTTCCTGTGAGATAATGCAACATTCCCGGATCGCGGTTCTCGTTCCTGATATTTGAAAATACCCACATAGCCGACTTTTTCTCTGCCAGGATCCCTGCTTCTTTTTTATTTCCCACATACAGGTAATAATCGCTGATCCAGCAACCCTCTGGCAGATCAAAAGAGCAGGCGTACTCTGCAAATCTCCTGTTTTCATCATGGTTTTTGATCTCAAGGTCTACCCAGCTTCTCCAGGCATTCTGATTCTTATCAAAAGTACTTCTGACAGAGATCCCGGAGATCTTCACATGCTCATCGCGGATATCCTGCGACCATTGACGAAGAGGTGCCTCATTAAAAAAGACCCGTTCAATATAATTTATCTTTGTATCTGACAGGATAAGATTATCCAACACCAGCCAGTTAAAATAAGTAGATAAATATGGGATCCTGCTTCCGGTAAGAGATCCGCCCCGGTTATCCTTAAGTTCTTTAATTACGTTCAAAGTCTTTCTAATGGATGTTTTGTCGATCTGGTACTGTTTAGAATAATCGGGACTGTACAAATATGCCAGCGTTTCATTCAACACTCTTTTGTCGTTCAAATACCGCGCGGTTATACAAACAGGAATCACCATAAAACAAAGGCAGGAGATAACGATCACTTTTGCAGACGACATATAATTCCTCAGGTATTTATAATCCACCGACATTTCGTTAATATGGATCACAAAAAGAAGCAAGGGAGCCAGCAGCAGGAAACCAAGGCCTATAGCGACAATCGCTATAACAGATAAAGGCAGAAAAGGAAGGAACACTATAAAGAAATAAAAGGAAAATGCAAATGTGATGCTTCTTCCCATGAACAGCAGAATTCGATAAATTTTATTGTGCACTGCAGGTAAACACATTAACACACCGTTTACTACCGCGAGGATATAGAACCATGGGTCATCAAAATCTCCGAAGATCCCTGAATCACCATAGCTGCCATAAATTCTTCCGCTATTAACCAACAGTCCGATCAACGGCAGAATTAAAGTCAGGGGGATCTTCCAGATGAGCTGGTATTTTTGTAATCCCTGCGCTCTTTTTGTGATCAGAATATATATTCCTCTTACAAGAAAAAACAGGAAGGTCAGGGTTCCAGTGATCACAATGATCACTATTGCATGCATGCCATATTCATTATCGAAAACATGCCATAACGGAAGAATAAGCTGCGCAATTAAATACCAGAAAACAGGGATACCTATACTGATGAAAAAATTAACCCCCACCTGATGTTCTTTGTCGGATGGAGTAAAATATAACACGAGCAGAAATAATGAATATGCGAGTGTTGGCATGATGAACGTTCCCACGTACAAAAACAGGTTGTCGGCCAGCATCCATTGCGGTACAGCGGACGGAATAATTGTACCGATGTTATAACTATACACGTATACAAAAGGAATGTAACAGAGCAGTGCAAGCACACCATACCATCCCGAGACTTTCTTTTTCCGCATCGTGAGATGAAGCGCGTAAGCAAAATTCAGCGATCCCAGGGTCCCAAGAGTCAAACCAAACAGTACCCAGGCATGAATATCCCGTTCACTCATTAATGATTTAATGATATTGAACTGTGCTCCGAAAAGCGCAAATAACAGCGCTATTGGTAACGTATTAATCACAAACAACCAACGTGGGTTAAGCAGGTTTTTCATTTTTCTGTTTTTGTTTAAGGATCTTTTGGGCGAGTAAATAAGTGAGCACCAGGAAGGTCAGGTTAGTAACGATGCCAATTACCTCGTGAATTAAATGATGGGGACGATCGGGAAAAAAATTACCAGCCTCTTTCTGTACAATAACAGAAACGAGGATCCTGGAAGAGTTTACAAATATGGTAAAGAGGTAAACGCAAACCATAACTGCCGGGAAAACGATGATCCTGGAAGACATACGTTTAAAATGTTTGATGAGCAGGCAGGTAAAGACGAGAAAGGACAGGATCAGGAAATTAAAACCCGAACAGGATCTTTCGATCATAATATTCAACTGATCATGATAAAATCCGTTTTCCGGTGAATAAACTGAAGAAGTTCCTGTAACCAGGGAGATAATTTTGTCGGTGGGCTGTAGTAAAAAGAACAGGTTTTCGTTTGCAGTTCCTGCGTACCAGAACTTGAGGGTTATAAAAATACCAGCGGCTGCGAGGTAATAAACCATATTCCTGTTTATTTGCATAATACGCGCTAACGCCGGTTTCTTAAACAACTTGCAAGTAAATCAGATTATTGTGGCAAAGCAACTATTTTTAACAGTTTCGGATCTGCTATGGTATTTTTTTGGCTGTCCTGTTTCTCCTGACAATATTGCTATGCTCTGATGAGAACCTATTTCAGTCCTAAATAGTAACTGATGTTCAAACCAACGTTTCCAAGATACCCTGTCAAAGGAGCATCAATTATTTTCAGAAGCCCATATCTGAAGGTGGGTTCGATCCGAATATTACTTCTGGCATTCAGCTTCCAGTCAATTCCGGCGCTCACAAGCGGTGAAACATTAATTCTATTATAGGCAAAATTAGTACCCCGAGTATTCTTTCTTTGAGTACCATCGTCAAATTCTAAGACGCTGGTCGTTGTTGCCCCGAGGAAAATATTTGTCGTTACACCCGCACTGGCAATAAAACGTATGATCTCTTTACCAAGCGCAATATTTACTTTTAAAGGAATTTCTAGATAATGGTGTTTGTAAACTACCTTGCTCTTAATTGGTACCGGTCCGGGAAGAATGGAAATAAAACCGCGTCTTGGATCGACCGGTGCAGCAATGGTCAGGTCCTCCATCCTCGTCTGGTAACCTTTATTAGAATATTGGATCCCTCCTTCGAGTGCAAAACTCTCTTTGAAATTATAAACCAGGTCCAACCCGGTTGTGAAACCAGGTTTACCTATCTCATTCGCATTTCTTTCATTCAACAATTCCATCCCCACCGGGTTGCTCCCCTCATACTTCAGTGTCCGAAAACAAAAATCCGGAGAGAAGTTAATTCCTACCTGCCATCTTTTATATCCTGCTTTCGAAGCACTTTTGATCCTGTCTTGTCCAGACAGTTTCGGTGCAAGTACAATTAATATTAAACAGGTTAGGGATGTAATTTTCATTTAGCTATTTTATGGACAGTAGTGCTCTCGAAGGTTGCAAATCTTGATTTTACGCGAGCATGATTCTTTAAAATTACGGAAATCTTGCCGAAGCCCTGCTGCCGGCTATGCGCGTTTGGCACCCGTTATAATATTCATTCGCCTCTTAGTTGCAGCGTTAGTTCCCAGTCCCCGCCATTATAGTCACAGTTAGAATAAATCCATAAAGTACAACACCTATTATTAACGGCACCCAAATTTTTCGCTTTCTGTAGGGTGTCCGTGCGCCAATGAATTTTTTCCAGAACACGTTGTATAGAACGAGGGCCCCGCCGAAGCTTGTAATGAGTGTCAGGCCGGTATTCCGGGGAAGAAAGGATAAGATATATAACTGAAACACTGTAAATACTATCCCAAAGCCAATTGTCAAAGCGATAGATTTTTGAGTTGAAGTCCTTTTTAAGTTCAGTGCCATCAAAATAGAACCAAAGAATACTCCAAATGCAATGGAAAATCCATAGATCGCTCTCTGTGAATAAAGTTCAGGCGCATTCACATCCTCCACTGCGTTATCGTCAAACTTCTGACCGGCCTCAGCCTCAGCGATTCTTTGCCTGCCGATTTGATCCTGTTTTTCGATATCTGCGACGATCTGAGAATATTCCTCGTCGGCGAAAGTCCGCCCTCGTTTTTTTAATTCGTCAATCGCAGCATAAATTGCTTTCGGAGTATATTTCTGCCTGTTGTCAATGTACTCCTGGAGTCCGTCGTCGGACTTGGTTGTCATTAATTTTACGAAGTCGATTTCCATATATGATTAAAGTTGCGGCTAGTATATTGCGCCGTTATCTTTCAAGTTAAAGTACAGAAGCCTAGCCCGAATTCCAAAATAGCAAAACGTTGGTATGACTTGTACGTGAGTTAGCAGCAGTTTAATCTAATTAATATTGTCAACCGGGAAAGTGAAGGTCTTTTCATGACGTACGTCGTCGTTTCTTCCTTCCCATAGCCCATATTTCAAAGTCATGTTGTCAATCTGCGCTTCAGTAATATTATAAAAATCAAAAACAATTACGCGACGTCCTCTTGCGTATTTAGGTTCAACCTGTCCTGCACCAGCTCAAACAATTTCGAATTTTTTTGCGCCATGTCGGTTCCGTAAATCGCAATACTTATTTTATCTTCCTTTTGCTTTTGTACATCTATAACTTTTGAACCTTGTCCAATTTCATACGTAACTCTCATACTCATAATCATTTTGAAGTCCTTAACCGTAGGTGTCACTTTTAGAATTGTCAGAATATGATGTTGGTTCTCCGAAGTGAATTGAACGGCTCTTACCAGGTCCATTTTGTAAGTCAAAGGTTCTTGTGACCAAATTACTGCCGGCAAGGCGATAAATGTCACCAAGGCCAGGATTCTAAAAGTATTTTTTAATTGTTTCATTTTGCTATGTCTTATTGTTGCCAGTTCCATCAGGATTGGCAAACCTCCTTCCAGCCCACAATCATCGTGTTTAAGATTGTTTTTTGCCCCAATGGTGTTTTCAAAAATAACATAAATTTCTTCGTACGGTAATCCTTCTGAGTTTTTCGCCGCATTTAAATTCTTCATTCCATCCTCCACCAATTTAAAACGACATTCCATCAATTCACAACACACTTACACAAAGTAGCTCGTAGAATGATAAAACAATTGTTTTCCTTTACAACGAACATACTGGATTGATTATGTTCATGTTTAGTTTTTACCCAAGAACAACCCGAAAGAAGCGCAGGATAATACCTGCGTTTTTTTTTGACTAAAAAGTCAGTCCCGCCATCCACCAATTTAAACCTGCATTCCAGAAAGTTGCCGTGGGGGAATCAAAAAATTAACTTTCCTTTATAGTACCCAAAAGAACGAGACCTATTAGCTGGACCTAACTCCAAAAAAAAGGGAACGGAAAATAGCGCAGGAAAATTCTTGCGCTTTTTTTAATTGCGGTCGCTTAACCCCGCCCAGGGCATTCATCCGGTGACTGCTGAGCCTGCCGAAGCATGGATGAATGAGCCGGCTTGCGCGAACGCACTATAGAACGGGCGGGCACCTAGGTACAAAGCGAATTATTTTTTGTGGATCTGCGTATTTTTTGGAGAGATTCCGAAATAATCAGAAGCCCATCAACTGTTCGTACAGCTGCTTTACAGGTAATCCCATCACATTATAAAAGCTTCCCTCGATCCTTTCGATCCCGGTATAACCCAGCCAGTCCTGCACGCCATAAGCCCCGGCTTTATCAAAAGGTTTATATTCTGTGAGGTAAAATTCTATCTCGGCATCGCTCAGCTCCTTAAAAAAAACACGGCTTTCATCGTAAAAGGAAATGGTCTTGCTGCTGCCCCGAAGTCAAACGGCCGTGAATACCTGGTGCATCTTTCCGCTCAGGCTTCGCAGCATACGTTTCCCATCTTCAAAATCGACCGGTTTATTATAGATCTTGTTTTCACACCATACAATAGTATCGGCGGTAATGAGAATCTCATCGTTCTGCAATGTCTTGTTATAAGCACCCGCCTTTAATTTTGCAAGATAAAGGGCAATATCTTCTCCCCGCAAATCTGCCGGCCAGGCGGACTCATCCACATCCAGTGAGGTGGATGTAAACGAAAAACCAAGACTTGATAATAGTTCGCGTCGGCGCGGTGAAGCGGATGCGAGAATAAGTCTGAACGGGTAATTCTTAAAAAGTGATGGTGAAGCGCTTGTCATTTCACGAATAATAAAAAATAAAACTGTAACACAGACCCAGGAACATGATCGCTTTTAAGACCAGGCTGGCTCTCTTAAAATGGCTGGTGCTGGATGCTTTTATAAGATACATTGCAAGCAGGAGGATGGGAAAGATCAGGGCCAACATGATGTAGATATTATCGGCACTCAGGATCACCCGCTGATACCGGGCATTGTTAAACACCACGAACATCAGCAACAGGGAGGTGATCACCAGCACAAAAAAAGCATTGAGCTTACTTGCCCTGATGCCCCATACAATTGGCATTGTCATGCAGCCCGTGGCCCGGTCTCCTTCATAATCTTCAATGTCCTTGATGATCTCCCTCGCAAACGTGGTGATAAAAGCAAAAAGTGAAAAGATCCACGCATATTTAAATGCTGATAGAACTGCATGACGATAATCAAAAATAAAGTTCGGGTACACGCGCTGAAGATTGCCTACTTCAAAAATAAAAGGCATAAAAGCGACGGCTGCAGTTAATGCTGCAACTGTGATATTTCCCACCAGCAGCATTCTCTTAAAATGTGTGCTGTAAAACCACAAGAGCGTGGCAGCGCCAAAATGGAAAAAGGCAAGACGCAGGTAACCGGTCTTCATGGCCGCGTAACAGCCTAAGACGATCCCGGTAACGGTGAGAAGAAAATGCAGGATAATGGCGATCCTTCTTTTTATGACCCTGTCCACAACCACGGTATCCGGATGATTGATCAGGTCAGTCTTCACGTCAAAGTAGTCGTTAATGATATAACCTGCTGCGGCAATAAGAACCGTGCTCAATACCACCAGGTAGAACAGCCCATCTGAAAGCTGCAGATTCACAGAATAAGCAGCCAGCACTTTCTGCATCACAAAATAACGAAGCAGGATCTGCGTCACTGCAATCATCACCAGGTTCTCGAACCTGATGAGCTTTAAAAATGCAAAACCTTTATTTTGTAAGATCCTTTCCACGTTATCGGGTCACCACTTTGCTATCTCCCACTTTCCCTGCACCTTCATCACCTGCTCTATCACATCACGCACGCATCCTTCTCCGCCCTTGTGTGGGGAAACATACTGGCAGATGCCTTTTATTTCGCTTACCGCATCGTTGGGACAAGCCGCGATACCTGCCATCGTCATGATCTCATAATCGGGAAGATCGTCGCCCATGAATAAAATATTTTCATCCGACAGGGAATGCACGTCCTTGTATTCATTATAACAGGCCAGCTTGTCGTGCTCACGTATAAACACATCAGTAATGCCATTCCTCGACAAAGCATTTTTAATGGCAAGATTATTTCCCCCGCTGATCACTACCACACGGTAACCTTTTGCCACCGCCTGGTTAAGTGCGTAACCATCCTTCGAAAAGATATTCCTTACCATCTCCCCGCTCTCCATCACCAGCACTTTGCCGTCGGTGAGCACACCGTCAACATCGAACATAATGGTGGTGATCTTATTTAGTCTTTCCTTGAAGTTCAGCATTTTTGCCTTGTTGTTCCTGAATTAATTTTGTGACCGACCTGTATACTTTAAATAACAATTTATTTTTTGAAAGAAGATGGAGGTGTTTTTTAATGACCTTTTTATCCCTGCGTTTCGCAGGACCTGTCTGCGCCTTTGCCGGATGCATCTCCAGGGCCTTCTGCGTAGTTTGAGTTATGAGGGGCTCCAGCAATTTAAATCCTTCGGCAGTTGCATTTCCGCTTTTACTCTTCATAAGTTCTGCCGCCGAAACATACATGGCATTCACAAAATTGTTTACCAGTACGGCCGCCAGGTGCATCTTCAAACGCTCTTCATAAGTAACCACCTTTGCTTTGGAAGAAAATAAACCCGCCAGCTGCCTGAGTTCCTCTAATGTTTCTGTTTCCGCTGATTCGATCAACAGAGGAATTTCATTCCACTTCACCTCGTCGCTTCGCGAAAATGTCTGCAACGGGTAAAACGCGCCGGTACCATGCACCCTGTGTCCGAGCTCTTTCACTTCCGCACTTCCGGAGGTATGGACCAGCAAAGCCTTAGGATTTTTTGCCTGGATATGTTTCGCCACATCAGCAATAGCGGAGTCCGTGACACAGATAAAATAAACATCGGCATCGTCGGTTATATGATTTAATCCAACAGTGGTTTTGCACTTAAAATTTTTCCAGAAAACCTCAAGATTTTTATTTACGCCGTGATTATAAACTTCAAGCGTGGTGTTTTTAAGAGCACTGAGCTTTTTGGCAATGTGCCAGGCAACATTACCGCAACCAACTATCACGATCTTTTGCCTGGAGTTGGGCCGCATTTTTAGGTCGTTTGAACTTTGAATTTACGCATTCTTTCAATGATGGCCACTATTGTGCCGAAAGCCATTACCAGGCAGCCGATCCAGAGCACATTGATATAAGGGAACAGGTACGCTTCCATCACAATAAAATCCTTGTTATTGCTCAGTTTCTCGCTCAGCGTGACCTCTATCGTCCCATTTTCAGGATTTATTTTCCAGAACACGAGCTTTAAACCCAGTTCCTCCACCACATCTTCCATGGGGATCACCACATTTCTTTTAATGATAAAACGGGGATATGCATAAAACTTACGGTTGTTGACATCAACACACCTCAACACAGCGGTAACCTCCAGGAGAGAATCGTTGCGCTCAAATTCCCGCTGGCCGATATTTGTGCGGAGTGAGTCGATGATGACAAGAGCGTTGCTTGCAAAAATAGTATCACCCACATGACCCACATAATTTTTCGCAGTGGCATATGCTGTCTTCGAGGCTGAAGATGTATCCACATTCAGATCGGCGTAAGTAACATGCGTGTAAATATCCCTGTTCATGTAATGACGGGTGGAAGGCTCAGCGGCTTTACCCATGCGGGGATTGTCCTGCACTTTAGGAACCAGCGTAAATTCGTACTCAGGCTTTTTCTGAGAATTCAGCTTCATATAGTCCACTGTGAAATACACATCGATCCCTTCCCTGCGTTTTCCTTTATACGTCACCAGGTAAGGACCCATTGGCAATGTATCGCCCTGCATCAGGACCAGGCTTTCATTCTCATTAAAATCAAGTCCTGCCAGTTTTTTATCTGAAGTATTTTTTGAAAGGATCACTTTCTTTGATGTGGATACCAGCGCTCCGCAGATAACAAGAGCAAAACCAATATGTGCGATGGCCGCCCCGCTTTTGCTGATGCGCCCCTTAAGCATGGCCAGCCAGTAATCGGCATTGGCAATTACCGCAAAGATGGCTGCAATAAGAAGACCAGCATAACCAATATAGGTCCATTGTTTGCCGGGAGCTGAACGCGAAAAATCATTCAGGAAATAAAGTGGCAGTGCACAGGCAATTCCAAATAACAAGGCCAGGATAAAACTGTAGGAGATCCTTTGCAGGAATCTCTTCCGGTCGTTCTTTTTATACTTCAGGAACTGCGCGCCGGCAATAAGGATCATGAGGATGATGGTGAATGGAAGGATCCACGCGTTATACACAGGCACCTTTGGTGGAGCGAACTGGGTATCAAATAATTTATTTACCACAGGGATGGAGGTAAAATAAGTGATGATCAATGCTGAAATAACAAGCACAAGTGAACCGAGGAACATCCAGAATTCACGCGAAAACAATTCCTCTTCATCTTTTTCTTTTGGAAAATACAGCTGGTAAGCAACAGCAGTCACAATAGCAGAGCCCACAAGCCAGATCATAAGGAAGATCTTCGCATAAGGGTAAAGGAACGCACTGAATAATAACAACAATGATAATACCACGTAACTGGTTCTGAAAAGAGCATCATGGATAAGTAATGTAACGCTGATAAAAAGAAAGGTGAGTACATACAATACCAGCTGACCGGTCATCCCCAGGTCGGTGAATGCATGCACAGAAGCTTCTCCAAGCACCCCGCTCCTGGTAAGAAATGTTGAGTACAGAACCAGCAGGAAAGAACCGATGGAAAGAAAATGAGTGGTGAACAATGATCCTCCCTTATGTTTATTGATGATCATGGTATGACCTGCTGCCACCAGGATAAGCCATGGTACCAGAGATGAATTCTCAACCGGGTCCCATGCCCAGAAACCTCCAAAGCTTAATGCTTCGTACGCCCACGCGCCACCCATAAGGATGCCTATGCCAAGAACAAGAATTCCGAAATAGGTCCATGGCAACGCCAGTTTTTGCCATTCCGTATATTTCCTGTTCCACAGTGCGGCGATTGAAAATGCGAACGGCACCAGGGTAGAAGCAAAACCAAGAAATAAAGTGGGCGGATGAATGGTCATCCAGTAGTTCATTAAAAGTGGATTCAAACCACGGGGCGGCATCATACGCATCAGCTTCGAAAGATAATCGGGCATTTGCGTAAATGGCAGGTTCCTGTAATCAGGGAATTCGCGCAGCAATAAAAAAGGATTGGTACCGATCTTAAAATCGAACACATAGATCCCCAGGATCATACTGGCCAGGAAAACCTGCACCAGGGCCACAATGGTCATCACCGGCATTTCCCATTCCCCGCCTTTCAGCTGTTTTTTCAGGATCATGCCCAGTACCATATTCCAGAAGGTCCATAACAAAAAGCTTCCCTCCTGCCCTTCCCAGAAACACGACAGGATGTACTTCATGTTCATTTCCATGTTGCTGTGCTGCCACACATACTGGTACTCGAAGTAGTGATTGAACAACATAAAGAACAGGGTGCCGGCAATACCGATCACTGCCAGGCCGTGAACGTTGAACGCGATGCGCGCCAGCCTTAGAAATTCACCGTTTGTTTTAGAAAGAAAAAAAGCAGCTACAGAAAGAAGCGCAGCTACAAACGACAACATCACGCAGGCGTTGCCGAGATTCCCGGCCCACAAGTGCTCTCCTGCGTACTTAATGGTTTCCATAGTTCCCGTTACTGCATTTGTTGTTGCCCTTCATTGTACTTGCTTGGGCATTTCATAAGAATATCATTGGCATGAAAATTTTCGCCTTCCATCTGCCCGATCAAAACTATCTGCTCGCTTTTTTCAAAGTCCTGAGGTTTGCTTTTATGAAGCACCACTCTTTTCACCATTCCTTTATTATCGATCATGCTGAACAAAAATTCATCGGGATTGATGCGGGGCTCATAAATAAGAGGTTGTGATTTATCGAGCTTTCCAACTACGTGATATTCCTTACCCGGGTTGGCAATGGCTTCCGTAAAATCAGCATAGGTGCTGGTATTTTTCAGGGATACAAAAATGACCCCGATCGCCACCGCGATAATGATGATGCCGAGGATGTGTAATTTTTTCATCGTACTTTTTGTGTGTTGTTCAGTTTCTTTTCAAGTGCGCTTACTTTTCTTTCAATATAAATAAGAAAAAGCACCAGGGATATAAAAATAATGCCGATCACGCTTATCACCACGTAGATCTTTCCCTCTGCGCGGAAAGAGTCCGCCATTTCAGGCTGATACGTTTGCGCCGAAAGAATATTTACAGCCAGGAAAAAAATAATGCTCAGAATTTTCTTAATCATCAATTCTCTGTTTTAATAATGTTATCCTGTTCCTGATCTCGAAGATCCAGAAGCTGAAAAGGATCCAGCCTACCACGGCAGGATAAAAGACCATCCTCATGTTCGCATCAAGATCGTATTTTGCGAACGCGGGGTTGCCGCCATTACCCGGGTGCAGCGAATCGGTAAGACGGGGCAGCACCATAATGAATACATTCATCATGACGAATGCAAAAATATTGTACACGGCAGAGATCCTGGCGCGCTTCGATTCATCGTCGACAGAAGATCTTAAAATAAAATAAGCAAGATAAATAAGAATGCTGATGGCAACCCCGTTAAGCTTGGGATCCTGGAATGTCCACCAGGTGCCCCACGTGTACCGGGCCCAAACAGAACCGGTGAGCAACCCCGGAATGCTGAAGAAAAATCCAACCACGGCGGCATTATACGCTCTTGAATCTTTTTTAATATCATTTGAGGAAAGGGACATCACACTATAGATCAGCGACACCGTCATCATGAACAACATGGCAAACCATACCGGCACATGATAATACACATTGCGGATGGTCTCATTTAAAATATCGAGACGGGGAACCTGGTTCAAAAGTCCCCATACCAAGGTATAAAGGATCAAAACCACCGAGATTATCTTATAGAGATGTTTCACCGCCTGTTTAAAAAAGTGCTAAATCCTAATTGCCTGATCTTAAGAACAAAAGTCCGGAAAAAATCGCGGCGACCAGGGATTTTTAATCGCGCCAAAGATAGGGAAATAAAAGGAAAGAGAGTGCGATCGTCAGCACATTTAGCGCAATAAGGATCACAATAAAATCAAAACCCACACCCGCCCATTCAATGCCGTCAACAGCCTGCTTGCTAAGGCGGATCACCACGAGGATAAGAGGCATAAGCACAGGAAAACTAAGAATGCTCATGATGGCAAAATTTCCGCTGGCCTTGCTGGCAATGGCGCTCATTAAACTCAGCACCCCGGCCAGACCCGTTGAGGCCAGCACCAGTACCAGTAAGAACAAAGGCATGTTACCCACCTCGTTCCGAATAAAAAAACAATAGAAGAAAAAAGTGACCACGCTCAGGCAAAGCATAAACACCATATTATACACGATCTTGGCAACAATAAACTGCCGGGGTTTATAATACAGGTAATTAAAAAGCGCCTGTCCCCCTGTTTCCTTTAAAAAACTTTTTCCGCTTATAGTAACAGAAGTAAAAAGAGTGATCACCCAGAAAAGAGCGTTCCACGTTGGTTTGTCGAGCTTACCCTTAAAACAGAGCGCACTCACAAAAATAGTCCCGATCACATACACCAGCACCCCGCCAATTGTAGCCTTTTGACGGAACTCAAGAAGAAATTCCTTTTTTATGAGATGAATGATCCCGTTCCCGCTCATTTTGACAATGACATCAGGTCTTTTCCAATATCCCTGCGAAAATATTTTTTGTCGTAAGTGATCCTGTCGGCGGATGCGAACGATCGTTTTACTGCTTCTTCGATAGAATTGCCAAAGGAAGTGACGGCGAAAACCCTGCCACCGTTGGTAAGAACGTTATCGCCTTCCTGCTTTGTTCCTGAATGAAAGACCAGGGACTCCGTTTTCTGTTCCAATCCCGTTACAGAATACCCTTTGGTAAAATCCTCAGGATATCCCCCGCTCACCATTACCACAGTTGCAGCGACCTGCTCTACGGTCTGATAATTTTTCGTATGAAGTGTCTGAGTTGCCACGCCCTCAAGCAGGTCAAGCAGATCCGACTTAATTCTAGGGATCACCACTTCCGTCTCAGGATCTCCCATCCTGCAATTATATTCGATCACATAAGGCTCCCCGTCACAATTCATCAGGCCAACAAAAATAAATCCGCGGTAATCAATGCCCTCTTTATTTAACCCGTTGATCGTGGGTTTCACAACTTTCTCTTCTACTTTTTTCAGGAAATTTTCGTCGGCAAAAGGCACAGGGCTTATAGCGCCCATTCCCCCTGTATTTAAGCCGGTATCTCCTTCACCAATTCTTTTATAATCTTTTGCTGCAGGAAGGATCTTGTAAGATCTTCCGTCGGTCAATACAAAAACCGAAAGCTCAATTCCATGTAAAAACTCTTCTATCACCACGCTGGCACTGGAGGCTCCGAACTTAGCGTCTACCACCATGTTCTTTAATTCTTTTTTAGCTTCTTCCCTGTTCTCAAGGATCAGAACACCTTTCCCTGCTGCAAGACCATCAGCTTTTAAAACAAATGGTGGCTGAAGCTCATCAAGAAATTTGTAACCCTGTTCAAGGTTATTCTTCGTAAAAGTGGAATATTTAGCGGTGGGTACATTGTGACGGCTCATGAACTGCTTGCTGAAATCCTTGCTTCCTTCAAGCATGGCTCCATCCTTGCGGGGACCAATAACCGGCACGTCCTTCAGTACATCATCACTGAGAAAAAAATCATGAATGCCTTTCACCAGCGGATCTTCAGGTCCAACGAGCACAAGATCAATGTCCTTTTCCCACACCAGCGATTTGATAGCCTCAAAATCAGTGACAGAAATATCGACATTCACCCCGCAATGAGCTGTACCTGCGTTTCCCGGCGCTATATATAAATTCTGAAGCCTGGTGCTTTGGGC
>CBIHOL010000086.1:0-19766 GCA_966211905.1 uncultured bacterium
TGTAAATAATAAATTAATTAAGTGGCAAATGCAGTTCAGGAAAAGTCATATAAAAACTTGTTCCTTTTCCCGTTTCGCTTGAGGCAGAAATATCACCGTGATGATTTGCGAGTACTTTTTTACATATCGCAAGCCCAATACCTGTTCCTTCATATTCGGCTACCGTATGTAACCTCTGAAAAATATTAAAGATCTTTTCTTTATGGCCTGAATCAAATCCAATTCCGTTGTCTGAAAATGTTATCTGGTGGTAATCGCAACTTTGTTTTAATACAGGCAGACTTTCAATTTCAGTTCTATTTAGCTTACGGCTTGAAATAGTAATGATGGTTTTGACATCTTTTCTTGAGAATTTAAGTGCATTCGAGATCAGATTGGTGAACAGTTGGGCTATCTGGGAAGGCAACACCTCGATGGAAGGTAAATTCTGTTTAATGATGGTTGCCTCAGTTTGCTGAATAAGTAACTCAAAGTCCTCCAAAACTTCGCTAAGAACAGTTCCCAGATTAGTATTCTTAAACTCTGTGCTTTGCTGTACTATTTCAGAAAATTTCAATACATCTCTGATCATGGCGTTCATCCGCTGGGACGATTTTAAAATTTTACCAAGAAATGCCTGTGACTGTGGATCCCAATTAATGGCTGATGACTTCAGAATATTTGAATATGTACTGATCTTTCGCAAGGGTTCTTGCAGGTCATGCGAGGCAATATATGTGAACTGCGCGAGTTCATAGTTCGTTGCTTTCAGCTCCTCATTTGCTTTTGCAAGTTCTTCAGTTCTTTTTAATACCTCTATTTCAATTCCCTGATGAGCGAGAAATTCCTGGGTGATGTCGGTTGCCACTACAATGATCCCCGTTATTAAGCCATCTTTCTCCCTGTAAGGTTCATATAAAAAATTAATATAAATGGTGCGAAGACCTTCGTTCCTGGGTACGCTAAGGGGGACTCCCTGAGCCGAGAAACTTTCACCTGTCGTCATCACATTATGCAGTAATTCTTCAAAACCCTGTCCTTTAGCTTCAGGAAGTCCTTCAAAAATGGGTTTCGCGAAAAGAGCTTCCCTGGATTTACCCCAAAGTTCGTACATCCGGTCGTTCGCAATTTCTACAACGTATTCTGAGCCGCGGAGGATGGCCATTGCGACCGGGGCCTGCAGAATTGTGCTCTTAAGGTTTTGCTCACTCTCTTCTACAAGCAGACGAGAATGAACTCTTACAGTGACATCCAGGGCGCTGATCATTACTTTGTGAATTTTGTTGGATGCGTCGAAAAGAGGCTCGTATACGAAACTGATATATACTAGTTCGGGCACGCCCTTTCTAATCAATGTCATTTTTGCTTCGTCGCTTCTGTAAGGTACTCCACTGGAGACAACGGTGTCAAAGATAGGTTTAAAGATTGCTGATACTTCTGCAAAAATTTCCCAGTATTTTTCTGATTCGAATTGTTTTCTTTGTTTTCCTGAAACTTCTAAAAAAGCATCATTAACAATGTAGGTCGTCATGTCGTTGACATTTACAATGCAAATTCCAAATGGCGACCTGGTTATTACATGGCTAAACAATGACTGACACTCATCAATGCTATTCTTTGGAATGTTCTGGTCAGCATCAATCGATGTTGGTATTTCTTCTTCCATCGCTAATTTATTATGGGTTGCAAAATTGCTATCAAATCTTCTAATAATTGAGGCTTGGTAATGAAGCTTTCGGCACCCAAATTCTTAGTAAGATCTTTCGTCGTTTGATTTGAGGAAGTGGAAAAAATGATAACGGGGATTCTAGCCAGATTTTGGCACTGTTTTATTTTTATTAAAAACTCTTGTCCCGTCATTATAGGCATGTTGAGGTCGAGAAAGATCACGTCGGGGTGAGTAGGGCTGGAATTCAAATTCTCCAGCGCTTCCCTGGCATTCGACATCGTGTTACAAATTGCCGACGAGGAAACTTTTCCTACAGCCATCATGAAGATCTCCTGATCATCCAGGTCATCATCAATAAGAAGTATGTTGTGGTACGGCTTCATGTAATACCTTGTAAGGTAGGTCAAATAAAGTGCATTAAGGTTTGGCCAATGTGTATTAAAGTGGTAATTTGAAGAAATAGCTTCGATCTGCGGTATCCAGTTACCTCTGAACACTTTTTTGGTCCGTTATAGGGATAATAGATATTTTTTCTGAAAGGAAAATTTCTCCTGCTTCTTTGATGTTATGAGAGATCGTTCCGAAGAAAAAAATCTCTTTTTATAACTCGTTTTATTTTGCTAAAGCAATTTTTCTCTGGCACCAAATTTTGGGCGTCAGGAATATGGAACACGTAGTTAAAAAGTCGATAGAAATTCGCGCAGAACCCGCCAGGGTCTGGCAAGCTTTAACTAACCCTGACCTGACAAAAAAATATTTCTTTAATGCCCGGGTGCTTTCTGACTGGAAAGTTGGAAGCCCGATAACCTTTAAAGGAAAAATCTTTCTTATCAAAAAGTTTGAGATGTCAGGTAAAATCGATGCTATCGAAGTAAACAAACTCTTGAAATATACATTGCAAAACGTAAGTGACGGAAATGAAACCTCGTCAATCGTTACAGACACATTAACCTACAACGATGGTATAACCACTGTTTCCGTAACCGACGACGTAGGAACCGGGAAAGGCGCTGAAAAAAGATATAAACGCTCCCTGAAAGGCTGGGATAAAGTTTTAAAAGGATTAAAGAAAACAGTAGAGAGATCTAATCCTTAATGTGCTGTTTCGCGATAAATTTCTCCCCGTGAGCGTTCATGAAATTCTAAATGCTAAATGATCTTATGTTGCCTGACCTGCGGAATTTCAATTATGAACTTAGTTCCCGTTCCAACCCTGCTTTCAGCGCGGATCTGTCCCTGGTGTGCATCAACTACCTTTTTGCAGATTGCCAGGCCAATGCCTGTTCCATCGTAGCCATCAGTTATTAATCGTTGAAAAGGTTCGAAGATCTTTTTGGAGTAAATACTGTCGAAACCAATGCCGTTATCGGAGAAAATTATGGTGACCACCCCGTTTATCAGCTTTCCGTGAATGTCAATACTGGGCGAGACATCCTTTTTTGAGTATTTGATTGAGTTCGTTATAAGATTTAAAAACAGCTGATAGAAGAGGCTCGAGTCGCCATTTACGATCGGCAGATTACCCACCTCAATTTTTACTTTTTTTTCAATGATCAAAATTTCAATGTCGTCCAATATCTGCCGTATCACCTGGTTAAGGTCGACAGGCACAGAGTCTATTTCAACTTTATTAATGTTGCTGAATTTAGAGACTCCGTCAATGATCGACCTGAGGCGTCCCGCCGATTTGTGCATTTTTTCGATGAGCTTAAACGGCTCGGCCTTCAGCTGGCCTGTATACCTGTCGATGAGTAAAGCCGAATACGTGAGTATCTTCCTTACTGGTTCACGCAGATCGTGAGATGCCATGGAAGCGTATTGGGATAGTTCTAAATTTGACTGTTCAAGCTTCTGCCTTTCGAACTGCAGGTTCAGCTCACTTTTTTTATTTTCGGTAACGTCTCTTAAAGAAATTAAAGAGCATTGTTCTTTATTCCATTCAATGTTTGAGGCAAGCATTTGAACAAAAAGAATCTTTTGTTCCTGAATTATCTGGATTTCCTGTACTTTCTGCGGAACAATAACGTAGCCGAACTCCTGGCCGATAAGATCCTGTGTGCTTTTGTTGAACAATGCAGAGGCACTCACGTTAGCATATTTGATCCTGCCATCCTGTCCAACAATGATTATGCCATCCAGTAGCATTCCCAATATTGCTGACAGATCCTGATTGTTATCTTTGCCTTTCCCGTTCATTTCTTTTTGGATGTTGCCGCTACGACTGGGGTGAAGGCACTGGTGTGCCACCCAGGATTCCGCTCATACTCGTAAACATCTTCCCATCGATCTTCATTCCATTGGAGCTGATCGCAAACTCGTGTATCTCTTTAGTATGTAACGACCCGCGCATTTTTAAAACAGTGATCACACGGTGAATTTTACCGAAGATCTCTGCATATCGTAAAAGGATGATCGAATCGGTTATAGTTGAAATATGACTGTCAGTTACTGAGTTTCCGCCGACAATAGTAGTACTTGTGGAAGTGAAAAGAGCACAGATCTCATGTTTCTTTAAGAAGGAAGTGAGCGCTACCAGGAATTCCCTGAAATTTTTCTTGGAGCTTCCGCGTTCAATTGCCGAGAGACTGTCGAGTGCAATGCGATTTGGTTTAAACTCGAGAATCAATTTTTGAATATGAAGCAGGTGCTCCTCCAGGCTGGCAGTTTCGGGGTATATAGGTTCTATCAATAAAACGTTTTTGTCTTCCATTTCCTTAAAATCCACACCCCAGCCGCCTGCATTTCTTACCAGCTGCTCCCGGCTTTCTTCATAGGCCAGGAATAACATTTTTTCGTTATTGACAAAACCTCCTTTTATAAATTCAGTAACAAGAAGTGTTTTTCCGGTACCCGTTGCGCCGGAGACCAGTACAATTGAATCACGGTAAAATCCACCCCCGCACATTTTATCAAGGCTTTCAATTCCGGAAGTAACTCTTTTATTCGAAGATTTTTGTTTCAGTTCTAAACGCGTGAGAGGGATAATGTGTATACCTTCTCCCGGTTCAATTACAAATGACTGTTCACCTTTGCTGTGAACCGACCCTCTGTACTTTAGAATTTCGATCGTCCTGCGTCTTTTTTCATGATCGAGAACATTTCTTAAAATGATCACATTATCTGCGATGTATTCTTCTACCCCAAACCTTGATACCAATCCGTACTCTTCCAGTCGTTCGCTTGTGAAGACCACAGCCAGCTTTTTGTCCTTCAGTACTTTTAAAAGTTTGTAAATTTCCCTGCGAATGATGGATGGATCATTAAAGTAATGAAATAATGATCCGATTGAATCGAGTACAATTCGTTTTGCCCCGATCTGATCGATCGCAGCTTCAATTCTAACGATCAGACCTTTCAGGTCATAGTTGCCCACTACTTTAGGTACGTCATCTTCTACCAGGGAAGCATTTACAAAGCGCCATTTATCGTTCTTTATAAAGTTTTTGACCTCCCATCCGAATGTTTCTACATTCTTTACCAGGTCATTTGAATTTTCCTCGAAAGTCACGAATACGCCAGGCTCTTTAAATTTTGTGATGCCCTCAACAAGGAACTGACATGCGAAAATTGTTTTGCCACTGCCGGAGCTGCCTGAGATCAGTGTTGACCTGCCCACGGGCAGACCTCCATAACTTATTTCATCAAAACCAGGGATGCCGGTGGGAGTCTTTAAATCGATGTTGTTTTGCTCATCGGTTGTTAAGTTTGCTCGCTTGTTGTTTTTTGTCATTGTTCTGGTTTATAATTCTAAATCACTAATTAAATATTGAACAGCCTTCGTCGCATTTTCGTGATCACCCAGATCTCCGATTATCCTTCTTAAAGGTTTCGGATGTTGCCTTACAATAGTGGGAATGGCGAGAATTCGTTCTTTTTCTGCGGTAGCTGAATTCTTTATAATATCAATTATTTCGATCTCATATTTCTTATCGCCAAAAATCTCATCACAGGCTTTTTCAAATTTGGCGCAGGTATCTTTTGCGCTTCCGTTAAAAGACGCAATGTATATGCTGAACTTGGTTTTTTTCATTGCATCGTCATGATTTGATTTAAGTTGATCTGCTGTCCAGTCTTTTTTGAGTGATAAAGTTCGATACTGCAAAGATTTCCTGAACGGCAAAAAAATGTGGGAAATATCCTTGAAATTGCGAAAAACTGTGCCAGCGTTCCTGAGGCAAAAAGCCTCTCAAAATATTGAAATAGAATTAGTAATGATCTTTACATAAAAATTTTCAACCAATATGCAAATTCCAAACTGTGGAAATTTATCCCCTGTTTGCGCGTGCGTGAAGATTTACGGGCGATGAGGATTCAAGCGCGGAATATTTTATTCTCTTGGTACCAGCAATGAAATTACATCTATCAGAGGTATGTAAATCTGCTCACCCTTACCTTCTTAATATCACGCCTGACTGCAACGAATGGCACCCGCTTTTCTGCGACGCTTATATGAATTACCGGGAATACATTAAGCACATTTTCAGCCAGGCGCAATCTGTATTGAAAGAGTATACTATTCTTTGCATGAAAGCGCATTCAGGACATGATTTTACTGATGAATTATTGAAGGAATGTGATGAAAAATTCAAGGAGTACAATCGTCTTTTAAGTCTGCATCACCAGCTGCTGAAGAAAGTGACACGGAAACAGATAACACTTGATGAGATGGTATCAGCCGCTGATCGGTAATGTTTTAAGCATCGCCTGCTCTTAAGGATGTGTAAGGGAGAAAATGTCTTACCTGGATCCCTTATTATTCTACCTTTTTTACTGATTTCCCTGTGTATGTGAAATACTGGTGATTTACTGCAGTACTTTTATATTGTATTATCATATTGAAATAAGTCTGTTTTGACATTTTTAAGAATTGGAGAGAAATGAAAATTGCCACAGTCCCGTCGCGCCAGGGACCGCAGCGGCAGCCCGCTGCAGGTGTGCTTTAGTGCAACCCCGCGGCGAAGGCTGTGACGAAGGAGCAGACCCCGCACGCGGATTGGCTGCACTTAAGTACACCAAAGCGGCTAGAGCGGAGGGCCCGCCCCGAAGCAGGCCAACGGAATAGCACGAACTCATTTACTTCGGGGGGCGCCCAGGAAACTGCGGGGACAATAGCAAGATGGATCGTTACTTAATTGAATGATTCGGAATTTATTTTTTTAGAAAACATTAAAAATAAGAATGAAGAGAATTGTAATTTTAATATCTGCTGCTTTAATAATTAGCTGCAATAAAACTGGCAACAAAATGAAAACTGATGAAGTATTTCCTAAAGGCAACCCACTGCCGGCCGAGTGGTTTTCAGGTGAGGCCTTTTTAACTCCGTTGGTGGCGAAAGACAGGAACAATGATTTTTCGGCTGGCAGCGTTACTTTTGAGCCCCGTGCAAGAACCAACTGGCATACGCACCCGAGAGGTCAGGTGCTGCTTGTTATTGAGGGACATGGGTTTTACCAGGAAAAGGGAAAAGCCGCGAAGAATATTCAAAAAGGTGACGTGGTGATAATACCTGAAAATACTGAGCACTGGCACGGCGCCTCTGCTGACGATAAAATGATCCACATTGCCATCACCAATTATAAAGAAGATGAGCAGGTTACGTGGCTGGCGCCGGTTACCGATGCGGAGTATAATTCTGTGATAGGAAAATAACTATATAAAATAAAACTTGCTATGAACTCATTTAAAGTAAAAGCATTTGGCACTTACGCTGCTGACAAAAACCTGGAAGGGCTAACAATTTCAAGAAGGGAAATTTTACCTGAAGATGTGGAAATAGATATTCTGTATTGTGGTGTCTGCCATTCGGACATTCATACGGCAAGAGGAGACTGGGAAGGCACGCAGTACCCTTGTGTACCCGGACATGAGATTGTTGGTAAGGTTACCAAGGTGGGTAGTTCTGTTACGAAGTTTAAGGCCGGAGACACAGTTGCTGTGGGATGTATGGTTGATTCGTGCTTAACATGCAGCAGCTGTAAAAGCGGGGATGAGCAATATTGTTTAAATGGATTTACCGGTACGTATAACGGAGAAGACCGGCATTTGCGAGGACATACATTTGGGGGCTATTCTGAAAAAGTGGTTGTTAAACAGAATTTTGTTTTGAGTGTTCCCTCTAATCTTGATCTGGCGGCGGCTGCTCCGTTGCTTTGTGCAGGTATCACCACGTGGTCGCCACTAAAGCACTGGAATGTAAAAAAAGGCACCAGGGTAGCTGTTGTGGGGCTGGGCGGACTGGGACACATGGCGATTAAATTGGCAAAAGCGCTGGGGGCCGAGGTCACTTTATTTTCACGATCTGAGTCTAAAATTCAGGATGCGAAAGATCTTGGAGCTCACCAGGTAATTATTTCCACTGACCAGGCACAGATGGATTCTGTTGCTGGTGCGTTTGATCTTATTATTGATACAGTGCCCTATGTTCATGATGTCAATCCCTATGTATCCACTCTTAATATTGCCGGCACGTTGGTGTTAGTTGGTTATTTGGGACCATTGGATCCATTTTTAAATTCAGGTCCCATGATCTTGGGACGAAAGTCTGTTGCGGGATCGGTAATTGGCGGGATAAAAGAAACCCAGGAAATGCTGGACTTTTGCGGCAAGAATAACATTGTGTCCGAGATAGAGATGATCAACATGCAGGAAATAAATACTGCCTACGAGCGGATGATTAAAAGCGACGTGAAATATCGGTTTGTGATAGATATGTCTTCTTTAAAAGCGTGATCGCGTGAATAAAGCAATAGTTGTTTTAATTCTGGATAAGATGCGGTAATTAAGCTCCTGTCTTTCATTCAACCTAATCTATTTCTGAATTCACTTGGTGTAACACCCAGTAATTTCTTAACGTACCTCGTAAAATACGAGCGGCTGCTAAAGTTCATGGTATCTGCGATCTCTGCGATATTCATTTTCTGATTTTGTAGCAGCAGCACTATTCTCTCTCTTGCAAAGCGCTGTATCCATTCAGATGCTGTAATTCCCGTAGTTTGCTTGCACACATGGTTTAGATGCTTGGGTGTAATATTGAGCTGGTTTGCATAAAATTCCACTTCCCGTTCCTGCATACAGTGTTGTTGCGTGAGATGAACAAAACGTTCATAGATAGTGCCGCTCTGCAGCGTTCGTTTTCGGTGTTCAAATTCATTTGAAAACACATGCCACATCTCGAGGATAAAAAGTTGCATCTGTCTTTTTAGAATTTCCTCATAAAACCTGTGATCTTTTTCGAGGGACCGCGCATACAATTGGCGGAAGTTTGAGATCACCTTTTGTTTGTCCTGTTTATCAAAATGTAACACGGGATATTGTTGTGAGTGCAGCTGAGCATCCAGGCTCAGGTTCAGGTCGGGTAAGTTTTCGTTCAAAAACTCTTTTTCCACCAGCAACACTGTGGCTTTGAAGTTTTTTGAAAAGCGCATGTCCGACGCTTTACTTTCGGCAAATAGAAAAACAAACTCTTGCGCCTGGCATATAAATGGCTTGTCTTTAAAATTAAATCGTAAGTAGCCCCGATCGCACAATAGGTGCAAGTGGAAATGCCGTAAAAAATTTGTGGGAAATGCTGATTTACCACGCGCTTCAAAGAAGATGATTTTTTGTTTACTTCCGCCGCTCATATTGCTTTAACACCTTTTTACTAAGATAAGTAATATTGGACATTATATGCGCATTTAGTGTAACAAATAACCATGGTTGAGTACCGATCTTTGTATGTATAAATAAACACGCAATGGATAACCAACATAAAAATATCTTTCAACGACTAACAGATGGTGAAGCAGTTCCATTTAACGACAGTGACTATTACAAGATTGTTAATGCGTGCAGTGAGACCAGGAAATTGCTTAATAGTTTAAATTCCGCAGCAGACGCTGCCGAGATCATAGAGTTAGTAAGTAAAATCACAGGCTCGGAGATTGATACAAGTACAGCTCTATTTCCACCGTTTCAGATTAACTATGGGAAGAATACTAAAATCGGTAGAAATGTGTTCATCAATTTCGATTGTACGTTTCTTGATTTGGGCGGGATTGTCATTGAAGATGATGTGCTGATAGCTCCTAAAGTTTCTTTATTATCTGAAGGCCATCCAATATCACCGAAAGACAGAAAAACACTTACGGTGGGTAAGATCCATATAAAAAGAAATGCCTGGATTGGTGCCAATGCAACTATTCTGCAAGGAGTAACCATCGGCGAAAACTCCATTGTCGCGGCAGGGGCAGTTGTTTCTAAAGATGTGCCGGACAATAGTATCGTTGGTGGCATACCTGCTAAAATTATTCAAACCATTTAAAATTAGAATCATGAAAAAGTTAATCGCAATAATGTTGGCCTCTGTTTTAACAGGACCAGTAGTCAGTCAAACATCAACAACTTCAAATACAGCTAAAATGGAAAACAATGAAAATTACACCTTCAAATTGAGCGACAAGGTGAGTCGTCAAAAGGTGACCTTTAAAAATCGGTATGGAATAACCATCGTGGGTGATTTATATTTGCCAAAAAATCAAGGCAGTCAGAAATTGTCTGCTCTAGCTATTAGTGGACCATTTGGTGCAGTAAAAGAACAGTCTTCTGGCTTATATGCACAAAATATGGCTGAGCGTGGCTTCGCTGCCCTGGCATTTGACCCATCTTATACAGGAGAGAGCAGCGGTGAACCCCGTAATATGGCATCACCGGAAATAAATACAGAAGATTTTAGCGCCGCAGTAGATTATCTGGGGCTCCAGTCAGTTATTGATAGAAACAAAATCGGAATCATCGGAATCTGCGGATTTGGTGGTATGGCATTGAATGCAGCCGCTGTTGACAAAAGAGTTAAAGCAGTCGCAACCACGAGTATGTATGACATGACACGGGTAATGTCTAAAGGATATAACGACGCGGTGACTTTGGAACAGCGTACAGCAGCATTGGAAAGTATGAGCGAGCAGCGCTGGAAAGATGCAGAGAAAGGAAAGCCTGCAGCTGGACCTCGGAACTTACCGGAAAAACTTAAAGGTGATGAACCGCAGTTTGTAGTAGACTACTTTAATTATTACCGTACGCCCCGAGGATTTCACGAAAATTCCGTGAATTCAAATGGCGCCTGGTTAATTACTAATGCATTATCGTTCATGAACATGCCATTGCTAACGTACATTAAAGAAGTCTCGCCACGACCAATGTTGTTGATCGCGGGTGAAAAAGCACACTCTCGGTACTTCAGTGAAGATGCTTACAAAGCAGCAGCAGAACCAAAAGAGTTAATGATTATTCCAAATGCAGTTCACGTTGATTTGTATGATAAGATAGATGTGATTCCTTTTGATAAGCTGACATTATTTTTCAATAAACACATGGTGGCAGAAAACACTACTAAAGCAGCACAAGTTCACTAAAGGAAATTTTTTTAACAATTACCAAAGAAATAAAAAGATAGTAATGAAGTTTTTAAGAATTGGAATTGCGGCATTCGTCCTGATTTCGCAATCGTGTTCTCAGCGTGAACACAAGAGCGATTCAACAACCCACGTTGGGCGTCTTGGCCCAGGGGCAACTCAGGATGCAAAAGAATTGCAAGCAATTTTTCCAAAAGGAGAATTAGGTCCGGCTGAAAACTTTACGGGTAATGCCTGGAATATCGGCCTCGTTCCTAATGACACCGTTTATAACACCGTTATTGGAAATGTTTTTTTTGAACCAGGAGCGAGAAGCAATTGGCATACTCATCCAGCGGGACAAATATTAATAATAACGGATGGTGTGGGTTACCATCAAATTAAAGGACAACCGAGACAAACCATTAGAAAAGGGGATGTTATAAAATGTCCTCCGAATGTTATGCATTGGCACGGTGCAAGCCCTGATACCGGAATGCAGCAGCTATACATTGTACCAAAAACAGAAAAAGGCATTGTATCCTGGTTACAGAAAGTGACGGATGATGAATATAATAATAACGCAAATTAAAATAAGATGGAAAATACAGATAATAATATAGCAGATAATTCGCGGCGAAAGTTCTTACAACAAAGTGCGCTTCTAGGGGCTGGTCTCATGTTTGCTGCTCCCTTAGATTTTTTATCACAATCGAAAAACCTGAAGATGAGCTCAAACATAAAGTCAAAAGGTTATGCCGGAACAAATGAACACGGAAAACTAACTGCGTGGAATTTCGAACGCAGACCGGTAGGAGATAATGATATTCTCATCGAAATAAAGTATTCTGGCATTTGTCATTCTGATATTCATACTATACGAGGTCATTGGGGCAAACAGCAGTATCCCCAGGTGCCCGGACATGAAATTGCCGGTGTGGTTACTGCAGTAGGAAAAAATGTAAGCAAGTTTAAAGTTGGGGATAAAGCCGGGATTGGTTGCATTGTTAATAGTTGTATGAAATGTGAAAGCTGTAAAAAAGGTCTCGAAAATTATTGCGAAACCACTGGGATGGTTGGAACATATGGTACTCCTGAGACATCATCACCAACAGGAATAACGCAGGGAGGATATTCAAATAATATTGTAGTGACTGAACACTTTGCAATCAAAATACCCGCGGATATGGATCTTCAATACGCAGCTCCATTGCTTTGTGCCGGGATTACAACATATTCTCCTCTGATGAAGTATAAAGTAAAAAAAGGAGACAAGATTGGGGTCGTTGGTATCGGGGGACTTGGCCACATGGCTATCAAACTGGCTGTTGCAAAAGGTGCCGAAGTTTATGCATTCACCACCTCTGCTGCTAAGGTCAACGACATTAAAGGCTTTGGAGCAAAAGAAGTTATTGTCGTGGATAGTGCGGATAAATTAAAGCCGTGGAAGGGAAAATTGGATTATATGATCTCCACCGTTCCCTATGCTTATGAAATGTCAGCCTATATTGATTGTGTTAAACCCTTCGGTCACTTCACAATGGTAGGAATGCCTGTGAATGGGCAACTCGCTATAAATAATTTTAATATGGTTTTTAACCGGGTCAATTTTAATGGATCTATGATCGGCGGTATCCCCGAAACGCAAGAGGTGATGGATTTTTGTGCGAAAAACAAGATCTATCCGCAAATACAAATCATAAAGGCCGAAGAAATTAATGACGCATGGGATAAGGTCGTTAACAAAGAAGCCCGCTACAGGTATGTGATTGATGGGACGACATTCTAAATATAAAACCCACCGTTCAGTAATACTAATATGAATTGTTTAATAAGAACAAGTTAAAACTAATTGAATGAAAACAGTCACACTAAACAACGGAGTCAAAATGCCTATTCTAGGATTTGGTGTTTTCCAGATTCCTGATCAGGCAGAGTGCGAGCGGAGTGTTTATGACGCAATACAGGCAGGCTATCGCCTGATTGATACTGCCGCTGCTTACATGAACGAGGAAGCAGTAGGTAATGCCATTAAGCGAAGTGGAGTGCCAAGAAATGAATTATTCATTACCACAAAATTATGGATACAAGATGCAGGTTATGACAGTACAAAGAAAGCGTTTGAAAAATCCACGAAAAAGTTACAGGTGGATTATCTTGACTTGTATTTGATTCATCAACCTTTTGGAGATATCTACGGGTCCTGGCGTGCAATGGAAGAACTTTATAGCGAAGGAAAAATCAAAGCAATCGGTGTAAGCAATTTTCAGGCTGATCGTTTGATGGATTTCATGGTTCACAATAAAGTGGTTCCAGCCCTTAATCAAATCGAAACACATCCTTTTAATCAGCAAATAGAAACGCAAAAGTTTTTGCAGGAACAGGGAGTGCAAATGGAATCTTGGGGTCCTTTTGCAGAAGGAAAGAATAATCTCTTTCAAAATGAATTATTAAAAACCATTGGAGTCAAATACAACAAAAGCATTGCCCAGGTGGTTTTGCGTTGGTTGATACAAAGATCTATCGTTGCTATCCCTAAATCGGTTCGTAAAGAACGTATCGTTGAGAACTTCAATGTTTTTGATTTTGAGTTAGCATCAGAAGACATGGAAACTATTGCGAAATTAGACACAGGTTCAAGCCTGTTCATTGACCATCGTAATCCTGATACTGTTAAGTGGTTGGGAAATGCAAAATTTGAAATTTAAATTTATTTAGAATGAAATACCTTTTGTTATTAATGGCGGCGATTTCATTTAATATCGCAATTCCGATAGCTATCGGAAGTCAAAAAAAGAACACGATGAAAACAAATGAACCTGTATCAAGCCAAAAGATTCTAATTACAGTCGGCACGGAAACTTTTGCGGCGACCTTCTTTGACAATGAGACTGCAACTGCTTTTAAGAATTTATTACCCCTTACAATAGAAATGACTGAACTAAACGGGAATGAAAAGTATTATGATTTTTCAAATAGACTTCCCCAGAATGCATCAAACCCTGGTCAGATCAATAGCGGAGATCTTATGTTATATGGCTCAAAGACACTGGTCCTATTTTATAAATCATTTTCGACATCTTATAGCTACACTCGAATTGGGAGGATAGAGGACAGCTCTGGACTTGAGCAGGCTCTTGGTGCTGGGAACAAAACGGTAAAATTTGGACTGCAATAAAATCTAAATGCACCAGCCACAAATTTCATTCAAATGCATATCAAGCGGGTGTAAATAACCCCACAGGTAGTTATTTACCGGACTATCAGAATATTGGCACATGATTTTCTGCATTAATCTGATGAAAAATTATATCTCTTTTCTCCTGTTCTGCATTTTTGCGCTTGTGAACCAGGATCTGAGATCCCAGTCATGGTCTTGGGATGCCGCTACCAGCGTAAAGAACGGGCAAAAAACCCTGTGCGTGGACGCAGCGGGGAATTTATACATGTATGGAAATTCCTATTTGCTCAATTGGTCAGGTGATGCCGACACGATAATCAGGGTGAGCAATACCGGTCAGAAGACAGTACAGATCGTGCTTCCGCCGAATATGGCTGTGAGATCGCTTATTGCCGCGCGGGACACAGGTGTTTATGTAGGTGGTATATTTTCAGGAACCCTGAGTTTCGCCAATAATACCTATACAAGTCAGGGAAGCAGCGATATCTGGGTGAGCCGTTATGACAAGAACGGAGCGCTTCTGTGGATGAAGACTGTTGTAAGTTCGGGAGAAGACTATCTTTCCGACCTTTGCATGAATGCAAGCGACCTGATCCTGACGGGGAGTATTGAAGATACAGTTAACTTTATGGGGCAAATTGTTCCCAAGTCTGCACGGAAGGAGTTATTTGTCGGGATAGTGAACGGCAGTGGCGTATTTCAAAAAATTAAAACGGCGAATGCTATTAATTCGTCAACACTCGATGCATTTTCAGGGGGGCAGGAATGTAAAGTTGATGCCGCCGGTAATATTTACATCCTGGCATTTGGTGCAGGGTTAAATAAGATAGACACTTTCAGGATATCCTACTTTGGAGGTTACGATAATAAATTTGACCGGTTGTATTGCCAGACGCTGATAAAATTTGATGCTGGTCTGCATCCGCAATTTGTAAAAGAAGTAAATCAATGTTATCACTTCTGTTATCCCTTTGAGAATTTACAGGTTTCAGGCACTGGTGAGTCATATTTAATGAACCTTTATGCTTATGGACAAAGCGGGAACGATGACTTGTGGAGTACGATCTATAAATACTCTAACACAGGAGCTGCATTGGGACAATATCGTTTGCGGCCGGAAAGAAATTCCAGGATTACGGACATAACGCTAGATTGTTTTGATAATTTGTATTTCACCGGCTATTCACGGCCCTATACTAATTATGTGGATCCCTTTGTTTATTCATATGCGGTGGGCAGACTCAGTTCATCATTAACGATTGAATGGATCAAACAGGATTCATTGCATGAACGATTTATCTGTGCTAATTCCATAGCGGTCTTCGGGAAAAATGATCTTTTTATTAATGGGGTTTTCGAGGATACGGTGCAACTACTTAATTCATTAACTACCGGCACAAATGGAGGCGGATTTTATGCGCGGATCAATGCTCCGGGTGTAATAGCATGCGCGCCCACAGCTCCAAGTACAACAGGATTAATTGAAGACGAGAGTACTATTGTAGCCCTGTATCCGAATCCCACTACGGGCATTCTAAAAGTAAGATCTGGCAGTACGGCGCTGCAGGCAGAGATACTGTCAGTAGAGGGAAGGATTCTTGCCCGGGATAATTTGAACGATGAGATCCTGAATATTTCTTATCTGAGGGATGGCCTGTACTTTGTGCGAGTGGTGGAGGATGGAAAAACAGTGGCCTCAAAGAAGATCGTTCTTAAAAGGTAAACTTACTGCGCGTTCGTAGTTATTATTTTGGCGACTTCAGTTGGACCAGATGCGAGCGGCATATTGGGATCACACATGAATTTTTAATAAAATTTTATTGACAGATCATCAAGATAGATGATTTCCCCTGACTTCTTGTCCTGTGAAAAATAGAAGGAAATTTGTCCCGCAGGCCTTTTACGGACGGTATCAGGCAGGGAAAATAAAAAGGATACATTGTTCCATCCTTGTTGAATGGTGGCGATATTTTTGACATGCACACCGTGCCAGAAAATGTTCTCCTTGCCTTCGTTGTAAGTGATAATAAGTATGCCATGGCTTTCTTTTTCGCACTTTAATTTAAAATTGATATTCGCAAAACTCTTATCGGAGATTCGCTTACCGCTTAAGGTCAGACCTTCACTAAATGGCTGCACACTATCTACCTTATTGCTGTATTTCCCGCTGTATGCTTCATTCGGCAGAACGTTCTGAGGCATATTGTATTTGTCATGATATTCAAAATCATTATAAAAAGTAAGTGAATCTGAGCTTTCACGTTCTTTCCACACGTTTTCGCGGGTTTGTATAAACACACGTTGTTCGCGCCGTTTACCCACTAATGTATGATCATGCTTTCTGATGGCTTCAACAATCAGTTCACGATTATTATACAATGACCGGTTATATTTGGTATACACGAACATGAGTCCTGCATAAACGATTACCGCAGCAACAGGTGCCAGCAAAAAGAGCCATTTCCTGCGTGAAGCTACGTAACAGGCATTGTAAACATGCAGCGAATACCATACCGACACAGGCATGATAAGATAATATTTGTGACTGTTCGGGCGGTGCTCAGTAAATAAAAAACTGAACCATACTGTAATAATGGTCAGGGCAAGCATGCCGAATAATTTTCGCCAGTAGCCGTCACCGCGGTTTATCCAGAAACTCCTGAGGAGGAAATAATATTGTGTGAGCCTGATGCCGAATAAAAAAACAATGACCGGAATTATCCATATAAGTTCTTTTAAAATGCCCGACAGTTGGTGGTCTTCAATTGACCGGTTTGGCAGGAATTGCTCAAATTCATAAACTGAATAATTGAAAAAGTCCTGGATAATTGCAAACACAGAACGTATATTCAAAAGGTTCAGCTCCATATTTGCACCCATGGCTTCACCCGTTAAATGTTTGTATTTAAGAAGAGTTGGCACCAGCGTGACCGAACAGGTTATTATACCTGTTAAAAGAACAAGAGCACGTTTTAAAGATATGGTAAGCTTCCGGTGGCCAAGAAAATCAAAATAAAAAGCAAGTCCGGTATAAGGAAGAAGCAGGATCCATGATAAGTGCAGCTGGTAGATCCACAATAAAGCGAAACCGAAAAAATAAAAAGCCAGGTATGGCGAGAATAATTTGTTCTGATAGAAAGGGTAAATTTCGAACACGCCAATAAAAAAAGGAATGGCGGCTAAAAGCACGTACGACGGATTTTGCACTATGGTGGAGTAGTGCATAACGGATGGTAATGTAAG
The DNA here is from genome assembly GCA_966211905.1 of uncultured bacterium. Lineage (GTDB taxonomy): Bacteria > Bacteroidota > Bacteroidia > B-17B0 > Aurantibacillaceae > Aurantibacillus. The sequence goes on from CBIHOL010000086.1 coordinate 17,444, forward strand.
AACCCAAAGGTAGATCCATTCGTGAGGAATACCGGAAATGCGCCGGGTAAGATACCAGGCAAAAAATGTAAGAGCTGAAAGTGAAAGAATATTGAGAAGAATATGTGGCGCCTCGGGGATCTGGCAAATGTAAAAGGCGCCACCCACCAGCAGCCCCTGCAACGCGCCTGGTAGAGCCGACTGGGTAGCAACAACATCCGGACCCCAGAACGGCCATTGTCCCGTTGTAAAGAATTTTAATCCGATCAGATAGACCTGAATATTGTCGTCGAACCAGAACTCGTAATTTAATCCGAACAGAAGTCTCAAAATGAATGAACACGAGACAATCAGTATGATTTTGCCTTTTTTACTCACCTGGGATCTGCATAAAAACTGCAATATAAGAAATCTGATCCTGGTGGGGAGATCACTGAATTCTTCTTCAGCTTTTAATTATTTTTCAGAGTGAATTGTAGTTTATTTCTTGTGGTAGGTAAAGTGCTGCGGCCAGGTTTTATTCATAACTCCTTCTCTTATGCGTGCGGGAATCGCGGTCGTGCTGCAGCTCTGAAATCAATGCTGGCATCTGTTCGGGATCCAGAACAAAATCCGGGTGGTCCTTATGTATCGTATTTACGGGCATTCCGTCGAACTGCGCAGAGCCGGGATCCTGAACGAGAACTATACCACCGGATTTTTCGATCTCTTTTACACCTTCTACCCCGTCTGTCCCCGTGCCCGACAATATAACGCCGAACGCCTTTGATCGCAGTTCGTGGGCAAGTGTTATAAAAAAGTAATTGATCGCTTTGTTTATTATCTCCTCCGGTAATCTTTCTTCAAGTTTAAAGACACCCCCTTCAAGCCTGAGCTTATAGCCTGCAGGCAACACGTAAATGTGCGCGCCTTCCGGAACATCGTTGTCCTTTATATCACTTACAGGAAGTAACGTTTCTCTGCTCAGTATATGTCCAAGGCTTGATACATGATCGGGCTTAAGATGTTGAACTATAACAAAGGCGGTATTTTGATCAGGAATTATATTCTTTACAAAGGCTTGCAGGGCCTGCAGACCTCCGGCTGAAGACCCTATGCCCACTACGTATAAATTATTATCCATCTAAATAAAAATAAGTGACGCAGGAAGGCCGCCCTGTGATTCGTGTCTCATGTGCATACACACACCACAAAGCAGGACGGCCTTCCTGTTGTGAATTTACAAATTTCCGCAACAATTTATTTTTGCCTCGATACATTTTTAATTTCTCTGCGGTTATTCAATTTCAGTCAAAAGATAAAAACCGGGTAAGCGAAAGATCGCAAATGCTGTGCCATAGCCTTACCGTTCCCGCGACGTATTATCCTGGTTGTACAGTTGAACAGGAGTTTAATTGCTAGAGCCGGAATTCCCTTGTAGCAAGCATTGTGCTGTCGGACCGCAGTTCTATTGTGTAGGAACCTTTTGCTAAACCCTTTACAGGAATATGAAGGGGATATTTATTATCGTTTCCGGGCATAAGCCAGCTGCCCCTGATAATGCTCACCGGCATTCCTTCTTTATTCAGAATGTAACAGGTTGAGTATACCTTTTGCGAAATGTTATAATCCAGTTCTCCTTTCAGGTATTTTGGAATGGTTATGATCCTGCCGCTGGGATAGGTGAAGGACGAGGAAATGACAGTGTACCACGGAATAGGTTCACCTTTTATTGTGGCCACAAAACAGCGAAGTGGCTCTGCGATAGTGTCGTTTGATCCTGTTATGCCGGCGGTAAGACCATTGTCGCTGACTGCCCATACGGCGCTTTGTTCGGTGCCGGATTCAAAATGATGGGTGTTTAAAAAACCTGCAAGCATTGATAGTCCTGGTTCAGCCATCCTGTTGATGCTGTATTTTGCGCCTAGCCCCGGACTGGCGTTGTTTGCCTGGCAACAATAGCCTTTAATGTTTTGTGCTTTACTTTCCTGTGCCTTTAAGAAAATTTCTTCCTGCTTAACAACCAGGATATCCTGGAACTTATCGTCCAGTGAATTTAAACGCCGTCCCGCCTCCAGATCAATTATGAGGGAGTCCTTTGTGAGATTACTGAATGAGATCCTGATACAAAATCCCTGGTATCCCCCGAGGCTTGAAACCGATGTTTTTACCAGTTTCAGATTGACCGCTTTCTCAATGCCCAGCCTGATATGTTTTGCGTGAAGCAGATTGCAGAGAAAACAAAAAGTAATGATTGTAATACGAAACATTTTTTCCTCCTTTTTAGGACTTATAACAGGCCGGCTGGAAATGGTTACAGTTTATTCCTTATGACAATTTTGGAAAGCAGCCTGCCAATACCACA
>CBIHOL010000087.1:0-19711 GCA_966211905.1 uncultured bacterium
CGAAAATGTCGAAAAAATTCGACCCCCTTACCGATTTTCTAATGCATGATTTGGGAAGTACGAATTACACAGTCCTGCATTCCGTTTAAATTACGAATTACGAGTTAGCTTTCCTGCATTCCGTTCTAAATTACGATTTACGATTTACGAATTACGAAGTACACTGTCTTGCATCCCGTTCCAAAGCCCAGAATTACAATTACGATTTACGATCAGGTCGAAAGTTAAAGGGTGCTGGAGAGGACCTTTTTTAATTTTGAAAACAGCTCTTTATTTCCATCCTGCTGATACTTGCTCAGGTTCTTTTTGAAGACCGGAAGATCATATACGAACGCTTTAATGTTATCGGGGTGGAGTTCGCTGAAATGCCGGCCGTAACCGAGCTTTTCAATGTATGATGCATTCATCCATTGTTCAAACTGGTTGTGAATTGGAAAGGAGTAGACGGGTTTTTTGAGATATACGGCCTCACTTATAAATGAGAAACCTCCGTTAGCGATAACTGCTTTTGCGGCAGAGAGATCTTTTATAAAACCGCTTTCACTGAACGTTTTATAAGTGACATTGCCTTCTATGGCGTTGCGGTTCATTCCATAAACTATAAATTTTTCGGAAGGTAATTGTGCAAGGGTCTGCTGAACGGTATTAAGACTGCTCGAGGTCTGGTACATGAGCAGGTGATCCTGTTCCGACGTTTTCGTATCAATGATCTGCCGTCGAATCACCGGAGGCACAATGGTTGTATCTTTCTTTTTAATGTCGGCGTCAAAAAAACTGCTGATAAGATAATGATCGCAGCCCGGAACTTTTGCCTGCACAATACTTTTTGCTAACCTGTAGTTGGATCTTTCCTCTTTACTGATATCTATATCGAGCCTGCAGCGGTCCATGATCTGCATATTATCAATGCTGATAACAGGAAGGCCATGGTGCCTGGCAAAGAACCATGAAAAGCTTTCAAAGTCACTGATGACAAGCTCGGGGGTAAAGGTTTTTTCTACCTGCAGTTTTTTACTGAGATTATGTGCCAGGTTACCGGCCGCTGTTTTTAAGTTCAGCAGAAAAGTTCCTGTTTTGGAAACCTGGGCATTCTTATATTTAAAATGAAAGCCTTTTATTTCTATCGCTCTTCCCGGAAAAGCTTCGTTAAGAAAATGAAATGCCCTTGAACTGGAGACTATAAAAACATTGTGTTTTTCACTAAGCAGGAAATCAATGATCACCTTGCTTCGGGTGGCGTGGCCCATGCCTTCGCCAGGAACACCATAAAGAATATTCATGTACCAGTTTTTTTTCGGGTTAACCAATAACGCGTTATATCTATTTTTAAAAAAAATCCTCCGATAAGCACCCCGAGGGCGGCGCCCACGCTGACATCAAGCGCGGAATGAGCTCCAACGGCTACGCGGGAAACGCCTACAAGGAACGCCCATACAAAGGGAAGGATGAACCACGTTCGCCACCTGGGCTTGCTTCTTGTAAACCAGATGGCATACCCCAGGATCATTGCAAATAAGAACGCGTTAAAAGTGTGTCCGCTGGGAAAAGAAAATCCCGCTTCCTCCACCCAGTGCGCAACAATGTTCTTATCGAAACCTTCAAAACTTTTAGGATTGCTTACTGTCAGCTTTTCAAAATACAGTTTGCGTGACTCCTTATCGAGAAGATAAAGGGAATCGATCTCATTGCTTCTTCCCGTTTTTGCGAGCATTAAACGGTGACTAGGTCTTTGAAGCTTTAAAAAATGCTTGGTATAACGTTCGTTTAAAACAGCGAGTGCCAGAAAAAACAAAACGAGTGATAAAGTGGCTTTTATAAAAGTTAAGGTCATCTCTTTAATGGTGGATTGAGATGAAGCATAAAATAAACCTGTTATCAGAAGCATGACCGAAAAGCCGACCGGTCCCCCGGAAGTAGTGAGTGCGTAAGCAATGCTGCACCAGCTGCTGCCTGTGCTGCATGCGGTGAAAGCTACAGGCGTTAAGAATACCACCAGCACCAGGAGTGCGAGCGAAATAAGGCCGGTATAAAAGATGATTCTAATTGTAGTTATTTAAAGGGAAAGATAAGAAACACTTTATGATTACGGGACCGGAAGTTTTACTGTAATCTGAATTTTTTCACACGCGGTTACCCGCACGCAGGGACGTATAACGCGTTAGGGATCACAGCGGCATCCTTTTTGCCTCGCGCTGCGAGACACCTCTGTGGCGCAGCTTTCGCAAGGTTAGCTGACAAGCGGCAAAAAGATACAGCGGAGAGCCCGGGCCCTTCCGCTCCTGCGGTGACCTGGCGGAAGGGCAACGCCCAAAGAACATCTCAACTTATTTTACACCTCTAAAGGAATTCGTGTTATTCCACGCTTTAGCGTATTTAGTCCCGAAAGCTTTCGGGATTAGAATTTGGCATTTCTCACCGTCTGTGTCTGTACTATAGTCATTAGACATTAGAGATCATTTTTGTCCGGAAATAAAAGGTTCTGCTTGGCGCTCTCCATTTTTGATTCTCCACAGGAGAATCAAAAATCCTTTGCGGCCTGCGATGCTAGTGCGTTTAGAAATTAATCTTTGCGCGCTTTGCACGGCAAAAGCCCAGTGGGCTTTTGAGCGAGATTGTGGATAGGCTTTGCGCCTTTGCGGTACGGGAAAGGCCCAGTGGCTAACACACCAGCCGGCTATGAATGCCACTGGCATTCATCCCTGAGCGAGACGGTGCGTAGACCGCTAGCTAAGTCGAACCCCATTTGTTATCAAAATGATCTGCAGCCATTGTCAGTAGAGACGTGCATTATACATTGAGAGGTACTACTCCGGACAGTACTGATCAAAAATTAGATTAGGTATGTTTTCATTTTACTGTCTTCATTCCTCTTTTTTCGAGATACGCTCCAAGCGCCCTGTAAGACGCATAAAATTTATAAATATTACTTACGTACTGTGGGGTTTCGCGGCCAATGACCCGTGCGGCCATTACTTCCACATTATTGAACCATACATTAGGATCTAAACCTTTGGCCTTTGTCATTCTTCTTAATTGGGACACGCGGCCGGGTCCGCAGTTGTAAGCGGCGAGTGCAAGAAGGTGACGGTTTAAAGTGTCGATTGCCGGATCATTAAAATAGTAGTCGGCGAGCCAGCGCATGTATTTTACACCTGCATGAATATTATTATCGGCCGTGCTAATGTTCTTGATAAAAATAGGACTTCCTTTTGCTGTGGTTGGCAACACCTGCATGATCCCTATCGCCCCGGCACCACTTCTGCATTTCTGGTTGAGCTGCGATTCCTGGTAACCCTGCGCTATAAGCAACAACCAGTCGAGACTGTACTTTGTGCCGTACTTTTGAAAAATAGCTTTTAATGCATCTACCTGCAGTCTTGTTTTTTTGGTATGCATCTCCGGAAGAAGATCCTCGCTCTCGACATATTTTTTGTAGAGCATGTTGCCGATGAGCGAACCTTTGGAATTTTTGGATATGAATTTGTCGGCGGCACTTTTAAACTTCGGAGAATTTTTGCGCATCACCCAGCCATACGAAATGTTACTGGCCAGGGGGATCTGGTCGTACAGTACCAGGCTGTCGCGCACCTTTGACCATAACCGTGCGACATCTTCAACTGTAGCGGTGAATGGAATTATTCCTGCATTTACAAGTGTGAGCATATCTTCACTTTCAAGGTAGGGATCAACCGCTTTGATGATCACCGGCTCTCTACCCACCTTCTTCAGTGAATCGTTCAGCTTTAATAAGGCCGCTTCGTAGCTGCTTTCTTTATGCACATACACTTCCTGTCCTGAAAGATCAGCCAGTGTGTGCAGCTTGGGAGAACGATTACTGCCAACGATGATCTCTTTAAGACTGGTGATGCTTGGTGTAGAAAAGTCGACGCGTTTTTTTCTTTCTTCAGTAATTGTAATTCCTGCATATCCCACATCGCCGTAACCTGCTTCCAGCAGAGGGATCACCTGGTGGCGGGCGACCGGAATAAAGATCACGCGTACCTTTGGTGGATAGAATTTCAACTGTTTATTCAGTGCTTCTTCAAAAAGATTCAGGGCTTCGAATGCGATACCTCTGCGTTCCTTACCGTCGATCCAGTAATATAAATGTGTGTAAGGCACAAGGGCCCTGATCCGACGGCGGGCGATCATACTATCGAGATCACCAAACTGCGTTGTGCCCAGTCCAAGGAATTCGTTGCCTTCGTTAAATGTAAACCAGGAGGTGTCGTCTTTTATTACAACAGCTGTGTCGGCCGAAATTGGTCCCGGAGATTCAGATTCCTGTTGGCAGCCTGTGATAGCAAATAAAAAGAGCAATAGAACAGAGATCGGCATTCTTATTCTTATCTCCATAAACGGCTTGCTTTTTACATGCAAGGTGAATTAAAGGTAAACAAATACAAACGCGGTATCTCTAGGTGCTACCCACTAATTTCTGTGAGACTGTATTGTTTGACAGGAATTAAAAAACCCCCGCGTCATATCGGCGCAGGGGTTAATTGTGAGTTGTATAAACTGGAATGATCTATTTACTCAACGATCAGTTTTTGTTTTAAGCTTCCGTTGCTTGTTGCATCAGGTACACTCTGAATAAAATAAATGCCTTTTGGGAGACCGGAGATCTGCACCTGGTGCTGATTCTGGCCGTTCAATTCAATTACACGCATCAGCTGTCCTAATTCATTAAGAACGTGCACAACCTGATCGTTTTCGCTTTTGATATTGAATGTGCCTGCGCTTGGGTTAGGGTAAATTGAAATTTCCGATAAACTGCTTTCAGCAAGACCTGTGCAGGCGTTCACTTTCACTGTTACCTGCGCAGTGTCCATACAGCCATTTACATCAGTTCCGATAACGCTCACTGTATGTGTTGTTACCACGTTACTTGAAAACGTTCGTGTCGGTCCATTCACATTCGTGCCTTGCCAAGAATAAGTATCGGCACCACTGGCAGTTATTACTGTTTTCTCATTCTTGCAGATCGACGACCTTGTAGCAGTTGCAACAACAACGGGCTGCGGATGCATTCCAAGATTTATTGTTCCTGATCCAACACACAAAAGATTATTTGCTGTGAGCACCTTTGAGCTTACTGTGTACATGGTTGGAGTTGTAACGGTAACGGAATTAAATACGCTGGTACCTCCGTTGCTCCAGTTATGCGCCGATCCGTTGGCGGACATGGTTACAGCAGTTCCAGGACATACGGTTTGAGAAGGACTCAATGAAAGGGTAGGCTGATCAACATTAACAGTAAAATAAGCCTCATCATTGCAACCTGTGTCTGTAAACGTACCGACCACAGTGTAAGATGTTGTTGCGGATGGATTAACGACGAGGGATTTTGTCTGCGCGCCTGTGTTCCACTGGTAAGTATGACCGCCTGTTGCCATTAATGTAATGGTTGCGCCGGGACAAATTATCGGCTGAGGTGCATTAACTGTAATTGTTGGCAGAGGACTTACAAGCACCAAGTGATTACCTGTGGATTTACAGCCGAATCCGTTGGAGCCCGTTACCTGGTAATTGACAGAAGACGTTGGCGTGTCGGTGACCACAGTTCCGCTGAGAGTTGAAGGGGTCCAGGTGTAGGAATTACTGCCGCCGCTTGCCGTGAGTGTAACAGTTGTTCCGGCGCAGACATTCGTACTGGTGCCTGCCAGTTGAATATTGGGAAGAGGGTTAGTAAAAATGGTGATGCTGCTGGTATTCTGACAGCTTCCTTTTTTTCCTGATACCGTATAGGTTGTCTGCGATGCCGGCGCCACCACAATTACCGAGGAGGTTTGATTGGTTGACCAGGTATAGGTCGATCCTCCGGTCACTGTTAATGTTACGGGTGATCCTGAACAGGTGGTATTAGTGCTGCTGGCTATTGTTACCGGTAAAGGAATTGCACTTACAGTGATTGCAGCTGTGGATGTTCCGCAACCGTTTTTGCCGGTGACTACATACGTGGTGGTTTGTGGTGGAGGAAACAACTGGTTATTGCTTACACCGTTCGACCAGGTATACGTTACTGCCCCTGTGGCATTAAGCTTTATTGAATCTCCGATGCAAACCGATGACGGTGTTGCAGCAAGCGTCATTACAGGTACACCCGCGCTGACGATCACACTTAAATTAGCGGTAGTCATGCAATTTGAAGGACTCATAGCAGTTAAGGAGTACACAGTATTAGTAGTAGGAGCTACAACAATAGAATTTGTTGTGGCACCAGTGCTCCATGAATAATTACTGATGGCGTCTGTAGTAATGGTAAGAGAAGTTCCGGAGCACAGAGTAGCCGGATTAGCACTACCGGATGATGAGGCCAGTAACTTGATGGAGCAAAGTTCGGTGATGATCACCCATCCATCACCATTCACATCGGGATTGGCTACATAACCTGATTGACCAAACATGATGGTTGTTGCGCTGGTGACACCTCCGATATAGGAAGAACCGCCGCTTTCCGGCCCACCGCCGTACCAGCCACCGCCTCCTCCCCCATAACTACCGCCGCTAAGGCTGGCGTCCCAGCCCAGACCAAAAGCTGCATTTCCTCCTGTTATGGATGATGCTCCGGGTAAAGTCTGCGTTCCGCCTGTACAGCCACTCCTCGTGCTATTTCCTCCTGTCAGCCCTCCTCCGTTGCCGGGAGTCTGAGCAGATGATCCTCCTCCGCCACCGCCCGCAACGATAATGACAGCATTTGTGTTAGTAGCCAATGAGCTTAATATGCCTGTAGCTGTGGCCACGTGGGAAGCACCACCTCCGCCATTGAAAGCGTAACTATAATATTTTCCATTTCCGCCTCCATTATATCCGCCAGGAACGGAGTTGCTGGTTTGCACGCCGCCCGCTCCGCCAACTGCTATGTATACATTAGTTGGAGCAGTGAGGGTGAGTTTACCGACGGAGTATCCGCCTTTACCCCTGTACAGATTGGGATCGCTGGTATGCCAGCCTCCGATTGCTCCCCAGCATTGGATGGAATAAGAACCCGCCTGGAGATTCAGGTTTTGAATACCTCCTGTGTAAGTGAAGGTGTATACCGCCTGCGCCTGCGTGACAGCAGACAAAAGGGTGAAGACAAAAACGAGCATGCAGGCACGCACTGACTTGTGCAGCCTATCCTGCCACTGCTTTGCATTGCAGCCCGAAGCTTTGCTAAAAGTTACCGGAGTAATACCAGCGAACTTGTGAGATGCGGCAGATAATAAATTGTAAATGTTTCTTTTCATGTTACTGTTTTTTAGTGAGGGCGGGTTATGTTTTAAATTCTGAACTGCGTGATCATTATTACCGCGAACCGCGGAAGTACCAAACTATAGATATGCGTAAGAGAACGTTTAGTACAAACTTTCCGCCCAAAGAACCTGCGGGAAAAGCATAACCAAATATAAATAAATTTGGGTAACAGGGCACAGGGAGATGCTTTTTGGCAAAGTGTGGTTGGGCTGGTGTCAGCTGACTAAAAAATCGAAAGTAGCTTTCGGAAATTTGAAACATTAAAACATTTTTTCACCGACCGTTTGTAAGGAGATTTTTGTGAAAGTGTTTGAAACAATTCGAAACGGATCGTGACATTTTAATGGCTTTTGTCCTACTGATTTTTGTATTGTACGGAATACCCATATTTATGTGGTAAACCCTCTATTTCAGTAATAATGCGGTTTCCCACATATTTAAGTAGCATCTTTGTGCAGCAATACAATCATGCCCTTTTTTACTTTTCCAGCAGGTGCATTGTGAAAAGCGAGATGGAGATCAAGATATATTTAATTGAATCTAAAAGGATCATTCGTGAAGGAATTACCAATCTCCTTAGTTCTGTAAAAGACCTCCGTTTAATCGGTCAATCTGAAAGTATCAGCACCGCGGACGGAGCACTATCAAAATGCGACATCTTGCTGATTGACCAACATGGGGAGTTCGGCGCTTTCCTGGAAAGCATTACTGAGATAAAGGAAAAACATCAGAATTTAAAGGTGGTGGTGTTCTCCGATAAGGAGGATGATCTTGAAATGCTGCAACGAATGCTGGAAGCGGGCATTGAAGGTTACCTCACCAAAAATGCCAGCAAGGAGGAATTGTTTCATTCTTTCAGGAAAGTGCAGGATGACGGGATCTATATATGCACAGCTTTTTCAATGCGGATGCTGATGAGCATTGGAATTGTGAAGAAATACCTGCAAGCCAAACATAAGATCCATCTTACCCCAAGGGAGCAGGAAGTATTGAACCTGGTTGCAAATGGTCTGACCACTAAAGAGATCGCAGCCAAATTATTTATCAGTGTACGTACTGTGGAAACGAGACGTAAATTACTGCAGCAGAAGATCGGAACCACAAACAGTGCAACCCTGATCCGCAAGGCCATGCACCTGGGATTGATCAGTTAATATCTACGTGGCCGTTGAAACCATGGGATCTATTGGAATGATGATCTGAAAATCAGAACCTGCGCCTTCTTTACTTTCCGCGATTATAACACCACGATGGTTCTCAACAATCTTTCTGACTATTGTTAGTCCCACGCCGGTTCCGGGGTATTCTTCGTTGCCGTGAAGTCGTTGAAAAGGCTCAAATATTTTTTCCTTGTGAGCGGAATTAAAACCAATGCCGTTGTCTTTTACGCTGATACGAATGTATTTGTTCTCGCCCCCGATCTTTAACTGCTGAGCTTTGGCGTCCTTTAATCGTGATTTGCTGATAACGATCTTCGGAGAAAGGTCGGGGTGCGAAAATTTTAGTGCGTTGCTGATCAGGTTAAAAAAGACCTGCCGGAACTGCAAGGGATCTATCGTGGCGAAACCCAGGCCCGGGGCCATGATCATTGCCTTTTTTGAGTTTATGAGATCTTGCAGCTCTTTGCTGACTTCATTTACGATCGTATTAAGGTCAGTGGGGATAAATTTGTTGCCGGCTGCAGAGGTGCGCGAGTAGGTGATCAGATCCTTGATGAGATGCTGCATCCTGCCGGTGGAAGTGCGCACCCGGCTAAGGAGCTTTTGTGATTCAAGCTGCAGGCTCGCGCTCTCGGTGCGGAAGATCTTTTCAGTGAAGACCTCTATTTTTCGTAAAGGTTCCTGGAGCTCCTGGCTGGCCAGGTCAGTGAAATGCAATAATTGCCGGTTCAGATTCTTAAGATCGCGGGCTGCAAATTCGTCCCTTTCCTGCCGGTGCTTTAAGCCGTCCATCACGAGCGACATCCTTTTACTCCTTCTTTCAAGCGATTTCATCTCGGCCGAAAGGATCTGGTTGAGGACAGTAAGCTCACTTAGCTGGTTAGCCCGCTCGTTATTTTGCGATTCCAATAATTGATTAAACTTTAAAAGATCTTTTATCCGGCCATCCATTTCCAGGTTCTGATCCTGCAATTTTTTGTTGACGGCGAGCAATTCTGTATATGTCATCTTCTTCGCCATCGTGCCAATTGTCCTGAATAGAACAGGATTAATAAAGAATAGCCGCTCTATCTATTATCGGGCGCCAGACTAAAGGTAGTATAATCGCAGATAATATGTGGTTTCACACATAAAATTACACCGAAAATGTTGTTTTATGCAAAATGTTAATTTTTTTGCAATTTACGCCGTTGATAAAGAGCGCCCTTTAAAAAAGGATCCACATATATTTGAAAAGAATCATATTATGTCCAGGAAAATAGTTTTTCAGATCATTTGTATCATCATCCTGCTGATCTCGCATTTTAACTTATCGTACAATTTTAATGAAGCATGGTGGCATTCTGCTTTCGGATTTTGTATGATCCTTTTGTTTGGATACCTGATCTGGGGATGGCCGTTTCTTTCAGTGAGCGGACTTAAACTGTCGCCGCTACTTCTGTTGAAATCGGCTTTTGTGGGGGGCTGCATAATAGTCGTGTCATATCTGTCAATAAAGAGCATTGCAGACCAGCACGATATATCTATCAGGTTAAGCAGCTTTAAAAACTATTTTCACAATGCTGTTTATATTGTCAATGAAGAGATCATCCTGGGTTCGATGATGTTATATTTTCTTACCAATCGATTTAAGATAAAGCCCATAGTTGCATCCTTTGGCCTGGCAGTGGTAGTTTCAATTGCCCACTATATTCTTTATAAATTCTATTTTCGCGATAAAGGAGATCTGACCATCAGTACCCTGATAACACTGGTACTTACCGTATTTGTAAAAAACAATCTTATTATAAAATTCCGGCATATCGGGTATGCCTGGGCGCTGCATTTCGGCTGGATGGTTGTGATGTATGGAAGCTCACATTTTTTTAAAACAACAGGCGCAGAGGTGACGGATCTGGAGAAGTTTAATATTTACCTCGGTTCCTGGGGGATCTTAATAACATCAACATTCCTGGCAGGAGGTAGTTTATTAGTATTTAGAAAACAGCAGTCTGCGGAATAAAGTTATGTGGATGGCGAAAAAAAAAGACTGTTTATCACAAGCAAATCGGTGGGTATAAAAAAACGTTCTTACAGTTTTTTCTCCACTCTTTTTACTTCCCTGAATTCTGTGCTTTCACTTAAATAGTTTTCCCAGCTGGCAAGCGAACTCCCTTTCATCACTCTCGGGAACTTAGCCATTGCATCATCCTTCCTGAGCCATTTCAAATAACCGTGAAAAACACTTTTTGGCAGAACTTCAACAATTACTTCCCTGATCGCTCCGGCCTGCCGCTCTACCCGGTAGTCGTCGTTAATGGTGCAAAGAGCTTGGTCGAGACATTTTTTTAGTTGTCCGGAATCGACCCCCTGATCATCGCATCCAACGAACCATCTATAGGCAAATAAATTGTCGGACCTGGTGGCAGCTACAGAAAATTCGCCGATAGAGAGTTGCAGTTTTTTTGATGTGATCTCAACTGCCTGAGTGATATTATCAATAGAGACATGTTCTCCGCATGTATTCAGGAATTGACTTGTGCGTCCAACCACTAAAATATGTGCGCTTTCAACGTTTGTGAATTTTACCACATCCCCGATGAGGTATCTCCAGGCGCCGGCACAGGTGCTTATTACAACTGCGTAAGGGATGTCAGGCTGAACTTCATTCACAGTGCGGGTTGCCGGGTTACCAAGAACCCTGCCATGATCATCAAAATTCTGTGCATTAAACTCAATGAACTCATAAAAAATTCCACCGTCCAGGATCAGGCGCATGCCTTTGTCGCCCGGATGTTCTTTAAATCCAAACGATCCTTCGGAAGCCATATAAGTTTCGATATACGTTATAGGTTTTCCAAATAGCTTTTTAAAATTGTCACGGTAATGATCAAATGAAACACCACCGTGAATGTAAACGCTAAGATTTGGCCAGATGTCGTGGATGGAATTCAGATTATAATTATCGATTATTTTCTCAATAACGATTTGCACCCATGATGGAATACCGCAGATGATGCCGATATCCCAGTGATGTGCATTTTGAACGATGAGATCGATCCGTTTTTGCCATTCGGGTTCTCTTGCGATTTTCTGCCCGGGTTTGAAAAAAAAGTCTGAGATCCACCGGGGCATGTGAAGGGTACTGATGCCGCTCATATCTCCTACATAATACCCGTTCATAGCTTTCAACGAAGAACTGCCACCCAGCATAAGAACTCCTTTGGTATATGCACGGGCGGGGATCTGAAAATTTACAAGACTGCGAACCTGGGATAATGCAGTTTTTTTATTCCACTTTAACATGTCGGCCGACACCGGAATGTATTTGCTGGCAGCATCAGAGGTGCCCGAGCTTAACGCGAAATATTTTATTTTCCCTGGCCATGTCACATTTGCTTCTCCTGCAAGGGACCTGTGCCACCATTTTTCAAGCATAGCAGAATAGTTATGCAGGGGAACATTTTTTTTAAAACCGGCGGTCGTGTTCTTTCCTTCGATTATAGTTTGAAAATGGTGGTGTTTGCCAAATGCAGTGTCCCCGCCTTTAACCAGCAACCTTGTAAGTGCCTGGTTTTGATCTGCTGCAGGGTTTGAGCGGGTCTTGTCAAGCTTCTTAGTGATCTTTAAAAAACAGAGAATAATGTTACCGGCAAGGGGATACATCTGTTGCAATTTTAATGGCGGAAGGTAATAATAAAATGGTATTAAGGGTAAGTGATGATGGTGACCGGTTTCCGCTTGCAAACTGAAATCTCACAATTCGACGAAATCCTGCGGCCACAGTGCAAAGGAAGGCTTTCATTTTTTATCTTTACATACGGGTGCACCCATGTTGAGAACACAGTTGCTTATATTCTTTCTTTTAAATGTGTCGTTGGTGCGCTCCCAGTCGTGCAATATTATTTGCAATGGTGGTTTTGACAACACCAGTATTACTACCGGAGTAGCACTTATTACCTCGCTGCCGTGCTGGAGCACCACCGCCAGTGATGGAAAAATGGAGGTATGGGGTACTGGATTTAATGGCGTGCCTTCATACAGCGGATCTCAATTTGTAGAGCTTAATGCTACAATGGCTGCCACCATGTTTCAGGATTTTACGGTTACCTCTGGAACTACTTACACATTATGTTTTGCACACCGGGGCCGGGCAGGGGTCGACAGTATGGCCGTGTCAGCGGGCCCCCCGGGAGGACCCTACACAACACTGGGTGTATACGGAGACGGCACTTCGGCCTGGGGTTATTATTGCGTCACGTTTACTCCGTCTTTTACGGGAACATATAGGATTCAATTCACGCCGGTTTACTGGAGTGGTGGCAATGTTGCTATCGGAAATTTTCTTGATGCTATTACAGTGAATGGTCCTGGCAGTTTCACCGTGTCGGGTTCTGCTACCATTTGTCCCGGTGGCAGCGCCACAATTTCTGCATCAGGCGCAACCAGTTATAGCTGGAGTACCGGATCCACACTTGCTGTAATTGTAGTATCACCTTCGGTCACCACAAGTTACTCGGTACAGCTAACTTCCAGCACGTGCGCAGCGGTGGTTACCCGCACAGTGTTTGTTGGCACACCACTTATTACAACCTCAAATGCCACTATATGTACGGGAAATTCTGCTACAGTAATGGCAAGTGGCGCACAAACCTATACCTGGTCGAATGGAAGCACAGGACCCGTGCTCGTGGTATCTCCTCAAAGCACCACGGTTTATAGTGTATCAGCATCGACCCAAAGTTGTATCAGTAAAGCTACCTCCACAGTCACTGTACTGTTGAAGCCAGCGTTGTCGTTTTCGGTTGATCCTGGCACCTGCAGCACTCTTGGGCAGGCTACTGTGCAGGTATTAAATGCAGGTCCTGGTTCTTATACATTTTCCTGGATGCCTGTTTTTTCTTCGGGACCCATGGCTTTTAATTTATATGCAGGCTCTCACAGTGTGATAGTAACTGATCTGACAACGGGTTGCAGTTCAATGTCAGTTACCGTGATACCACCTGTGTCTCTTTCGCTCACCGCTTCCGGAAGTACAGTGTGCGCCGGGCAGTCTTTGTTGTTAAGCGCCTCGTCCTCCACTGGGGTCACATACACGTGGAAGGGTCCTAATAATTTTAGTTCGACACAGCAGAATCCGGTCATCAGCAATGCGGGAAGTGCCGCCAGTGGTTCGTATACCGTTTTAGTTTCCTCTTCATCCGGCTGCTCTGCTTCGGCAGTTGTGAATGCAAAGGTTACTGCCCCTCCTTCGCTTAGCGTGAACTTGAGCGATCAATGGTTTTGCGCCTTAAATTCAAATGGTTCCCGTAATTCTATTACTATCACTCCTTCAGGTGCCACAAACTATACTTTATTATTGCCAGTTAATTTTATTTCAAACGCAGGTCAGAATTCAGATTATGTAGTTACAGCTCAACCGCCTTTTTCGTCAATGATCAGTGCAGTCTCTGCTACTTTGCTGGGAGCTGTGCAGGGACTGTGCACCGCCTCCATAACAACTAACTTTTCTGTGATCCCAAATCCCGTGCTGTCATTGTTTTCCTCAACAACAACTATTTGTGAAGGTGATAGTTTTACATACAGTGTAAGCGGGGCACAAAGTTTTACGTGGACCAGCATTGTACCCAACTCTGTGTTCTATAACAATGCGACCACAGCTATTGCAAAGCCACCTGGCAGCGCACCTTTTTCTGTATTTGGTTCCAGCCTGGGATGTAATTCATCTAACGTGTCGGGATCAGTTACCGTGATCCAGAAACCTCTGGTAACTGTGTCACCAGCCAGCACCGGCTTGTGTCCCGGCAATTCAGTTGAGCTGGTCGCACAGGGAAATGCAAGCAGCTATTATTGGTTTCCGCAGACCGGGATAAATATCGCGACCGGCGACAAGGTGGTTGCAAAGCCATTGACAAATACAAATTACACTGTAGTAGCGTCAGTTTTTCATTGTACCAGTAGCGCAGTTGCTACGGTTAGCCTGCTTTCGGTGCCAGCGCCAACCGCTACGTTAATACGACCAAGGGTTTGTATCAACGACAACGCCACTCTTGTTGGAGAAGGAGGATCTTTTTATTTGTGGATCCTTCCTGACGGCAGCACAAGAGAAGGTAAAACGGTGACTTTCCAGGTTAAAAGTATCCTCGACGCGGGAACCTATACATTAATTGTAACAGACAAGAATAAATGCGCCGGAGGTGCCACCACTGATCTGACTGTAGATCCGTCTCCGGCAGGGGCGTTGAGGGGTAGTGATAATGAGAGGTGCGTTCCGTTTTGCGCCAGCTATCAGTTTATTTCGCCAGGTGCTGCCATAACCAGTACATGGAGTTTAAATGGCAGGACCTTTCCAGCACAAACGTTTACACAATGTTATTCTACTGCAGGCACCTTTACTCTTAAAGGGAGTTTGTTTGATTCCATCACAGGCTGCAGGGCAGTGCAGGAACTGGTTGTAATTGCCAGACCAAAGCCCGTGGCTGATTTCAGCTGGGAACCGTTAGAGCCGGTTGAGGGTTTAGATGAGGTTCTGTTTGTTAATCAGAGTTCAGGTGAAGATCAGAAACAGGGAAGCTGGTTTTTTTCAAATGATGAACACTTGAAGGTGCTTAATGATTCCGCCAGGATGTTGTATATGAAAGAAGGCAGCTATGGTGTAGCGCTGGTGGCAGAAAACAAATGGGGTTGTAAGGACACTTCGGTGCAGTACGTGAAAGTGATAACCGATTTTAGTATGTACGTTCCTAACGCTTTTACTCCCAACAACGACAGCAGGAATGACATCTTTATGCCTGTTGCAAGAGGCGTAAAATTTTATGAGATGACTATTTTTGACCGGTGGGGTGAGCTGCTTTTTACCACCACGGAGCTGAGCAGGGGCTGGGATGCGACCTTTAAGGGAGAAGCCTGCAAGGAAGATGTGTACGTGTGGGTGATCACAGTAACCACTATTCATGGCCAGCAGAAGCAGTTAAGCGGTTCAGTCAGCCTCATGCGCTGATATTTTTTCCGGAAAGGAGTAAACCTGATGTTATTTTTATTGAAAGTTAAGAAGAGTCCCTCTTATTTACGTGCGTTATAAAGTACCTTTGCCCGCGCAAATAAAAACTTATGTCTCCTAAACAACGAAGATCACTTATCTTAATTCTCGGCCTGCTGTCGGCCATCGGTCCTTTTTCCATCGATATGTACCTGCCCGGGTTCCAGGCCATTGCCAACGACCTTCATACAACGGTTGATAATGTATCGTATTCCCTTTCAAGTTATTTCATCGGCATTTGTTTTGGTCAGCTGATCTATGGTCCATTGCTCGACCGTTTTGGCAGGAAGAAACCATTGTATGTGGGGCTGAGTATTTACCTGCTGGCATCTTTAGGATGCGCCTTGTCTACCTCGGTTGAGATGCTCATCGCCTTCAGGCTGCTGCAGGCTCTTGGGGGATGTGTGGGATCGGTAGCACCTTCTGCAATCGTGCGTGATAGCTTCGAACCAAGAGAGAGCCCGAAGATATTTTCATTGCTGATCCTTATCCTTGGAGTTTCGCCCATCATTGCACCTACTGTTGGAAGTTATCTAATCACCGCCCTGGGCTGGCAGTCGGTTTTTTATGTATTGTTCGCCATAACTGCCGCATTGTTTACTGCCGTTATCTTTTTTCTCCCCGAAAGCCGGCAACCTGATCCCACGTTCTCACTTCGGCCACGTACCATCCTCAGTAATTTTGCAGGAGTGCTGAAACAACCGCAATTCATCACGTACGCCCTTGCAGGGGCAATTGCAGCAGCCGGACTATTTGCTTACCTGGCTGGTTCTCCAATTGTGTTTATAAGCATATTTAAAGTTTCTGAAAAACAATACGGCTGGATCTTTGCCATCATTGCGGCAGGGCTTATCACCAGCAGTCAACTTAATAATCTTTTACTGCGCAGGTTCACCAGTGAGCAGATCATCAAAGTGGTAATGATCACACAAACATCCGTGGGTTTATTATTGTTTGGAGGAAGCGTGTTTGGCTGGTACGATCTTTACAGCACTATTTTCCTGATATTTTTATTTCTCAGCTGCCAGGGATTCACTTTTCCGAATTCAGCGGCTCTTTCGCTTGCACCATTTACCAAGGAAGCGGGTAGTGCTGCAGCGCTGATGGGTGCATTGCAGATGGGAATGGGGGCGCTGGCTTCCGCTTTTGTGGGTTTGCTGAGTAATGGGACCGTTCTGCCGATGGCAGGTATTATGGCGGCGTGTGCCCTTGGAGGTTTGCTTGTTCTGCTGTTCGGCACCAAACGTATTGAGTTCCGTGCCCGTGAAAGCGATGTGCAGGAGCAGACGCTGGATCAGATAGAAAAATATTAGATAATGTGGACGGATATGATTTCCGTCATCGTCATTGTTCTCTGCATTTTAAATTCAGACTGTGTCTGGTCAACATGTCGTCCCTACGGGACTCGCTTATTGCTTTTTATTTTAGTTCTAACAACATTTAACCCCTCCGGGGTATTGTGGTAAAACGTCGCTCCTATTATTATGGAGTTATTACGATGAAGTAAATATTACGATAAACCGTATTTGTCCCTACACACTACCTATCAAATTGCCTGTCCAGGCCGAGGAACATTGCGTTGAGATCCGATACATATTTTATTTCTGGTTCTTACAATATCTTTTTCCGGGATGTCACACTAACGTCGTCCCGTAGGGACGAAATGTTGTTAGAAACGCTAACCCCACAGACAATAAAGTCCCTTAGGGACGCAATAAAAACGTGACGCGTTTATCACCAGGGAAAAATATGGATGTAGATGATCCTCGAAAGTTTGTAGTTCTTATAAGAAAAAAGGACCACCACCAACAGGATCGTTACCGGGATCCAGATCGTTTGTACTGAAGGGAAGAAAAAATAAAATATGAGGAAAGTGATGATGCCTTGCAGCACCGCCAGTCCATAGCTGAGGTACATGGCACCGAGGAAATATCCAGGCTCCCGGTCGAACTTGTAGTTGCAGACCTCGCAACGCGCTTTCATAACCGGGAATTTAAATGGGTTTGATTTTTTTTCAAAAACATGTCCTTGTCCGCAACGGGGACATTTCTCTTGAAGAATGTTTACCAGGCGGTTACCTTTATGCTCGATCTGATCTTGCGTTTTCATACTACAAAGCTACGGATTAAATAGCCGGCACATCTTTAATGAAAGGACGGGTATTTGCACAAATCGGACATTTAACTAAATTTGATATTATGTCAGATGACCCGGTTTACAGTTTAAAAAAGTTTCAGTCAAATTATGACGAAGATCAGTTTTACGCCAACACGTTGCCCGAACATCTTAAGAAGCACATATTTGTGAACCTTCCGCATAAGCATGATTTTTATCTCGTCGTTTATGTCACACGAGGCACAGGGGTTCATGAGATAGATTTTAAGAAATATAATGTAAAACCCGGCATGATCTTTCTGATGCAACCAGGACAGATGCACCACTGGGAGTTTTCGAAAGATATTTCAGGATTTGTGTTTTTTCATTCCCGGGGTTTTTATGAAGAACATGGGCTGAACATCAGTTTGCAGGCCTTTGAATTTTTCCAATCATTTCAGTATAAACCGCATTTATCGGTTCGCAAAGAAGAAGGGAGGCTGGTGGGAGAGAATATGCAGGCCATGATCAGGTTATATAAGGGAAGAGAGCAATATCGTAGTGCCAGGCTTTGGGCTTACCTGCACCTGACATACCTGGAGATCGCATCCAATTACAAAGGAGGGATCTCGGGGCCAGTAAAAAGTTATTTGCCATACCTGCGGGAATTTGAAATGCAGATAGAGAAGAACTACCGGAGTATCAGCGCGCCATCAGCCTACGCTGAAATTTTAGGCATCTCGGCTAAGCATCTGAACAGGATCTGCCATGAGTGTCTCGGCAAAACCAGTACCCAGGTAATCGCAGATCGGTTTATCCTCGAAGCCAGGCGCCTGTTACTTACAGAAGGAATCACTGTTAGCGAGGTGTCATATGATCTGAACTTTTCGGACATTTCCTATTTTACCCGGTTCTTTAAGAAATATACAGGAATAACTCCGTCGGGGTTTATTAAAAAATATCGCTCGTAAGGTAATAAGGTTGAGGTGGCTTTTTGTGCGGTGTTATGAAGGTAATAAGGTTTGCGCGTGAATCTATGTGCAGCGTCAGCGCAGAAATAAGGTAATAAGGTTGAATTAGTTCTGTTTGCGCAGTGTTATTAATGTAATAATGTTTGCCTGTGACTCTATGTGCAGCGTCCGCGCAGAAATAAGGTAACAAGGTTGAGAACGTGGTTTTGCGGAGTGTTATTAAGGTAATAAGGTTTGCTGCCGGAATCTATGCGCCCCATCAGCGCTGAAATAAGGTAATAAGGTCAAAGTGGGTGTTTTTGTGCGGTGTTATGAAGGTCATAAGGTTTGCGCGTGAATCTATACGCAAACGAGGCGCTGAAGTAAGGTAATAAGGTTGATTAGTTCTGTTTGCGCAGTATTATTAAGGTAATAAGGTTTGCCTGTGACTCTATGTGCAGCGTCAGCGCAGAAATAAGGTAATAAGGTCAACGTGGGTGTTTTTGTGCGGTGTTATGAAGGTAATAAGGTTTGCCTGTGACTCTATGTGCAGCGTCCGCGCAGAAATAAGGTAATAAGGTTAAAGTGGGTGTTTTTGTGCGGTGTTATGAAGGTAATAAGGTTTGCGGGTGAATCTATGTGCAGCGTCAGCGCAGAAATATTGTAATAAGGTTGAATAAGTTCTGTTTTCGCAGTGTTACTAAGGTAATAAGGTTTGGTGCTGGAATCTATACGCAAACGAGGCGCTGAAGTAAGGTAATAAGGTTGAGAACGTGGTTTTGCGTAGTGTTATTAAGGTAATACGGTTTGCTGCCGGAATCTATGCGCCCCATCAGCGCTGAAATAATGTAATAAGGTGGAGATCGTGATTTCTGTGAATTCTTATGAAGATTATAAGGTTTACCGGTGGATGTACTTCGCAGCGGCTCCGCTGAAATAAGGTAATAAGGTCGGGTAATACTGTTTGTAAAGTGTTATGAAGGTAATAAGGTTCGCAGCGTCATTACCTTAATAGTAAAGGTTTCCAAACGTCATTATCTTATTACCTTAATAAAGAAATTTTCCTTAACGCAGCGTGATCACCTTATTACCTTAATAGAAAAAACATCCCTCAACGTAATCACCTTATTACATTATTACTTTAAGCGCAAAGTACTGCTCAATGTGATCACCTTATTACCTTAATAGAAAGAACATCCATCAATGTAATCACCTTATTACCTTATTACATTATTTTTAAGAGCAAAGTACTG
>CBIHOL010000088.1:0-19369 GCA_966211905.1 uncultured bacterium
GAGACTGTGCGTCAGCTGTTCTCCAATCGTAAATCGTACATCGTAAATCGTAATTACAAACGTGGTGAGACTGTGCGTCAGCTGTTCTCCAATCGTAAATCGTACATCGTAATTCAAACGGAATGCAGTACACACTACCAACCAGCCGCACGAGCCCGCTCGTCCACCCATGCTTCGACAAGCTCAGCACAAAGCCGGGTGGCCGCCGTGTACCTCGTACCTCGTACTTAAGACGTTTTCTTCTTCCCCGCTAAAAACTCCTTGAGGTAGAACGGCTCAAAGTAGGCGATATCTTCAAACTGTTTTTTGTTATATTTTTCGAGGGCAAGACCTGGCATATACCGCGCGGAGGGTTTGATCTGGTTAGCGAATTTTGCAGCAGTAAGAGTTTCAAGGAGAGATCTGCATTTCTGCATACCATCGCCGAAAAACAGGATCTTCTTTCCTTCATATTTCCGGATACTGTGTTCGTCGACGATCAGTGCCTGGATCGGTTCCGTTGTTTTTAACTCATGATCGTACAATGCCGTGTAAACTTCCATTCTTCTTGCATCGATCATCGGACAATAAAATTCTGATGCATTATCCATTGCCTTTGCCATCACAGTCATCACCTGCAACGTATCAACAGATATCAGTGGAATGTTAAGCGCATACGCGAGTCCTTTTGCCGTGCTGCTCCCGATGCGTAAACCAGTGTAGGAGCCAGGACCTTTGCTTACCGACACAGCAGACAGATCAGTCATCTTTTTTCCTGAAGCATCCATTACTTCCTTAATAAAAGTATGCAGGTTTTCGGCATGGGTATAGCCGTTGTCGAGCTCTTTAAATGACAGAACATTTGTTCCTTCAGAAATTGCCACGGAGCAGCAGGTGGTAGCGGTTTCAATATGCAGGATCAAGCTCACTTGTTTTCTGCGCGATAAAGCTCTTCACGTTTCACCACTTTTATCCTTGTCTTATTTTTGAGGATCTTTGAAACCGCGCTGTAAGGTCCACAGATCACATCATCACCGGTTTTCAGACCGGAAGTGATCTGGATAAAATCATTGTCCTGGATGCCGGTGGTTACTTCCACCTGCTTGCTGCTGCTGTTATCGTTTATAAAAACATATTCTTTGTTCTTGTCCTGAGTCACCTGTTTTTCCTTTTCCTCCATCTGGTTTTTGATCACCACATCATTGTCGTCCACACTCTCATCTTTTGATTTGTAAAGAGAATCTGCATTCCGTACTGTAACTGCCTGGATGGGAACTGAGATCACGTTGTATACCCGCTTTGTCTGGATATCTACGCTGGCGCTCATTCCAGGCCTGAATGGCACGGGGTTGTTAGCACTTACAAGGTACCCGTACGATTCGCGAAGCATCCTGATCTTCACAATAAAATTAGTGACCTGGTCTACAGTGAGCCCTGAGGCGTTGGATGAATTAGCGATCTCTGTTACGATACCTTTGAATTTCTTGTCGATATACGCATCTACCTCAATGAGAGCAGTGTCATTCTTATGTACTTTAATGATATCGTTCTCATTTACTTCAACACTCACTTCCATTTCGTTAAGGTTAGCCAGGCGCATGATCTCTGTTCCTGTCATTCCGCTCACACCTACCACGCGCTCCCCTTTTTCAACGCTGAGCTTTGATACGGTTGCATCTACTGGCGAGTAGATATAGGTCTTATCGAGATTATTCTGGGCTTCTTTGAGCGATGCCTGTGAGCTGGCGATGTTGAATCTCGCTGCATGCACTGCTTCTTCCAGTCCCTGCACGTTGGCTCTTGCAGCGTCGTATTGTGCTTTCACGGCGTCGAAATCCTGCTGCGAAATGGCGCCCTGCTCGAGAAGTTTTTTATTACGGTTGTATAATGTTTCATTGTTGACCAATGAAGCCCTGGCCTGTTCAAGCTGGGCTTCCGCGGTTTTGAGGTTGGCCTTGCTGGTATTCACCGAGGCATCTACACGTTCAAAAGCGCTTAAATAAAGGTCGGGACGGATGCGGCACAATAGTTGTCCTTTTTTTACCTGGTCGCCTTCTTTAACAAGCAGCTCGGTGATCTCTCCGCTCACGTCACTGCTGATCTTCAGCTCTGTTTCAGGCTGCACTTTGCCGGTAGCAGCTACCAGCTCTATGATATTTCGCACCTGCGCTTTTTCAGTATAAACCTCAGTTGGTTTATTTCCCTTCATAGCCTGCACGGTAACAACGATACCAATTATCACAACGCCGATGATAATGATCCAATAGATTTTTTTCATAGTGTGCTTACAGCTCCTTAAGGTATTGCAGGGGTGTGGGAACGCTGCGTATACGGGGAGGCAGGTTTAAATTATAATTCCCAAATTTAATTAATTCACCCGCTAAATATGGAGTTCTCTGCGTATTTTTGTTTAAAGCGGCGAACAGATCCGCTTAATCCCAGTGATGACAGCCACCAGCAGTAAAAAGGCAAATGCCCTCATACATGAAACAAGTCCTTACCTGCTCCAGCATGCGTATAATCCTGTGCAATGGGTGGCTTTTTCGGAGGAAGCTTTTGCAACAGCCAAACGGGAGAACAAACCAGTTCTTATCAGTATCGGATACAGTGCCTGCCACTGGTGCCATGTAATGGAACACGAAAGTTTTGAGGACCCGGAAGTGGCGGATGTTATGAACTCGCATTTCGTAAATATTAAGGTGGACAGGGAAGAACGAAGCGATGTGGACATGCTGTATATGCAGGCTGTGCAATTAATGACCGGTCACGGCGGCTGGCCTTTGAATTGTTTTGTGATGCCCGACGGCAGACCTTTTTATGGTGGAACTTATTTTCCCAAAGAACAATGGATGCATATTTTATCCTCGCTCGCAGGTTTATATAAGAACGATCCGGGAAAAGTAACAGATTATGCTCAGCAGCTTACGGAGGGGATCAAACAGTCGGAACAGCTGGTGACAGCTAAAAAAAACAATTCAGCTGTTACAAAAGAACTGCTGCTGCAATCCGTTTCAAAATGGAAGCAGCGTTTTGATAATCGTTACGGGGGCCCAGACAAGGCACCGAAATTTCCGTTGCCTTCCAACTACAGATTTTTATTACGTTTTGCTGCTCTTGAAAAAGATGAAGCGTTACTGAAGCATGTGCATCTTACGCTCACAACCATGGCTTTTGGAGGGATCTACGACCATGTGCACGGGGGATTTGCAAGATATAGTACAGATGTTCTGTGGAAGGTTCCGCATTTCGAGAAAATGTTGTACGATAATTCACAGCTGGTGTCACTTTATTGTGAGGCTTTTAACCTCACCAAAAATCCGCTTTACAGGGAAGTAGCTATGCATACGCTCAAGTTTGTGGAACAGGAATGGTATAACGAAAAAGGTTTTTTTTACAGCGCCTACGATGCCGACAGTGAAGGGGTGGAGGGAAAGTATTATGTGTGGACAAAGGACGAGCTGGAATTTCTTTTAGGCGATGACTTTAAATTATTCAGTGCTTATTTTGAAATTAACCGCACCGGGTACTGGGAGGATGATAATTACATTCTGATGAGAAATCCTAATGTGAGCAAGGTGCTGGGAGATTTTAATATTTCCAAAAGTGACCTTGATGACCGCATTGGACGGTGTTTACAGGTTCTGAAAGACGCGGCGAAGAAACGGGTAAAGCCAGGACTTGATGATAAAACTGTTACCGCATGGAATGCATTAATGTGCACTGCCTATGCCCAGGCTTATCTTTCATTTAACGACGAAAAATATAAAACAATTGCTTTGTCGTCCGCAAGGTTTATCAGCAGCACGCTTACGGATGAAAACGGAATGCTGTACAGGACGTACAAGAATGGCAAAGCGAAAATTGAAGGCTTCCTGGATGATTATGCCTTTGTAACAGAAGCAATGATTCATTGTTACCTGGTAACCCAGGATGAAGAATTTCTTATTAAAGCCAGGGCATACAGCGAAAAGGCCCTTAAACATTTTCATAATCCGGATGGTCCGTTCCTTTTCTATACTGCTGATGCGGCAGCTCCTCTTGTAGCGCGCACCACGGAGATCAGCGACAACGTGATCCCTGCTTCCAATTCGCAGATGGCCCTGAATTTACACCAGCTGGGTATTTACTTTGGAAAAAGTGAATGGGTAACGCGAGCTTCGGATATGTTATCACTTCTTGCCGATGAAATGGTGCATTACGGGGGCGGATACAGCAACTGGGCCATACTGGCCCTGTACCATACCTATCCCGCGAAGGAGGTGGCCGTTGTTGGTAAAAATGTTGATGAAATGTTGCGTGGGCTTTACCAACATGGATTAACAAATACGATTTTAGCTGCAGGCTCAGGGCGTTCAGCATTACCACTACTTAAGGACCGTTATGTTGAACAGAAGGATCTGATATATGTTTGCGAAAATAATGCCTGCCAGTTACCAGTTGAAACAATAAATGATGCGATACGCCTTCTTTCTTAGAATTATTACGGTACTTATTTTCAGTGTCCTTTCCTCGCATTCACAGGTGTTACTACCTTCCCCTGAAACTGCTTTCGGTACGCAGCATAATTTTAATCCTGCGGTGATCAAACAAAAAAATATCCGTAAGATCACCTTTGAGATCATTGACAAAAGGGATTTTCAGATAGCTGTAGATAAGAGCCTCACAGAAACTTACGAGTTTAATGCAGAAGGTCAGTTGTCGCGGCATTATTACACCAACGTGGTGAAGACCTTTGAAAAGCAGGTGACCGTTTATAACAAAAAACATCACAAAACATCGGTGCATACAGAAACGGATTACCTGTACGACACTATCAGCACGGGTTATTTTTACCAGAATGATAAGCTTATTTTAAAGCGTTACCATGATGGTATGAATTATTATGAGAGCCGCTACTATCGTTATGATTCTGCAGGTAACATGACCAAAGAACTACGCTTTAAGGAAACCAACAACAGTCCTGACAGATCAGTATTTGTATTGGGCAACCAGGTGCTGTTAAGTGTTGATAGTTTTCAGTACACCAAGTACAGCAGCGGGCAGGTAAAATGTATTTTTCTGAATAGCGAAAATCGTCCGTACAAGGAAAAGATCATTAATGTTGACAGCCTTGGACGTAAAAAATCGATCTACGAAAACTACACGGCGGCTGCGTGGATCATGCAGGAGCAATACTTTGAGTACGCAGGAGATAAATTGTCGGTAGCACGATTCGAAGGCAACGCTAACAATAAAGTGTCGCTGCGTAATGCTTACGAATACGAAGGTGCCGAGCTTTATACTGAAAAGCAATTTAAGAACGACGTGCTTCTCAAAGAGGTGAGTTATATCACCGATAAAATAAACGGCCTTTTAAATTCATTCGTCATCCGCGACCACATCAACAAGAGCATGCGGATCGTAAAGCTCAAGTATGATCTTGGCATGATAGGTAAAGCAACCGAAGGCAAACGGTTGTAAAAGTTCCTGGTTTTCCGCCGCAGGCGGACTCGCCCTGGGTATCATCGGATGGCGGGCAAGTTTCGAGTTTCTTGTTCTGGATGCCTATCGCGGTATTTTGCGCCTCGGATATTTAGTTTCGGTCTGAAGGACTCCTTCGGAGGCTTCAAGTTTCGAGTTTCTTGTTCTGGATGCCTATCGCGGTAATTTGCGTCTCGGATATTTGGTTTCGGTCCGAAGGACTCCTTCGGAGGTTTCAATTTTCGTGTTTCTTGTTCTGCATGCCTATCGCGGTGTTTTGAGTCTCCGTAAGCGGGTTTTGTGTTTATTTGAATTAACCCCGAAGGGGTTAAATTCAAATAAAAGAAGAAATGAAAAAAGCGGCGCAACCCCGGAGGGGTTGAATGTATGATCCACGTCACCGTAAAAAATCCGAGTTGTTATAAATTCCCACGCGCCAGGGATGCGAAAGGTTTAGCTCTTTTGCCCGCCGCTCGGTCGGGATGCCCAAGTTGGGCATCCCCCCGGAGACGGCGGGCAAAAAGCCGGAGCGAAGCACGATGGCAAGCCGGTGGCTTGCCAGGCGGGCCAGTGCGTTAGCCTGCAGCAGCCCGCCCTGAAGTGCGGCAAAGGTCCAGTGGACCTTTGAGCGGGCATGTGTGATGGCACTGTAAAGCCAGCGCCCTCCGCTTCAGGGGGCGCCCAAAAAATATCTGCCAAAAAAATCTTTAAGATCCGTACAAAAACAATCAAGGTTCAACTTACGAAGTTGAACCTTGAACTCGAAACCCGAAACGCGGAACCCGAAACTTTAATGATGATGATGCCCACCCGGACCGTGCACATGTCCGTGCTCGAGCTCTTCTTTACTGGCTTCGCGCACATCGAGCACTTCGCCGATAAAATGAAGATCGTAACCAGCCAATGGATGGTTAAAATCCATTTCCACGTGTTTGTCCGTGATCTCAATCACTTTGCCTACGAGAGGGTTTCCGTCAGCATCGCTCATTTCCACATCACGTCCCACTTTTACGCGTGAATCGTCAAATTTTCCATCCACTATAAATGCTTCGCGATCGATCTTTACCACGTATTCTTTTTCGTAATTACCGTATCCGCCAAGGGCATCAACATGAAAATCGAACTTATCGCCTTTTGATTTACCGAAAAGATTGGATTCAAAATCAGGTAAAACGCCGCCAAAACCGAACAGAAAAACGAACGGATGTTCCTTGGTAGTTTCTTCAACAAGTTCTTCAGGTCCTTTATCCTTGCTTGCTGTTAAATAGTAGTTGAGAGAAACTACTTTGTCTTCTGAAATGGTCATTTTAATTTTTTTTTGAAGTTACTTATTTTAGGTTAATTGCTTGGTGTTTTTTTCCAGCAAATAAAGCAGTCGTTCCTTTGACAGATCGGGCTTTATTTCGCCGTGGATAGTAAGAGAAACTGAGCCGGTTTGCTCACTTACGGTTATTGCGAGCGCATCCGTATTTTCCGTAATTCCGACCGCGGCCCTGTGTCGCATGCCGTAATGTGCGGGAAAATTTTCCTTATCGGTAACCGGCAGCACGCAGCGGGCAGCAACGATGCGGTTCTCGTGGATGATGACGGCACCATCGTGAAGCGGGGAGTTCTTGTAAAAGATATTTTCAAGCATCCTTGCGGTGAGCCCTGAGTCAACAACTTCGCCGGTATTAATAAAAAATTTAAGATCAGAACGTCTTTCAACAACAATAAGCGCTCCTGTTTTGGTGTCGCTCATTGAAAAGCACGCATCAGCCACAGCATCAATATCGAGTGTTATTTTTTGCTGGGGCTGTGTACCGGAGGCGTTAAACTTAAAGATGCCTTTCCAGTTGCGGTTACGCAGGAACTCATTGGAGCCGATATACAACAAAAATTTGCGGATCTCCTGCTGGAAAACGATCATGATGGCGATAACACCCACGTTGACGAATTTTCCGAGAATGGAGGTGAGCAGCTGGAGATCGAACGCTTTGAGAACGATGTACACAAAATAGATAAGCGCCAGGCCGATAAAAATATTAATGGCTGACGTGCCTTTTACCAGGTTATACGCGAGGTACAGAATAATGGCGACCAACAAAATGTCGATTGCATCTGTTATTCCAAATGTGATAAAATTTATGATGGCAAGTGAAAACAAGCTCAGCTTTTGACTTTTTCCTTTTGATTTTGCAGGTAGGTGTCGTACAGCGAATGCACGAGGCCGTCAGACAATCCCACCTGTGGTACAAACACCTTTTCAATATCTGCGTTTTTCATTACAGATAAAAAGATCTTGGCGGCAGGAATGATAACGTCGGCGCGATCGGGTTTAAGGTCAAGGCGCTCGATCCTCTCCTGGTAAGTGTAGGAGCAAAGCATTTCATAGATCCCTTTTAAGCGGTCGTAGCTCAGGTGCTTGGTTTCTTTTTTGCCGCTCATTTTAAAGATCTTGTTGATGTTGCCACCGGAGCCTATGGCGTGTAAAGGATGAATGCCGATGGTATTACGTTTGAGCCAGGCTTTCATTTCTTCCCACTCGTCCTTTTCCACTTTGTCGAGCAGCATCCGCACAGTTCCAATATTAAATGATTTGGCAGAGATCACTTTATTATCGAAAAAAAGAGTGAGCTCGGTGCTGCCTCCACCCACGTCGATATATAAATAGGCGTGTTTAGGATTAAGCAATTCTTCAATATGATTTGAAAATACCAGGGCAGCTTCATTTTTACCGTCAATGATCTCCACGTTGATACCTGCCTCTGCTTTTACGCGTGCAATTATATCTGCGCCGTTCGAAGCGTCGCGCATTGCGCTGGTGGCCACAGCCCGGTAGGCATCTACTCCATACGCTTTTATCAGCTCGTTAAATCCCCTGAGAGCCATAATGAGCCTGTCGGCCTTTGGCTCGGTGATCTTGCCCTGCAAAAACACGTCTTCTCCCAAACGGATGGGCATCCTGATCAGCTCTTCCTTTGTAAAATGCGGTTTTCCGTCCACATTATACACCCGGCTGAACAGCAAGCGCATGGCGTTACTCCCAATATCTATAGCGGCAAATACCATCAGTTGTAAATTAGATTTTTATTTTTCTGTGAATTTAGCTGAGTTTCTTTCTGGTTTTTAAGGTAATTATAAATTTCGTCCTGAACGCGTACTTTCTTTTCGCCAGGACCCGCCTTTTTATAAGAATTTTCCTGTTTGCTGTCGAGGATCCTCACTTTGGTATTGCCCGATAACTGAATATTTATAATGTCCTTGAGCTGCTGTCTCACTTCAGCATCATAGATTGGCACAGCCACTTCACTGCGGTTATCGAGATTCCTGCTCATCCAGTCGGCCGAAGAAATGAAGATCTTTTCCTGGCCGTCGTTATGGAAAATAAATACACGTGTATGTTCAAGGTATTTGTCAACAATACTGTAGGCTGTGATATTATCGCTCCAGCCTTCCATTTCGGTAACCAGCGAACAGGCGCCGCGTATAATAAGCGTGATCTTAACTCCGGCACGGCTGGCCTCGTAAAGCTTCGCTATCATTTCTTTATCTACAAGACTGTTCATTTTTAACGTGATCTCGGCTGGCCGTTTCTTTTTAGCAATAAGGATCTCCTTATTAATAAGATTGATCAGCTCCTTTCTCATAAAAAATGGTGCCACCAGCAAATGTTTAAATGACTGGATCTTAAAGTTGTTCTCATAGAATTCGAAAACCTTGCTCAGCTCGCCTGCAATATCCTTGTTAGCGGTGAGCAATGAAAAATCGGTATAGTTACGGGATGTTTTTTCGTTGAAATTGCCTGTACCGATATGTGCGTAATGCACCTCTTTGCCATTTTCGCGGGCAGTAACCAGGAACAATTTGCTGTGCACTTTTAAACCTGGAACGCCATAGATGACACGCGCACCTTCTTCCTGCAGCTTGCTGGCCCAGTAAATATTATTCTCCTCGTCGAACCTGGCCTGCAATTCAACAAGCACCAGCACTTTTTTGCCATTCTTTACCGCATTGATAAGTGCATTCGCTATCTGCGATGAATCAGCGATCCTGTAAAGAGTGATCTTAATACTTTCAACAGAAGGATCGATGGAAGCTTCCCTTAAAAGATTGATAAGATGATTGTAGGTGTGGTAAGGATAATGCAGCAGGATATCTTTTTGCCTGATGGCTCTTAGTGTAGTATATGGATTTGAAATAAGGTCCTTGTGCCGCAGACGCGGCGGATGATTATAGATCAGTTCCTTTTCGCCGAGATCGGGAAAGTTCATGAAATTCTTAAAGTTGTGGTAGCGTCCCCCGGGAATGGCATTGTCTTTTTTGGCCATGCCCAGTTTTTTCATGATGTACTTTAACATGTCATCAGGCATGGCAGCATCGTACACAAAACGAACGGGAAGTCCCTGTTTACGGGCCTTGACGCTTTTACTGATCTTCTCGATCATGCTTTTGCTTACGTCGTTGTCCATCTCCAGCTCGGCATCACGGGTGAGCTTTATGTTGTAGGATTCTGTTGCTTGATATCCGAATACTTCGAAGATCTGGTGTGTATTGCACCTGATAACATCGTCAACAAGCATAATGTAATGTTTGTTACCGTGACGGGGCAACACGACAAAACGAGAAATAGTTTTTGAGGGGATCTCGATGAGGGCAAACTTTGTTTTTTTATTCTGGATAAAAGATTCCAGGCGCATGAACAGGTAACTTGCCTTATCCTTCATGTATGGAAAGGGCTTGTTATCATCGATCATAACTGGGAAAAGGGAGGCAACGAGTTCGTTTGAAAAATATTCGTTCACAAAAATACGCTGCGTGTTGGTAAGCTGCTTTTCGTTGATGATGAATACATTATTCTCCGCCAGCTCGATGAGCAGTTCCTGGTAAATGTTCTCGAATTTATTTTGCTGTTCGATCACTTTGCGCTGCAGACGGGTAAGAAGTTCCCTGGGATCTTCCCCATAAAGAGAAACGGCTTTTCGTCCGAGCTTCACAAGTCTTTTTACAGTAGCTACCCTTACGCGGTAAAACTCATCGCGGTTGTTGCTGAAGATACCAAGGAATTTAAGACGCTCGATGAGAGGCGTGGTTTTATCGGCAGCTTCCTGCAATACGCGCTCATTAAAGGAAAGCCAGCTGATCTCACGGTTAATATAGGGGAACTCTTTCTTTTTCATAGAGGCTATGGGCGGGTTTTAAATTCTTTGGGGAACTTGTAGTACAGTAATTTCCCCTTTTGGTTAATTGGTTGTGACCAGCTTATGATATCGAGCTGGAAAGAAACAAGACCGCAGGTAGGGATATTATCAAAATACATGTCGGTGGAAATTTCGTTGCAGATATTAGTGAATCCCGGATTATGACCGAAAAGCATTAAGCGGCTCACATTGGAAGGCACTGACTGGATTATAGCGAAAAGATCTTCCACAGAACTTTCATATATCCCTTTTTCAAGCTGAAAGTGCGGTGGGTCAAGGTCGAGGGCACGAAAAAAGATCTGTGCAGTATTATAGGCTCTTGTTGCTGTGCTGCTGATAATAAGATCGGGGACCGGTTTATTTTTAGCGTACCATTCGCTGCAAAAATACGCATCCCCATATCCACGCTCGCTCAGGGGTCTGTCGATGTCTTTCAGACCTTCGTTTCCCCAGTCACTTTTTGCATGTCGAACAAAAATAATTTCCTTCATAGTTCATTGCACTGAACGGCCTGTTACACCGCCTAAGTTCTTTACAAATGGTTAAAAAAACAATTAATTTTAAGGCCATTTCCACATAAATTTACACAAAAGGTACCGCGTAATGAGTAATAATTCAACAATAAAGTGTCCTGCCTGCAGTCATGAG
Organism: uncultured bacterium; assembly: GCA_966211905.1. Taxonomy (GTDB): domain Bacteria; phylum Bacteroidota; class Bacteroidia; order B-17B0; family Aurantibacillaceae; genus Aurantibacillus. The sequence goes on from CBIHOL010000088.1 coordinate 11,268, forward strand.
TTCCCCATAGGAAATGCCCTGGCCCAGGAGATCGAAAACGAGATCCGCGGGAAATACCTGAAAAGGTATTCTGACGACAAGCTAAAGCTGGATGCAGAGAAGTTGCGCCTTGAAAAAGAAAGCGAACAATTAAAGCTGATGGCCGAGAACCAGGAGCGTGTGATCGCTGATAAACTGCGGCTGGCAAAGCTGCAGCTGGAGGAAGAAGCGGTTAAAAAGGCGGGCATCGAGCTGCAATCGCAGATGGATCGCCTTAACAAAGAATTAACTGAAAAATCGCAGAAGCTCAAAGAGAGCCAGGAGAAAGAGCTGGAGCTTCTCCTTAAAGAGAAACAGATCAGGGAAAGAGAAGAGGGTTTGAAGCTGGAAATGGAAAAACAGATGCAGCAAAAACAAAAGGAGATCGAGGACCGCGTGAAAAAAATGGAAGGTGAGCGCAGTGAGCTGAAGATCCGCGAGCTTGAGAAAAAACTGGCCGACCAGGTGGAACTGGCTGAGACCATGCGCCGCAAGGCAGAGCAGGGCAGCATGCAATTGCAGGGAGAAGTGATGGAGCTCGCCCTGGAAGAAATGCTGAGAGCTACTTTTCCGTTCGATACCATTGAAGAAGTAGCTAAAGGTGTGAAAGGCGCCGACTGCGTGCAGTTTGTAAGAAACAACCTGGCCCAGGTTTGCGGACGCATTATTTATGAAAGTAAACGCACCAAGGCTTTTACAAATGAGTGGATCGAGAAATTAAAACACGACATGCGCGCCCAGCAGGCTGACATTGCAGTGATCGTTACTGAAGTACTACCACGCGATATGGAGTCTTTTGGTTTTAAGGACGGAGTATGGATCTGCCGTTTTGCCGATGTGAAATCCCTGTCGTTTTTACTGCGTGATAGTCTTATAAAGATCTACGGCGCTGTAATGACCCAGGAGAACAAGGGAGATAAGATGCAATTACTTTACAATTACCTGACCGGGACTGAATTCCGCCAGAATATTGAAGCGGTGATGGAAGGCTTCCTTGCCTTAAAAGACGGCATAACCCGGGAAAAGATCTCTATGGAAAAGATCTGGAAAGAACGGGAAAAGCAGCTGGACAAGGTGCTTTTAAATACCACGCAGTTTTACGGGTCTATAAAAGGAATAGCTGGAAATGCAGTGGGAGATTTAAAGATGCTCGAATAAACGAACGTACTGGTTTCGGGTTTCTTGTTCCGCGTTCCTGGTTCTGTGTTTGTAAGCGCGTGGCAAATCCGTCAAGGTTTCCGCAGGCCCGTGCGGCGGAACCTTGACGGATTAAGCGGTTGGAATTTACACCTGCGTCCCGGTTCGCTGTTTCGAACGTTGCTCAACATGAAATAAATATCCTGAAATAATTAATCATTTCCGGTTTCGTGTACCTGGTTCTAGTTCTTTACAAAACGCGACGAATAAAACTCAGTACCGGTTTTCAATTTGACGATATAAACTCCCGGCGGTAATTCAGAAATATTTATTTTGCCAGGAGTGTATGGAATACACATCACCGAAGCGCCGAGAATATTAATAATTTCAAGATTGGAGCTAGCATTTTCCTGCATGTCCACAGTTATATAATCTCCGGCCGGTACAGGGAACACAGTCAATGGCCTTGACGTACTGTTTTCTTTTAATCCGGTTTCCACTCTGCAGTTAGCAGATATTCCCTGATAAATAGCCAGGAATGGAGAGATGCGTCCCATACAGCTCAGGTTTACCTGGTCGGGATAACTGCTAAAGTATCCGCTAAGCAGACTTGCAAGCGAACCCACCCCTTCAACCACGGTAATGGTAACTCCCAGGGTGGCTGAATTCATATCAAAGCGACGATGATATAAACTATCTCCAAGTTTTACACTGTCTACCTTGCTAACGGTGTAATTGGACATTGTCCCCTTGTGAACATCATAAGCTGAACCAGCATCACCTGCTTTTTTGGTAAAATCATAAAGCACCTGTTCAGTGGAGTCCTTAGCAATTACATATACTTTTTTAGCGATCGTGTCGTCATAAATATACTGGCCGGTAAAAAGCGGATCGGGCGGACCGCCGCCCATAGGACTGAGGCAAGAAATATATTTATAGGTTTTGCCAAAAAAAGTCTTGGTGGCAGTGGTTTTAAGTGTGTAATAAAACGTAGGATCATTTAAAGGATTGGAGTTCCACCTTGGGGTGTATTTGATGGTCCAGTAATGGTTGGCGTCGAGCGGCAATTTTTTGTACTGAGCCTCTGCCTGTATTGCTATCAGGATCAGGAGACTGAAAAGGATCTTTTTCATAGAGAATCATTTGGGTGCTATAAATGTAAGGTAAAACTCCTTTATAGTAACAGTTGCTATGATTTATTTCGTGTTTCGTGTTTCGGTTTAACCCGGAACCCGAAACCTCGGTGCGCTTGTGCGGTGGCCGTTGTGCCCTTTGGTGTGGGCGTGTTTGAACGAATTCTCTTTGTGCCCTTAGTGTTTAAGCACCCGCGATACAGGACAATAACCTGAAACAAGGAACCCGATGCCGAAGCAATGGCGCGCGGCGTCGGACTGCAATTAGTGTAATTTAATTAGTGAATATTGGTGTAATTCGTGTCCTGCCTCTCCAGTCCCGATTTCCGGCAAAAGTGCGGGGCGCCGAACTGTATTGGTGTAATTCTTATTAATTGGTGAATTGGAATTAATGTAATTTGTGTAATTCGTGTTAGAGATATGTGGCTGCTACCAACCTTCCCACAGGCCCGCTCATTGGTCCACCGGACCAATGCCGAGTGTAATTCGTGTCCTGCCTCTCCAGTCGGGTTTTTATTGTTTTTTAAGAATGGGCATGGCACAATATTTTAACCGTTTTTACGTACATTTAAAGTTCCGAAACTTTCGTGTGATCAAACGTCTATTAGTATACCTCGTACTCCTTGCCCCGGCCATTTCGAAGTCGCAATTTAATTATGGCCATCAGATGGATTTCGGTAAAAACCGTATCCAGTACCAGGATTTTACCTGGACCTACCTGGACTATGACCGCTATCGTGTGTACACGTACCAGGGCGGCACCGAAATAGCAAAGTATGTTTCTTATAGCATCAGCAAACAATTGCCGATACTTGAAAAGCGTCTCGATTACCAGGCAGAGGATAAGATCAGTGTGATCGTTTACAATAACCAGGGTGATTTTAAACAAAGTAACCTCGGTCTTGGAGGCGAAGAGCAGGCTAACATCGGAGGGGTTACGCGCATTATCGGCGATAAGATCAGTATTTTCTTTAACGGCTCGCATGCTGAGCTCGATCAGCAGATCAGGGCAGCACTGGCCGAACTCCTGATCACCAAGATCCTTTACGGTGGCAACGCTCAGCAAATGATGCGCAACTCCACATTTCTTAATATACCTGAATGGTATTCCGAAGGTCTTGTAAAATATTTATCCGAAGGATGGACTGCTTACAACGACAATATATTATACGATGATCTTAAGAACGAGAACTTCACGTCGTTCAACCGCCTTACCGGTAAGCAGGCAGCGCAGGCCGGTCACGCGCTCTGGTATTTTATTGTTTCCTCTTACGGGGAAAATATGATCCCGAATTTACTTTATATGACCAGGGTGACGCGGAGTCCTGAAAATGCCCTGATCACTACGCTTGGCGTAACACTCAGTAACCTGATCTATGACTTTACCGAAGCTCACCAGCGACGGATATATATGTTCCGCGACACGTTACGAAAGTCGCCCATTCACGATAACAGCGTTTTAAAAAGATATAAAGCGCATCGTCATTATTACCAGGTGAAGGTGAGTCCCGACGGAAAAAAAGTGATCTATGCGCGTAATGAGCTGAATCAGCTTCGTGTGTACATGAAGGATGTGGAAGAAGGCAAAACTCATAAACGCCTGTTGAAGTATGGTCCTAAAGTGGAGGAGATCTCCGACTACAATTATCCATTGCTTGCCTGGCATCCCGCAGGTGATGTTGTGGTAATGGTGTACGAAAGAAAGAACCAGCTGGTGCTGCACACATACGATATTGAAAAAGGTGAAACTGTGAAGAGGAACCTGCCGGGCTTTGAAAAAGTAAACAGCATCTCTTTCAGCGACGACGGTAAAAAACTCGCTATGAGTGCGGTTAAAAAAGGCAAGGGTCAAAGTGACATTTTTGTTTTTGGAATGAACAGCAGCGCCATTGAGCAGCTCACCAACGACGTGTGGGATGATAATAATCCTGTCTTTATTAAAAACTCGAAGGAGGTTGTCTTCGAAAGTAATCGTATCAGTGACACCATCCGTGCAACCGATGATGCAGTGCCCTTTGTGAAGATCAACCGTAATATGGATCTGTTTATGGCTCCATACCCTTTCACCTCTAAAGTGCTTGTGAGGGTGGTTAATACACCCGACATTAACGAATCGCAGCCACAGGCCTACACCAGCAATTACATAGCTTACCTGAGTGACAAGAATGGGATTTACAACCGCCAGCTTGCCGAATTCGACAGTTCAATTGCCTTTGTGGATACGACCGAGCACTACCGTTATTTTTTCAAGTCAAAACCGGTAAGCAATTATGACAGAAATATCCTGGAGCAGAACATCAACTCTTCCGCTTCACATGTTGCTGAACTTATCTATGCCAATGGCAAAGATATGATGCTTGTATCGCCACTCACCCATCTGCCCTCCGTTAAGATCCCGCCACCTCAGAATACGTGGTTCAGGGGATTTATCGGGACTGCTATCAGCGATCCTGGCAGTATCAAAGAAGCGGTGCCCGTTGAAAATATGTCTATACCGCGTAGTGCGGAAATGAGCAAGGGAATTGATTTTGAGAATTACCGTTTCGATAACGAAAAAGAGAAAAAGATAGCCGAGGCACAGAAGAATACTCTTACTAAAATAAAGGACACACTTGATAAGAACCGTAAGCTTGGCTTCAGGTTCCCGGTGATGAAGAACTATTACAAATCGTTTTACACCGATTATATTGTAACGCAGTTCGACAATGCTTTTCTTGCCAATAATTACCAGGTGTTCAGTGGTGGCGGGGCGCCGATTTACCTGAACCCCGGATTTAATTTTCTTACCAAGATCGCCATCAGCGACCTGTTCGAAGATCAGAGGATCATCGGAGGTTTCCGCATCAACCCTAACCTGGATAACGAATTTATGCTCGGCTGGGAACAGCGGGAGCGACTGGTGGATCACCAGATCATTCTCGACCGGCAAACATTTGCCAATGTGCCTTTAACCAGCAACGGTGTCAATTATTTTGCAAAAGTACATACACACACTTTTAAATATTCCATAAAGTATCCGTTCAGTCCTGTTTCAGCTATCCGCGGGTCTCTTCTTTACCGGAACGACAGGAAGGTAACTCTTACTTACGGCGACATTTCACTGGCTAAAGGACCGCAATATGAAAATTTAGGAGGTGTGCGGGTGGAGTACATTTTTGATAACACCCGCAAGATAATGCTGAACATTCTCAATGGACTTCGTTTTAAAGTATGGACAGAGTACTGGCTGAACTCCAAGGATGCGCGTAACTTATTTACTTCGGGTTTTGATATTCGCCATTACCAGAAAGTTCACCGCCAGATCACCTGGTGTAACCGTATGGCTGGTGGCAACTCTCTGGGTAGCGACAGGCTGATGTTTTACCTCGGTGGTGTCGACAACTGGCTTAATCCATCGTTTAATAATAATGTAAATATTGTGCATCCCGAGCAATATGGTTTTCAAACGCTGGCTACAAATCTTCGCGGGTTTCAGCAGAACATCAGGAATGGGAATAATTTCCTGGTATACAATTCAGAGCTGCGCATTCCTCTCATTCGTTACCTGTTAAACCACCCTGTGCGTTCTGACTTTTTCAATAATTTCCAGGTGATCGGTTTTGCAGATGTAGGAATGGCCTGGTATGGTGCTAATCCGCTAAGTGACGAAAACACAGAGAATACCAAGACCTATGTTCAAAATGATCCGGTACTCGGAAAGGGAGGAACAGGTATTGTGGTAACTATTATCGACCACAAGAATCCTCTTGTAGGCGGCGTTGGATTTGGGTTGAGGTCGCGGCTGCTTGGTTATTTTGTGCGGCTTGACTTCGGTTGGGGAATTGATAATTGGGCGGTTCAAAAAAGAATCGTAGGTTTATCGCTGATAACAGATTTTTAAATCATGAATACGATCGCAATTTTACTGGCAGTTGGTATAGTGGCCGGCTTTTTAAGCGGTCTTATCGGTATTGGTGGCGGAATTGTAATTGTACCCGTTCTTGTGTACATTCTTGCAATGGACCAAAAGACCGCACAAGGTACCACACTGTGCATGTTCCTTCTTCCTATAGGCATTTTAAGTGTGTACAATTATAATAAGGCAGGACACGTTGATTTTAAAAGTGCTGCAATTATCGCCACTACTTTTTTAGTTGGAAGTTATTTCGGAAGTAAAACTGCCATTGCAATTGATACCAAACTGGTGAAACAGATCTTTGCTGTTTCAATAATTCTTATCGGTATCAAGATGCTTTGGAACCGTTAATGGTGTCTCCTCAGGACATAAAAAACCTGGCAAAAAAGTATTTTCCTCTTGTGCAGGACGTTCGTCGTCACCTTCACCGAAACCCTGAACTTTCATTCCAGGAATTTGAAACATCGGCATTTATCTGCTCAAAATTAAAAGAGGCCGGCATCGAGTTTACCACAGGTCATGTAAAGACAGGTATTATAGCATTGGTCAGGGGTAAGAACCCGGCTAAAAAAACAATTCTACTTCGTGGCGATATGGACGCTCTTCCTATTAAAGAAGAAAACAATGTGGAGTACCGTTCTACGCGCGAAGGTCTGATGCACGCCTGTGGTCATGATGCTCACTCAGCTTCGGTATTGGGAGCAGCATTGATCCTGAATGAGATCCGCCACCAGTTTGAAGGCACTGTAAAAATTATGTTCCAGCCTGGCGAAGAATTATTGCCAGGAGGCGCCAATCTCATGATCAAAGAGGGTGTTTTGAAGGATCCTGAAGTGGAGAACGCCATTGCATTACATGTTTTTCCATCCATGGAAGCAGGTAAAGCAGGCTTCCGGCCCGGAATGTATATGGCCAGCACTGATGAGCTGTATCTCACTGTTAACGGCAAGGGCGGACATGCAGCGATGCCTTCTGATTACATCAATCCATTGATCGTTGCCTCTGAGATCATTCTTGAGATCAACGATCATTTTATGACTGAAGATGGAAAAAAAGGAACACCCGCTGAGAAAATTCCCACCGTAGTAGCATTCGGAAAAATAGAGGGGCGTGGTGCAACAAATGTAATTCCCGATAAAGTGGAGATTGCAGGCACTTTTCGTACTATGGATGAGAACTGGAGAGCGTCCGTTCATAAGCAGCTTCAACAGATCGTAAATTCAATTTCTGAGAGATTTAATGTCCGTTCTGTCTTGAGGATAGAGCACGGTTATCCTTTCCTTGTTAATGACGAGACATTTACGGGAACATGCATTGCGGCAGCCGGTAAATACCTTGGGGAAGAAAACGTTGAGGAGCTTCAATTAAGAATGACTGCCGAAGATTTTTCTTTTATATCGCAGGAAGTACCGAGCTGTTTTTTCAGGCTGGGTACCGGCAATAAGCAGAGGGGCATCACTTCGGGCGTGCACACTCCCACTTTCGATATAGACGAGTCGGCGCTGGAAACAGGTTCAGGTCTTCTTGCCTGGCTGGCAATAGCGGGTCTTTCACAATCCAGATAACAGACGCAGATTACGCAGATTTCACAGAGATCCATTATTCAGTGGTTTTATCTAGGATAGCCATAAATTGTCGCAGATTATCCAGGCGGCGTAAAGTAGACGCATCTGCGCAAATTTCACAGGCAGTTGGTTTACATGCGGTTTCTGCGTAATTGTGCAATCAGCGTCTTGCCTCTTGCGCTTGCCTCTATTCGCAGATCTATACTTGAGAGCCCGTCTACGCAGTAGACAATGTGTGTAAATTTTTTTGCGGGCTTTGCCGGTTCAGCTCTGCGAAATCCGCGTAATCTGCGTCTTGTCTCTTGCGCAATTTAGTACCTTTAAGAGCGTTATTACATGGTGTATTTGCTGAGG
>CBIHOL010000089.1:0-19348 GCA_966211905.1 uncultured bacterium
TTTCTGCTTCTATTAGTGGTAACTCGAGTCTCCATGCATGGAAATCGGAAGTGACGAGCTTAGAGGCAACAGGGAACTTCCTGATTAAAGACAACATTATTAAGTCGGTAAAGGATGCCAGGATAATAATTTTGGTTACTAATATTAAAAGCAAAGAGGGGAAGGTAATGGATAATAAAACCTGGGAAGCATTTAAATACGAAAAATATCCACAGATAGTTTGCACATTCAGCATTGCACCTGTTAGAATAGGAAGTGATAAATCAGTGTCAATTACCATCCCGGGAAAACTTTTCATGGCAGGTGTTTCCCGCTCAATTGATCTGATGGCAACCGGGGTTGCGTTGCCAAATGGTGATCTGGATCTACAAGTTACTAAAAAGCTTAAGATGACGGATTACGGGATGATCCCTCCAAAGGCTGTACTTGGCACCATTAAAGTTGGCGATGAAGTAACTATTTATTTTCACATGATCCTTACACACTAATTAAAAAGTAACTATTCCTTATATCATGAAAACACATTTAAAAACTATTTACTTCGCTTTAGCGATGCCGTTTTGCCTGACAATTTTTGCGCAGCGTGGAGATATTCAGTTTTTTCGTCCCTACGATCAAAAGGGCGTAAATGTATTTGAGACCGGCAAAACAGATACGTCGACATTCAATGGCATGAAATTACGGCTCGGTGCCGGATTTACCCAAGGTTTTCAGAATTTAAAACACTCCAACAGCAGTGGAGTTTCGCTTTATAATCTCAGCAGCGGCTTCCCGCTGGCCCAGGCAAATTTGAATATCGACGCACAGCTTGCCGATGGTGTCCATTTAAACCTTGTCACCTATATGTCTTCTCATCATCACAATGAAATGTGGGTGAAAGGCGGATTTATTCAGATTGATAAAGTTGCTTTTTTGAACAGTGACTTTATGAACAGGCTTTGGAAAAATCTGACCTTAAAGGTTGGTCACATGGAGATAAATTATGGTGACGCGCATTTTCGCAGAAGCGACGGGGGCAACACCATATGGAATCCTTTTATTGAAAACTATATTATGGATGCGTTTACCACCGAAATAGGTGGTGAATTATACTGGCAGAAAAATGGTTTCATTTTAATGGGTGGTATCACCAATGGTGAAATACAGGGCAGCGTTACCAAACAAAACGATCGTGGGGCATCGGTATACGGAAAAATCGGATATGATAAGTTGTTTGGGAAAAAAAGCAGGCTGCGATTTACAGGATCATTTTTGAACAAATCTTCCTCTATCAGTGGAACGCTTTACGGTGGTGACCGCACAGGCTCGAATTACCAGTATGTGATGGAACCTGAAGCAGCATCGTTAACGGGAAATGCTTTTGCAGGAAGGTTTAACCCTGGATTTAAGGATAATGTAATGGCTGTCATGTTCAACCCTTTTATTAAGCTGGGAGGCGTTGAATTGTTTGGAACTTATGAAGTATCTGAGGGGCAGACCTCTGTGGAAAATGGCGAAATACAGTATCAGAATTCTGCCAATGAGACCACGATCTTCTCAAAGTTGCCAAACAGAAAATTCACGCAGATAGCCGCAGACCTGGTTTTTCGTTTTGGAAAACGTGACCAGTTTTATGTAGGGGCACGTTACAATCACGTGGAAGGAACTCAGTCTACTAGTCAGTCCGTGGTAACCACAACGGCCGGAGGGATCAGTCAGGGAATACGTGACCAAGTGTACATTGAACGTACCGCTTATGCTGCGGGTTGGTTCATTACCAGGAACATTCTCGTGAAGGGTGAATATGTTGTGCAGGGATACCATAGTTTTCTTCCTTCATCCATTTATGCAGGCGGAAAATTTAAGGGCTTTGTTCTCCAGGGAAGCATAGGATTTTAATTTAATCTCTTTTATCAATTCGGGATGCCATATTTAAGTCATGAATCAGTTGTTTACTTCGTCTTTCGCGTAATTCTCGGAATTCTATTTTTGTTTCAGGGTTATGATAAGGTATTTAATTTAAAGATCCGCGGAGTCATTTTATATTTCAAAGAGGAGTCAAAACACAAACATATACCAGAATTTGTTCTGGTTGTTACAGCTTTTCTGACTTCATTCCTGGAACTCGCTTGTGGCGGTTTGCTTGTAATAGGGCTATTCCAAACAACTGCCTTCTATTTATTAGGTCTTGATCTAATAATAATCTGCGCCGCTTTCAGCATTTTAAAGCCAATGTGGGATTTGCACTTGGTCTTTCCCAGAGTTGTTCTTTTGGGTGCGCTCCTCTGTTTTCCGAACAATTGGGACAAGCTTTCATTAGACGCATTTTTTCGCAATTAAATTAAAATACAGTCCATGCACATAGCTACTCCTCCCGAAGACCTCTTTCAAAGTTTGCAATTATTAGAGGCTTATGAAAAAGCGATCAATGCTAATGTGATCTCCACCATTACTGATAAAGCGGGAATAATCGTATACGCGAATGAAAAATTTTGTGAGGTTTCAAAGTACTCATTGGATGCTATTTTGGGAGAGAACCACCGGATCATTAATTCCGGCCATCATAGCAGGGATTTCTTTAATGATCTCTGGACAACAATTTCACAAGGACATGTGTGGCATGGTGAAATAATGAACAAGGCAAGTGATGGCTCGTTCTATTGGGTGGATACCGTTATTGTTCCCATTAAAGACGAACGTGAGCGAATTACACATTTTCTCTCATTACGAATGCTCATCACTGACCGTAAAAAGCTGGAGGATAAAAGATCGCAGTATGTTTCATCGCTGGAAGTGCTGCTGGTTTTAACGTCAAGTAATATCAAGGATCCTCTTTCTGCCTGTGTTAAACAACTGGATGAACTGAAGGGTGACAAACCAATAGTGAAGGATGATCTTAAGGGGCTTGTAGAGAATTTAAGTAAGACGGTTAAGCAGCTTGATATTTTCACTCACGAACTCAGTGTTTTCATTCGGGAAATTGTGCAATGACAAAATTAAAATATCAGACCTTATGATTGAAAATAAAAGTGATGTAAAACCATTGACTATTATAAGCAGCGATGATATTGACTGGAAAAAACTATATTCAGATCACGAGTTTATTGTAGTCAATTACCAACCCTCCATTGATTGCAAAGGATGCGCAGAAATAAATATTCTTTTTCAGCAACTTTCTGAACATGAAGATTATAAAAAAATAAAATTTTTATGGGTGGATTCACGAAACAATCCAATCGCCGAGAAGTTTATTCAAAAGAGACAGAATGCATTCATTGCTGTTTTCAAAGAGGGTTTCCTGGTGGAATGCGACAATGTTAGGAATGAAAAAGAACTTAAGAGTATGCTGGACAGATTATTTACATTCAAATTTAAACTTTAACAGATATGGCAGTTACTGAAACCACCGATTCTTTAATTTATTTGCAGGTTGCCGAGAATGATATGGTAATTCTTAAGTATGATACGTGTACCGGAGGGTCAATATGCGAAGAATTTATCCCTGTGTATCTTTCTATGTCGGAAGATCCGAAATACATGAGCATTATTTTCCTGACAATTGATGCTGATGAAAATCCAGTTGCTAAAAAACGAATTTTAAACAAAATGCAGCCCGTAATAACTATTTATTCTAAAGGCCGGCTTTTGGATAGCCGCCATGCATCGACAAGAGAAGGAGTAGAAGAGTTGCTAGACGAATTGCTTTCAAGAAATTTAGTGTCAAAATAAATAATTGTCTCAAGAGAGGGGCGCTTGATGCAGCAAAAGGCAAATAGATGTTCAATGAATCCAGCTGCTAAATACTATTGTTTTTCAGCCTGCAACAAAACAGTATAATATATAAAATATAGTCTCCAGGATGTAAGCTGTTTCATACTTGATGGAAGTAACTTCATACTCTAACAAAATATAAAACTATTTTATCATGGAAAACAAAACGAACGACAACGGGAATTTTACGATCACCGGTGATTGGGCTTCCCAATCGAAAAGATTAAAAGAACAATTTTCTCAATTAAATGATCACGACCTGAAATTTGAGAAAGGCGGAGAAAATGAACTGTTAAAGCGCGTCCAGGACAAATTGAACAAAAAGCGTGAAGAGGTCATCACTATTATCAAAAAAACTGAAACACCAGCTCACACAAAGTAGATCACTCTAATCAAACCATAGTGGTCATTAGATCGGGTTCTGGATATATTCGGAACTCGATTTTGTTTATAGATAAATATTTTGCCAGATATTGATAAACTTTTTACTCTTCAACTGCTATTGTCAGAACCGCGCTGTGGCACGTTTTTCATAGAATGTTCCATTTCCCGTTCCAGGAAGAAATTCAGCGCCGTTCTTATCGCAGCAATAGCAGATATAAACCCGGAACCTGTTCTTCGTTGTGTCCGTTGTGCAACGTGTGTTAACCTAAACTCTTTGTGGGTCGTCTTGGCGATGCCGAGACGACCTTGTGGTTAAGTAGACGTGTGTTACCGAACACAAACTCGAAACCCGCCCGCCATCCGATGATACCGAAGGCGTCCCGATAGCTATCGGGACCGCCTATGGCGGAAAACCCGAAACCCGGAACCCGAAACCTATTCTTTATACCAATCCCTGATCCTCACTTCAATTTTCTTGTCCTCGGAAACCAGTTTTTTAAATTTTTCTACGTCGCTCAGCCCGTCCTTACCACGGTAATGATAAGGATACACGGCTAAAGGCCTAAATGCCAGCACTGCCGCTGCTGCTTGTTCCACACTCATAGTATAAGGAAGGTTCATGCAGATAAATGCAACATCTATATTTTTGAGCGCAAGCATCTCCGGAATATCTTCCGTATCGCCTGAAATATATATCCTTTTTCCGCCTGCACTAAGTAGGTAACCATTGCCCCGCCCTTTGGTATGCATTGCATCTTTTGTTTCCGGCAAATTATACATTGGCATGGCTTCAACCGTCATTCCCAAAACCTCATGTGTTTTGCCGTTGGCCAATACAACCGCTTTTTGTTTAAATTTTTCAGGCAGCCGGTCGGCCACAGCCTGGGGAACGATAATCGTCGTCTTTGAAATGTCGAGAGCGCTGAGTGTGGCTGAATCCAGGTGGTCGGGATGAATATCTGTTATCAGGAGCACGTCGGGGGAGAGCAGACCCTTGTATTTTTTAGCTCCTCCATAAGGGTCCACCAAAATGGTTTTTCCCTTCCACTTCAATGCTAAGGCGCCGTGAAAGATGGGCTGGACCCGCAGCGGACCCTGTGATGTATTTAAAATATCACCGCGGTCCTGGGCCGAAGTCGTTAACAGCGCGCTAAAAGCGGCAAGAAATACCAGTGTTTTCATTTTTTAAATTTCTGAGGGGAAAACATTCAAATTACACGCCAAACTGGCTTAGATGATGATCAAGGTGCTTATAGAACATATTGTTCCATTCGGTCTTGCTCAATTTACCAAACGAATTGGATTCCTTACCGTCGAAATGTGATTCGCCAAGGGCCTGGGTCTTTTTTATGTAATCTATCAGGCGGGTCTTTTCCGAAATAAAATCCCTGTCTCCTTTAATTACAAAAACAGGACCGGTCTGACCATCTCTCTTGTAAGGTTTATCACTAACCACGGCAGGTTTTACCAGCATTTTCATGATCAGCTTCATAAATCCCCCCGGCTTTGCATGTTTGTTATCGTAGATCAGTTCATAGGTTACATTACAATGCGCCAGCATTTGCGACACGTTCATCTTTCCCCACTGCGCTTTAGTGGTAGGAGTAAGACGGTTAATGCGATCAATGATCTCGTTGGTTACAGAAGCTTCAAATATGTTTTTCATCAGTTTTTTGCTGTAAATGTAATCACTGCGATCTGATTGTCAAGATTGATTTGCAGGTTGCAGGCTTTAAAGTCCGTTCTTTTTTACAAAGACCATACTTTTTTTCTCTCCACGATAAAACAAAGTAAGCGTGTCACCTTTTAACAGGTAGCTGCTACTTTCCCTTATTGTATACCAGAATTTTCCGCCCCATTCTGACTCTCCTTTTTTAGTGCCTCCAAACGTGGTCACATGCACTTTGTTGCCGGGTCCAAGCAGATAAGTGCCCTGCGTATCATTCTGCACTGTTTTCCCTTTAAAAGTTCCGCAGCTGTCATTGTCACTAAACTGGAATGTCATTACATCAAGCCCTTTGTACATCGCGGGTTCATTTTCCGTTATACCGGTAATCACGTCCTTATACTGGATCAGTTTCCAGGTACCGGATATTTTGCCCGGTTTTGCCTGGAACAAAACGACGCTTGTGAGAATGCTGATAATTGTTTTTGTCATCGGGGATCAATCATTTATGTTTACCCTGTCATCCTGCACCTGCGGCTGCGAGATCACCAGGAAATGCAGATCTTTTGACGATAAGTTCATGATTTTATGCGGCGTTCCTGCCGGGACATGGATGCTCTCCACGGGATGGAGCGTAAAGATCTTTCCGTCCATTTCAAACTCGGCAGTACCCGACAAAATAAAAAAGACCTGTTGAGCATGCTGATGAAAGTGATTTTGTTCCGATGACTGTGGGGGCATTTTTTCCTGGATGACAGAAAGAGACGCAAAAGAATGCAGGCGCCATCCTTCACATTTTTCACCCCATTGATAGCCCGGAGTATTATCAATTGATACGACCATAAAACAAAGGAAGAAAAATTTTGTTTGATTTTATTCGTCTGCCTCATAATGGTGAAAATACAATAGCCGGTTTCAATCTGGCGATAAATTTTCCCTTTTCGCCGAAAACCAGCAGGTTCCGCTGTCCAGTACCTACATTTGTGCTGTATGACAGACAGGCTTAAGATAGTGATCGCTGATGATGATCCGGATGATGTGTTTTTTTTCGAAGAAGCATTCAAAAAACTCAACATTCTTAACTATGCGCTGATCTCTTTCAGGGACGGAAAACAGATTCTTGATTATTTAAAGGCGGCAGAATCAGTAGACGATCTCCCTACCATGATCGTTCTTGACCTGAACATGCCAATAATGGACGGGTTTACCGTTCTGCAGCAAATAAAAGCCAATGAAAAATTAAAGCAGATCCCGATCTTTATTCTCACCACCAGCAAAAGCCCTGTACACCGCAAAGAATGTAAAGACTTGGGCTGCGTTGAATATTATATCAAGCCCATTAAGATCAATGAACTGATCGCAATCATCAGGGATATTATTGCGAAGTTTGAAAAAGTAAAATAACCGATTTTGTGATTTTATTGAGTAGCCTGAGCCTCTAATGACTCTTCTGCTTCTTCTACGCCGATCCTGAACTGGCGTTCTGGCCTTGATGCTGGCTCTTGTGTAGCAACAGGTTGTTGCGTTTCTTCTTTAACTGCAGGAATTTCAATTTTTTTCCGCTTTTCCGGTTTCTCTTCGGCAGGCGGTAAAACCTCTACTGTTAATGTCCTGACAGGTTCTTGTTTTGTTACTACATGTGACGAAGGCGGATCTTGAATTGAGATCACCTTCTTTTCCGTCCTATGTGTACTTTCAGAGTTTTTTTCTTCGGTGATCATTGGAGTCACCACAAACCCGGCAACCACAACACATGAACCAGCAATAGCCACTTTTCCGGCCACAACTGTCTTCATTCCGGTTATTGCCAGCGACTGACCCTTTAAAAAATTCAGTCCTGTTGTCACCCAATCCTTCATGCCTGCGAGCAGTCCCGCTGAAAGAAATATACCTGCGCTTCTGGCGGCTGCTGGTTCTGAATTACTCTCTGTAAGCTCATCAAGGTTATAATTTGGCGTTAATTTGCCTGAGATCTTGTACCGCGAAAAAATGGCGGGATCAAGCAGCGTGATATTCTTATCGAAAATTAAGATGCGAACACTCTGCAGCGTGTAATATTTCCTTATGATCTCCAGGAGTTCAAAGCCTTCAAAAGATTCTAAAAAAGCACTGTCAAGAACAAGTATTTCCGGCCTCACCTTCCCCGTTTTCGCATAATCGTCCTTGCCAAAAGCAGAGCTTCCGCCCATTAAGATCGACAGAGCTTCAGTGGTACTAGTGCAGGTAACGACCTTATGTCGCGAGTTGCGCAATTGAAGGGGCCCCGAGGTACTTTCGTGTAATATCAGAATTCGTTTATTATTCATCTGCTTCCATAAATATACCGTCAGGAGAGACCTTGCATTTCAAAATTACGTGCAGGACCTCTAAAAAATAGTTTAGCCCGGCTGATCTGTCGATTAAAATACGGGTATACCCGGGCAAAATGGAGAGGAATTCATTGACGGCTTTTTTTTGCTGAGGCTATAAGGATAGCTAATTATTTTTCCACTTGAGCTATCCAAAAAGCTGTGTCATTATACGCCTGAGAGGGCAGGCGTTTCCTGGCCAGAAAGCACGCCGTTTGGGCCTCGTGAAGCCTGGGTCTGTCAAAAGCTTAAAAAATCTGCTGTTTTCCATCGTAACTTTATATTGTAAATGGACCTTCAGACTTTAATATTATTTTCAAGTGTACATTGCCCCCAATGCGGACATTCTGAAAAGATAATGATGCCAAAGTACGCTTCCCGGGCTTATTACCAATGCCAGCAGTGTAAAACGGTGTTCGAGGCAAAGGGTGATAACTGCTGCATCTTCTGTACTTACGGTGATACACCCTGTCCGCCGAAACAGGAAAAAAAGCTGAAGGAAAAGTAAATTTCCAGGCTAGTATTTTACCCTTCTCAGCTAGTTTTTTACCCGTTTGACCGAGCCATCAATCAGCGTATTTTGCAGAAATTTAACTTCGGGGGATAGCTCTTTTCTGTTTAATCTTTTAAACGTTTTTTCTAAAGATGTCAATTGAACCCGGGGTAATACTACAGCATCTCACCGAGGGAATATTTTTGCTTGACCGCGAAGGACGTATTCTTTTTTCAAATGATCATGTGCAGCTGCTTACCGGCTACTCTCCTTCCGAACTGAAAAACCAGCACTTTTCCATATTCTATAATAACAAAGGGGATGTCACAAAAGCCGAGTATGAAATGCAGATGGCTTGTGGAAATAAAAATTTCATCTCCGAAGATCTTCGTACATGCAAGAATGGAGAAAAGTTCTGGGGTCGTCTTAACATAACTGCTATCCTTGAAAATAAAGCCTGTACCGGTTTTACCTGCGTTTTAAGCAATATTTCGGAAAGGAAGGCCGATGAGATAGATCTTCGCAAAAGTGAAGAAAAGTATCGCCTGATGGTGGAGGGAGTGCGGGACTATGCCATTTTTTTATTGGATGTGAATGGCAATATAATTACCTGGAACCGCGGCGCGCAGCTGATAAAAGGCTACAGCAGCAATGAAATAATCGGAAAGCATTTTTCCACTTTTTATACGGCAGAAGATCTACAGAATAAAAAGCCAGAGCGTGAACTCCAGATCGCAATAAAAGAAGGAAAGTATGAAGAGGAAGGCTGGCGCGTGCGTAAGAACGGATCTGTTTTCTGGGCAAACATCGTAATTACCGCACTCTTCAACGAACATAATACCCTAATAGGTTTTTCAAAAGTAACCCGTGATCTCACAGAAAGAAAGGAAAACGAGGAAATCCTGCGTCAGAGCGAAGAACGCAACCGGCTACTTGTAGAGCAGGTGACTGATTATGCCATTTTTATGCTCGATGAAAACGGAAGGATCATGAGCTGGAACAAAGGTGCAGAAAGGATAAAAGGATATAAGCCGGAAGAGATCATCGGAAAATATTTTTCAATTTTTTATCCGGAAGAAGATATCCTCGACGGTAAACCTCCCCGCGAGTTAAGGATAGCAAAGGAAACTGGTAAGTACGAAGAGGAAGGCTGGAGAAAACGAAAAGACGGCAGCATGTTCTGGGCTAACGTGGTGATCACATCTGTAAAGAACAAACAGGGACAGATCATCGGATTTTCGAAAGTTACACGTGATCTTACAGAACGGAAAAAAGCGGAAAGGGAGCTGAAAGAAAGTCATGACCGCTACAGGATGCTGGCTGATGAACTCCGGATCATAAATGAAGAGCTTAGTTATACTAACCAGGAGCTCGAACAGTTTACATCCGTGGCATCACACGACCTGCAGGAACCACTCCGCACCATTAAGAGCTTCCTGCAATTGATCGAGCTTAGGTCGAGGGATGTTGCAAACGAAGAACTCCACCTGTATGTTGAAAAGTGTTTTGATGCTGCCAGTCGTATGAAGGAACTGATCCAGAATCTTCTTCATTATACCCAGTTATCGCGCGGGCAGCTTATAAATGAGGAGATCAATGTTGAGGACCTTATTAATCAGTCAGTACAGAACTTACGCGGTGCAGTTGAAAAGAGCGGGGCGATTATTTCAGTAACAAGTGACGTAGAGTTTTTGGAAGGGGATAAGATCCAGCTGCAGCAGCTGATACAAAACCTTTTGAGCAACGCACTTAAGTTCACGAATGCTAAGAATCCCCAGGTCCGCATAAAATGCACCCGTGAAAGCGGGCATATTTTATTTTCGGTGAGTGACAACGGCATCGGCATTGAGAAAAACGACCTTCAAAAAGTATTTGATATTTTCAGAAGACTGCACACAGAAAAAGAGTATCCCGGCACTGGCATTGGTCTGGCTATCTGCAAGAAGATCGTTGAGCGGCACAATGGAACTATCTGGGTGGAATCAGAACCCGGAAAGGGAACCACGTTCTATTTTACCCTGAATGAAAAAGAAAATCAGAATAAATTAGTTGCATGAAAAAGCTGAACCTCTTAATAGTTGAAAATGACCAGGACGAGCAGTTGTTTATGAGGGAAGGCATTAAATCTGGTGACCTGTTTAATTTGTGGGAAATTTTGCGTAACGGGGACATGCTTTTCGAATGGCTTTCAAAGAATAATAAAATTCCCGACCTCATTCTGTCAGATCTTAATATGCCCGGAAAAAACGGGTATGATATCATCGAAGGATTAAAATCTGATCCGACGTATAAGGATATTCCTATTGTTATAACTTCTACGGCAGCTTCGCCATCCACCATTCAGAAATGTATTGCCAGCGGGGCTTCTGCGTACCTGGTGAAGCCGGAAACATTCATCAGCTATAATGAGTTTTTCCAGGAACTTCACGGAATGCTTCTCGAGAAAAAGATCATAAATTAAATAAATGATGGAAAATTACGAGGTACCTTCAAATACAAAGATTGGCCATGTACATTTGAAGGTTGCCGATCTTGAAAGATCGCTTGACTTTTATTGCAGGCTTCTTGGATTTAAGCTGATGAGCCGTTACGGCACACAGGCTGCTTTTGTTTCTGCGGGAGGTTATCACCATCATATCGGGTTAAATACCTGGTATAGTAAAAATGCGGAACCCGCCCCGCTTCATCATGCGGGTCTTTTTCATGTTGCAATTCTGTATCCTTCGCGACGTGATCTTGCGGTTATTTTAAAAAGGCTGATGGATGAAAAATACCCGGTGTCAGGTGCTTCCGATCATGGCGTAAGCGAGGCCCTTTATCTGAATGATCCCGACCGGAATGGGCTGGAGCTTTATTGGGACCGCTCACCCGACCTCTGGCCTAAAAATGAAGATGGCAGTATCGAGATGTATACAAAACCAATGGATCTGCAATCCCTGTTACAAGAGAACTGATCGCTTATCGTGGTTGGTGAACAGGTTCCTGATCGAGTTTAAATTCATTAATTAACCGAAGGTAGATCGCGTTCGTCCATCCAAAACCACTTTGGGTGGGATAACGATCGGGATTATAAACTCCGGGCTGACGATGTACAACATCATATTTTTCCCAGAATGTTCCCGTGGATTCAAAAAGAGAGTGATTCATATCCACCCACTTCCGCGCAATACGCTCGGCGTCTTCTTTATATCCGTAGTTTAACAAACCTTTCACTACTATCCATTGCTGGTGAGGCCAGCCGTTCGGGTGATCATGTTGTTTAGTGTCGGGAGATAAATGTTCGGCTTGTGTATTGGTAATGCCACCATCGTATTCGAACAAAGGCAAAACATGTTTGCGAATTAGCTTTGCCTGTTCCTTAGTGGCAAGTTCTGCCCACAAAGGATAAAACCCCGCAACTGAATAGAACTGGCTGTGTTGTTTTTTATGTTTATTGTAATCAAAGAAAAAGTGCAGCTTTGGATTCCACATTAGCTCCGTCATATTTTTTCTACGTTTACGCGCCTGCTCTTTGAATTTTTTTGCCTTTGAGTGTTTTTTAAGAAGTGTGTATGCTTTCGCGATGTCCATTTCGTATTTATAGAGGCAGCTGTTCAGGTCAACGGGCAGGAAATCGAGGCAACGGTCGTGAAAACGCGACGTCATATCCCAGCCTGATTCGTGTTCTGCCCCCAAATGTGTAATATAATGGTCACAATATCTTGAAAGCCCTTTGTAAACGATATGTGTTTCGGTGAGTTTAGGATTCATCCAGTAGTTCATCAGCTCCTGTTCTGCTACTTTCATTACTTTATTCAGCCAGGCTTTATCTGGTGACGCTTCATAAACTTCGTATGCCATGGAAGTTAAAAAAGGGATCTGCGAAGTACCTAAATTGTAGAATCTGTTTCGCATAGGCACTATCTTAAAACGATTGTACAGATACACGAAATTCTCTACCATTCCCTTCGCGAGTTTTATCTGCTTATCTTTTACAAGACCGAGGATCACAAAATAACTGTCCCAGTAAAACTGGTCGAATTTAAATATCTCATTGTTCGGAGCTATGTATTTATTGGGCATCCCCAGGTGGATCTGCTTATCCTTAGGATGATAATACGTTATTTTTTTCCAGTAAAATTTAATGTAACGAAGGCTCGTATCGTATTTATTTCTCGTGGAGATGAGGTTTACCCCCGTTGTTTTTTTCCTGGTTGTTTTTTTTAATGTTGGCATAGGTTTAATTTCAAACACATACTGAAAATTTGTTGCCAGAGAAATGCAAGTTTAACAATTATTAATCGATGTGCGCTTGCAGTTTTTACGTGTTGCTGTAATATGTAGCAAAACGACTGATGCTCCGGCATTTTTTCTGTAGGCATATTTTTTTGATAGTCTGAAGGTAGTCATCTCAAACAAAGTACTTATGAAAAGCAGATTGATCATTGTTTCCAACCGGCTACCGTTCTCTATAAAAAAGAAATCAGGGAAATTTGAAGTTACCCAGTCCTCAGGCGGGCTGGTATCGGCAATACGGTCTATTCCCAAAGAAAACCGGATATTATGGATAGGGGCGGCGGATTTTAAAAAGGAAACCTGGGAGGAATACCAGCAACAGAAATCGGAACTGGAATTCGATGTTGCCCCGGTTTATATTGATAAGAAGATGGAAGGTCCTTATTATAATGGGTTTTCAAACTCGTTGATCTGGCCCCTGTTCCATTATGTCCCCTCTTATGCAGAATACGACGAAGTGTACTACACCGCGTACAAAGCGGTTAATAATCAGTTTGCCGAAGCAGTGAAAAATGTAGCAGAATCAAATGATATAATATGGGTACATGATTATCATCTTATGTTACTGCCCGGACTTTTAAAGCAGGGTTCAAAAAAGTTAAGCAACAGTTTTTTTCTTCATATTCCTTTCCCAACTTACGAATTGGTTAAGCTGGTTCCGCAAGAGTGGAGAAATGAAATCCTTGTCAGTCTGCTTGCCTGTGATGTGATAGGGTTCCAGATCAACGAGTACAGCAATCACTTTAAACAGGCGCTTTCTTATTTTTTGGGTGCGGAGGCAGTGAACAATAGTGTTACTGTAAACGGTCATACTGCTCTTATTAAGGATTATCCCATCAGTATAGAGTATGAAAAATTTAATGATGCGTTTGATGATGCTGAGGTAACGGCGGGACGGGAAGAGATCAGAAAAAAATATGAGGGTGTGAAGATCATGTTTTCAATCGACCGGCTTGATTACAGTAAAGGTGTGATGAACAGGTTGCAGGCGTATGAGCAGCTTCTAAAAAATTACGAGGAACTGCGCGGACAGATTGTGTTTGTTCTCAATGTGATCCCGTCGAGGGAAAAGATCAGTAAATATGCTGAACGGAAAAAGCTCATCGAGGAAAATGTGAGCAGAATTAATGGTTTGTTCGGCAATATCCAATGGCAGCCTATTATTTACCAGTATCAGCATTTGTCGTTTCCACAATTGTTAGCCTCTTACACAGCTTGCGACATCGCTCTTGTGACGCCTTTGCGGGACGGAATGAACCTTGTTGCCAAGGAATTTATTGCTTCACGCAAGGATGAGCGCGGTTGTCTTATTCTGAGTGAGTTTGCGGGCGCTGTAAAAGAACTGACCGGCGCAATCCTTGTTAATCCCAATGACGTGCATATGATGAAGGAGGCCATGCTTAAAGCCATTCATTTAAAAGAGGACCAACAGCAGGAGAGGATGCGGGTTATGCAGGAGGCAATTCGTAATAACGATGTAAATAAATGGAGCTCTTCTTTTCTTGGCGATGTTAATCGGGCTGGCAAGCGGGAAGAGGCATCAAAACCTAATATCATGACTTCTGAAGATAAGACTGCCATTTTCGAAGCTTACAGTGAAGCTGAGAAACGTTTAATATTGCTGGATTACGACGGAACGTTGATCCCGTTTTTTGAAAAACCGCAGGAAGCTGTTCCCGGAGAAGTTTTAAAAGAACTGGTTTCAAAACTAGCATCGAGTCCGCGAAATAAAGTGATGCTTATAAGCGGGCGGGATGGCGATACTCTTCAAACCTGGTTCAATAATGGCAAAATTGATATTGTGGCAGAACATGGAAGTGCATACAAAGAGGCAGGCTCAGAGGAGTGGAAGTATCCTTCTGATGTGTCTACGGATTGGAAAGAGGAAGTGAAAAACGTGATTGCAAATTACATTTCACAAGTTCCTGGTTCATTTCTCGAAGAAAAAAAATATTCTATTGCGTGGCATTACCGGGGAATTGAAAATATGGATGAGGAAGGGATCAGGATGGGGCTTTCGAAGGATCTGTCTCAGCTAAGTGGTTTCCCAAATTTTGACATACTCCATGGCAATAAAGTAATTGAGATAAAAAGTAATAAGACGAATAAAGGAAAATTTGTCAAAAAATATATCTCTGAAAAAGATTTTGATTTTGTGCTTGCAATCGGCGATGATATGACCGATGAAGACATGTTTAATGAACTGAAAGGAAAAAATCACTATACCATCAAGGTTGGACTCGGCAAAACTGGCGCCCGGTTTAACCTGACAGGCGTTAACAATGTATTGTCTTTTCTCGAACAGATGGGGACTTATAAGGACCTGGTAGTGCGGTAGGGGAGATGGTATATGTTTAACTGTAGCAGGTGATAAAAATAGCCGCAGGCTAAATTGTTATTTAAGAAAATAATTACGGCCGAAGGACCATCACTTTAGCAGAATAAAAATGATCGTCCGTTTGTAGCTGAAAAATGTACAGACCTTCGCTCAGATCTCTTGTGTCCAGACGGAAGGAGCTGTTGAGCATTTTTTCTGCGCAAAGTTTTCCCGAACTGCTATAGATGGATAATCTGCCCTGTTCAGCATTCTCAAGTATTACAAAGTCACTGTTGGGATTCGGATATATTTTTAAGTCCGTATTCTGTGCTGTGTCGTCGAGTCCTGTGCAGCTATTTACCGAAACAGAAGCTATCGCGCTGTTAGTGCAGCCATTGGTTGCTAAACCTGTCACCGTGTACACCTTGCTCGTGGGCTGATTCACCACTATTGATGACCCGCCTAGTCCTGTGCTCCATACATAGGAGCTTGCGCCGCTTACCTGCAATGTGACCTGCATACCGGCGCAAATGGTTCCTGATGGATTTGCGATAATCTGTAAAGGAACAGTTGGAAGCACAGTTATTGTAACTGCCGCGGAGTGGGAGCAGCCCTGTACATTAAAACCGGTGATAGTGTAAGTAGTGTTTACTGTGGGGAACACCGTCTGTTTTCCACCACTGTATATATAATGATCAGCTCCAATGGCAGTGAGCACTACTGCATCACCTGGACAGATAACATTGCCGGCAGCACTCACTATCGGCACGGTAACCACCTCTACGGCGAATGGGGTATAAAGTGAATCACGAAAGCATGCTTCTTTAATGGCAGCATACCATGTATATGTTCCGGGTGCCAGCGGCTGCGTTGTATATACAGGGCCTGAAAATATGGCGCCCTGACCGATAGAGGTGTACCATTGCACAGGTGCATAGGCAGTGGCAGTGAGGGTCGCAGACTTACCCGTGCAAATGACTGAATTCGACGAAGAAATGTTTACCGGCGCTTCATCCGAGCACATATCAAACTGAACAAGGAACGCATCATCCGAATCGTAATAAGCCTTGTTTGGAAGCACGGTATATGTGGGTTGAAAGCTGTTGGGAGTTGCAATAGCAGTACCTCCGCCCGATAAAGTGACTCCTGCAAGATAAACGGCACCCCTGTTGTCGGAATAAACGGAGTATCCTTTCTCTCCCTGGTTTCCGCCATAGTAGCTCGACCACAGCCTTTTGCCCGAACCGTCGAATTGCGCCACGAATGCATCTCCACCGGCATATCCATAATAATTTCCACTGTTGGTGATACAGCCACCATAGTTTAACTGGTGGGCGTCAAAAGTGCTGATGCCATTCGTACTGCGCGTGGCACCGCAAATGTAAAGCACTCCATAATCATCTGCATAAGAATTCAGGATCTCATCATTATCGGAGCCTCCGTAAAATGTGCTCCAGACCCTGTTACCAGTTGAATCAAACTTCACCGCAAACCCGTCCTGGAAACCACCTCCAAATGCCGGCTGATGACAACCGGTGGTCATAAGGGATACGGGGGCTTTGGTGCTGTCTACTTCACCCGTCAGGTAAACATTATCGTAAGGATCTACAGTACACGATCTGCCTCTTTCTTCACCAGGGCCACCGAATAAAGTGCACCATACCTGCTGCCCGCCGGGAGTGAATTTTGAAACAAAAGCATCTGATTTGCCTCCATGCGAGGATTGAAAAGTACCCGGTGTACCAATTGTGGCATTGTTTGGACCGCCCCAGTACTGACCTGAAAGATATACGTTGTTATGTTTGTCGGTCGCGCAATGCGAAATGTCATTATAATTGCCGTGAGAATTAAAATAGGTTCCCCAAATCCTGCTTCCTGCGGGATCGAATTTAACAAGGTAAGCCTGCCCCCAGGTTGTAAGGAAGGCGCCAGGTGTAGCCAGTACCGTTGATCCCCCGCCACCGTTCGTTCCCGTCATATAAACATTGCCGTCGAGGTCGGTTGCACAGCTTGTACCGGAGTCCGTGTTGGGAGTACCATAATAGGTATCCCATAATCTTTGTCCCGACGGATCAAGTTTTACCAGGAATGCATCATGAATTCCCGGAGCAACAGTTTGAAAAGCTGTGGCCACCATTGTGAAATTGCTGGTACCTGCCGACATTCCGCAGGCAAAAATATTTCCTGCTGTGTCGGTCGCGCATGCATAGGCAAACATATTGCTGCCATAATAAGTGCTCCACAACCTCTGACCCAATGAGTCAAATTTTGCTACATAAGCTGCCCTGTAAGATGTGGTAGTCTGAAAAACCCCTGGCGTGGAAATAAAGGTAAGTCCATCAAATTCCGAAATACCAGTAATAAAAACGTTTCTTTTTTTGTCTGTGCAAGTACCATACGCCTGGTCACGGATCGCTGTTCCAAAGTAGGTGCCCCAGCTGCGCATCAGGGGATCAATTATCAGTTCTTCATTCTTATTATAGCTCCCAAGTACAAAAGAAAGTATGTTCCCGCTCACCACCCATCGGCAAGGGATCCGTTTCCCGTTTTGATACGCCATGGGAGCTCCTTCTGTAATTTCCCCCAGGGGAGTGTGCAGCACTATGTCTCCCTTTGTATTCAGCGAAATACGTTCAGCGCCGGAAATTTTCAGCCGGATCTTTTTATCATCGGCACCGGGGCGTAAAATGAAATCATATTTCAGCTCCCCGTTTGCCTGGTAAAAAACGGCATCAATGTTTTTGTACACTTCACTATAAGTTATACGCTCGTGCGTGGTTATGCCGGTACACACTTCGTTGTTCCCACAATAGAAGTGAAGTCTTTCCTTTCCTGTTCCATCAGCTGAAACATTAACAGGATCGCTCGCTCCTGCAAACTCCACATCAACCCTGAAGATCTTCAGCGGGTCCGCAATGGTATCTGCTGTGTTTGTTTGTTGTGCAATGTGATCAACCAGCTGATAAGAATAACCCTTTTTTGAAAAATACAATTTAAGAGCATCCTTATCTGCATAATAAAGGATCTCATGATTGGCGACCTCTTTTTCGTTGTGAATCTGACCGAGATTGGTAACGAAGGGATGGTTACTTTGCCCGGAGACAGCAATACAAGACAGTACGCTGTAAAACAAAAAGTTCATTTGTCCGGGAAGGTGCATTCTATTAGAATGCAAAAGAAGTGCCATTTCTTAAGTGCAGAACAATCCGGGCCTGGCGCCTGTTTGAAAAAAAGATTTGTGCCGTGTCTTTAAAATTTTCAAATACCCCTAATCCAAAAAAACATTTTTCATCATTGTTAACACTGTGAGACCTTTTGTAGTCGGCTTTCCGGAGGTTGTGTATATTTTTACACGCAGATGCTGCTAATTAAATCAGCGTTACATGGTATGCGGTTTGATATAGAGAAGAAAAAACTTTATACATGAAAAAGACACTATTTATTGCAGCAGTAGCATTTACACTGATCACCATTGATACTTTTGGTCAGTCAAAAAGCAGCAAACCAGGAAGTTCGGAGAAACAGACAGCTGAAGCTACTTCATCATCATCGTCATCCGATTCAAGCCTCACCTTTATGGACAGGTACTATAAAATTAAAGACAGTTACAAGAACATGCAGGATGCTTATGGACCTTTTGCATCGTCAAACTATTCTATGGATGAATTCGTAAAGCGTTATTATGCATTTAAGGAATCTTATCCAACCCTGTCAAAATATTCTGCTCAGTTTGCGGCAAGCAAGTATGACCAGGCACAATTTGAATCACGTTACTATGAGATCAAAAAAGTATATCCTGAATTAACAGCTGTGCATGGCGAATACGCTGCAAGCAAGTGGAACATGCAGGATTTTATTACCCGTTACCATGAGATCAAGGCTTCTTATCCTAAAATGGAGAAAAGTTTTGGTTCATACGCTTCCAGCGACCAAAAACTTGAAGAATTCGTAAAACGTTACCACGCAATTAAAGAATCGTATCCAAAAAATCAGGATGTGCATTCGCAATACGCCGCAAGCTACAATCCGCTTGAAAAAGGTTCTTTGAACGTAGGATCGAAATAAAAAAACTAAGCATCTAACCTAACCAAAACCAAAGGGGTGGGACTTACGGT
>CBIHOL010000090.1:0-19285 GCA_966211905.1 uncultured bacterium
TATTTCGTCTCCTTTCTTCTTTCTTAAAGGACTGGTACAATAACTCAATAAAATTTGGGGATTTCTCTCACCATTGATTATGGCCTTTATCATTGCAATACCACTAGCACCATGGGTTTGAGATAATACTTCTGGGAGTCGAATATTCATTTGAATCAATGCTTTTTGCATGTGGTTAATATGCGACGCTGCAGATTGTAATTTATCTTCCCGCATTCTGGTATAAACACGAAGTTTCCTTACTATATCTTCAGGAACGAAGCTTTTTCTAAGCAGTCCGTAACTAAATAATTGCTGAATCCATTGACAGTCTTGAACATCCGTTTTTCTACCGGGTAAATTTTTACTGTCAGCGGGGTTAACAAGTGTAACATCAAAACCCATTTCTTCTAAAATATCAAACAAAGTAATCCAGTAGACCCCTGTAGCCTCCATCGCTACATGTGTTATCTGTTGCTCTTTAAGATATTTTCCTAACTCTTGATAGGAGGCAGTGAAAGTTCGAAAACTTCGAACTGGCATTTTTTCTATTCCTACAAATACTTTTTCGCTACCGATATCTATACCGGCGCTGCGCGGATAAATTTTTCTTAGTTCACTCATAGCTTTAAAGGTTTTAAGCAATGAGATTTAGCCCGAAGTACTCTCAAATACAAGTATTGCTACCATACGGGATATCAGAAGATTCACCAAATTATTGATTTCTACAGTACATCAGAACAAAGCTCGCGAACAGGTTAAAACACTAGTGGCTATTCTGTTACACTGCTAAATCCATTGCTTTACAATGCAAAATAACGTCACTTTTATTGATTTTCCGAACAGGAATTTTTTCTCGCGAAGACGCTCCAGGGAAGGTCTTGGCCGAACTAAAGAAAAGAGCGTCTCTTGCTTATCCCCGGTTACTACTAATTTATTTCTTCTCGGCCTTTAAAGTTTGTTTTTTCGCTGAAGATTTTTTCTCGGTACCTGGTTGATTCTGCTTTTCCTTTTTCAGCTGCTCTTCAATATAGGCGATGGTTTCGTGCACCTTCTCTGAAGTTACAGTGATAAACGCATCTTTTTTCGCGTTATCTATCGCGTGTTGAACCGCCTGGATCTCATCGCTGATCTCCGTAATTTTCATTTCGGGATTCACAGAATGAATTCCTTCCGACATCAGTTCGGTAAATTCTTCTTTTGGTCGTCCGCGCAGATCCTTATCGTGCCTGATAATGATCTCGTCAAACATTTGTGCCGCCAAAGATCCTACTTCGCGAAAATCCTCGTCCCTGCGATCGCCTGCCATTCCAATGATCCCAACCTTTACAGAGGCTGGTGTTTTATCCAGGAATTTTTTCAGTTGTGCAAGTCCGTCGCTGTTGTGAGCGTAATCCAGCATCAGCGTGAAATCACGGAATTTAAAAATGTTCATTCTGCCCGGTGTCTGCGCTGCCGATGGAATAAATGTACGCAGTGCCTCTTTTACTGTTTTAAGGTCGAATCCACGTAATGTGGTTACCAGTGCTGCAGGCATCAGGTTCTTGATCATGCTTTCAGCCCTGCCATTCAGGGTAAGCGGAATATCTTCAACTCTTTCAATACGCGTTTTCCATTTACCTTCAACTATAGTAAGATACCCGTCTTCGATAATGGCGGCAAGGCCTCCTTTAGCGCAGTGTTCAAGAACGCGCTCATTCCCGGCATTCATGCTGAACAGCGCTATATTGCATTGAAGTTCCTTACGCATATCATACACCAGGTCGTCGTCGGCATTGAGGATCGCATAACCATCACGCTTCGTAGTGCGCGGCACCACTGCTTTAACGCGGGCCATATCTTCAAGCGTATTGATATCTTTTAGTCCGAGGTGGTCGGCGCTCACATTGGTAACAATGCTGATATCACATTCTTTAAAAGCAAGTCCCGAACGGATCATACCTCCGCGCGCACATTCCAGCACGGCGAAATCAACAGTGGGATCAAAAAGCACCGCTTCGCTGCTGGCCGGACCAGTGCAGTCGCCCTGCAATACCTGGTGTCCGCCAATATAGATCCCTTCTGTTGCAGTAAATCCTACATTATGTCCTGCTTTTTGCGCAATGTGCGAAATGAGCCTGGCAGTAGTTGTTTTGCCGTTGGTTCCTGTTACCGCCACAATTGGAATGCGGCCATTATCTCCGTTGGGAAATAACATATCTACAATAGGCTTGGCAATATTGCGGCTTAATCCTCTTGCTGGTTCAAGGTGCATTCGTAAACCCGGACCGGCGTTAACTTCTACAATAGCCCCGTTCCCCCCGGTTAGTTTCTGGCTTATGTCTTTTGCAAGAATGTCTATACCGCAGATGTCGAGGCCCACCAGTGCGGCGATCCTTTCGGCCATAAAAATATTATACGGGTGAACTCTGTCCGTCACATCTTCGGCGGTACCACCCGTGCTCATATTAGCAGTATGTTTCAAAAGGATCTCTTCGCCTTTTGGTAAAACGGTTTCAAGGGTCAGTCCTTTTTTTCCAAGGATGTTCATAGAGGTCTCGTCGAGGGTGATCTTGGTCATGATGTTATCATGCCCTTCGCCGCGCAACTCATCTGCATTTACTTTTTCTATCAGCTGCATTATAGTGGAAGCACCATCGCCGGTTACACTGGCAGGTGTGCGCATGGCGGCAGCAACAAATTTGTAGTTCACCACGATAAGCCTGTAGTCAGAACCTTCAATAAATTGTTCCACTATTACTGCATTTGAAACGGCTTTGGCTGCATGAAATGCTACCAGCGCTTCTTCAGGAGAGTTGATATTGGCGGTGATACCACGGCCATGATTGCCTGTAGCGGGTTTCACCACAAGAGGAAATCCTGTTCTTTTGATTGCATACTGCAGATCGTCTTCATGAAAGATGGTGGCTCCCTGTGGCACAGGAATGTGCGCTGCATCCAGCACATTTTTTGTTTCTTCCTTGTCGCCTGCAATTTCAACTCCAAGACTTGTAGTTGTGCCTGCCACAGTGGCGCGTAATTTTTTTTGCTTGTTACCGTATCCAAGAACCAGCAGAGAGTTTCCGTTAAGTCTTTTAAAAGGTACACCTCTCGAAACAGCTTCCTCTACAATGCACCTGGTGCTAGGTCCGAACGCGTTCTTCTTTGCAATGCGCATCATCCGGTCAACATCCTTCTGCACATCGTACTGCTCTGATTTTACAAGGGCATCGGCAATGTCAATTGCTGCTTCTACGGCAAATCTTCCTGCGTCCTCCACCTGGTAGCCAACAATAACGTTGTATACACCCTGAGTGCTGGTGGAATATGTTTTACCGTAATTCACCGGCATTCCTGCAAGATTTTGAAGTTCAATGGCAATGTGCTCAATCACATGCGCCATCCAGGTTCCCTGTTCAACGACTTCAAAAAATCCCCCTTCATTACCATGCGAACATTTGTGTGATTGCAGGGTTGGCATCATTGCCTTCAATCGGGGAAGAAATCCATCGATCTGGTGGGTAGGGGAGCGCTCAAGCTCTTCAAGATCGATCTTTAAAACAATAATATTGGATTGAGTTTTTGACCAGTAGTTTGGTCCCCTCATCGCTCTTAACTCTAAAACTTTCATAAAAATGGTATGGGTTTTCCTCAAATCCGGGTGTTTTGTCCGGAGGGAGGCCTATTAATGGCTGATTTTCAAAAAATATGCCGTGTAAAACCCCTTGTTTAAACGGGCGACGTGCAAAATTTTCTACACCTTTTTTATTTTAAACGTCTTAGAGTGAAAACATGTGCTGATCGCAATGATGGAGCGTATTTTATGGGCGACCGTTCGTATGATCCACAGTTCGCAAATGCAATGTTAAATCCGGGAAAAATCGGGACGATTATCAGTATTTTCAATTGATAATCCGGTGTTTGCCACCTTTACAATGCGCTTCCTGTGTTTTAACTTTGCACATCTCGCAAACACCCTATGCAAAAATTCAGGATACTTATAGCAGAAGATGACGACGATGATTTCTACACCATCCGGGACGCTTTTAAAGAACGCCAGGTGGATTACGACCTGGAGAGGGCTGAAGACGGTCAGCAGTTACTGAAAAGACTTAGCGTTCTTAAAGACAGTCCTGAATATTTTCCCGACCTGATCCTCCTCGATATCAATATGCCAAAGGTGAATGGAATGCAGGCTTTACAAAAATTAAAGGAAAAGCCGGAGTTCTGCAGCATTCCCGTAGTAATGCACTCTACCGCGTCACATGCGGATTTTATTGCAAAATCCTTAAAGCTGGGAGCTGTGGGTTATGCTGTGAAGGGAGCCTCTGCATCAAAGGCTTTGATGCTGGTAGACAATATTGTTAATTTTTTGACTTACAGTTTGGGATGGCCGGACGGAAGTTTAATAAAACCAAAGAAACTATTAATTTAATGGTGAAATTCTGAACTAAGATGGAACATACAGTTGAAATTAAAACGATTAAAGTACTATTGGTGGAAGACCACGATATTGTGCGGCAGGGTATAAGTGCCCTTCTTGAAAACGATCCCGAAATTGAGGTGGTTGGCGAGGCTTTTAATGGTGCAGATGCACTGCAAAAGATCAGAAAATTGCAGCCCGACATCATTCTCATGGACATGAACATGCCGGTAATGAATGGACTTGAATGTACCCTGCAGGTTAAAAAGGAATTTCCGAATAAAAAAGTGCTGATCCTTTCAATGCACGATCACGAGAGTTATCTTATTGATCTGCTTGATGCAGGCGCTGATGGTTATCTTTTAAAGAACACGTCGAAGGACGAATTGCGTTTTGCGATCAGGAAAGTGGCTAATGACGGAATGTATATGGGTCCGGAATTTACCTTGAATATGCTCGCGAAATATAAAGCATCAAACAGTTATCTTTCTCCCGCCGCTAATAATAATAATCACGGGATCACTGAAAGAGAAATGGATGTTTTAAAATTAGTAGCTGAAGGTAAAACCAATAACGAGATCGCCCGCGAGCTTTTTACCAGTGTCCGCACCATCGAAACAAGACGTAAAAACCTTCTCGATAAAACCGGTACAACCAATTCAGCTACCCTGATCCGTTATTCACTAAAGAACGGTCTCATCAAGTGATCATTCCACACAGTGCTTTTACCGGCATAAATTGCAAAGTGGCATAGGGTTAAAAACGTTATTTTTAAACCTTTAAATGCCATAATGAGTAAATCAACGAAGAAAAAGCCGGTAAAAAAAAAGCCGCTGAAAAAGGTCGCTTTGACTAAAGTTCGTAAAGCGAAGACCCCGAGGTCATTCCCCATCATCGGAATCGGTGGATCAGCAGGTTCATTTAAGGCAATTGAAAAATTTTTTACTCATGTGCCGGCCGACACAGGCATGGCTTTTATTCTTATTCTTCATCTCGATCCCAAACATCAGGGACAGATCTCAAGCGTTATTCAGAACTATACCGCACTGGAGGTTAAAGAGGCCACAGATGGCATGCTTGTGGAACCCGATAATATATATGTGATCCCTCCCAATAAGGACATGGGCATCCATAACAGGAAATTATTGCTGATGCCACCAGCGAAAGTGAAGGGAAGCAGGTTACCAATCGATTATTTTTTTCAAAGTCTTGCCGAGGATCAGCTGAACCGTGCCGTGGGAATTATTTTTTCAGGGATGGGTTCCGATGGAGAAACCGGCATTCGTATGATCAAGGAAAAGCTTGGGATGGCAATGGTGCAGGATCCCGTGACAGCAGAATATGAGAGCATGCCCCGGAGCGCGATGAGCACCAACCTGGTAGATTATATTCTTGCGCCCGAGGAAATGCCTATCAGGCTTATACAATATCTGAAACATCCTGCCCTCAGTGAAGAGCCCGGTTTCCAGGCCCTGGTAGATTCAAAGAACAGTACCGGACTTATTAAGATCCTTATGCTTCTTCGTTCGCAAACCGGTCACGATTTTTCGCATTATAAAAAAAGTACCATTACCCGCCGTATAGCCAGGCGTATAGCATTTCATCAGCTTGCCGACTATTCAAAATATGTGACGTTCCTGCGCGAAAATCCCCAGGAACTTACCGTTCTTTTTAATGAGTTGCTCATTGGTGTCACCAAATTTTTTCGTGATGCAGATGCGTTTGAAATGCTAACGGCAAGACTGAGGCCCATCTTACAAAGTAAAACATCAAAGGATCCGATCCGTGTGTGGGTAGCCGGCTGTTCAACGGGTGAGGAGGCCTATTCAATAGCGATAATTCTGGCGGAGTATCTCGATTTGCTTGAAGCAAAAAAAACACCAAAGGTTCAGATCTTTGCCACCGATCTCGATGGCGAAGCAATAGAACATGCAAGACAGGGGGTATACCTATCCAACATTTCGGCCGATGTATCCCCCGAAAGACTGCAACGTTTTTTTGTGAAGCAGAACGACGCTTACCAGGTAAAAAAGGAATTGCGTGAAATGGTGGTATTTGCGCAGCATAATATTATAAAGGACGCTCCTTTTACCAGGCTGGACCTTTTGTCGTGCCGCAATCTGCTTATCTATCTCAATATGGATCTTCAAAAAAAGCTGATCCCCGTTTTTCATTATTCTATCGCACCGAAGGGACTGCTTTTTCTTGGCCCCGCAGAAACTATTGGCGGGTTCAGCGACATGTTCCATCTTGCTGAACCAAAGTGGAAGATCTTTGAACGCAAGAATGGAAATACATTGCCGAACAGGCTGATCGATTTTCCTTTCAATATCAGCAATGCTGCTATGCAAACGCTTAAAGTGGAGCATATGCGGAGCAATAAAAAAAATACCCTTTTCGATACGTTTAATAAGATCCTGCTCGATAACTACACGCCCACTTCCGTGCTTGTGAACGAACGCGGTGATATCCTTTATATTAACGGAAAAACAAAAAATTACCTGGAGCTGGGAACCGGTGCGGCAATAATGAATATTTACCGCATGGCCCGTGAAGAGCTGAAATACGCCATCAGCAATGCCATTCACCAGGCGCGCACAAAACGAACGGAGGTAAAGATCAAAGATATTCTGCTGAAAGATGGAAAAGCTCTAAATAAGGTGACGTTGTGTGTGAATGCTCTTGAGGACTTCGGACTCCAGGGTTTGGTGCTTGTTATCTTTGAAGATGGGGGACCTGTAAATAAGGCGTCGGGGAAGAACCCGAAAAAAAACAGCCAGTCGCTCGCAGTACAGGATCTTGAAAAGGAATTGATATTTACCAAGCAACAGCTGCATAGCACTATTGAGCAAATGGAAACCAGTGTTGAGGAGCTTAAATCAACCAACGAGGAACTGCAAAGCACCAACGAGGAGCTGCAGAGCACCAACGAAGAGTCGCTTACAACCAAGGAGGAAATGCAATCTCTTAACGAGGAGCTGATGACCATCAATATGCAGTACCAGTCGAAAGCGGAAGAGCTTACGCAGCTCAACAACGACATGAAGAACCTGCTGGATAATACCGAAATAGGCACGATCTTTCTTGATACCAACATGAATATTCTCAGGTTCACACCACAGGTGAGCCAGTTATTCAAGCTTATTCAGACCGATGTTGGAAGATCAATTACGCATATGGTAAGTAATCTGCAGGACGTGGATCTCACTGCTGTCATCCAGGAGGTGATCGATCATCTGAAGACACGTGAGATGGAGGTGCGCGCAGTTAACGGCGAGTGGTTCAACCTTCGCATCATGCCGTATCGTACCCTCGATAATTTCATAAACGGGGCAGTGCTTACTTTTCATCGCATCACTCCGCTGAAAACCCTTGAAGCGCGTTTAAATCTTATAAGGGAGTCTTTTGGGTTGCTTGTGGACGCGATAAGCGAACCAGCGGTGCTCATTAATCAGGAGGGCATGTTACTGATATCCAATAATTCGTTCAGAAATATTTTTAAGGTGGATGAAAACACGATCGGTCAGGTTAATCTATTTGATCTTATCGGTCACAATTTAAAAGGTCAGAAAATCGAAAAATTTCTGTTGGATGCGATGCAAAAGCAGGTTACTGCTGCATTTGACAAGAAGTTTCCGGGCACTACATCCGGCAAAAAAGGTGTGATCAGTGCACGCAAGATACACGGGGAAAAAACCGACGGAAGAGCCACCATCCTGGTAACATTCAGTTTTGAATAGCAGGTACAAAAATTGCGAGTGATACCGCAAGATCATGAACAGTAAAAGCCATAAGCAGTTACGCGAAGCAGCTGAAAAACTGCTTCTGAAAAAACCGCGTGTCAGCAAGAACGGAAAAGGCCGTACCCGTGATTTATCGGAGCTGATGCATGAGCTGCAGGTCTACCAGGTGGAGCTGGAGATGCAGAATGACGAGTTAAAGGTGTCGCAGCAGACCCTTGAAGAGGAGCGAGGTCGTTTCGCAAACTTATTTAATCTCGCCCCGGTTGCCTATTCTGTTTTAAATGAAGGCGCAATGATTAAGCAATACAATGCTGTTTGTCAGAAATTATTCGATCCTGCAGGTGCGAATTTGCGTGAAAGACGCTTTCAAAGTTTTGTAGCTCCTGATTACCATGATGTATTTTACATTTTTATACGGAAGATCACGCAAAGTGAGGCCACGCAAAGTGCAGTTATAAAAATGATCAGCGCCGGCAACTCGCCTTTTTATGCTCAGATCCATGGAAAAATGCATCGCAGCAGCCCTGAAAGCGCTGCAAGCTATTACCTTACATTCATCGATGCTTCGGAGAAGATCGAATTTGAAAATAAGCAGAAGGAGGCAACCGAAAGGCTACAGATGGCTCTTAATGCCTCACACTCAGGCACCATAAAAGTAAGTGTGAAGACCGGTGAAATGGTGATGGATGATAATGCACTCAGGATCTTCGATATAAAAAAGAAGGAGTTCAAGGGTAAGTTCTCCGAATTATACGAAAAGGTGCACCCGGAAGATAAAACATTGTTTGACAATTCTTTTCGCGCTGCAATGGTGATGAACAAACCATTTGAAATCGAGTTCCGGATTGTAAAAAAAGACGAGGGTATAACCTATGTGCAATCACACGGGCATGTTGCCAACATTGCGAATAACCAGGATTTTTTTATTGGTTTATTTTCTGACATCACTGCCAGAAAAATGGCGGAGGGCGAAATGCAGAAAGAAAAAGACAAACAACAGAAAGAGACACTCAAGGCTATTATTTCGGCACAGGAACAGGAACGATATCGGATCAGCGATTCGCTGCACGACAGCCTGGGACAATTATTATATGCCACAAGCTTAAAACTCCAGCACTCAAAGTCAATATCCGACAAATCGTATACTGAAGCACTGGCCTTGCTTGAGCAGGCTATCAAAGAAACACGGAATCTTTCATTTGTCCTGGCCCCCTCAGTGCTGGCAGACTTTGGAATACCGGCCGCAGTGCCTGAAATGATCAAACGACTGACGACGCCCCTGCTTAATATTTCCTGTGAAGTAACAGGCTTTGAAAAACGACTTTCACTGGGTGTGGAAAAGTTCATATTCAGGATTCTCCAGGAGCTCCTCAATAATGTGATCAAACATTCGAAAGCCACTTTTTGTTCTGTAAAGGTTGTGCGAAGACGTAATAAAGTGACACTCAGGATCCAGGATAACGGTATAGGATTAAAAGTGGATAAAAATCAAACGCATGGCTCCGGTCTTTATAGTATCAGGAACAGGATAGGGTTGTATAACGGCGAGTTTAATGTAAGCACACCCAGGGGCAAGGGCACAATAATTGTAATTCATTTGTTTGACGTGAATGAAAAGACCTTAGATGAATTTTAAAAGAATTATAGTTATTGGCGCTTCGGCTGGTGGTTTCCAGGTTATAATTGACCTTTTAGGCAAACTGGAGAAGGATCTTGATGCAGCTGTTCTTATCGTGCTGCATCTTTCAAAGAATTCAAATCCGGCTGCATTGATAAAAGGCCTGCAGAAAAACACCAGTCTTGCATGCGAGATTGCAACGCATGAGTCAGAGATCAGGAAAGGGCACGTATATTTAGCTCCGCCTGACAAACATCTTTTTATTAAAGCCGGTAAAATGCTCCTGCTACAGGGGCCGCCTGAGAACCGCTTCCGCCCTTCCATCGACGTATTGTTCCGGTCAGCAGCTGTTGCATTTAATTCCCGGGTGGCAGGGGTCGTGCTTTCAGGCTTGCTTGATGACGGAACATCGGGTATGGAAGCAATTAAAAAATGTGGTGGCATTACCATAGTGCAGGAGCCAGCAGAAGCTGAATTTAACGATATGCCGGCCAACGTGCTGAATAGAGTAGATGTAGACTTCCAGGTACCCGCCGCTGATATTCCGTATGTGCTTCACGACATCTGCGCGAAACAAGTACCGCCGGCAGTTCACCCTCCGGCGGAAGTAAGAACGGAGGTTGAAATGACAGAAAGAATGAACAGCTCTGTTTCGGCAATGAAACAGATCGGTAAGCACAGCGACTATATTTGTCCAGATTGCGGGGGCGGGCTTTGGGAAATATCCGGTGAAAAAAATCATCGTTACCGTTGTCATACCGGGCACGTTTTTAATGAGCAGGTATTGATCGACAAACAATCAGAAGTGCTGGAAGAATCGTTGTGGGTAGTGATCCCTTTAATGGAAGAACAGACTCAACTTTTAGACTCCGCTGCCGAACATGACGAATCTCTTGGCTTACCGCTGCCAGCAAGGGAAAAACGGAATAAAGCAACAAAATTAAATGATCAGATCATGGCTCTGAAAAAAATGCTTACCATTCCGGGAGCTATTATGGAAGAAAACAAAAAGGCCTGAACTGGTTTATTCTGACAAAAATCTAAACAACAAAGATTGAAATTAGACGATCAAAACCGGCCTTTGATCTAAAACTTCATTTTTGCTTCGCAAGCTGTTGTTCCTTAGATCATTAATTAATTACATTTGTTGGAATGAGAGAAAAATTCATCATAGTTTTAGCCGATGACGACCTGGATGACCAGGAGCTGATGAAGCGCGGGCTGAAAGATTGCAAGGTGAAAGTTGAAATTAATGCGGTGTATAACGGTCTGCAATTAATGGATTACCTTCTCAAAAGAGAAGCTTACAAAAATATTTCTGAATCTCCCGATCTGATCCTGCTGGACCTTAATATGCCGCTGATGGATGGTTTTGATGTTCTTAAAGAGATCAAAAGAACCCCGCACCTGAAAAAAATTCCGGTGTACGTGATCACTACAAGCCGGAGCAAGGACGATAAAGAGGAGGTGATTAAACTGGGAGCTGCAGGATTTTACAGCAAGGGATCAAGCTCAAAGGATATCCGCAAGATCATGCAGGATATTTGCCAGGAGTGTTTTCAATAGTTCGTTTTTCTTCTGAATTTATGCGGGATTGCGTGTAGCAGGCCGCTTCAGTATAATAACTTCTTCCCGTTCCGGTTAGAATCAATAAACCTCTTTTTTAATTGACGGGCAGAAGTTTTGGTAAGCGAAAATAAAAGGTGGTTCCTTTGTCCGGTTCACTTTCGACCCATATCACACCCTTATGCCATGTAATAACGGTTTGCACAAAATATAAGCCTAGCCCCAGAGTAGGTTCTCCTTTAAGTCCTGGTCTGCGTGCTTCGGTGAATTTTTCAAACAGGTGCCGGTGAAACTCTTGTGGAATACCAATACCATCGTCTGAAAATGCGAACAGCACTGTATTCTCTTCCTCTTTGATCTCGAGTGAGATCTCACCCCCGTCATGAGTGAACTTGAGAGCATTCGACATCAGGTTGTTGATCACCTGCATGAATTTGCTTTCGACGAGACCCATCACTATATGTTTGTGTGAAGTGCTGAATTTAAAGATCCTCTTTGCAGCGTCGTCGTTTTTCCTGGCCTCTTCCATGTATTCATCAAGCCGTAACGCTATGTCAATGGACCTGAACACCAGCTCTGTTTCAACAGATTCAAGGTATTCCCGGTGCACGAGATCGCTGATAATATCTATGCACTGGCTGATGGACGTCCGAACATTCATGATCCTTTTTTGTATTGTGGCGTCGGTGAGCAGTGTGCTTTTATTTTCACTGTCCCCTGTGAGAGTGTTCAGCACTTCATTCGAAATGGCGAGAGGTCCGCGGAGATCGTGAGCCAGCAGCGTTAGAATAGAATTTTTTTTATTGGCGAATTTCCGGATCTCATTAATATTAAGCATTTCAGAAGTATTGTCAGCAACGGTCCCGGCCAGAACGTCTTTGCCGTCCAGCTTAAAAATAAGGGGAGAGACCACCAGCAATTTAACCTTGCCGTTTACCTGAATATGAAAAGGCAGGATACCTACCGGTTCATTTTTTTGAATGCCAAGAAATGCTTTTTGCAGTTTTGCAAGGTCAGGTGGGTCCACCTGCGATATGAGTCTGGATAGATCTTCCTGGCTGACGGGCTCTGTACCTAATATTGAAGTTAGTGAAGGATTAAAGAACAGGAATTTCTTTTCAGATAATGAGTACACGAAACTAACATTGACAAATTGGTTTGTTAATGTCCGGATCTTGCTATTCGAAGGCTCTGATTGCATCTATGCCTGTATTCGCCAGTGATAGTTCTATAACACACCGTGTTTGTGCTGCCTCCGTAAATGGTAGTGGCTATCCGAATTTACGTATAAACCAGCCACCAGTTAAAACAGAGCCGGAGCTTGATCTGCACCGGCATTATTAAACATTACTTTTTTTTACCGGTCGATATTCCGAGGAACTCTTCCACTTTTTCGGACGATACTCCAACTGAATCAACAGCGTCTTTTAGTTCCTCTTTTGAACATCCGAACTTTTTGGTCCAGTACTGAACTTCATAGTCCTCATTAATGTTGATGCGTTTTGCATCCTGTGGCTGGGTTTCTTTTTTATTATCTGGCATAGGTCGTGTATTTAATTATTATTTTTTCTTTATCCATCTATTATACTAATATGTATAAAGTGTTTCATGATATGATTGTTGTAAATCCAAATGCGGTGCCAGCAGCTAATCACGCACTTATTAATTTCTGTACGCACAATAACACGATCAATGGCTGGTTCTTGGAAAAAATTCTACAAAATCACCCGGTTTTTTTTATAAAGTATATTCCGTTACGAGTTGCGGGATCATGCTGTTTTTTTCATAAGGATCATGAAGTGTACTGCTGAGCAAACGATTATTTGCATCAGGAACATTGTACGTGTCCGGCATATATATGCCCTGAATTGTGATTGATTTCGGTACCGTCTCCTTGTGTTGCAAAAAGCCGATAAAAGCCGCAAGATTAATACGCATCTGATTGATATAATAAAACACTAACAGCATTGCTACTGGTGGAATGCAGATTGCAATATGGCTGTTATGGAAAAATTTACAATTGTAGTGCACGCCGGCGCCGGAGAAGATTCGAACTTTATCAGAGAGAACCAGGAGAAAATGATAGAGGGATTAAAAGATGCCATCGACTGTGGTTACCAGGTATTAAAAGAACACGGAAGTGCTATGGATGCTGTGGAGGCCGCCGTAAAGTCGCTTGAGGATAATCCTTTGTTTAACGCAGGAAGAGGTTCAGCTATTAATGCAAAAGGGGAAGTGGAAATGTGTGCTTCCATTATGGACGGTAAAACACTGAACTCCGGAGCTGTTGCCATTGTGAAGAATGTAAAAAATCCCGTTTCTCTTGCCAAGGCCGTTCTTGCCAATACCGATCATATATACCTTGGCGCATAAGGGGCACTCAATTATGCAAAACAAACAAATATTGACCTGGTGCCCGATTCCTATTTTGTAACTCCGTACCAGTACGACGAATTTGATAAGGCAAGAAAACAACAGTACCAGACGTTGAGACCTGTCGCCTTAGAGCAGATAGGAACCGAAAGCGCTTCCAGGATGCACGGCACGGTGGGAGCTGTCGCTCTTGACATGGACGGAAATCTTGCGGCGGCTACTTCAACAGGCGGAACTCCAAATTGTAAGGAGGGCAGGATAGGCGACAGCAGTATGATAGGCGTTGGCTGCTATGCTGATAATAAAACCTGCGCGGTATCAAGCACCGGCGATGGTGAATACCTGATCCGGGGTGTTATCTGCCATTCAGTATCCCAGCATATGACCTATACAAAATCAAATGTGGATGAAGCCTGTAAAAAAGTGGTGCTTGAAGATAACCAGGATTCCAAAGGGGATATTGGCATCATTGGAGTAGACGGTGAGGGGAATATTGCAGCTGAGTTTAACAGCACCCGCCTTTTACGAGCATGGAAAAAAGGAAATCACGGTACCGTCGCTAAGATCTATTAGTAAAAAAATACCTCTGTTAGCACCCGCGGGTTTTACTGGAATGCCACCAGACAAAATATCATTCCGGTTAAAGTTTAGGGCAAAAAAAAATACCCCCCCAGTTGCCTGGAAGGGTATTTACACCCAAAAAAAAGAACGAGCAACAAAGTTAGTGCATAAAGGGAACCCGCGCAATAGCCGGAAGGCAGACGAATAATAAAAAATCTTAAAGCCTTGATTGGAAAAAAAGCAGGGCGGAAAATACGTTGCGTTAATTAAAGAACCGTCAGTTGATTTTCGAGATAAAAAAAATACCCCACCAGTTGCCTGGCAGGGTATTAACCCAAAAAAAAGAACGTCGAAAGGCTAAGTTATGAAATCAAAAGTTAAAAAGCAAGGATATTGCCAAAAGATTTCGTATATCAGTCATTGCCATGTGCCAGTTTCACAATGCGACGGTTGCCCTGGTTGACAAATTGCCGGATGAGCAGATCAGCATCAGGATAATAATTTCCTTTTTTTACATACGATCTGAGATCCTCTGCAACCGCTATTGGCTCGCAGGTGTCATAATAACCATAACCCGCGTATTTTGAATTTTCTACCAGCACCACGGAATGTTCTTCCGGTGTACGGCCCTTATCCATAATTACAAAA
Source organism: uncultured bacterium (assembly GCA_966211905.1). Lineage (GTDB taxonomy): Bacteria > Bacteroidota > Bacteroidia > B-17B0 > Aurantibacillaceae > Aurantibacillus. Next base: position 14,891 of record CBIHOL010000090.1, read on the forward strand.
TCACGGTTGCCGAAACTATGCTGCTGGACAATGAGCCTGGCTCTCCGGTTATACTCACCGGCATCTTCCTGCCCGGCACAGATTCCATTGCACTTCCTGATCTGGTGATTAAAACAAACGGATTCCTCCCCGGTGAGACCGCAATATCTTAGACATAACGTGTGTTCATCGATCCAGCTCTCCAGTCTTTCTCGCGCGGTGGAGTAGGTATTGAACGATAACAAGGCGTTGGTACTTTCGGCAGCCTCTACTATCCTGAAATGAATTATTCCCTCAGCATCCGTAAATGAGTCGATACAGTGTGTAAAGTCTTCCGACTTGCGCATGCGGTTATATCTGGGCTTGTGCTTTTTTATCTCCTCCGATTCAAGAAGCAGGGCTATCAGCTCGCTGCCGGTAGCCACAAAATCAACATTGGTAAGCTCATAGAGCATTTTCTTGTTTTTCTTTACATCTGTATTAAAATGGCTCATTGCGCGGTTATACATATTCGTGCTTTTGCCAATGTAGATGATCTCGCGTTCCTTATTTAAAAAATAATATACCCCGCACTCTTCGGGGATCTTGTTGAGGACATATTGTTTGATCTTGTCCACTCTCCTGGTCATTACTTCCTCAACACCCATATTTTTATATTGTGGGTGCTGTGTTTTAAGGTGGATGAGCAGATCGAACAATTGAGCAGTGGCCACCGCGTCACCCTCGGCCCTGTGGCGACCGAAGATCTCGATGCCCAGAGAGGCGCAGAGATGTCCAAGACTGTAAGAGATCCTTTTTGGAAGAAGCTTGCGGCTTAATCTTACAGTACAGAGAGTTTCCCTCTTGTAGGTATAACCCAGCGAAGCAAATTCCTCCCTGATAAAACTATAATCAAACCCTACGTTATGCGCCACAAAAATGCAGTTCTCCGTCATCTCAAGGATCTTGCCGGCAACTTCATGGAATTTTGGGGCATCTGCCACCATTTCATTGGTAATGTTGGTGATCTTGGTATAAAAAGGGCTGATATTACACTCAGGATTGATGAGGGTGGTGAATTTTTCCACTACGCTTAATCCATCGTGCTTCAGGATGCAGATCTCGGTAATTCGCCCTTTACGGAATTCAAATTTGCCCCCGCAGGTCTCTATGTCAATTATAGCAAACAATTTAAGGCTGAAGTGTCACTTGTTACTCAGTTTCGTAAAGATACGGCGCAGGCAAGGGAAATAAAAAAAATGCTATAAATGATAGCAATGATAAAAACCCTGATAAAGCTCGGGATTCCCACATAGAAGCAGATATTGATCCGCCAAAAAGCGAGATTCGTCTATCAGCAAGGCTTTTGAGCGAATTTGTTCAAAGTTTTTTAAGTTCCTTAACAAAATTGACCTTGTCTGGCGCGAAAAATTCGACAATTTTGTACAAAACAATTTTACGGGGACCGTTTACGTTAAATTGATCGCGGGTACAGGATTTACATAGAAGAAAAAAACGAACTGAATTTATGAAGAGCAGGACCATTGATGTAGTTTCTGACATCAGTCAAGAAGAGTTTAACGGCAAATATTTTTTTCCGCAAAAGCCTTTAGTTATTAAGGGACTGGCTGACCATTACCCGGCAGGTAAAAAGTGGACTATGGATTACATCAAACAGGTGTGTGGCGATGTAATGGTTGATGTTTACGATAATAATAACCGCAATAGCGCTTCGGCGTATACCGATCCGGATCTGAAAATGAAGTTTAGCCAGTATGCAGAAACGCTTACAAGCGATGAGCCCACCTCTTTGCGGATGTTCCTGTTCAACATGTTTAAATCAAGACCCGAGCTACGCAAAGATTTTCCGTGTCCCGCTATTTTTAAAGGCGTTATGGGCAGGATAGGTTTTATGTTTTTCGGAGCCAAGGGAATTACCGTCCGCATTCACCAGGATATGGACATGAGCAATGTTATGCTCACGCAGTTCCATGGGAGAAAAAGAGTGGTGCTGGTGGCACCCCAGTATTCGCGCCTGTTATATAAGCTGCCGTTTAATACTCATTCACTCATCGATCTCGATAATCCGAACTATGATAAGTATCCTGGACTGAAATACATTGAAACTTTTGAGTGTATCCTGGAGCCAGGTGACTCGCTATATATGCCAAGCGGATACTGGCATTATATCACATACCTCGATGGAGGATTTTCGGTAAGTTACCGCAAAATGGCTCATAGCTTCAAAGCCAAGTGGGCAGGATTCTTAAGTCTGTGCATCTATATGCCTTTCGATAAATTGATGAACCGCATCCTGGGTTCTCATCGCTGGCTTCCAATGAAAGAAAAGATCGCTCACGACCGTGCCGAAAAAGAAATCAAACGTTTCGGCGGAGGCAGCGAACAATCAGTCGGCGTTCAGTTGCAGACGCATTAAAATTCCGCGTTATTTATTATTTATTTTGGGTTGAAGTTCTTTATGTTAGTAGGTTTACTTCTAAATCCCTGATGTTGATGTAGAAAAATAAATATTTCTCTTCATTCCGTACATCCAACACTTTGCGCTGATCTTTTTTGTCAGCTCTTCTAAAAAAAAGATCTGCACCCCGGATCATATAACCCAGGATGCAGATCATAACCAAAAAAAACAATCAGGTTGTTGTAGTGGTGCCAGTTGAGCCGGTGCTGCTTGTAGAGCCGGTTGATCCTGTAGAGCTGGTTGATCCTGTTGAACCTGTAGATCCTGTTGTACCGCTTGTGCTGCCGCTTGTAGATCCGCTTGTGGTTCCGCTGGTAGAACCGCCGGTGCCGCTGGTAGAACCGGTAGAACCGGTGCTTCCTGTTGTGCCGGAAGTGCTTCCTGAAGTGTTACTTGTGCTGCCAGTTGTTGAGCCACTGTCTGGTTCATCCTTATTCTTGTCGCAGGCAATGATCATAAGGGAAAGTGCGCAAAAAAATATTCCGCCTTTCAACACGTTTAAAAATTTGTTTGTTTTCATTTTAAGTTCATTTTTTTTTAGTGAATAACAAATTGTCGGAACTCCTTGTCCCGCGCAGTGGGACAAATTTGCGTGCCATTTAAATTAACCGGTGTATTACTTTTTTTTACAAATTTTTTTTTGTGGGATTTACGCCTGAACTGCCGGGTGCATTATAAAATGGGAAAATAATTGGATAATTGTTTTCCTGAGGAAATAAAAATTTTGATGCTACCCTGAGAACCCACGTGCATGGCGGAAATGACGGCAGGCTTTTGTGGTAAAGAGCAAACCCTCTTTATATTTGTTATTATAGTTTCACGATAGTTTCTGCAGTCACCAGGAAATAACTCGCTGTTTTTTTTCTGTCCAGTAAATATAAACCCGTCAGATCCCCAAATGCCGGTAAAATAAAATGTTCCTTATCAAGATAAAAACATGGAAGCTTTATTGATTGTCGCGCGGTGCCGGTTATCCGCAAACCCGGATGTATATGTCCGCAGAAATTGAGTTTACCCGGTCTTTCTACGGGCGCATGAGAGAAAATGAATTTGGCTTCTTCTATGAGCTCATATCTTTTAAGGTTCGGAATATTATATTCTGATTCCGGAAGCACATCGTGATTTCCGACTACCAGCTTAAATTGAATGTCAGGGTATTGGAGCAGGATAGATTTAAACCATAACCATTCGCGGTTATAATCGCTGTGAAAGAGGTCGCCGAGAAATATAACCGATTTAGGCTGCCAGGTATCGAGCAGGTAATGCAGGCGGTCAATATCTTTTAAATGGCTTTGTGCAGGCATGGCAATTCCTTTTTTCCTGAAGTGCGCAGCCTTTCCCAGGTGCACGTCGCTGATGATCAGTTCTGAAACAGTGGGTCTGTATACCGCACGCAGATGGAGAAGATAAAAAGACTCTCCTTCAATGTTCACTTCCAGGTATGCATTATTCATCCTGCAGTGTTTTTAAGATCTTCTGGATCCTGGTCTGAATATCCTCATTTGAGAATTTTTCCCGCAAGGTATCAACTAAAATGGGGAATGAAAAAGGGGTCGGTCTTTGCGGGGTGCTCACTATAATTTTTTGTGAGCTGATCTTCTTAAACGCGTTTTGCATCCTTGTTATTTCAAGCTGGAAATCCAGCACTTCATCGTAGGCCTGCCTGAGCAGCAGATTATCTTTTTCATAATCGTCAAACACTTTAAAGAATAATTGTGATGACGCCTGCAGGTGACGTGTTTTTTTCTGTTTGCCGGGATAGCCAGTAAAAACAAGACCTGCTATGGTAGCAATGTCCCTGAACTTGCGCATTGCAGTTTCCGTGGCGTTCAAGCTTTTAAGCGCGTCCTCGTATAAGTGTTCGGGCGAAAACAGGTTATTGTCAAGTACCATTTGCATATCCACTTCCTTATCGCTTAACAATTCGAAGCCATAATCATTCATGCCTATGGAAAATG
>CBIHOL010000091.1:0-18933 GCA_966211905.1 uncultured bacterium
AAAAGAGCTAAACCCGACGCATCCCATGGCGCTGCAGTTCGGTACGCGGCTACCAACCCACCGCACGGTCCCGCTCATCCCGATCGCTATATGGAGTGCCTTAGCACATTTGCAGTGCCCTCGGCTGAAAAAGCCGGGGGCCAAGCCTTCTGTGTCCCTGGCGCGGGAACTCGTCACTTGCTACCAACCTACCGCACGGACCGGCTCAGGGCATTCATCCGGTGGATGAATGAGCCGGCATGTGTGTGTGCCACTGGCTGTTTGCCCTAACGCCTCCGGCGTTGAGAGGCAATGAATAAAGGAAAAAAAGGAGGTCGCAGCTATCGCTTTTTTATAAGACTCGATACTGGAAATTGTGATCATTTCGAGGCATGGATCTCGATCTTTTAACTACCACAGCGTGGGGCTCAACATGTCGTCCCTACGGGACTTACTTGTATTTCTAATTTGTAACTCTAACGACATACCGCCCCTACAGGGCGAATGTCGTTAAACTTGCTCTCGACACGAATTAATGTTAACGGCAAAAGCGAAGCGTAAAGCAATACACTTGTGTGTTCTTCTCCGCACGAAAAATTTTTCTTAGTGCCTGCTTAGTGGTCTAAGTGGCCTTAGTGGTTAAGCTTCCTGATTCCGCATCTTCACCATCGTCAAAATAGTAGCGATAGCCACGGTCTCACCGGTCTCATCATACACGTCCACCAACCATTTTACAATGCCTTTGGCAATATCTTCGGCGTTCTTTTTCTCCTGGGTGATTTTTTCCTTGCAGGTAAATCGCACGCCAATAGTGCTTCCCATGTATACAGGTTTTGTGAAGCGACACTCGTCGATACCGTAATTTAATAATACCGGACCTTTTTTTGCATTCACAAACAAACCTGCCGCCTTGCTCAAAATGTAATAGCCATGAGCTACACGGCCTGTAAATATGGTTCCTTCCAGACTTGTTACATCGGTATGCGCGTAAAAATGATCTCCGCTCACATTCGCAAAATTTACAACGTCAGCCTCGGTCACCGTATGTTTCGCAGTTATAAGAGTTTCTCCAATTTCGAGATCTTCAAAATATTGGCGGAATGGATGAATGTCCTTCTCAATCTGCGCGGCTCCGGCCTGGTATTGATTTAATATAGCTGTGATCGTTGTTGGTGAACCCTGAATGGCGGTGCGTTGCAAATAATGGAACACGCCGCGCTTGCCACCCATTTCTTCTCCGCCTCCTGCGCGTCCGGGACCACCGTGCACCAGCATCGGCATTGGTGAACCGTGACCTGTACTTTCTTTGGCACACTCTGCATTAAGTACCAGGATCCTTCCATGCATGCTGGCAGCGCCAATGGTGTACATGCGAGCAATGCGGTTATCTGCCGTAACAATGCTGCTTACCAGGCTTCCTTTGCCAAGCTTACTTAAAGCAATGGCATCGTCAATGGTTTTATACGGCATCAGTGTGCTCACGGGACCAAAGGCTTCAATATTATGACAATCAAGATTTGTAAATGGTTTTTCATTTAAAAAAATGATCGGGGGCATAAATGCTCCTTTCTTTTTATCTGCACCTTTTACTTCAAATTTTTCAAAATCACCAATAATGATCTTTTGTGTTTTTGAAAGCAGCTCCACTTTTTCACGTACCTCTGTAAGCTGCGACATTCCAGCAAGAGCGCCCATTCTCACACCTTCCACATTTGGATCACCAATCACATTCTGAGCAAGACGTTTTCCCAGTGCAATGTGAACATCTTCAATACGGTTTTCAGGTACAATGATCCTTCTCACTGCGGTACATTTCTGCCCGGCTTTTGTGGTGATCTCCCTGGCAACTTCCTTTATAAAAATATCGAACTCGGGCATCTCAGGTGTAACGTCTGTCCCAAGCACGCAGCAGTTCAGTGAATCAGCTTCAAGATTAAAGTTTACCGATTCTTCTAATACGCGTTTATGTGATTTCAGCATTTTTCCTGTTGATGCAGAACCGGTAAAGGTTACCACATCCTGTGTCTGCACGTGGTCAAGAATTCCGTTAGCACTTCCGCAGATCAGCTGCAACGCACCTTCGGGTAAAATTTTACTCGCTACTATTTCTTTCACAACCGCCTCGGTAAGAAAAGAAGTTACCGTTGCAGGTTTTACAATGGCTGGAACACCCGCTAATAAGTTGACAGCAATTTTTTCCAGCATTCCCCATACCGGGAAATTAAACGCGTTGATATGAATGGCAACTCCTTCCCGCGGCACACAAATATGATGACCAATAAAAGTGTTGTTCTTTGAAAGTCTTGCTACATCACCGTCGTAACAAAATGTTTCATCCGGGAACTGGCGGCGAAGTGAAGCGTAAGCAAAAAGATTCCCGATACCTCCTTCAATGTCCACCCAGCTGTCGGTGCGTGTGGCTCCGGTTGCCCAGCTTACTTTATAAAAGTTTTCTTTTTTAGATAAAAGATGCAGTGCAAGTGCCTTAAGCATCAGGCCACGCTGCTGGAAGGTCATTTTGCGAAGTTTTGGTCCGCCTACTGTGCGGGCGTAATCGCACATAGCACCAAAGTCAAGTCCCTGGCTGCTGGCTGTGGCAACCGCTTCGCCGGTAATAGCGTTATATAATTCCTGGCCTTTTCCTGTTCCGGAAACCCATTGGCCTAAAGCGTAGTTCTGAAGATTGTTCATCGTGTGATAGCTGTATTTACAGGGGTATAAATATACGAAATCACGCGGTTTTATTTACGATATACGATGTACGATTTACGATTGCGATCAGGTATCCCACGTATGCTTAAACACAAAGGACACAAAGCAAGAGGCATGCACAAAGGGCACAACGGCTAACGCACATGCATACTTCCAACAGTTGCACGAATAGACGAGTCTTGGCTCTACGTTGTGTCCTTTGTGTTTTTGCGGGTTAGCTTGTGAGTAGGCTACGCCTTTGTGGGGCGCAGCGCGCCCTTGTGGTTAAGGAGACGTGTGCGGCCGAACTACAAACCGGAAAGAATCTTACATGCCTCTACGTTGTGTCCTTTGTGTCTTTGCGGGTTAGCTTGTGAGTAGGCTACGCCTTTGTGGGGCGCATCGCGCCCTTGTGGTTAAGGTGACGTGTGCGGCCGAACTACAAACCGGAAAGAACCCTGCTCGCCGCAGATGCCAGCAACTCAATGCCCTTCATTTCCACCGGGGTTGGTTTACGTTTATTACGGAAATAAGTTCCGAAAGTGCCAAGCACTTTGTTGTCAGCAGTTTTTATTGGCATGGACCACGCACCCACAAACCCAAGAGCAAGTGGCAGATGTTTTAATTCCGCCCATTTATCATCAGCATGGAAGTCAGGCGTGAGAACTGCAAAACCTGTTGCAGCCGCAGAGGCACAGGTCCCTACGTTTGGATGCGGTCGCAGTCCGTCAATTGCTTTTAAATAATCGGCAGGTAATTTTGGTGAAGCACCATTTCTGAGTAAACCGTCATTATCAAGCAGAAGAATGGAAGCCACTGTTTCTGGCTCCGCCATTTCTGCAGCGGTGGTTAAATAGGAGAGGATCTCTTCTTTGGATGTTCCTGTTTCCAGCATCTTCATGGCGTGCTGGTATGCGCTTTCGTAAAATTCTTCTGTAACTATCAAGTTTTACAAAGGTACCGATAAATTGCTTTAATGATACATCAGAGTTTCGGCGCTTTTGCCAATTACTTACAAATTAGGCTCACTTTTTATCACAACAATTGTGTTTTACGACTAACCTAATCGACCTGCCTTTTTATGTTGCAAATGGTTTCCTAAGCAACTTTCGATTTTTTTGAATTGCCGATAATTCTTTTCCGGTGCTTGCTTCCCCATTCGTGCAATTCTCCTATAAGTGGTCTAAGTGTTTTGCCATAAGTAGTTAACTTGTATTCGACCGTTACAGGCACAGTATCGTAAACATGTCGTTCAGCAAGCTCATTCACTTCGAGCTCTTTCAGTTCCTTAGAGAGCATTTTCGGAGTGAGCCCCGGAATTTCCCGCTGGATCTGCTTGAATCGTTTACTTCCAAACGTCAGTGCGATAATGATCGGTATCTTCCATTTGCCGCTTAAGATATCAAGGGCGTCCCGCACAGGCAGCTGCATCTTTGAACATTCTTGTGAGGAAAGGTGCTCCGGGCATTTGCGTTTGTCATCCATAGATACAAATGTAGAAATTTGCTACCTATTGGAAAGCGGTTTCCCAAAGTATACCGGTATCCTTTTGTATACCTCGTAACTTTGCGACAAATCCACATGTAGCTTTGTCAAAAATTAAAACATGAAAAAGAATAATATTATTTACTGGACACTCACAGGTCTGGTATCGGCTGCCTTTCTTATGAGCAGCACCATGTATCTTGGTAAGAACCCGGAACTGGTAAATGGATTTAATCAAATGGGATTCCCGTTATTTATGGTCACCCTGTTAGGAACAGCTAAATTGCTGGGAGCTCTCGCCATCATCAATCCCTGGTCTCCGAAATTAAGAGAGTGGGCGTATGCAGGATTTACATTCGTGCTCATAGGAGCTGCGTGGACACATGCCGCCACTAACACACCGATGGTCGCTCCATTAGTATTTTTAGTTCTGCTGGGAGCTTCTTATTATTTTCATTTAAAGAAAGTGAAAGAAACGACGGCAAAGCGTCAGTTGAGTTTTGGTGGACTGTAAGGATCTTTCCCGCAGATTTCAAGGTTTATAAAAACAAAACCAAACTGGAAACAAAAAAGAGACGCAGATTACACAGATTTCACGGATAATTACAAAAGACAATTTTATGCACGGATTTTACAAATTTACGCAGAGTCCCGTCGACGACGTCGACGGGATCTGTGAAATTGTATTTAGGCCTGATTGATATAGTTCTGTGTAATCGGTGAAATCAGCGTCTTAATTTCTGATTACCCGAATTTAGTTCCATGGAATGACGCAGATTTCTGCGGTGTCACAAGCTGCCGCAGATCTCGCTGAGGGCAAACGTCCAGTAGACGTTTGAGCCGGGTTGTGCGCAAGAGCATTCTGCGACAATCTGCGCTTATCAGCGTCATCTGCGGGAACCTTAACGTAAAATCTAATGCCGCAGGACGCCGAAAATCCACCAATCTAACGTCAGATGTTTTCGTACAGGTAGGCGACTCTGCTAATTTTCGCACGACTGATTTGCAAGTTCCCGGGATTTTGTAGATTTATTTCTAATTAAAATCTTTCCCGATGAAGCGTACAGTGTGTATTCAGCTACAATTTATAAAGTTCCTGTTTTTTGTTGTTACGTTGATCGGCACCACCCCTCACATATGCGCTCAAAAATTTGACCCGAACTTTAATATCCCCGGACAGACCATTGTGTATGATATGACTTCTAATTCCAAGTTTGTTTTTGCTGCAACAGGGGGCTCTGGTTTGTTCAGGAGTCCCGACGAAGGGGGGAGCTGGCAAGATATTTCTGAAGGCACTGGCGATGGTTATTATTGCTCCCTTTTATCGGCGCATGATTCTTTATATGCCGGCGGTTTTGGATCCGTATTTTTTTCTTCAGATAACGGAAGCAACTGGGAGGATTTGAATCTTGGGTTCGCATTGGAAGACGAGGTACTGGCGCTTGCAAAAAGTTCTCAGTCATTATTTGCCGGCGTCAAGCATAAGGGAGTTATTATGCGCGGCATCACAAGCGGCGCATGGCAGGCAAAGAATTCAGGATTACATACTTCCGCCACCGTAAATGATCTGTTACTGATCGGATCGGCTTTGTATGCAGCCACTGATAAAGGTCTATATGTGTCTGCTAACAGCGGTACCTCGTGGGCTCAGGTTAATAGCGGCATTTCGGCAACCGTTTCTGTAAATAAGCTTTACCGGAAAGGCAGCACGGTAATAGCGGGCACCAGCATCGGATTTTATAAATCGATCGATAACGGCAATTCCTGGACTTTTTCCGGTGACGGTGGCGCCCCGGTAACGCCCAATATCGTTTCCCTTACCTCTTTGGGCAACGTTTATTTTGGAGGCGCGGTGAGCTCTACCCTGCACGGATTGTTTTTGTCGTTCGACCAGGGAAACACCTGGACCACCTACACCGCAAACGCGGCGGCGGCAATGCCTTATTATTCGTTGACGTCCACCCAAAACTTTGTTTTTGCGGGCATAATGAATTCTATTCTCAGATATACTCCTGCGCCGGTAGGAATTGAAGAGCGGTCAGATGATAAGCCATTCACTCTATATCCTAATCCATGCCAGGATCAGATCTCTTTTCATTTTCCTGAAAGAACAGGCTCACAACTGATTGAAATTTATGATGGGCAGGGCAGGCTGGTCTTAGTTGCTGAGCAAAGTGACAATATAGATATAAGCTCATTACCCGCCGGGATATTTTTTGCGATGATAAAGCACCCTGGCGGAACCAGTGCACGCAGGTTTATTAAGGAATAGTTTATTACCTGTTACCGAAAGGTCCGCTTGCCGTATGTACCCGGTGCCGACGAGTCCGCTAAACGACGTAATATCTTCACGGCCATATAGGGGATTCCTTCGGCTGTCCTGCATCAAGGTATGCCGCGGAATGACGGCGACACTTTCTATTTTTAAGAGTTAGTTTATTGGTTGAACGCCGATATTCTCAACTACGTGTGATACCATCACCAGATAGCTATCGGGTCAGAGGCGCTTAACGGATGATACCGGGGCGCCGAAGAGTCCGCTAAAGTGACGTGTAAGTTTACGCGTCTGTTCGCATGCATGAATCGAGTGTTTTGTTAGGATTTAACTGCACGTGACGAGAAGCGCATTCCAATCACATTGCAATTAGTATAAAGATTTTTTTTTATTGATCTCTAAATTCATTTAAGTTCAATTTCTTCTAACTCAGTTATTTTATTTTCTTCATATTTCACTACTGTGACCTTTGAAATAACGCCACTGATCGCGAACTCCTTTGCATTCCAGCCATCCGCCAGCTTCGTACAAACTGATTTATCTTTAGAGTTCCCAACTCCTATGTGCGGAATATACTCAAGGTCAGTACGCAGATGTTCTTTTAATTTTCCACTGTAAAGTTTATCGTGGAGTTCTATGATCTGTTCGTTTCCTTCGTCCGGAACCAGGAAAACGTGGAAGAAATCACTGAACGCATCGTTATGGACCTTCGCACCGCGGATTATAAAGTCGATATTTTTAAAGTTCGTAGCCCGGAGTTTTATTTCCCGGGTAAATTCTTCCTGTGATATGCCAGTTACTGGAAAAACAAAGGTAAAGTGTGGGTCCACCACGTTAAAGTAAAGTTCATCGTGTTGGCTGCGGAAATTCTGGATCTTTTCAAGATCTTCAGGTCTTAGTTCAGGATATGCTACAACTAAATATGAAAGCATGGGGTCCCGTTTTTATATTTGCGGACTAATATTCTCTTACAAGAACATCTGTTGGAATCCCCAGCACTTCATTGAGCCGCCGCACCATTTCCAAAGTCAGTTTTCGTTTGCGATTGAGGATCTCACTTACCCTGCTTTTTAATCCCATTACTTCAGCCAGGTCTTTTTGCTTATAGCCTAATTGCTCCATGCGAAATTTTATTGCTTCAATAGGATCGGGCAGGCCAATAATATGTTTTTCTTTTTCGTAGTTATCGATGAGAAGGGAAAGAAGATCCAATTCATCGCCCTCTTTAGAGCCTTTTTTAGCATCAAAGATCAACTCAAGCCGTTTTAAGGCTTTTTGATAGTCCTTTTCTGTTTTAATCACTTTCCAGTCCATGTCTCAAATTTTTGTAGCGTCAATTTTATCGTATTGTGCATGTGTTCCTATAAACCTGATCCAGACAACACCGTAATCATAATTTATTCTAACCACAAGGCGGTAATTATTGCCTTTAATATTAAAAACCACTCTATTATCGCCGAGAAAGCTGGCAGAAGGGTAATCATTTTTTATATCCTTCGGGCCCTTCCAATCCGCCTCATCCACCTCTTTGTACCAGGACTTAAGCTGTTGCTCGCAGTCCTTGTGTTTTGTCCAGAAAGTCCGCAGGGTGATCTTGGCAATAACTCTCACAATACAAATATATAGAAAGTTCCCGAAATGGGAACTAGTTTTGAGTTATTTAACATGCTGGAATTCACTTTTGTTGTTGGGATGGCCGCCACCTCGCGGATAATCACGAGTAAAACCCCTTCGTGCTTTCATAAGATGTATTGGAGCTTTCATCATTTTTAACTGGCATCTCATGCGAACCGGGAGTACGTTTAAGGAAGAATTTTAAAACGAAGAAGCAGAATATTGGTAAGAGCCACATCAATAAAACATGGAAGATCTTTTGGCGCCTGGTGAAGAGGGAACTTTTAATAATGATCCAGGTGCCTGCGATGGAGTAGGAGAGGCAGAGGAGGAGGAGAAATTGTTGGGCGCATGGGTGGTGAGGTAGAGCTAAGTTACAATATCTGTCGAACATCGGAAAAATGTTGCTGCCTAGTGAATTTTCCTGCGGTTCGTGGAATGAGGATCTCGTTGTAATTTTGTTGATTGATTAGTTCACTTATTAGTGAGCACAACAAGTTTTAAATACTGCCGTTTTTGACCTGAGACTAACTCGATAAAATAAACGCCAGGCTCCTCAATCTCGATGTCGGCAGTGTTTGAATTATTCTTTCTGCTAAAAATTAATACACCAGCCTGATCGTAGACATTTATTTCAGAGAAAAGGACAATATTTATAAGTGCAGCTTTCCCGTCACATGGATTCGGATATATCAGTGGAATTCTTGAATCACTATCACTTAACATCGTGTTATCTGATGTGGTAATTGTCGGAGTTGGGGGTGGCGGAGGCGGCGGAGGCGGAGTGTTGATAATCTTACAATAAGTACAATTAGTGTCAGGGGTAAAACTCCATATATCAGCAAAGGAATGATAACCATCAGCACCCAATCCACCAAAAAAGCACATATTTCTTAGGGAATCCTTAAATGGGTGTGCCCAAATTCTTGATGATGGGTAATTAAAAACACTTGGTACATTTAAAGTTCCATATGATGACGAATCTTTTGAAATGAAATCACCGGCTACCCAACTCCAACGATTATTTTTTGTGCTGTAAAATAGAAGGTCGTTAAGCACCGGGTTTGACGATTTCGTTGCCGCTCGTCCACCCATCACCCACAGATTGTCACAAGCATCTGTCCAACACGCACTGGCAAGATCACGAGGTAATGGATTTATAGCCTTTACATGTGGATGGCAAGGAACCCCTCCATAATTATAAATATCAGTAAACGTTGTGTCACCCCACATCCAGGTCCACGAATTGATCGCAACTTCATATCGCCACAAAACTTTCAAATAACCCGGCCATCTGGAATACAAATACCAGAAATCACCTTTTGAGTCTTTCCAACGTGTGTAATCGTAAAAAGTAGAACCCGGAGTATTATTGAGGGAAGGAACTCCTTTTTTTCCATAAACTGGATTTGGATAATATTGGCTCGTATCTCCTTTCATCCACGCCCAATTATTAGTTTTAATATTATACCGCCACAGGCAACCATTTTCTACAAGCATCCATAAATTACCGGCTATATCGTCTACCCACGAAATACCCATTCCCATTTGGGGAGGCGGATTATTCAACGAATCTTCAACACCAAGTACACCGTAAGTGCCTGTATCATACTCATGGTACTTTTTTCCCTTCATCCATGTCCAAGAATTATTTATTGGGTCATATTTCCACAAATCGCGATATGTAGAACCTCCACCCGTTGCTGTATTGGTCGCTATTCCGCCGTAAAGCCAAAACTTGCCCGATTTATCAATCCATGTTGCACTGGTACATCTGAAACCCGGAGAGTTACTTGCGGACGGTACACCAATTTGTCCATATTTCGGATTTTGATTCAGGGTATTGCTTCCTGCAACCCACGTCCACTGTTTTGAAGTGAGATTGTATTTCCATAAATGATCGTAAAATCCGGCCCCCTGACCACCATACAACCAGAAATTACCGATTGTATCCTGCCACGTCAGAGCGGCGCTGACTGCAGGTGGACAGTTATTCGCTGATGACACACCCTTAGTACCATAAATTCCAGCAAAATTTGCCTGTTTACTTCCGCCTATCCATACCCATGTGCCAGGTAATGATTGCGCGAAGATATTCGTGAATAAAAAACTTGAGCATATGAATGCTTTAAACAGCGATTGAATGGGCATGATCTAAAATTACAGGATTCTAATTACACACCCATCTGCTTTACTCGATATAAAACGGCATCCAATCATTTGTTGAGGCAATGTCTCCGGTAAGGAGTTGTTGTTGGCTGGTTCGGAAATGTTTATTACGAGATCTTCGAAAAGTCTTAGAGAACTGTTGCTGCCTTAGTAATACAGAGTACGAATGTAATTCGCAAAGGCGCACTTTGCTCGGTAACTACTTCGAGAATGCTTTTGCTTTTATAGTAAAGTACCTGGTCCTGAAAACTTAATTGTTCTCCGAGCAAACTCAATTTAATTTCAGAAATCCTGGCATCAATTTCGATCATTGGAAGAGTCAAGCCCAATATCAAAAATAGAGAGCATGTTGCCGTCACTAGTACAAACTCAATTTTAGTCAATGATTTTGCAATTAAAATGTAAGTGGCGGTTAAAATGGCTAAAATCGTAATATATATTTTATACGTTGTGGACCTAGCCTGTAAAACGTCGAGTTCGGTGTTCAGATAAGCAATAGTAGATCTTTCGGAAAGTTTGTATTACTTATTATGGAGTCGTGCAAACTATAGTCGAGTTTGGAGAATGTTTTATCTGTATAATCATTGAGTTTATCTATTAGGTAACTTCTAATTGCTTTTCTATTACTGGGGTCATTCAGAAAATTCAGAATTTGATTTGTAAAAATTGGAACGTCTTGTTTGATCTTGTCAAAAGTCCCGGTCATGCTTGCAATACTACTCTTGAAAAAGCCAGAGATACTTCCCGAATTTTGTTCGTAGTATCTTGCTTCTAAATCATCAATTACTTTACAGAGAAACGTTGATATTTTAGCTTTCATTTGTTTTCGATTCTTACCGGTCACTTCAAACTCCTCTATTTTTTTGGTCAAAATGTCCACGAGAATTTTTTTCCATTCGTCCACATTGAATAACCCATATTTAATATTAGAAATCTCGATCCGGTCTTCCTTGATCTTACGCTTTTTATTATCAGTTTGATTGATCAGAAATGAAAGGCGCAATAAACTGATGAGGAGGCAGATTAAAATTAAAGGTTTAGTTTTTCCAATTTATTTTTGTTATTGGGTTGTCCGCATCGCGGAACACCGCCTGCGTACGTTATTTCCTGCGAGAACTTGCTTGCTGTTGGCAGCAGATCCACCGTCTAGTTATTGCCGACAGTGTCTGCCTTCTTTGCTGTTTTACTACCGGTAAACTTATTTAAAATGTCGGCACCAGGAAACGGAGGCTTTTCTTCGTGAGACTTATGCTCGAGAGTCAGACTAGGATTATAACCACACATTGTCACCATAGACGTAATTAAATTCTGAAGTAATTCCGTTTTCTTTTCGCTTTCTGGAAGTCTGTCGATTTCTCTTTTATATGCCTCATAGGATTTTGCTAAGGTTTCTTTATACACATATTCCTGTTGCAGTCTTTTATATTGGCTCTGTTGCTTCGAAGCGAAAATTGCAAGCCAGATCGCAGGAATAAAAAATGGAAGTCGTGCTAAAATATGTTGAAAGCTGTCTTGAATGCTATCAACGTCGGCATAAAATTTGATTCCGAAAAGCATCATGCTTCCAACTGTCAGGCCGAATACCGCTGACCACATTATAAC
This sequence comes from uncultured bacterium, assembly GCA_966211905.1. Taxonomy (GTDB): domain Bacteria; phylum Bacteroidota; class Bacteroidia; order B-17B0; family Aurantibacillaceae; genus Aurantibacillus. Next base: position 11,816 of record CBIHOL010000091.1, read on the forward strand.
CGGCCATTTATAGCTGTCTTTTTGATCTTGATAAGCCTTAGATAGACCCGTAGCGGTTGCGCCAGGTAATAGTCCTTCAATTTTGTCGTAGAGCGTTTTATATGACGCAGACCAGTCTGTGTGAAGAGTCGAGCTTGATATTTTCGCGTTTTCTAAAAGAGTCTCAAGTTCTTTTTTGAAACCGATCTTTTTCAATATTTCGTTGCCATGGATGAATTCTCGAAAGTCCGATAGATCATTTTTCGCTTCTACCGCTGCTTTAAGGAATTGCTCAATGTTAGCGTGATGCTCTAAAACAGTTTCTAACTTACTTTTTACCGCTGGGTCGGGCTTTGCAAAATAGTCTGCAAAATGTACGGTAATCCCCGCTATTTGTTCTTTACTGGTGTCCAGGCTTTTTTGAACTTCTGCCACACTGCTATTAAATGCGTCTAGCTGTCCTGGGAGCGCCTTAAGACGATCTTCCATTGTCACAATTTCGTGCCATGCATTCTTGAGGCGATCTTCGAGTTCAGGATTTTGTTCGTTTTCCATTATGTCTATTTTGTTGGGTTAATATATCGAGAGGCATTACGGCTGCCCTTTTACGCCTAGGCGATTAGTCCGCCGGCCTTATGTTCGACCGGCCGAAGCGTAAGCGGAGCCAATTATTAAAAAACGGCGGGCTGACGCTTGAGCCGCCGTTAGGCACAATTCTTTCAAATTTCTTGGGTGTCTGTTAATTTGCATTTTGCCCCTTGTCCCTCGATAATACTTTTATATTTATATTTTAAGCCGTCTTCATAAGTTACCGAAATTTTATAGTGAACGGAATTAGTTTTGGTTTTGTCCGGAGATCTTAAAAATATTTTTCTTTCCGCATCTTTCTCTAGATCATAAGGCAGTTGTTCATTGTGCAATACCAAATCACCTTCTACAACTGCAAATTCTTTCAAAATTGCTCTCTCACCCTTGTTACTTAAGTTCAGCTGTATTTCACCTTCATAGCCTCGCGACATACCACCATTCGTAAAAAGTCGAGGCATTGCGGATAATCTAATTTTCTTTGCTTCTAACTCCACCATTTTCGAACTCACTTCAGATTTTCCGATTTTTCCTTGTGCTTCTTGATTGAGAATGTCAACTTGCATTGAAAGCAGTTCGTTTGAGCGTTTCATCAAACTATTCTGCGCTTCTATATGATTAGCGATGCTAGCCAAACTGTTAATTTGTTCCTGTTTATCCTTGTCTTTTCTAAAAAGTAAAACAAAGGCTCCGAAGGTAGCTAAGGCGCCCAGAGCTTGAATCGCCCCAAATATTACATTTACTGTATCCATTGTTTCCTTTGACACAAGTCTATTTTTTCTTAAGTCCTTGTATTTTTTCCAAAAGACTCTCGTATTGATAAACAGCTTTGAGTATTTCTTTGGTCAATTCGATTGAAATTTCGAGCTCGTCTTTCCCAATTTGTTCAAACGTCTTTGCTTCTAAATGGGCGGCGTCATTACCTAACAGCCTCAGTTCTTGCATTGCGGAGAGAAGTTCCTTCGGCAAAACAATAGTGCTTTTCAAATTTTCAATTCTTTTATATAGGTTGTCACCAGTGGCTCCTTTGTCGAGGCAAATTTCTTCTAGAGTCTTTCGTATCATTATTGCAGACGCCACAAAACAATTATTTGAGTGGCATGTTAACGCTTCGTCAAAAGCTGATTTTATTCTGTCCGGAATTTTTTCTGAGTCAAAAGTAATTTTAATGTTTGGATAAATTTTTGCCAACCCTCCGTTTGTGTCAGCCACAAAGAAAATGTGACCATAGCACCTTGTATTCGGACATCGTCTTGATCCGAACCATAAGCTATTGTTATGTTCAAACGAGTCTTGCGAGAAAACATTTTGAAAAGTACCATAATGTCCACAATGTGGACATTGAGTCGATATTGTTATCGCGTTTCCTGGGGATGTCTTTTCTATTCTGTACTTCATAGTATTGTTCCTAACTATTCGCCATACGCTATTATAAAAGCGACATTAAAAAATTATAGCCTTTTGTTGTCTCCTTTCAAATGTACCAAAATGAAATAATGATGAGGGAGGGCAAAAATCCCCTCCTCCTAATACCCCCTCACCGCATATATATACCCATTTGAAACCAGGACAAACTTTTTATCTCCCACCTGGTATTTTGCTGATGGAGCAAGGTTACCACTTAAAAACACTTTGTCGCCAGAAGATGGAATATCGAGTTTTTGATGAATGACTAACACGCCTTCAGGACAATCGTAACTAAAGGGTGTAGTTTCAACGCCCGGTTCTTCATTTTGGAGTTCAGCTTGTGACTCGTTCTCAGTAGCGGGTTCATCGCCATCGGTTATGTCATCTTCAACAGCTATAGACTCCAGGTTGGCCTGAAGATGCGGTTTCGCGAATTTGCGGCCGGTAAAATTTTCTACTTTTTCAATCACTTCTTCTACGTCCCACGACGGCATGTTTTTTCCGAATTTGATTGACTTGTTTTTTGTTTCTAATTTGATATTGCCTTCATCAATCACATATTGCATTTCCTTTTCCTGGGTGGCAACTCCTATAACATCCATCACCGGGTTATCCAAGGGGTGCGGAGTATATTGCTGATTGGCGAATCCAAGGAATAGAATGTCGTGCAACTCAAAAACCTGTTTGCGCGAGTTGCCCAGGCTGCTGTGTATTACTGTTAGTGAACCTCTGGTGACTAGCAGCTGTTCTTTATAAAATACCGCGCCCAGCGTTTTTAAAAAGACAAGTAAGAGTACCAGGCTGATGGCAAAAAAGATCAGTCCGGCGATTAATGAATCGCTTATAAAATTCAAACCACCAAGGCCGGCGGAAACAGAGAAAATAAGGATCAGGGAAGCGCGGATCAACAAACCAACTTTAATAATTGATCTTGAATTGGATGAAAGGTCGATGTCTAAGGACTCATTCATGACTGAAATTATTTTGGGTGAAATTAAATAGACCGCTTGTGCTATAAAACTAATAAATCCGCTTTAAAGTTTCAATATCAAAAGTGCGCAGAGGCCAAAGAAATCGCAAAGAAAAGATTAACCACATAGGCACAGAGGGCACATAGGAAATAACTCGCCTGGGGAGTGCAGAGGGGAACATTGTAATGCTTGCCACCGCTTCAATCCTCAAATAACGTCCCCGGCCTCTTTAAAATACTTTTATTTAAATGTTTGTAGGCCATCTCTGTGGCTTCGCGTCCACGCGGTGTGCGAACCAAATATCCTTCCTGCACTAAAAACGGTTCGTACACTTCTTCAATGGTGCCTGGTTCTTCGCCTACAGCTGTGCTTATGGTATTAATTCCGACAGGACCTCCTTTAAATTTATCGATGATGCAATTTAAGATGCGCAGGTCCATTTCGTCGAGACCGTTCTTGTCGACGTTCAATGCTTTTAGACCGTACGTGGCTATTTCAATGTCCACATTTCCATTGCCTTTAATTTGTGCAAAGTCACGCACACGACGGAGCAGGGCATTGGCAATACGGGGGGTGCCACGGCTGCGTCGGGCAATTTCGTAAGCGGCTTCTTCGCTGATGCCAACTTTTAAAATGTCGGAGCTTCGTTGAACGATGCCCGTAAGTACTTTGCTGTTGTAATAATTTAAACGGCTGGTTATCCCAAAACGCGCGCGTAGAGGAGCAGTGAGTAAACCACTTCTTGTTGTGGCGCCAACAAGTGTAAATGGATTTAATTTTATCTGTACTGTCCTGGCATTAGGACCACTGTCGATCATGATGTCGATCTTATAATCCTCCATGGCGGAATATAAATATTCTTCAACAACGGGACTTAAACGGTGGATCTCGTCGATAAATAAAACATCGTAAGGTTCTAAATTAGTAAGAAGGCCCGCAAGGTCACCGGGTTTGTCGAGAACAGGACCGCTGGTCACTCTTAAGTTTACTCCGAGATCGTTTGTAATAATATGTGCCAGGGTAGTTTTTCCTAAACCGGGAGGGCCGTGTAAGAGAACATGATCGAGGGCTTCCCCGCGTTGCTTGGCGGCAGCTACAAACACCTGGAGGTTGTCAACCACACTTTCCTGTCCGCTGAAATCATCGAAATGGATGGGGCGAAGGGCTTTTTCGATTTCTTTGTCGGTAGTGCTAAGATTGGTTTCTTCGGGGTCTAAATTCGCGTTCATGACTTTAAAGATAAAGGTTTTAGCAGCAGTCCATTGCTATAAAATATAGCATCTGACATTTACGATGTACGATTGACGAATTACGATTGAAGCGACTCTTATCCTGCCGCACGGGCGCACTACGGTTCTTTAACCACGGAGACACAGAAGTTCTGGGTATCACACGTAAACTTAAACACAAAGGGCACAAAGAGTATGCGGTAACACGCGATCCACTGAGGGCACTACGTCTACCGCACGGGCAGATTTCGGCATATTAACCTCAAAGGACGCTAGAAAGATACGTTTCTTTTCGACAACACTGTACGTGACTTTGCGATCTTTGCGTTGTTCTCTCTTTGTGTCTTGGCGGTAAAAATCTGAGGCAGCGCTTACAGATTCTAAAAAGAGACGCAGATTTCGCGATTTTCGCAGAAATGCAGTAAACGAGATTGATACAATAAGAATTTACACAGATGCGTCTACTACAGAGACTTGATACCCGGTCCAGATCTGCGATAATTTGCGCGACGCGCGATTGCAAATACTAACAGAGCAGATCAGTGTAATCTGTGAAATCTGCGTCGGTTTTATTTTTCAGTCAAGTTTCTTCGAATAGAATATACCTTGTAAATTCGCCACAAACTACTTCTTTATGAGCAACAATATATCCGACCTCGAACCAAAACCCCTTTGGAAAAATTTCTCAGACCTAAACGCGGTCCCACGCCCTTCGAAAAAAGAAGAGCGCGTGATAAAATTTATGCAGGACTTCGGTAAAAAACTGAATCTTCCTGTGCATACGGATAAAGCAGGAAATGTGATCATTACCAAACCTGCGAGCAAGGGAATGGAAAATCGGGCCACAGTGGTGTTACAGAGTCACCTGGATATGGTGCATCAGAAAAATGCAGATACCAGTTTTGATTTTGATAAAGAAGGCATAAAAATGTTTGTGGATGGAGACTGGGTGAAAGCCCAGGGAACCACACTTGGTGCTGACAATGGAATTGGTGTCGCCACAATTATGGCCGTATTGCAATCAACAGACATTGTTCATCCTCCTATTGAGGCCTTGTTCACTATTGATGAAGAAACCGGCATGACCGGTGCCCTGGAATTGCAGGGGGGACTTTTTAAAGGCAGTATCATGCTGAACCTGGATACCGAGGACGATAATGAACTTACGATCGGTTGCGCCGGCGGTGTTGATGTTACCGCGACCGGTACCTTTAAAATGCAGGCACCTCGCCACAACAAAGCTTTTAAATTAATGCTTAAAGGTTTGTCGGGCGGACATTCAGGTATGAACATTATTGAAGGCAGAGCAAATGCGAATAAATTAATGAACCGCATGCTTCTCACATTTGTTCACGATCTGGACGCAGAAGTAAGCGTTATAGATGGTGGGAGCTTACGAAATGCTATTCCACGGGAATCGTTTGCAACGCTGGTGTTCAGCGAAAAAAATGTTGCGGCCGCTACACAGCAGGTAAATAATTACCTCACTATTTTAAAACAGGAATACAAGACAACAGATCCAAACCTGACAATCGTTTTTGAGCCGGCGGAAATGCCCGGAAAGGTGATCGGCAAAGAAGATGTCCTCGCATTTATGCGCAGCATTTATTCATGTCCTAACGGCATCTACCGGATGAGTCCGGACATTGCAGGGCTTGTTCAAACCTCCAATAATATTGCGCGTGTGCTGGTAAAAGACGGAGAGTACCAGGTGCAGTGCCTGAGCAGAAGTTCTGTAGATTCTGAAAAAGCGGATCTTCAAATGGCTATTACTTCAGCATTTGAATTATGTGGTGCGCAGGTAGCAGCTGCTGGCAGCTATCCAGGGTGGACGCCTGATCCGAATGCGCCGATCGTAAAGCTGATGAGTGATCTTTACACCGAACTTTTCAAAGACAAGGCACATGTAAGCGCGGTTCACGCAGGTCTTGAGTGCGGGATACTAGGGCGTAATTATCCTGGAATGCAGATGATCTCGTTTGGTCCGAATATAAGGGGAGCGCATAGCCCGGATGAGAAAGTTCAGATCAGTTCGGTGCAGAAGTTCTGGAAGTACTTTCTGGAGACTTTAAAGAGAATTCCTGCAACGGCGTAATACTAGCATTTGTACTTACGATGTACGATTGACGATGTACGATTGCAATGCTGCCTAAGCTGGCGCACGAGCAAAATCGGGTTTCTTAACCGCAAAGCCCGCAAAGTAGGCGCGGAGGGCGCAAAGGGCCGACGCACGGGCAGATTGCGTTTGCTTAACCCCAGAGACACTGTTTGAAACGTCCTGCACATCCCTCACGGAGACACAGTAGAGTTGGGTATCACACGTCAATGCCTACCGCACAGCCTAATTCGGGTTTCTTTACCGCCAAGGGCGCAATCCCGATAGCTATCGGGAAGGCGCGGAGCCTGCCCGCCGACACGCAGGCCTGGCTGCTAACCACTCGAAAAGGTTTCAGTCCGGCCGATCGGCCGTGATGGTAAATGTTTTATTGCTGGCGAGATTTAAATTACATCCGTGAACCGGCATTGAAACAACCGTTAACGAATTCCTGGTATCAAACTGCCCGTTTTTTTCATCACAAGCGAAAAGTTCTTTTTCATTGCGTAATTCAAAGCTCTCATTTTTTCCGGGCGCGAATTCCATCCATATTGTTTCCTTCCCGTCTTTTTTACCATTATAATAAATGCGACCGCTGTAATCTCCTGCCTCCTGGGTTTCCTGCCCCATTGTGTTTGTGACAACTACATATTTAAAGTTCCACGGACCGATGTATTTATTTCTTACATCAAAAGGACGCTTCTTACATTCGGACCCACAAAAGGCAAGAAAACAAATTGCTGGAATGAGGGTGAGTTTCATGTGAAATAAAAATAGGAAATTTTGGATTATCCTTCGTCCCGTAGGGCAATGTCATTAAGTTAGTGGATAACTAACCTGATTATAAATAAC
>CBIHOL010000092.1:0-18039 GCA_966211905.1 uncultured bacterium
TCTGACGAACGCCCATGCACAATTAGTATATCTTCATATCTGCATGTTCATTGGGTTCAAATGTTACAATCCTGTTCAGTATCTTATGTCTATATGTTAAGGTTCTTAGCTCACGCCCATTTCTAAAAATAGAAGTGACTTCCTGAAATACATTAACCTGAATACTCCCATTTTCAGTAAAATATTCTTCTTCCTGAATCAGTTTCTCTAAATCAGGAATTCTTTTCTGAAGTTCATCCTGTGTAAATGTGTAAATGGCGACGATTTGTTTATGGATCCTTTTTGCTGCATCGTCCGTCAAGAGGTTTCTAAGCGGTATATGAATATTAACATTTTCCTGTTGTTTCCAGCTATCACCATATGTATTATCCAGCTGTTTAAGAATGTTTATGAGAAACTCAAAGTAGCAGGTTTGAGAATTTACATCATAGATAATAAATAGCCCCTGTACTGGAAATCCCTGTTTGAGGTAGTTTAGATTATAAACTTTTGCCTTATAAGATATGACGGGTGAATTAACTAAAATATCTCCTTTGACCGAAGCTCTGCTTTTAACCTGAACTTGAAACCTTCTATTCCATGCCTGCTTCCCATCGAGCAACAACTCAACGTTAAGATCACTGCCATAATCAGCAAGCTCTTCCCGACACTTAAATCCATTTTTAGGAGAAAATATACTTCTTACCGCTATAATAGATTCTTCACTATTGCCGGCAGATTCATCAAATTGGGGTAATCGTTCAGGCATTAAGATCCATGTCTTATTATTAATAAATATACCTATTTATCGCTTTGTCGCTAAACTTTTTATTTTGCCTTCCCTTGCGATGAATTATTCCCGACTGGTAGTACCGCTGTTCTCGACAATTGTCGTTGAAAACAAACGATAATGGTAAACTCAAAGACTATAGGCTTGAAGCCCATAAGTTATTTGTTTGGCTAAAGCCATTGGATAGAGGGCAATAAGCCCATTGAAAAAATTAAGCTAAAGCTCATTAAAACTATTCCAGAATGAAATTCTGGTCGCTGTTGGGGCCATCACGATAAGGTTCCAGATTCTCCTGAATCATTTCATCTGTTATGTTGCCTTGGTCCGCATTCGGTCAGTTTTAGGCATAAAAACAAGGCTTTGCTTATAGAGCCTTATTCGTAGGATAGCTGGACAAGTGTCAAACAGGTATTTAGAGGATTTAATTGAAATTAATAAACTTAGATATTATAAATAAATCTCACAAACCCCACCATATATAAAAAGGGTGAAAAAACGGTACCGCCCTTTGCTTGAAATCTAATATCTTAACTTAAAAATTATGGCTAAAACAAACGATGGTTTAATCAATCCCAAAAATCCAAAAAAGAATGACGGCCTGATTAGTCCTAATAAAGCAAAGACAGATAGAGATATCATTTCTCCTGGGAAAAAGAAGAATGATGACAAATCAATTCAACCCAAAAAGAAAAAAAATTAGCAACGATAATAACCGCCTTAAAGTATAAGGATGTGTGCAAATTACAACCTGATGAGTTAAATTTTTATGATTTAAGCTGGCTACCTAACCAAATGAGGAAATCCAAAAATCATGTTTACTCGAAATTTACATCATAGGGCAGCTCGCCGGTGAATTTAGGTATGTACTTTAAAAGTGCAATAACCTGTATGCACAAACTTATCAGCTTAAGGGGTATACCATTCTGTTAGTTAAACGAATTCATACAACTATAAGTAAGTCTACTATCACAAACGCGTCTTCAAAACGCGTCACCTCGATAAAACTACATTTTATATTATCAAGATACTACAATTCGAAAAGGCTGTTGAAAATCCGACAAGGAACTTTATGCTTTTCAATACGGATTAAAAATTACTCAGACGGTTACACGACAGAAAAGCAACTGCCTTAATTTCGTAATATATAAGTATATCTCGGTAATTTCAGTTTGATCTACAATAGCTAATTTTAACCCAAACCGATGAAACATAATCCACGCTATATATTAAGGCATTTATCTGTTCGTGTGCCCTGGCACGATAACGCCTGGAATGGTAGTATCTGCAACAACCCAAAAGCCAATGGAGCGTGCTTAGTTCTAAGGAATTGTGCCTTAAACCGCAATGATGAACATGAACAGGAACTGGCGGGACAATCACTCAGTGAATTGGAAGAATCTCAATTCCCCGTTTGTGTGGGTGAACGAGCCACCTTTATGGCATCTTTTCCTTTTTACAAAACCCTCGAGCACCCTTATGCCGAAAGTTCTCCTAATAGCCATGGACATTTAAAACCCACCAAAGTGCAGTTCCTGGCTTATTCTGCAGCAGCCGTACCCTATCACTGGATGCTGAAAGAAAATGCCAAAGAGAAAACAGCTTTATACGATCTGAACTTTGATGACACCCGTGAACCCCAATTGGATTGGGCTCAAAACGGTGGCGATAACTGGGTGCAGGAAATAGGGAACCAAAAAGCCTTGCTCAACTGCTTTTTTGAACACCTCCAGGAAGATACTTCCCTGGTGTTTTTCTATGCCAAGCAGGTACCTTTTGTTGAAGAATCAGGGAGAGTTATTGCTGGAGTGGGCAAGATCAAGGAAATTATTTCATCAGAGGCTTACGAAGGCAGCAATAACCGATTTGGCGCGGCCTACTGGGAACATATGATACGGCATTCTATTCGTAAGGATGGGAAGAACGGCTTTCTGCTGCCCTATCACGAGGCCATGACATATCAGGAAAAACATTCCGAATTTGATATAGAAGAAATAGTAGTGATTGTTCCGAACGACAAACGCTTCGAATTTTCTTATGCAGCCGAGCACGTTAGTAATGATAGTGCCATTCGCGTATTACTGGAGTGCATCAAATCGCTGGAAAAAGCCGAATCACTGGGTATTGGCGAAAACCATCAAGCCAGCATTCAGTGGATTCACAACGAAATAGCCCAATTGGAAAAACTGCGTGGGGTATATCCGGGAATGGGTTCAGCTCTGTGTGCCTTTGGCATAGAGAAAGGCCATTTTGTAGCAGCAGAAATCATCAATCAGTTGAAAGATGACAATGAAAATCCGTGGTTGCAGTTTGAAAGGGCATTAGATGACCCTAAAGGCATTTTATCGGATGCAGTAGCAACATTAATTCCCTTCAATTCTAAAAAACTCTATCAACGGTTAAAGGAAAAAGCTACTCCCACCCGTATCAGCTTCTTGCACTTACTCAGCCGGTTTGATTTAAGTATTGAACAAGCTAAGTTCCTTTTTATAGAAGAGGAGCGCCAGGAGTTAGGTATCAACCGAAACGATGAAGCATATCTGGAGAATCCTTATCTGATTTATGAAGACCTGCGTCACACACTGACACCTGTAGCGCTAAACACTATTGACCTGGGAATGTATCTGAAAAATGCACCGGATACCTTGTTACCTGACCAGTTGCTACTGGATGACCCATTCGAAAATCATCGTATACGGGCACTGACCATTGAGCAATTGGAATTTGCAGCCTTACTGGGGCATACACTTTTGCCTAGAAAAGAATTGATAAAGAAAATCAGAGCCCTTTCTTTATCCCCCCTTTGTGCCATCAACAGTGATTATTTTGAACTGGCAGAGGAGTGCTTTACGAACAGCATAGTGTTGGAAGAAATGAAAGATGGGGAAAGAGCTTATCAATTGCAGCGTTTTACAGAAACCCGAAGTATCATTAGTCAAAAAATAAAGGAACGAGTAAACGCTAAACGTTTGGAATTGCAGGCCGATTGGGCGCAACTTCTCAATAGAGCCTTAGCCACATTCACAGAAGGTGAGCCTGAAAATCAGGAGAAAAAAGCAAGACAGGAAAAAGCCGCCGCATTGAAGGAAATTGCGGAAAATCGCTTTTCCGTATTAATTGGTCCGGCAGGAACAGGAAAAACGACATTGCTCACGATTTTGGCAAATCAGAAAGAAGTGGGAAAAAATGGTGTATTGTTACTTGCGCCCACAGGTAAAGCCCGCGTGCGGATGGAAGAAGTGGCTAAAAACATTCAAGTTACCGCTAAAACTATAGCGCAATTCCTTTCCACTTATGAACGATATAACGGAGAAATTCAACAATATGTGTTCTCCAACAGATACTGCGAAGGGCAATACGAAACTGTGATTTTGGATGAAGCTTCCATGCTCACCGAAGAAATGCTGGCTACCACACTCGACTGTTTAAAAGGTGTAAAGCGGTTTATTTTGGTAGGCGACCATCGCCAACTACCTCCCATAGGCGCAGGTCGCCCGTTTTTAGACATTATCCATTACCTGAAACCAGAAGGAATAGAAACAGCGTTTCCACGAGTTGGTAAAGGTTATGCCGAGCTGACTATCAAACGTAGACAAGGTGGTTCTAAACGTGAAGATTTACAGCTGGCCGAATGGTTTAGCGGAGAAAGTTTGGAACCGGGTGCTGATAGCATCATTAATCACATCATAAACATTCCTAATTCACAATACTTGAGAATCGAACATTGGGAGAATGAAATGGATTTTGAAAATCAATTCGAAAAGGTATTGGTAGATGAATTAGAAATGAATTCGCTGGAAGATGTGGCTACTTTCAACAAGTCATTAGGTTCGAATGATGGACGCTATTTTAATTTCAAAGAAGCGGCAGTAAAAGCAGAATCCTGGCAGATATTATCACCTGTTCGGGAAAAAGTTTTTGGTGTAAGAGCAATTAACCGAAAGATACATAAGCTGTTTCGAAAGGAAAAGGTAGAATATGCTAGAAATAAATATGGTAAAATTCCTGCGCCGATTGGATTAGAGGAGATTGTTTATGGAGACAAAGTGATTAACCTGATGAATTCTAGAAGAAAAGAAGTATGGCCTACAAATGATTCCATGAACTACATTGCCAATGGAGAGATTGGGATGGTCATAGGCCAGTTTAAAACATCCAAAATGACCTTTAAGGGGCGTCCAAAAAACACCGAAATTGAGTTCACTTCTCAGCAGGGCTACAAATACACCTTTAAATCATGGGAATTTTCCGAAGATGGAAACACTCCACTGGAGCTGGCTTACGCACTTACCGTTCACAAAGCTCAGGGTAGTGAATTTGGTAAGGTCTTCATAGTAATTCCGAATCCTTGTTTTCTGTTGTCTAGAGAAATGCTTTACACGGCTCTGACACGGCAGAAGGACAAAGTTATTATGTTGATTCAAGGCAATGTATTTGATATAAAAGGCTTGGGTTCACCCCTTAAATCAGACGCTCTCAAAAGAATTACCAATCTTTTTGAAAAGCCTGACCTAATTGAAGTAGAAGGAGAATATCTGGAGAAAAATCTGATTCATCAGGCAAGTGATGGCAAAATGCTGCGGTCAAAAAGCGAACTGTTGATTTATCAGCGATTAATTGACAAGAACCTTGCACCATTATACGAGAAAAAGCTGGTGCTGAAAGAAGTAGAGAAATTACCAGATTTTACTATCGAAAATGACGATACAGGGGAGGTGTATTACTGGGAGCACTGTGGGATGTTGTTTGATGAAGAATACAAACAGCGCTGGGAAGAAAAATATCAGTGGTATCGTGCGAATGATATTCTTCCACTTGATGAAGGTGGCGGAAAGAACGGAACGCTGATCATCACAGAAGACAAGCCCCATCAAATTGAAGATGGAAGTATCAGGGGTGCGATATCTGTAATAGAGATTGACAGAATTATTAAAAACGTATTTGATAGATAATAACTTAAATCATCAGAAAAGTAAGAAGAACGCTTTCAATAGTAGGTTGAACTTTGATAGAGAGCTTAAATGCCTCTTGCTTGATAAATGAGAAGGATAGTGCCTTTTAAAGATGTATCTAAACATCCTTAAAAATATCCGTTTTTTTTATCTCTATAGCCCTTTATATTCCAACGGACAAACATGTGCACATCTGCTGCACCCGGATTTCCTTTTGCCGTAAATACATGTCTGATAATTAGTTCTGTGATTAACTATTTCCCGATCTTCTACATAATCTTCCATTTTATTCATATCGATTACATGGGCTGCTATTTTAGAGGCTTTGATTGCTTCAATTGATGATTCTATTGTTGGTATTTTCCCTGTATGCTCTTCTCTTGTAACTGCGGTTATAATATCTACACAGTTAAGCATTCCGAGAATTGTAGCTCCAATTGCAGAAGATATATGATCCTGACCTATTGCAATGTCTGTGGGGATAGGTCCTAAAGGCATTATCGGATATCCCATTGCATCATAATGTTTGGCTATATGCTTTAGCTGTTTAGGACTGCTGTGTCCAGGCCCTTCAATAATAACATCTACTCCTCTCTCGTGTATATAATCAGCAATTTCTTTTTGTAGTTTAAACTCTTCCAACTGACAATCATCAAGGCTGTCAAAAATATTAGCGGCCATTAGGATAGCGTGAAATATATTATTAACACCTCAGTGATCGGTTCTCGATTAGGTTACGCAATTCTCACTATTTTAAGAAATTGAATATTTGCAATAAAATCACTATCTTATTGACTGAATGGGCAATAGCTTTACTGTTTGTGTTATTTTAAAGTTCCCGTAGCTATGAGCAAAAATACACGAAGACCTTTCTTTAATGATTCAATTGAAAAACTTGAGACTTACTTTGAGGACCGGTTAAAAGATATAGAGTTTTTGCAGTTACTTAATTCTGAGCTGGGATATCGTTCCACACAACGTGCTAAAAAACTTCGTGATCGTGTTGAAAACGCCCTAAGGTTACCTAAAGAAATTATTACAGACGCCCCCTTACCTGCAATAATCACTTCTCCAATTGAATCGAATGCCGGAACAATTGCTACAACCCCCACATCAAACTCTGCTAATAGTATCCTTGCAGCGTGGACGGCTCTCGAAGTTTTATCTCCTCAAACCTTTCGTCAACCGAAAGACCTGGCATCCAACGGGGACGCTCGTCTAATTGTATCATTTGACAAAGGGAGGTTACCATGGGAAGGAGGGGTAGAAAAGAGCCGACAAAATTATCGTTTATATTATCAGATTGTTATCGGTACAGTTAATTTTCAGAAAGCAATATCATCACTTCTTGAAATATATGCCGACAATCGGGTAGAGAGGCCTGTTGCGCAAGGAGAAGCAATTCTTGCTACGGCGGTTGTAGATCGGAATGGCTGTCTTGTTGAAGCGCCTGCTGTTGCAATTTCAAGCTTTGGCTGGGGAGTACCTAAAGCATTGAAGGGTGATTTAAATATTCTTAAGGAATGGCCGAAACATGAAAAAGCTTTAACCGAAACTCTGGAAAAAAAACTCCGACGGACAAATGAGGAAGGCGAAATTCTGCCATTAGATTTATTAACTATCACTGATGCCTACAATCACCTTGCCGACACACTCGGTATACCTTTAAATATAAGATCAAAAACGTGTTTCGCAGTTAAAACCTATGAGTATTATAGAAACACTGAGGCTCCTGAACCATTATTGCTTAATAGTTTTTTTCTGGGAGATCTTCAAAATGCCAAAGTGCTATTTGAAAATGGCCAAGCTACCGGAAACTTAAAACGCTACCTAGGATTTGAAATACCTGTAAAGCGGTATGATCTTGTTAATGATTCAAATGTTTTGGAAGGAGCCATTTCTCCAGGCTTGATACCTGCTGCCAGATGGCCGGGTAGCGGTAGGCATCCATTAGTTTTGTTACAGCAATGCGCGGTAAATCTTGCTTTAAATAAGCTAAAAGCGGGTGGGATTTTTGCTGTTAACGGCCCTCCAGGAACAGGCAAGACAACTTTATTGAGGGATATTGTTGCCGCTTTAGTAATGCAACGTGCAGAAGCAATGTGTAATTTTGATAACCCCGTTAATGCTTTCACCCATTCCGGTGAAAAACTAAAAGCAGGCCAAGCCTGGCTACATCTTTACGAGGTTGATAAAAGTCTTAAGGGGTTTGAGATGGTAATTGCATCGTCTAATAACAAAGCAGTTGAAAATGTAAGTGCAGAGCTTCCGGGAATTAAAGCAATTGCTGAAGACGCTCATGATCTTCGCTATTTCAAAGTTTTGTCTGACACACTTCTTAATCGTGAAACCTGGGGGCTTATTGCAGCGGTTCTGGGCAACGTCAGTAATCGAAGTCGCTTTCGTCAAACGTTTTGGTGGGACAGTGACGCCGGGCTTTCAACATACCTTGCTGAAGCATCAGGTACACCTCAATTAATTGAAGTTAAAGATGAAGAAGGTAAGCTTATTGAAACAAAACGCCCTCGTATTGTAGTTGACTCAGATGCGCCAGCCAATCCTCTAGAAGCACTTCAAAGATGGCAAGTAGCAAGGGAAAAATATAAACAATCATCAGAAAAAAGCTGTGTTGGCCTTGCCGCATTAGAACAAATTAGACAAACTGTATTGAACTTATCACAATATACAGAAGACGAAGCAAGGTCAAAAGCATCACTTGCAGAAGCTAAACAGGAAGAGGCAAGAGCTAAGTCTGAATTTGGCGCTGCCAATACTGCTTTAAGTGAGGCGAGAGCTATTCTAACAACTTTTCAGGATAATTTAGTTCAGCATTTAAGGTCGAGACCTGGTTTTTGGGCACGCCTCTTTAGAACAGCAACATTCCAGTTGTGGCGTAAAGACCATTATGACATCACCGAAATGGTTAAAAAAGCTAATAAAGAACATGAAGCCAAAGAGCGAATTTTATTGGATTGTGATAAAAAATGGAAAACCTGGCAATCAACTCTTCAAGCATGTGAAGGGCGCTATTTAATAGCAAATAATACATTAATGTCAGCGAGGCAAAAAATTAGCGATGCACGTAATCGTTTAGGACCTTACTTAATTGATAGTGAGTTTTTCGCATTATCTCATAATGAAAAGCATCAGATTGCACCCTGGTGCGATTTACAAATGCAAAGGCTACGTGATGAACTGTTTATTGCCGCAATTAAGTTACACAAAGCTTTTATTGATGCATCGGCACGCCCGCTACGGCACAATTTGGGAAGTTTAATGATGGTCTTTTCCGGAAAATCTATGCCCGATGAAGAGAAAACAAAGCTATTGCCCGATTTATGGTCTTCTCTTTTTCTTGTAGTGCCTGCTGTATCTACAACATTTGCTTCTGTTGAACGAATGTTTAAAGGGTTACCCCCTGAAACATTTGGCTGGCTTCTTATTGATGAGGCGGGGCAGGCGTTGCCACAAGCATCTATTGGCGCCATCATGCGGGCAAAGCGAGCTATCGTTGTTGGTGATCCTATGCAAATTGAACCAGTAGTTACGTTGCCCGATACTTTGACACAAAATATTTGCAAAAGATTTGGGATTGACCCAAATCTCTATAATGCGCCGGAAGCCTCAACGCAAACTCTTGCAGATATTGCAACATCTTATTATGCTGAATTTCATACAAAACTTGGAAGTCGGTTTGTAGGCGCACCGTTACTTGTTCATCGCCGTTGTGCAGAACCGATGTTTTCGATTTCTAATGTAATTGCTTATGAACATTTAATGGTGCAAGCGAAACAATCTGGCACGTCACCCATAAGAGATTGCCTTGGCTCTTCGCGGTGGATTGATATACAAGGCGAGGCAGATGAAAAGTGGTGCCCGCAGGAAGGGTATATTGTTCTTGATTTGCTACGTCGTTTACAAATGACTTCTATTAATCCCAATCTTTACATAGTTACTCCTTTTGTTATAGTAGCTGAAAATCTACGTAAAATGGTCAGAGAAAGTGGGATACTTAAATCCTGGACAGATAATGAGTATCAATGGTGTACTGAACGTATCGGTACAGTACACACAGTTCAAGGTCGGGAGGCCGAAGCAGTAATATTTGTACTTGGGGCGCAAGATCCTGGCCAAGCGAAAGCTAGAGGATGGGCAGGAGGTAAACCCAATCTTCTTAACGTTGCGGTGACACGAGCAAAAGAAGTGCTGTATGTTGTGGGTAATAAACAATTATGGCGTGAAGCTGGCTTGTTTAGAGAGTTGGTGGACAGGATTTAAATTTATGGATAATAACTCATCTGATTATGAATAGACTTGAAATATTAAAATTTATAGCCGATAACCAAAATGAAAAACTGCTTGATTATTATGACAAGTGCTATGAGAAACTAAAAGACCTAAACCAACGTATAGATAAGCTAACTTTATACCTTATTGTAATCACTTTTCTCTATTTCATTGCATCAAGCACTAGAATTTCGTCACTTCAGCTTGGCCCTGCAAATATTTCGGATATTTCACTTCTCCTTACAGTAATCCCTGTTTTATTTGGATTTTTACTATTGCAAATCGTTATCATATCATCTCATAAAGCGGAACTATTCACGACTGTCAAGTTGATTTTTCTTTCAAATTACAAGCAAGATGTAAATTTTAAAGAATTAGATAATGACCGCAACAACCTTTTCACCAGAATATTATTGCCGTTTTCGTATTCGACTGAAATGCTAAAATTTAATACAGAGAAGCCAAGTTTGTTAAGCAGTTGCCTTGGTGTAATATTAATAGCACCTTTATTGTCGTTGATATTTCTTCCTTTTTATTTTGAGTATTACATGTTAAAAATAGTCTGGAAAAATTATTACACAGGAGTTTTGGGTATAGCTGCTTTTTGGCTTTCAATTTGGATTAATACATACGTTATCTATTACTTTATTCACAACGCCATAAAGAGCTATCAAGGAACAAAAAAAGAGCTTTCGTGAAAGATAATTAGTTAGCGCTGTGTTATGCGGCAGGTTAACGTAGGGCTAGGTGTAGCCTGGATTATTTTGACATCGCTTTAGGTAGAAGGAAAGGCGCTCTGACATTAAATAAAATATAACTGAACAAGCCTAACTAGTTAGATTTGGCTAAAAGAAAGACTTGAAGTTACTTGTCTTCTTTATGGTGGCTTTTTTTCAAAAAATAACTGATGTACTCAATGAATCGAATATACCATATATGCTTTAGGGCAGCGTGGCAATGAGTATATACATTGTTCCAAGAGCAACGCGGGATTTTGATTTTGTTATTCACCCTGAACCTAAAAATATTGACCGCTTTATTCAGCATCCTGCATTAATACACAAAACACCAAAGAACAATGGTTACATTTTCCACTTTGATAGCGGACGAGATTGTTGGCTTTTTCCAATCCTGCGAGGTGACCCAGTTGTTTCTTTTCGACAAAGCCACCAAACAACCGCATAATTTTTTTATTCTCGCAAGTCTTGAAGAAAAACCTTTTGCAGGGAGAAACTGTTCCTACCTCACCCGGCATCCGGTAGATAATAACCTGACTTTATGTATACAGCGATATCATTTAAGTATTGAAGAGACAATACGGGTAAACGGCGAACTTGAAGCTTCCAATCTGTGGAATTTTGATGGCAGGACAGATTTAAAATTAGGAAAACTGAAGCTTTTATCCGGCCAGTTTATCCCATCTACAGAAGGCAACCGACTGAACAAGGTGCTTAAAAACAATTTTTTTGCAGGTTCCTATATCGTCGAATACTTTGACGAAAAAAAGGGGGATTTGAGACTTTTCCAGGGAATGTCCTCGAAAAAATTTCGAGTGATCCAGGAGCATATATCAAAGGTTGTTCCCCTGGATTTTTCTGTAGTACCTGACCGGTTGGGAAATATTATTTTCCAGTTTCCTATTAATATACTGGAATCAGAAAGCCAGAGTTTAAAGTCGGACGATGGCGCGGAGCTTTACTTTAAATGGCACCCGCGGGTTACAAAAATCCCCGATTGTGAAATACAAATACAGAATGTTTTGGATAAGAATTTTCTATCGGCGCGGCTGGAGCCGTATGATAAGTCCTCAAAACAGATTATAAAATCAGGTAATGTCGACTCAATTACCAACATCCTTGTATGGCGTAAAACACCCAGTTTGTTGCTTTTCCAATCTTCAGGAACCTATATTAAAGGCTTCAACTTTGGCTCTCACATTGGAGGTGGACAGCCCAGAATATTTCAGTTAGGCAAAAAGTTAGTTGAAGTACTGCTCCGGTCACAAGAAAATTCAATGACGAAACCCAATCTGTCTTATGTCACACATATACGCCTACAGGTAAATAACGGCGAAAAAAAGAGGCTATCAGAACAATTATCTTTCAAACAGTACAATAGAATCGATCATGAACTTGCTATCCAGGACCTAATAAAGTTGATAAACCGAGACGGATCTCACGGGGCATATCTTTGGGACCCATTCCTGACATCGGAGGACATAATAAAAACTTTGTATTACAGCGTAATCATGGGGGTGGAACTTAAGGCCATTGGTTCACTCAATAAGCGGACGAGGACTATACAGAAAATTAAATCTGAATCGCCATCGGAGACAATCAGAAAACTGCGAAAAAAGCTGGAAAACCCCAAAAACAACAACGCTGGTCTAAACCTGGAATTTCGGATACAGTATGGTAATTACGGCTGGGCATTCCATGACCGTTTTTTAATTTTTCCCGGCGGGATTGCACAGGCACCAAAGGTTTTTAGTCTTGGGACTTCGGTAAATTCATTTGGGAAAAGCCATCATATTTTACAGGAAGTTTCATATGCCCAGCCAGTCATAGACGCATTCAATGAACTGTGGGACCAATTAAATAAACCTCAATGTATCGTATGGAAATACCCGAAACCATAATTAACAAAGCCTGGATAGCAAAAAAAACTACTCCGGCAGACACAGGGCTCATAAAGATCCTGAACAAACTTGCGACTCTTACCGTCAAAAAGTTTATCGACACGAAAAGTAAGACTCCTCAAGACGGTGATATGAAAATTCGTGTATTGTATTCTGGCTGGATGAGCAAGCCTGAATCCGAAAAAATTAAAAAGCTGCAGGGTTATTCTTCGGCAATGCAAAACTGTTTGGACGCTGCCTTTCAAGATACCAGTCTAACCAGTCTACTTTCTTTTCTTATGGCTCAAACTTATTTTTCAGTTCCATTCCCGAAATTTCTGGACGACGGAAATTATTCTAAAGATCGAAAGGACGCACTTGGGAAACAGCTCGAAGTTTTACTTCAAAGTCTTAAATTAGATTTCAACGTTTTGAAAAATACATCCTATTACGAGCAAAGCATGTTGAATACTGCCATAAAAGCTGAAGCTGAAGGTGATATTCTTGATTTTTATAGATTAATTAATTCCATTGAGCGTAGCACAGGTCTTCTATTTAACCCGTTGGTATCAAAACTTTCGCTATTCTACTGGTATCTAAATGCGCCTGGATTTGCAAGTTTTATAACCACGATAAAAAAACCATTGAACGTAATTTTTTATCTGCATGAATTTTCAAAAGAAGAGTTGGTAAGTCTTTCCCCCAATACAAATTATGCCTACTGGCTTAACTTCGAAATTGCCAGAAGGATTAACTTCTTTTGTCAAAGCAAATATTCAACTATTGAACAGGAAGCAATAAAATATCAGTTATTGAACATTTACAACAACGAAAAAGAATTATTTAAAAAGGCGATCCGGTACTTTTCAGGAAGTGAGCTTGCCATGTGTGCTTTTGGGAATGTAACTCAAAATTTACCTGATTCATTCATCATATCTGTTTTTAAAGATTGTTTCACCTTGAATGAGTATACAAACCGCATCATCATTCATGAAAAATTTCTTGGAGAATTAATAAAATCGTTGGCGTTAACAGACTTAAAAAAAGTCCTGGAAGCTATATATAATACCTGGAATGACTTTACTACTAAACTACTTCTCAAGGAGGATTTTTATCAATCTTCTCCGCTTCTAACCGATTTTGCTCCTTACGTTTCAGCTCATTATCAGTACAATATTTCAGACCAGGAAATAACGAACCGGATCAATGAAAAGATTGATGCTATTACCAATCTTGAATCGGAATGGTTTATTTCTAAATCAAAAGCTATAACGAAATATAGCTGGCTTGGATCACAGCTTTTTATTTATGCAGTAGCTTTTATAAACAAGGGGCTTGCAGATTCAAATATTAAAAGTGGAGTTGAACGCCTGATTAAAAATGATCTTCAGGTTCCCCGGTATAGGACATCCAATGAACTGGCACTAGAATACGCCTGGAAAATTATTAAAGATAATACATGAAAAAACCGAAATTCCCGAACAGCAACGCAAACGAAAATGAAAATATATTCGCTCAATTAACTTACAAGAAAAACCTATGACTAATGATCCATTAGGGGTTAAACCTTTTGGTGAGGCAACGAAAATAGATGGCGCACAATAAAAACGCCAGTAAATCAATTTGATTTTACAGGCGTAATACAAAATGATGATCTTTCGTCGGGCAGACTGAATTCGAACCAACAAGCACCTACTTTCCGAACTTTATCTGAGAATGATCAAAGCATCTTCCCATAATATTCCGGCTTAACATCATTTTGTTCATCCACCCAATCCGGCAACAAATAATAATACCCTCTTACCCCTTTCATTTTTTGTTGTATAACCCGGCCGTATTTCACGGCATTACTCAAAAAAGCAGAAAAGTACTGCACCTTATTATAGTGTTCCGCCAGAGCCGGTTCCCGTTTTTCAAGCAGGGTTATTAATTCGGGAGAGCGTAATGGCCGGTTTTCCTGTTGCAAGGTGAAAACAATCTTACTGATCCAACTGGAAGTGCTGCCATATCCATCGCTGTTTCGCTTATCGTTTAATTGTTCTTCTAATTGCCGCACCTTGTGCTGAAGCAATTCATTCTCCGTAAGCGTTTTTTTCAATAAGTCGTATTGCATGGCAACCGTTTTTTGCAGCTCGTCAATAGCTTGCTGCATTTTTTCGGGTGCATCGGACTTTATTTTTGCAGCTTCACGAGATTTCAGGGGCGTATGACTATTCATTTGTAATAATATTAATGGTGGATAATAGCTGTTTTTGATCGTACTCTTGGCCTACTCTAATTGTTGTCTGATCGGCATCTAACACAACTCTGGTAAATTCTAATTGGCATCTAATTGTATTATGATCAAATTGATTTTTTGTACAAGCGTGAAAAGCATAAAGGCCAACTGGTAAAAGCTGGCCTTATGCAAGGTGTTGTTATTGGAATCAATTTCATCTACCTGCCGCTTTCTGTAAATGACTATTTTAAAAAGAAGGGCATTTCTTTTGGTGTTGGTAATTTGTTTATGGCTTCCGTTTGATCTTTTGGCCGGTGACGTTTATAGGTTCTTTCTACCTGCTTTGTGGTGGCATGTCCCAGGAGATAGGCAACTGACGCGGAATCAACATTTGTATCCTGAAGCAGTATAGAATAACTTAATCTGGCGCATGACCAGGTGATATCCTTTTCAATACCAGCGCGTTTTATCCATTCTCCTAAAACTTTATTAGCGCCGTTTGCCGTTGGTAGATCAAACACCAATTTTTTGCCATTAAAATCCACAGGTAATTGAGCTTGTCTTTTTCCTAATATACTTTTTGCAATGGGATGAAGGGTTAATGTAACCGGTCTGCCGGTTTTCTTTTGAATAATACGTGTTACCAATGTATTTCCTTTAATATCATTCCAGTTAAGCAATTTAACATCCACCCATCGCAACCCGGTATAACAGCTAAAAATAAAGGCCTGTGCTACTTCTTCATTTGTCCAGGGCGTATTTAATAATGCCAGATATTCATCCACTTCAAGATGTTCTTTCAGGGCTATACTTGGATTAGATACTGCCGGAATGTTTGCAGTAGGATTTTTTACAAAATATCCATCTGAAGTAGCCGCATCAATAACCCATTTAAACCTGGCAAAATAATTCGCAGGCGTTTCGCCTGTTAGCTTATCCAATAAATATCGCCTGAATCGCTTGCAAAAGTTTTCAGTAATCTCGATAGGCGCAATGAATGATTTTTCAACGAACTCTTCGAACTTGGAAAAACAACAGGTGAGATGCCGGTTACCCTCGCGCTTATTAAGTTTAATGTATTCTTCAAAATAATCTAAAAAGTTCTCCTTGAACTTATGCGATGGAATATAGGCTGAGCCTATTGCCTGTTGCTCAATAATAACCTGGCTTTTTTTAGTTTCCAGTAACTTCAGCGCTTCTTTGTTATGGTTCTTTTGGATTTGATTGTTGGGTTTGGCATAAATAAAAATACCAGTTGATGGTCGCTGACCTGGGGCGCGACCGTAATCATAATAAAAGGTAATCTTATCTCCATTTTTGTTGGGGCGTTGAATGAAATTCATAAGAAAGGGGTTTAATTAGTAGAAGAATAAAGGCTCAAGGAGTGTGCCATGCCAATTAGCTCTGCCATCTTATAAGCAGTCATTTGCCCGGCTTTTATCATACTGGGAGAAAGCGGCAAAAAGCGGGTAGAATAATTTTTGTTAAATAGACCCAACATGTTTGCCATTACTGCCATTTTGACTAACACGCTGAAGGAGGAGAAGTTATGTCCTAAATGGTGTGTCAAACCGTGTGTCATTTCGTGTGTCAAATGAAGGAAATGGGGCCTTTTTTGGCGGTTTTTTGATACCCGACAGTGTTGGTTTTGTGCCGGGAAAGGAACATTTTTTCGGTGTGTCATGAGATGTGTCAATTTTATGTCAATTAAAGCGGCAGAAAGGGGTAAAAAGCGTGGAAAAATGACACACCTAAAAAGAAAAAACCCTGTAAATCAATGACTTACAGGGTTTAAAAGTGCCCCACTTTGGAGAATTATCGAACCAGGAAAAAGAGGAATTAAGTCTTATTTTTAAACTTAAACTGTTGATATTCAAAGCAGAATCAGTTTATTGATTTCAGTTTACTGTCTAATAACTATGAAAAAGGGTGAAAACACCTTCTGATATTTCCTCAACTTTTAGTAATCTCGATAGTAGTGAATTGACAGTTCTTTTGTTAATTTATTGTGTAGTGGAACGAATGGCTTGTAATACGATTTGTTTGTATTTGCGCAGTGACAATTTAAAAGGCGACTACTACTTTGATTATCAATACTGAATTTTTAGGCCAAAGCCGGTTAACGGCATATATTTTAGGTGTTATATGCAATTGCCATTTCCATGATGAAACTAAAAAATTACACACTTTTTTCACCTATTGATAACAATCTATATGGCAAAGAAAATATGGTATAGCACCCCTTTAAAGTTTGTTTGGGAAAATCTTTATGGAGTGCAAAAAAAACTCACACCAGAAATTCCTGATGAACATATTTTTACCATACTCAGACGCAACCTGATAAATGTAATACGAGCAGATCGTGAAAACTCAGAGTCTAATCAACTCATGTTATCTGGATTAGAATTATGGAAGGAGGATTTAAGAGGAAAATTTTTGCATATTTTTTTCTTAGAAAAGCAGTTGCAAGATTTTCTCGAAAATACATCGCTATCAGACCTTGATGGGATTAGAAAGTATTTGTACGAAAATGGAGAAGACACGGATGTTGTTTATATCAAAACATCAGGCAAAACCAAATGTGTTAAGTATACATTTGGCTTGCATATCCCTCATGAAACTAACGGCTATGCTTTCTCTCTTAGCCTCTATGATAATAATACAATAGAACTTTTTTTCTCTCACAACGAACTTATTAATGGCCTTACGTCGGACAAATTCTATATAGATCAGAATAGAAAGCAGGATGAAAAATCTCTGACTAGTTCTAAAATGTTTAGGCTTGCCATCAACACAATAGCATACATGAAATGCTTTCCAGAATGTGTGGCCGAAGGAGTTCCCAAAATCACACTCGAGAAAAATGAAAAGAGATCTGAGCGAAATGTCATTTTTAGCGTTTCCGAAAAGATCACCGATTCTGAACGTACACAAGTATCGAAAATACCTCATTTTAGGAAAGGATATTTCAGGTTGCTTCAATCAGATTACTATACCCATAAGCAAGGTCAGTTAATTTATGTTACAGAAACAATGGTAAAAGGAAAGGCTAAGACGATTTCCACTTCAGAAAGAATCGAAAAATTTGGCAGAAATATTGAAAATTGATTTCAATTATAGGTGTCATCCACGGCAACTGCATATAACAACTAAGCTTCGTCGGGTGCGAAGCGCCAACGATGAAGCTTAATGTTGCACG
>CBIHOL010000093.1:0-17622 GCA_966211905.1 uncultured bacterium
CTCGTCGGAATATTTACCGGGCTTGCTTTTTATTGTAAAGGCCCGGCTTCTTTGACCCTGATTCCAGGATTCATACTCTATCTTGTAATTAGAAGAAGATCTTTTCTCTTTAAAGATTCTCGGCTTTGGATATCCGCTTTTATTTTTTTGTTAATTGCCGGGTCGTGGCTGGTGCTCGTGCAGTTATTTGGACACACTACAGACGTCTCATTTTACGGGAGCAAAAATAGCGTCGAAACCATGTTTATCTACGACACATTTTCCCGACTCACAAACCCGGGTTTTGAAAACTTGCCGCCACAAAAAAACGACTTCCTTTTTTTTATTACTGTTTTGGACGCTAGAATCAATTTATGGAATTATATCTTTTACATCGCGGTTGCCTACGGGATAACTATACTTTATAAAAGACGAGCGACGTTGAAGACACTACTTATGCAACAGAACCTACGTCTTACAGTGCTTTCAACATGCCTGATTGTTCCATTGGCTTTAGTTTTAACTTTTGCGGCTACAAAACACAATTGGTACCTGGCGCCCGTTTTTATGTTTATTGTATTTATTGTTGCCCGTTTTTGTCTTTGGATTTCTACAAAATGGAAAATAGCAGTCGGATTAGTCTTTGGTATATTGCTAGTATTCACTTTTTGCAGGCAAGTGAGCTATATTCTAACACTTCCAACAGAATTAAATCAGTTCTTCCGAGAAAACAAAAAGTTGACGGGAGAAAAAGTTATCGTCGGATCTCCTTTGAGACAAAATATACTCCTATATCTTAAATGGAATAATTGTGAGATCGTTCAGGTTCCACCACAAACAGACCTGACGATATACTCGGGATCTTTCGCTTTTCTTTCAAAAGAAGATGCTAACGAAATCAATCAAAATTAAAGAACCTGCCTTTAAAATTTTTTTTTTGTAATACTATATTAAAACGACGGTTCTTTATTAGTTAATCATTCAGCTTCAACACCGCCATAAATGCGCTCTGCGGGATCTCAACATTTCCTACCTGCTTCATGCGCTTTTTACCTTCTTTTTGTTTTTCAAGAAGTTTACGTTTACGGCTGATGTCACCACCGTAACATTTAGCAGTCACGTCTTTACGAATAGCACGGATGGTCTCCCTGGCAATGATCTTTGCGCCGATAGCTGCCTGGATAGGAATCTCGAATTGCTGTCTTGGGATCAGTTCTTTTAATTTTTCGCAGATCTTTTTGCCAAATTCATAAGCGTTGGTTCGGTGAATTAGTGCCGACAGGGCATCCACTGGCTCCCCGTTTAAAAGAATATCCAGCTTGGCAAGATCAGACTGTTTCATGCCTATCGGATGGTAGTCAAATGACGCGTATCCTTTTGAAATAGACTTTAACCTGTCGAAGAAGTCAAAAACTACCTCACCTAAAGGCATTTCAAAAATAAGCTCAACGCGGTCAGCGGTCAGGTAATGCTGGTTAACGATCTGCCCACGTTTTTCAATACACAAACTCATTACTGGCCCAATAAACTCCGACTTGGTAATGACAGTTGCCTTTATGTATGGTTCTTCAATATAATCGATTCGGGCAGGATCAGGAAGGTCAGTTGGGTTATTTACCGTTACCACAGTTCCATCCGTTTTGTGTGCCAGGTACGACACGTTGGGAACCGTTGTAATTACCGTCATGTTGAACTCGCGCTCTAAACGCTCCTGGATGATCTCCATATGAAGCATTCCAAGGAATCCGCAGCGGAATCCAAATCCAAGCGCCGCCGAGCTTTCAGGTTCCCATGTCAGTGAAGCATCGTTGAGCTGGAGTTTCTCCATACTATAACGAAGTTCTTCAAAGTCTTCAGTATCCACAGGATAAATTCCTGCAAATACCATTGGCTTCACATCTTCAAATCCTTCAATTCCTTTTTCACAGGGACGGTCAAAATGAGTAATGGTATCCCCTACCTTCACTTCACGTGCTTCTTTAATCCCTGAAATAATATATCCTACGTCACCTGCGCTTAGTTGTTGACGAGGCTCCTGTTTAAGCTTCAGAACACCGATCTCATCAGCATTGTAAGTAGCGCCAGTGTTTACAAACTTTACTTTTTCGCCCTTTTTAATAGTGCCATTAGTGATCTTAAAATAAGCGATGATCCCCCTGAAAGAGTTAAAAACACTGTCAAAGATTAACGCCTGTAAAGGTGCTTTAGGATCTCCGGCTGGAGAAGACACTCGTTCAATTATTGCCGCAAGGATCTCTTCAATACCCATCCCTGTTTTTCCGCTTGCCGGAATTACATCTTCTCTTTCACAACCGATCAGATCCACGATCTGGTCAGTCACCATTTCAGGTTCTGCGCTTGGCAGGTCCATTTTATTAAGGATGGGGATGATCTTAAGATCGTGCTCTAAGGCTAAATACAGGTTAGAAATGGTTTGCGCCTGAATTCCCTGTGCTGCATCAATAATCAGTAATGCTCCTTCGCAGGCCGCAATTGAACGCGATACTTCGTAGCTGAAATCCACATGGCCCGGGGTATCAATTAGGTTAAGAACATACTTTTCGCCCTTATACGTATACTCCATTTGTATCGCATGACTCTTGATAGTGATGCCGCGCTCCTTTTCAAGATCCATGTCATCAAGCACCTGCGCCTGCATATCGCGTTTGTTGATTGTTCCGGTAAATTCAAGTAACCTGTCGGCAAGAGTACTTTTACCGTGATCGATATGTGCAATGATGCAAAAGTTGCGTATGTTCTTCATTTGTTCTTTAATCCCCGTTTCACCGCTTTTTATGATGATTTTTGAGGGCTACAAAGATAGCAAAATGCCGGACAAAGGTCCAATGGAACGCCTTAAGGATTAAAAAATTAAGATTAATTGAGGTCTTATTTGCCTTCGCTGGCAGCCTGAAGGTCTTTTATGATGATCTTATCCATTTTCATCATCGCATCCATCACTCTTTTTGATTTAGCAGCGTCTTTATCATTTAACAGCTGACCGAGGATCGGCGGCACGATCTGCCACGAAAGACCGAACTTATCCTTCAACCAGCCGCAACGTGACTTCTGACCCCCGGCACTTAGTTTTTCCCACTTCTCATCAATTTCTTCCTGGGTTTCGCAGTTCACAAAGAATGAGATTGCCTCCGTAAACTTAAACATGGGTCCGCCATTAAGCCCGTGAAACTGCTGTCCTTCAAGTTCAAAGCTGGCAGAGAATACCGCACCTCCCATTTTGGAAACGTTATTTATTTTGGAATTCTTAAATATGCCCATATAAAAATTCATGGCTTCTTCCAGCTGTCCGTCGAACCATAAAAAAGGTGTGATCTTGTTCATTGTCTATATTTTAGATTAAAGGTGCGAATTTCTTGCCGCACAAAATACATTTAAGCGACATTCTAATAGGGAGATTACGACAATCACAATAAATTGAAAGCTCAAACGTTCACTTTGTATGAAAAGCACCCTTTCATTATTCCTGATCCTCACTGCTCAGTATTTATTTTCAAAAAGCGCGGGATGTGAAGCTTTTAGATTGATCATTAACGGCAAATCATTTTCTCACGGGCCAGATCTGGCCGTATTTGAAGCGAAAGGCGATTCTATTCTTGTTCAGGGAAAATTCGGGGGCTCTTGTCATCTTCAAAGCATGAAGGTGTTCAAAGATTCAGTTTGCATTCATTCAGGAAACGGTTTTTTTAAGATCCCACCCGTGCCTGGTACATACATCTTCGAGGGTTGGAACAACGGCTCAGATATGGACCGGATTCCAGTGGAACTGAAAGCTACAACTGTTGGTATGGAAACACATATCCAGGATCTGCCGATTCAGTTTAAAATTTTCGAAACAGACAATGAAATTAAGTAACCTGCTCCGAAATCCCGACAGGCATTGTACTTACAGACTTTATGGGAAAGATTATTGCAATGGAAGGCTCAACTTCAAATGTCACCATAAGCAAAAATCAGGTTCCTGGTGGCATATATATTATTTATGCAGAATTCGAAGGCGGGCGATTCGCAAGAAAAAAACTCTGTTTACGCAATTAGAATTATATTGATTGCAAAATACCTATTGCCGACGTACTTTTATCGTCTTGCAATTTGATCTAAAATCTTTCAACCTTCCGGTATCCGACATCGTTTCAGATGTACAACGAATTCTTTCTAAAGAAAACACCCTCATCGTTAACGCACCTCCGGGCGCAGGAAAAAGTACCCTTCTGCCTCTCACATTAATTGATCAACCCTGGCTTGCGGGTAAAAAGATCATTATGCTGGAACCGCGAAGACTGGCGGCCAGAACAATTGCCACACGCATGGCCTCTATGTGGGGAGATAACCTGGGCGACACCATTGGTTTTCGGATTCGCTTTGAAAATCGTGTCAGCTCAAAAACAATAATCGAAGTGGTGACAGAAGGAATTCTCACCCGTATGCTTCACAACGACAATGCGCTTGAAAATGTTGGCCTGGTTATTTTTGATGAATTCCACGAACGGAGTCTGCATGCCGATCTTGCGCTTGCTCTCTGCCGCGAAGCTCAGCAGGTGTTGCGTCCTGACCTGCGTATCATGATCATGTCGGCAACACTTAACATGCCGCAGCTCACTGCTTTATTAAAAGCACCGGTAGCCATCAGTGAAGGAAAACAATATCCGGTCGAAATAAAATACACCACAGATGCTGATGATCGTCTCCTGCCAGAGCTTGCAGCAAGAACAGTGTCAGTTGCAGTGAAGGAACATCCTGGTGACGTACTGGTATTTCTTCCGGGAGAGGGTGAAATAAAAAAATGTGAGGCATTATTAAACGAACAACTTCCGGACATTTCTGTTCACCCGCTATACGGACAACTTTCACAACAGGAACAGTTAAGAGCTATTTTTCCTGACAAGAATGGAAAAAGAAAAATAGTGCTTGCTACCTCAATAGCTGAAACAAGTCTCACCATTGAAGGTATCCGAATCGTGGTGGATTCCGGCTTTGCGCGGACCTCTAAATTCGATCCTTCATCCGGACTTTCAAAACTTGAAACTGTCAGGGTCAGCAAAGATTCTGCAGACCAGCGGGCGGGCCGCGCGGGTCGTCTGAGCAGCGGAGTTTGTTATCGGATGTGGACTATGGCAACACACTCGCGGCTGGCTGAACATCGTATTCCTGAAATCCAGGAAGCGGATCTTTCATCACTTGTTCTTGATATGGCGCAATGGGGAGTGAATGACATTAATACTCTTACCTGGCTGACTCCTCCTCCTAAAGCTTCGGTGTCGCAGGCCACCGACACTCTTCACCAGATTGATGCGCTGGCAAACAATAAGATCACTGCTCATGGAAAGCAGGTACACCAGCTCGCATGCCATCCCAGGATTGCACATATGTTGCTCATGGCAGAAAACACGCACTCCAGACAGCTGGGCACCGACATAGCTGCAGTACTTGAAGAACGTGATCCTCTGCCCCGGGAATCAGGTATAGATATTAACCTGAGAATCGAAGCACTCCGGCGCGCACGATCCAACAGCGACAAGGGAGGAAGATTTGCAAGGATTGAAAAGGTAGCGGCGTCATATCGGAAAATGTTGAACCTGGACTCTGATAATGGCCCTGTGGATTCTTTTGAAACCGGGTTACTGTTGGCGTTCGCCTATCCCGAAAGAATAGCATCTGCCCGACCGGGAAATAATGCGCAGTTTCAGTTAGCGAACGGGAGAATAGCAGCAGCGGGTCATAAAGATGATCTCTCGCACCAGCCCTGGCTGGCAGTGGCCACCATGGATCTTCGCGATGGACTCGGTAAAATCTACCTGGCAGCGCCTTTAAATCCGAAAGACCTGAAGGACATGGTGAAGGAACAGGAGGTTATTATGTGGGATACAAGAAAAGGTGGGCTGGTTGCAACAAAAGATCTTCGCATTGGAAATATTGTGCTCCAGTCAAAACCACTTTCATCTTTCGATCCTGAAAAAGCACTTGATGCGCTTTCTTCTGCGATAATTACAGAAGGAGAAAACCTCCTTGACTTTAATAAAGAAACGGAACAATTGCAGAATCGCATAAAGAGTCTCTCTATATGGAATCCCGGACAGGCATGGCCAGACGTCGGCACGTCAACTCTTCTTCAAACAAATAAGACCTGGCTTGGACCTTACTTAAAAAACATCAAAAAGGCGGAGGATCTGAAAAAGGTAAATATTTCAGAAGCCCTGTTTCATTCTCTTGAATGGGAACAGCAACAACAGCTCAATGCACTTGCCCCGGCAAAACTGGAAGTGCCAAGCGGTTCAAAAATAAATATAGAGTATTTCGCGAATGGGGCAACGCCGGTTCTTGCCGTGCGCTTGCAGGAAGTGTTCGGTCTCGCAGATACTCCTGTGATCAACAACGGAAAAACAAAAATGGTGATGCATTTGCTCTCACCAGGCTATAAACCAGTTCAGGTTACTTCGGATTTAAAAAGTTTCTGGAACAATTTATATTTCGAAGTTAAAAAGGAATTGCAGCGACGTTATCCTAAACACTCCTGGCCCGATGATCCCTGGAGCGCCACCGCTGTTGCAAAAGGACGACCCCAGAAATAGCATTTCGTTACCACACGAGTTTAACCGCAAAGGTCGCCAAGCAGGCGCAAAGGACGCAGAGGAAAACGAGACTTTGCGAACTCTGCGTAAAAACTTTGTCTTCTTTACGGTAAGAAATTCCACCTCTAATACACCTAAAATGGAAAATGAACTGGCTCACAAAGTCATCGGATTGGCTATCGACGTTCACACCACTCTTGGACTATGCCTGTTGGAGAGCGCTTATCAAGTGGGAAATGTGCTCCAAAGAAGTGCACGTGTGTTAAATTACTTGTTGGATACAACAAAACAATTGTTGTAACGTTCGCATACTTATGTTGCGGATGTTACTCTATTTTCTGGCACTGGTTTTAAGTTTAAATCAGATGAAGGCCGGTTGCGAGCCTCCACGGTTAAAAACCAGCAATGGCGTCTATTACTTTTATACGGAGCGAGGAAGCGGTCAACAAAAATCATTTAACGAAGGTGATTCCATCGACTTTACAATTTCAATAAATTGCTCTAGACTAACAGGACCGACTACGATATATCTGAATGGCTTAATTATTTTTTCATATCCGGAAGCGCGTTACATTAAAGTTCGGTTACCTGGCAAACCAGGCCACTACCTGGTTACTACAGACTGGGATTATGGGCATAAAGTGACCTGGGATTTTGATTTTATTGAAGTCCGTGCGCCAGTAGATACGACATCGGTTGTAGATCATACGCCTACACCCGCAGTAACTTTAGCGGAAGATCCGCAAATACTTTTTAATTATACTTCTCAAAGCTTTACCGTCACGGGCAACGACATTATTCAAAATGTTATTATTCACGACCTTTCAGGTAAAGCTGTTTTTTCTTTGACCACAGACTCCAGATCTGCCTCCCTTGATTTTTTGCCAGAAGGTATTTACGTTGTGGAAATCAGGACCAAAATGCAAAATATTCTTCTAAAAAAGCTGGTCCTCAATTAATTTGCAAAAATAAATTGCAAAATCGCGCACTGCTTGTGCGCAAGCCGTAGTGTCCGTTGTGAGTCCTTTGTGCTTACGCGCCAGCCTGCTCAAGCAGCTCCAAGCTGGTTGCCGTGTATTTAAGCACTCTAGCAAAGACGCGCTTCCTATTTCACTTCTCCGGGTTTTTTCTCGAGATCGATAAGTTCATCCCCCTCTTTATATTGTACATACGTGAAAATAAACTGGAACATCTCTTCTGATGTCTTCATACTTTCCACTCCATCACCCTGTGTGATAGTGCGCGGAGGATGAAAAGGGTTGTCAGGGTTTTTAATTGTATTATCAAACGTTCCATAAACGTGAATGGTAGCGCCGGCTTCCAGCTTCACAGGTTTTTTGTAGGTATAGTAGTATTGCCATCTGAAATTCCATTTGTTGATCTTTATCAACGGGATAGTATCGCCATTTGTCTTCAATGCAAACGCCCAGAACGTTTTTCCAATCAAATGCATATGCGGGTTAACAGATAACAGGGAAATGGATTGCGGCAATGTCTTTTGAGTATGAAACGTTTTTACTTCATTGGGAGGAATAATAAACTCAGGCTCTATTTCAGAGATCCCAAAAGTTCCCATCTGCGCTTCTGAAACAGCTCTCCTGATCGGATCCTTTCTAAAAAATACATTCAGGTAACTACTGTCCTTCACATCTGCGTTCGACGGTCCATAGTGAATATTGTTCAGGAAAAACACACCATTCTTCCGCAGTTTAAACCCTCCCATTTCTTTAGGATACGACGGTGGTATAAAGCCTGGTAAATAATATACTGTATTGGGTCTGAGTAGCGGAAAAGCAGGCTCTTTATTATCTGTATAAGGGATGTGCATTTTCACATAAACATCCTGCATCTTTGATCGTTCGTCTGCATGCACACTTTCACCGTTGAAATAATCAAACTTTCTCGTTTCATCATAACTCATAAGATGTCCGTTAACGTGATGAACCAGTTTTCTCTGAACCGGCACAAATTCCACAAAATCTACAATGGTGTCTTTCTCTATCTGATACGGATATTTCATAATGAGAAAGTTATCCTGCCCGTTTCCTTTAATAAATACCGGCTTTTGTGGGCGTATCACCAGGTCAGGCTTGCCAAAATAAGAACCCATATAAAATGCAGGAGGCGATGGTTCTGTGGTGCTATCACCTCTGGACGCATCATTTTCAACCCATTTTTGGATCAGCTCTATTTCCTCCTTGCTGAGAACTTTTTCTCCAACAAAATGTGTGTATTCGGCATCCGCCGGCCATGGCGGCATGTAGCCGGTTCGGGTTACAAATGCTATCTGATTTTTTCGTTTAAATGCATCGTGGTAACTAAGAAGATTAAACGGTCCGCTTTCTCCGGGCCTGTGGCAGGAGGTACAATTATCATACACGATCTTTGCAATATCATCGCTCCATGCCACCGGCCGGATATCTGACGTGTGTTCATCATCACATGAAAATAGTAAAACAACAACAGATAATAGTAGTGCGTATACTGCTGTTCTTGCCAAAAACATCAATAGTTATAATACGGGGAGATCATAAAGTAAACCACAACACCGGTAATAGTTACATATAACCACACCGGGTAGCTGAACCTGGTTATTCTGCGGTGTTTTACACGCTGATCGGTGAGACCATAATAAAAAGAGAGCAGCACCAGTGGTAAAACAATCACCGCTAAAAAGATGTGTGAGAGAAGGATCACCAGGTACCAGGGTTTGATACCACTAACCGAAGCGCTTTCCGTAGCACTCATAATCCCGTCATGATCGGCATCTCCGAATTTTGTATCAGGAATAAAATAATGCGCAGTCACATAACTTATGAGAAATAAAGCGCTTAATGCAAAAGCAGTAAGATTAAGCTTTTTGTGAAGTGTAATATTGCCCCTTTTAATGGCCAGCAATGAAAATATCAGGAGAATGCTGCATGTTCCGTTAATAATAGCATTGAGTGCCGGCAGTTTATAAATATACGATGGTGTGACCTGAGGCAGGGGCAGCAACTTCATTTGCAAAACAGTTACTACAGCACAAATAAGAATTGTAGTTCCATAAATGGTCCATTTAATGGCTTTGTCATTTGATGTGGTCGTAATTTCTGTCATGATTGGACGCAAATTTACTTCCAAAAACGTCAACAAAAAAAGAAAGCAGGTTTTTCAACCTGCTTTTGTCTCTTATTGTCCGCTCAACTGCTCCTGGCTCACACCCGTGGTAGAATAACCGCCGTCGTGAAACAGGTTCTGCATTGTTACCATTCGCGTAAAATCGCTGAATAGTGCTACACAAAAATTAGCGCAATCCTCAGCGCTTGCATTTCCAAGAGGACTTTGCTTTTCAGCAAAATCATAAAAATCCATGAATCCTTTTATACTCGTTCCCGCCTTGGTTTTAGTTGGTGACTGGGAAACGGTATTGATGCGGACTTTGTTCTTCTTGCCGTAATGGTAACCAAAACTCCTTGCAATACTTTCAAGCATTGCCTTGATGTCTGACATATCAGTATAGAACGGGAAGGCACGCTGGGCTCCCATATAAGTAAGCGCCACAACAGACGCCCAGTCGTTTAAAGCATCCAGTTTGTAAGCGGCGGCAAGCATTTTGTGAAACGACAGTGCCGAGATATCGATCCCTTTCTGATAGTAATCATAATTTAACTGCGTATAAGGTACATCCTTACGCATATTTACACTCATGCCTATGGAATGAAGCACAAAATCCAGCTTTCCGCCCAGGTGTTGCATGGATTCAGTATATAGCTTTTCAATTTCCTCAACGCTTGTTGCATCAGCAGGAATGATTTTCGAATTTGTTTTTTCTGCCAGCTTATTGATCTCACCCATCCTCATGGCGAGCGGCGCGTTGGTAAGCACAAAAGTTGCGCCTTCCGCATGTGCCTTCAGGGCTACCTGCCAGGCTATAGAATTTTCATCCAGTGCGCCGGTGATAATACCACGTTTTCCTTTTAATAAATTGTAAGCCATTTTTTGATTTGTTTAAGCGTGTAAATATACAATTATACGCTCAGTTAACACCTCAGGCGCTAAGAAGCTCTTTTGCATTTTTAAGAGCAGATGCTGTGGGAGTGCTGGTGCTCAGCATCTTTGCAATTTCAGTGACCCGCTCTTCCCGGTTTAACTCCCTGATATAAGAAACCGTCTGGTCCTCATTATCTTTTTTATACACAAATAAATGATGTTTGCCTTTGCTGGCCATTTGAGCAAGATGGGTGATGGTGATCACCTGTAACTTTTTACCCATCATAAATAAAATGTTTCCGATCTTATCTGCCACATCCCCGCTAACACCTGCGTCTATCTCGTCAAAAATAATAGTGGGTAGTTTTTTATTCTCGGCCAGTAATGCTTTAAGCGTTAACATTAGCCTTGATAACTCCCCGCCGCTTGCTACTTTGTTCAGATCGCTGGGAGCAACTCCCTTGTTTGCAGAAAAAGTAAATTTAACCTGGTCCAGACCAGTATCCGAGATCTCCGGCAGCTTATTTAATTCTATTTTGAAGATCGCATTCTGCATGGAAAGACCAGACAACACTTCCTTTACCTGCCTTTCAACCGCCTCAATTGCTTTGGAGCGCAGACCGCTGAGTTGTTTTGCAATTTCAATACATCGCTGTTTCACCTTCGCAATTTCTTTTTCAGTTTTCTGAATCTCATTTTCGAGTGAACTGAATTGCAGAAGCTTCTCCTCTACCTCCTGTTTGATGGCCAGAAGCTCATCCTCCGTTTTAGCATTATGTTTTTTCAGAAGCCTGTTTAGCCTGTCAAGTCTCGCATTGATCACATCCAGTCTTTTATCGTCAGATGCCACATTCTCTGCCACGGCCGCAAGTTCCATTCCCAGGTCTTTGACTTCAATGTTCACAGCGGTAATTCTCTCCAAAAGATCCTGATACACCTGTGAGTATTTTGCAACAGACTGAACGTCCTGCTTCACACTATTTAATTGAGAAAGTATGTTCAATTCGCCTTCATTGATCAGAGAAGCTGCGTGCGCGAAATTACTGCGGATCGTCTCAGCATTCTGAAGTGCAAAACTCTCTTCTTCGAGCTGCGACAGCTGTCCCTTTTCTATACCAGCCTCTTCCAGCTCGTTAAATAAAAACTGGAAATAATCAAGTTCTTTCCGCGACTGCTGTTCCAGCGTTCTTATCTTCTCAAGCTGCGAGAAAAGTTTTTCGTGTTTGGCAAACTCTGCTTTATAGTTTTTGTAAAGCTCAGAGCTTCCTGCAAACGCATCAAGCAACTCCATTTGAAAATTGCCCTGGTTAAGGAGCAAAGTCTGATGCTGGGAGTGGATATCAATCAATTTCTCAGAAAGCACCTTTAGTGCCTGCAGGTTTATTACCGAGTCGTTAAGGAAACTTCTTGACTTTCCTTCGGCATTGATCTCCCGCCTGAGAACGATGTGTTTTTCGGCCTCAACCTCATTTTCTTCGAAGAAAGAGCTTAAATCCAGCTCAGAAACATCAAATTCAGCCTCAATAATGCATTTTTTTGCCTTATTTTTTAAGGTGGCCATATCGGCTCTTTTACCCAGGGCGAGTCCAAGCGCCTCCAGGAATATAGACTTTCCGGCCCCGGTTTCTCCTGTAATAACAGTTAATCCACCAGGAAAAGTGACATCCATTTCCTGGATCAGGGCAAAATTGCTGATATATAACCGGCTTAGCATGTCCGCAATTTCGGCTTATTCTACCGGTTTTAAAAGGGCGCCGGGCCTGATTTTACTTCCAATTTTCAACAGCATGCAGCCATTTGTTGTAAAAAATAGTCCATTTAATAATTCCGCCTGCCTGCACCCAACCGTTTACCCTTTTAAGGCGTAAAAGTTAATACGGCCTAACCAAATCATTTTATAGATCATGAGACAGCTTAAAATTACCAAACAGATCACAAATCGTGAAACCGCCTCTCTCGACATGTATTTGCAGGACATCGGCAGGGTAGAATTAATCACAGCCCAGGACGAAGTTGTTCTGGCGCAAAAGATCCGTGCCGGAGATCAGCACGCGCTTGATAAGCTGGTGAAGGCCAATTTGCGCTTTGTAGTCTCCGTAAGCAAGCAATACCAGAATCAGGGCCTGAGTTTACCTGACCTGATTAATGAAGGCAATTTCGGATTAATCAAAGCTGCCCAAAGATTCGATGAAACCCGTGGCTTTAAGTTTATTTCTTATGCCGTGTGGTGGATCCGCCAAAGCATTCTGCAGGCACTGGCTGAACAAAGCCGTATTGTACGTCTTCCGCTCAATAAAATAGGCGCCATCAATAAGATAAATAAAACAATGTCTGCTCTTGAGCAGCAGCTCGAGCGCGAACCGAGTTACGATGAGGTTAGTGAGGCGCTTGATATGCTTCCGCAGGACATTTCCGATACCATGCGCAATAACAGCCGGCATCTGAGCATGGATGCTCCATTGAGCTCCAATGAAGATGGTGGCACCATGTATGACCTGCTCCGTAACGAATCTTCTCAAAATCCCGACCGCATTCTTTTAACCGAAAGTCTGCAGCTGGAGATCTTCAGAGCCCTCTCCACACTTACTGACCGCGAAGCCGATGTGGTGAAACTGTTCTTTGGCATAGCCGGAAAACATCCACATTCTCTTGAAGAAATCGGAGAGAAATTTGACCTCACCCGCGAACGCGTCCGCCAGATCAAGGAAAAAGCGGTTCGCCGCTTAAAGCACGGTTCCCGGAGCCGACTTTTAAAAGCCTATTTAGGTTAGAAACCAGAATATCACCCAATGAAAAGCAACATTTTAATACTGTTGTTTGTGCTTTCATTTGCTGCATGCAAAAAAAAGCAGGAGCCGGCTGAGGAAACTCCGGAGTTCTCTGAAACTACGCTGCAGGGAATCGATTATACAGATTATGAGCCGGATCTGCACATTAATTCTATCAGGACATTTGGTGACCCGCATCCTCCCTCTGGTCTTAGTGTAGGCTTGCCGGTCGACACTTCCTGTACTCTAACTTTTACCTTGCCGGGAGAACCCCTGTCTACCATTAAGATAGACGCAAGGAATTATTACGAACAAACAAACAGCGGGTCGGGCGCCGTTAATAATTATAAACACAGTCTTACGTTTTCGTTTTCTCCCAACGACCAAACGATCTCATCAGGAGCGGACTGCGCTAAAATTTTATCGGCCGGGCAACTTCCACCTACAGGACCAAATGAACGATGGATAAGTTTTATCTCCCTAAATCAGCCATATCCTCAAAACTGCTCATTCGTGGGCGAAGGTTATATGCCAGTTAAACGATTGATCCCCGGCAAGCGCATCTCATATGGCTGGATTCTGATTAAAGCTGATGGCAACGGTGTAGTTGTGAAGGAGGCCGCATTCAACCGTGCTCATAATGCACCTCTCGCCTGCGGAAAGAAACAATGAGGTCTGCTTTTTAACGCCGCAATTTTTTCCGGATCTGTTTATCAAAATCCCTTTGTTTAGAAGATTTTTCGCTCTCACCTGCTCCAAGGTTTATGCTGGCTATTTTTAGTTCCTGTAAATAGCACATGAAATATCTCCTTCTAATTTGTTCCACGTTTTTGTGCCTGGCTGGTCGGGCGCAGGAAGACACCGTGAAGATCACATCGGAATTGTCCCCCGAAGAGGCGGCGGAAATGGATTACAATAAAGGTCTGCAGGCTCTCCAGAAATCCGACTACAATACCGCGGTAGAGTTGTTTTCAAAAACCCTGGTTACCAAGCCTAACTTCGATAAAGCCCTGGCAAACCGCGCCGTGGCCTTTTCCAATCTTAAAAAGTTTAACGAAGCTCTTGTTGATATTAACCTCGCTATTAGTTCTAACCCTAATAATGCTGAGAATTATTTTAATAAAAGCCTTGTGTTTTATGGTATGCAGTTAAAAGACAGTCAGACTGTAGCCCTGCAGAATTGCCTGCGCATAAACGGAGATCATGCTGATGCGGCCTATTACATGGGACTGCTGCATTTCGAAAAAGGAGAGTATGACAAGTCTATCGGCTATTATACAATAGCAGTAACTACAAACACGCGCTACGCGCTCGCCTTTAATGACCGTGGCAGCGCCAAACGGGAAAAAGGAGACACAAAGGGCGCCATTGAAGACTATGAGAAAGCGCTGGCCATCGACAGCACTTTGTCGTTTGTGTACAATAACCTTGGATCAGCATACAGGTTAAATAAACAATACCCGGAAGCGGTCAGGTATTATTCAAAAGCTTTAATGCGCGACAACTCCTACCTGGTCGCATTAAATAACAGGGGAGTTGCCTACTTCGATAACAATGACCTGGCCGCCGCGAAAAAAGATTTCGAAGACGTCCTTTCAAGAGATCCAAAAAACTCTTACGCGTACAATAACCTGAGCTCTATCGCGATTAAAAACCAGGATTATAAAAAAGCTAAGGACCTTTCAACACGGGCCATAACGCTGGACTCCAAAAATGGTCCTGCATATTACAACAGGGGAATAGCAAGGCAGATGCTCCGCGAGGAAGAAGGTTGCTGTTCGGACTGGAAGAAAGCTTTGGAACTGGGAGTGCAGGG
Organism: uncultured bacterium; assembly: GCA_966211905.1. Lineage (GTDB taxonomy): Bacteria > Bacteroidota > Bacteroidia > B-17B0 > Aurantibacillaceae > Aurantibacillus. Next base: position 15,123 of record CBIHOL010000093.1, read on the forward strand.
TGCGAAATCATTTATTAATACCACTTGCTTAGATTAAACGATGACCCTAAAGAAACTCACATATACTCTGGCAGGAATAATTTTTTACACGTCTTTTTTTGCACAGAATGTCGAATTTGAAAAAGGAAACTTTCCTGGCAGAAAAGAAGAGCTGAAGGACGCTATGCGAAAGCTGGAGGTCGGGATCGATTTTTTTTCGCAGGGACGAACTGAATTCGACGAATTTGAAAAGTCGTACGTCGCTGCAAACCATTATATGCCCACGAGTGTGCGTGATTACCGCCGTTCAGGTTATACATTGTTCCGCAGTGCCCTGGCACCTTTGAGCGACGCTAATCGTTTTAATCCGAAAAATGCGAAGCTTAATTACATGCTTGGTTTTATTTGGTTCACTACCGAACCAACAAATACAGAAACACTAAGACACCTGGAGACCGCATTTGAATTAGACCCGAATACGGAGCCAGATCTGGCATACTGGTTGGCCTGGACGTACCATTTAAATATGGAATGGGACAAAGCAATAAAAATGTATACTCATTATCAGCAGACACTGCAGGCTAAAGCAAAAAGCAACGCTACTGCTCTTGAGGATATTAAAAAGAAAATCACGGAATGTGAAAATGGAAAACTGTTCAGCGCCAAGCCAGAGCGTGTTTTTGTGGATAATCTCGGCTCCGAAATAAACAGTCCGTATCCTGAATATGCTCCGTCAATAACTACCGACGAGGCTACCATTTTCTTCACTGCCCGCAGGCCTAACTCTGTTGGAGGAAAAAAAGATCAGACAGATAACGGCTATTATGAAGATCTGTATTATTCTGAAAAAATTAATGGTAAATGGAGCCCATCCCGCCCATTGAGCAAAAATGTTAACACAGAAATCCACGATGCCACAGCCGGGTTAAGCCCCGATGGAAGCAAGCTGTATGTTTACCGCAATGCCGGCGCTGATGGAGGTGACCTCTATGAGACGGTGCTATTCGGTGCTGACTGGGAACCTCCTGTGCACATGAATAAGAACATTAATACCAAATACAGGGAAACTACGGTTAGTCTTAGTTTTGATGGCCGCCGCCTTTATTTTGTGCGCGATAAGACAGGATACGGGGAATGCGATATCTACTCCTCCGATATCGATATCAATGGAGAATGGGGACCTTCGAAGAACATAGGCCCTGAGATTAATACTAAATATTCCGAAGAAGGTGTCTTTATGCATCCGGATGGCGTTACAATGTACTTCAGTAGTAAAGGATTTAACACCATGGGAGGATATGATATTTTTACCTCCACCTTCTCCAACGGAAAGTGGCAAACGCCAGTCAACATGGGTTATCCTATTAATGGTCCCGATGACGATGTGTTTTTTGTTGTGAGCGGCAGCGGAAACAGGGCGTATTTCGCGTCATCAAAACCAGGCGGTCTGGGCGACAGGGACATTTATAAAATTACATTCCTTGGTCCTGAAAAACAGCCCCTCCTGAATTCACAGGATCAGCTTCTTGCCAAACTTCCAAACCCTTTGAGTAATCTCCGTACAGAAAGCGCCCTGGATGTCAAGTCGGCCAAGCTCACTATCCTAAAAGGAATCATCATCGATGAGAAAACGGAGAAACCACTTGCCGCTACTATTGAGCTGATCGACAACCAGAAAAACATTCTCCTGGCTACCTTTAAATCAAACAGCAGCACAGGAAAGTATCTCGTGACGCTCCCGAGCGGGAAGAATTATGGTATTGCGGTAAAAGCAGATGGATACCTGTTTCATTCTGAAAACTTCGATCTTCCGGAAGCGGCTGACTTCCAGGAGTTTACGCTTGATGTAGAGATGAAAAAAGTAGATATTGGCAGCACGATCGTCTTAAAGAACATTTTCTTTGACTTTGACAAAGCCACAATCAAGTCCGAATCAACTAATGAACTATCCCGCCTGGTTAAGTTATTAAAGGATAATCCCGAAATTAAAATCGAGCTTGGTAGTCATACCGACGATGTAGGCTCAAAAGAGTATAATGCGAAGCTAAGCGACAATCGGTCCAAAGCGGTTGTTGCATACCTTATTTCAAATGGCATTCCCTCAAATCGTTTAATTGCGAAGGGCTATGGTGAAACAAAACCACTCGCAAAAAATGACACCGAAGAGGGACGTAAGCAGAATCGCAGGACTGAGTTCAAGATCATTTCTAAATAGCTTCTGCGGGTGACCGTTTCATTTACTTTTTTGTAATGATCCGCTGCGATGCGATGGTGATCGGCTTATTTACTCTTATTTACTATCCGTGTGATACCGTCACCCGATAGCTATCGGGTCAGAGTCGCAGAACGTGTGATGCCGAAGCGACGAAGAGTCTATATGTACTTAAGCACCTGCCGCAGTTATAACGGACTTCTCTGCAGGATATCATCCAACAACTTCGTCCGAGTTAGCATTGGGTGACCGTTTCATTTCCTTTTTTGTAATGATCCGCTGCGATGGTGATCGGCTTATTTACTCTTA
>CBIHOL010000094.1:0-17273 GCA_966211905.1 uncultured bacterium
CAAGAAGATAATTAAAGAATAGCACTTTATTCCGGTTGGACTTTGGACAAAAAACGCCCACTAACAGCGACTAGCCGGCCAGCCCGGGACTCGATAACGGCCGTCGCTCACGCTAAAGCATTCGCTCCGGCCGGTCACGTTTATCACGTAAGCAAGCCCTGTTTATTTCGGCAGACATTTATAGTGGCGGCCGCGCGTCCGGCCTTCCACACGGCCACGCTCAAAAACCCACAGGGCTTTTGCCGTAGCATCTGGACGAAATTCGTACATTTAAAAGGCGGCGGGTTCACGTAAGGCGGCGGACACCTGCTTGCAAAACGTTATGCGGCATTTTTACCGAGACAAATGAATAGACTATTAATTCTGACAATTTTAGTTTTGACGATCCAACTTTCGTCTGGACAAAATAACAGGCGGAAATTTCACGTAGACAGAGATTTTTGGGAGGGCTGTGAAACGGGGCAGGGAAAATGTGATACTCTCATTTTTGAGCGAAATTATCCTGATGATAGTTCTTCCGTTGAAATGCCATGCGGTGGGACATTCACGACGGTATGGTTGAGTAAATCCAGAGAAGAAACACCGATCAAGAAACTTGAAATAGATTACGAACATTGCCCTCCCGTTTTTGACTTGACGAACTTGCCGGATGGGGAGTATGGTCTTTATATGTTGGGCTGTAGCCTCGGGGGGCAAGTCAGGTTCATTTTACGGACAGCTGCAAAGTAAAAACGACTGCATAACAGCAAGCAAGCGCCAACGCGACATCGAAACCGGTCACGCAAGCAGGAGCATCTTTAGCGGTCGATTACACATCGTAACCTACCGCACGGGCCCGCTCAAACGTCCACTGGACGTTTGCCGGGGCGCTAGCGGCAATCCGTTAGGGGCAATGGCCCGGTGAACGATCTAACGGCTTATTAATTTGAATGTTTTTTTGTCAGAAAAACTGGTCATCTCCAGAAAGTATAAACCTGGCGGACAATAAAAACGAATTTTTTCCTGACCGAATTCAAACTCACTAATCATATTTCCGAGAACATTATATACTCTTCCTATCGAATAGACATTTGGTAAATCCGTTTCAATAGAAAAGAACCCATCTTGACTTGGATTTGGAGAAAGAAATAGTTTCGCTCCGGACTGTTCATCAATCGAAACTGTCAAAGAACAAAAATCCAAGACCTTGCCAGGAGCGTGAAGACTGTTTTGAGATCTGTCAGCCCAAAAATCGTAGAGGTCGTTACCCCAAGACCAAAATGTGTTATCGTTTTTTTTCGCAAAGGACGTTCCGGAATTTGCATAAATCGCTTCACATGCGGAGAGTGCCTTGATTTGGGTAGGGAATTCAAATTTTGATTCGAAACCCAAACCGAGTTGGCCTACACCGTTGTTTCCCCATGCCCAGACTGAACCATCAGACTTAAGAGCAAGAGCGTGATTTCCACCTGTTGCGATAGCTATCACATTTTTTAATCCTTTAATCATAACCGGATGAAATGAATTTTCGATACTATCGACGCCCAATTGTCGAAAGTTATTTATCCCCCAAGACCAAACAGTCCCATCAGCTTTGAGCGCTATGGAAAAATATCCGTTTTCCCCCACCGCGACATCTACGATTTTTGACAATCCCGTTAACTGTTGTGGAACAACAATATTTGATTCGTTAGTGGGACCGATGCCTATCTGGCCACTTGAATTGTTACCCCAACCCCAAACCGTACTGTCTGATTTTAAAGCCAGGCAATGACCTGATATCGCTACCTTAACAACTTTAGTTAGATTTTTCACTTTTACTGGTATAAATCGGTCTACTCTTGAACTGTCGCCTAATTGTCCACTGAAATTTCGACCCCAGGCCCATAACGTCGAATTGGAATCTAATGCGAAACTGCAACTATATCCAGCAAAAACGTTTTTAATGTAAGGCAGTCCCTGAACTTGAGCTGGAGAATAGTGATCTATGGTAGTTCCATCTCCGAGTTGACCAACGTCGTTCCAACCCCAAGACCAGACAGTGCCATCTTTTTTGACAGCGATTGTGTGTCCCCATCCACCGACTGCACTCGCGACATTTTTGAAAGCTTTCAAAATAACTGGTCTAACCGTATTAGAGAGAGGTGCAGTTCCTAATTCACCTAGGTAATTAATCCCCCAACTTCGAATTAAACCGTCTTGACAAATAACCATCACATGATTGTCTCCAGTGCTGAAAATCTGCGTTTTTGCATCAGGAGCGAAAAAAAACGTTAGCGACAAGAATAGTATTCTTTTCATGGGTCGATAGATATTATTTACAACCAAAAGCCATGCCATTGACACTTGATGGGCCACAGCCCCTAACAGCACCTAGCCGCCAGCCCAGGACACGGAAGCGGCCGCTCCACGCACAAGCGCGTTCCGCGGCCTGTCACGGTAATCACGTAAGCAAGCCCTGTTTATTTCGGCATGACATTTATAGTGGCGGGCGTGCGTCCGGTGTTTTAATACCTGGAAGAATTACGTATTTTTAAACACCGGCGGTTTCTGCACCTTCGAACTTTAATCCTTGAAAAATGTCGAAACACCGACACTAAAGGACCTTTCATTCAAATCTATCACGACCAAAAGTACTTGTGGACATTTGATGAAGCTCCTGGAGTATATGGAAATAGAATAAGTTGCAAGAAGGTGGATGAAGGCAACAGCCGGTAACAGCGGCTCAGCCGCCAGCCCGACACTCGTTAACGGCCGTTTCACGCACAAACCCGTTCCGCCGCCGGTCACGGAAATCACGTAAGAGCCGCCTGCTGAATCCGTAGACAATTTTTCAATGTGCCCTGCACGTCAGTATTTTAGCACCTGGAAGAAATTCGTACATTTAAAAACCGGAGGCAGTCGGAAAGCGGTCATGCCTGGTTGGCCGAAACTAAGATCAAGAACTTAAAAAATAAAATTTCGAGCTTTAGACGAATGCACAACAAAAATATTTCTTCTCAGTTCGTAATTCTTATTAGTTTTTTGACTTGTATCCTATCCGTTGGCTGCGGAGTAAACAAACATTTACGGAATTGTTTAGTAGCGGATTCAAAAGACGAAGCACGAATAATATCGCAAATTGACTCTGTATACCTTGTAAACAAGGCACAGGAGTGTATGAAATTCAAAAAAATAGTTTCCTGTGAACGCGCACGAGACACAATATTTGCGCCTAAAAAGACAACTCTTATACTCAAAATTGAAAATCGCTGTAAGACATTGGAGTATTTTTACTTCGATAATCATCTAAAACTTATCGAAGTTTCTCACGAACTCGAGGCCGTGAATTGACAGACACTCGCACTCCGCATAACCGCACCTAGCCGTCAGCCGGGAAGACGGTCATGCCTTTTCCTTGCGCCAAGGCTCTCGCGGTAGGTGGTCACGTTCATCACGTAAGCAAACCCTGTCTAAATTTCAATTCATGCACTTGCCCACAGCGAAAAATTTATAACTTTATTGTAAGCCGCAGTACACTTTGCAGTCGGTTACACGTCGTAACCTACCGAACAGGCTAGCCATATACGATACACCCATTATTAAAAGACAAAAACAAGGACGATGAAAAACATTTTAGCCACGCTCATCTTAACAATTTGTAGCTTGACAATAGTAGCTCAAGACAACATAACCACCGAACTAAAAACATTGTCGGACCAAAAGCAATATGACAAAGTAATTGCGCAGTATGCTCCAAAGAGCAAAGATCTGTCGGCAAAGTCATTGTATTATGTCGGCCTTGCTTACTACATGAAAGAAGACGATAACAATTGCATTAAATTTATGAATCTTTCTATCGACAAGGACGCAACAGACCCTGCTCCTTTTTACATTAAGGCTTCGACACTGAACTACATGAAAAAGTATGATGAAGCAGTTAAAGGCTTTCAATCCGCAATTGCTCTAAATGCAGACGATGCAGAAACCTACAGTGGACTGGGCGATTCTTACTACAATCTTGAAAAATATGATTTGGCTCTTGACGCTTATAAAAAAGCAACGGAACAACAGAACTGTCCCGACAGACCGTACTCATTTATTGCTCAAATATATTCCGAGCAAAAAAATAATGATAAGGCATTAGAAGCCTTTTACGTTGCCAAATCAAAAATTTCAAAGGAATCCGATTCATACTCAAACGCATTGTTCAATATCGGGCTGCTTGAATCTTTAAAAGGCAATTACGATAAAGCTGAATCTGTCTTTGTTGAGCTCGTGCAGTTGGACCCTGCAGACTATCATTCACATTCAAAACTTATTCAAGTCTACTATCATAAAAAAGAATATGAAAAAGCGAAACCGTACAAAGACAAGTTATATGCGGCTCACAAGAAGGGACTTCTTACAGGAAACCTAAAGGACATGTTTTGCTACGACCAATTCAAATGGAACGACAAATTAATCCAGGCATACGAGAGATATGAAGAGGGCTCAACAGATATCTACAATAAACACTTATTTTATGTAGTAAATCAAAGCGGTGATATCGATTATAGAATACAGACTGAGTACGCACCTATTTCAATTGAGCAAGGCAGTTCCAAATATTTGCTATGTCGTACAAAAGGTGGCACTCATTCAACCTATAATATTGGTTTTAATGACAACTTCAAATACGACGATTTAAAGAAAAGTGTAATCGACATTCTTGAGGAAAAAGTTGAACCGACAGCAAGTTCAAGGCCTTCCAAATGACAGATACCCGGACATAAAATCAGGAAATAGCGACGCCGTGTTTTCCGCGTCAGTAGCTGATCCCGAGAGCTTCGGGAGCGCCAGGCCGCTGACCTAAAAAGACAGTAGTAAGTATTAATGACAGAAAATGAGAAGACAACTCTATATCCTATTTATTCTTCTTCAGAGTACCGCGTCTTTAGCACAGACCGAGCGACCAGGTTCAGACAGTTTATGTTCCCTTATCTCGACATTTCATAAGGACCAAGGTTACTATTGCATTTATGACACTATCGCCCTGGTAGAAACTCACATCAAAAACAAGCCCGCCATTTTTGCGATACGTTCTGTAGATGTGGACGGAACAAATACTCCTTTTGCGGAGATCTTCGTTATGACTAAAGGGAAATTACTGCTTGTCCGGACAGACACGCTGATAACCACTGACTGCAATCCATGTCAGGAACCCAGGGAATTCAATGGTGTTTCGGTTCGAATAAAAAACGGAAAAAAACAAGTGCTCCTGGCTTGCTCCTATTTTTACCTGCGACACGGTCTCGCCGGAACTGTGTACCGAACGTTCGTTTATGAATTTAGAGGAAATCCAATAAAAATAAGTCGAAATCCGGACTCTGAGGAAGAGTTCAAGTCTGCTAATGTTGGAGAAATCGATGGAGAATAATACCTGCTGCTAACAGCGCTAAACTGTCATCGCAAGCCGCCACTGTGGCCACCTTTTTAGCGCCTAGCACTTGTAATTCTAAACCGGAAGTGTGATACCGGGGCATGGGTCCACGAAGTTTACCTGGTGTGGATTTTTCTGACGAGCAGGTAATGATGGAAACGCAAAAATCAAGCATAAGTTAAAAAACGTCTTTCCCCCAACCTTTCGTGAATTTTTACGATATTAGTATAAGAGAACTTCTAACCCCCAAAAAAATGAAACTAACTATCCACTGCCTATTCCTGGTTGCATTGTCATTAAACGTTGCAGGACAAAATAACCAGCTGTGTTATTCAGGATTGAGTTTGTCAGACAATCTTGTTACCTCCACGGTTTCGCCCTGGTACTCAACCACAGGTGATTTTAATAACGATGGTCATAAAGACATCGCCTTTACAATGTTTTCATCCTCGTTTATCGGTATAGCAGCAGGATACGGTAACGGTAAGTTTGCTCCTACCGCTTATCATAGTATGCCAGGGCAAGGCTGGGGAATAACATCTGCTGATTTTAACGGCGATGGAATTGCTGACATAGCGGTTTCAAGCCCTCAGGCAAATCAGGTCTATTTATTTACCGGCCAGAATGGAAATATGCCTGGCACGCCGGTCAGCTTCGGGGGCCTTAGTACTCCTGGCTGGATAAGGCATGGCGACTTTGATGCTGATGGCAAAAAAGATCTGGCGGTGATCAGCGCAGGCGGCACACCAGGCCTGCTGATGATGCTGAAAGGCACCGGCACGGGTTCATTTACGGCATGGGGTACGTATACGGCAGGTATCATGCCCCAGGGTTTAACTGTAAAAGATTTTAATGGTGATGGTAGAACAGATGTTGCTGTCGCATCGTTTAGCTCAAACGCGGTCCACGTATTTCTTGCCACAACCACGGGTACTTTCACCGGTTTCTCAACCTATACGGTCAGCAGTCCTAACTCAGTTGAATCGGGTATTATTAATAATGACAACTACCCTGATCTGGTGACTACGAGCGGTACAACAAAATCCATTACGGTAATGTACGGATCATCATCAGGGACCTTTGCACCGGGCTCGGTACTGACATCAACTATTAAAGCATATGGTGGTGCAGTCCGTGATTTAAACAGCGACGGTTTCGACGACATTGTCTCCGCGAGCCTTGATGTGTCTAATATTTTGAACGTGTATCTGAATAACGGCTCGGGAGGATTTAGTGCACCCTACTCATATTTTACCGGCGGCACTGCCTATGAGGTTATATGTGATGATATGAATAAGGATCTGGCGCCAGATATCATTTCCCCCATTAATGGCTTTCTTACCGAATACATGTTGGTCGGAATAAATAACGGGTACGGTAAATTCTTCCTGCCCGTTGCTGCAAATGCAGGGTCCGATGCGTCTGCAATCAGCACAGGTGATTTTAATAAAGATGGCAAAACAGATATTGTGTCAGCAAATTATTCGCAGGATAATATTTCTGTAATACTTAGCGGTACCGACAGGAGATTTCTGGCCCCTGCTATCTATTCATCCACCGCAAAACCCAATTCCATTGCCGTTGCCGATTTTAATAATGACGGTAATCTTGACCTGGCTGTTTCTAATTATTCTGCACAGAGTATTACACTTTACAGTGGCTCCTCTTCGGGCACCTTTAGTCAGCCAATACTCCTCCCGTCAGCAATGAACATATGGGGCATCATTGCAAATGATTTTGATCTTGACGGGAAGCAGGATATAGCGGTGGCGAATTTTCAGGGGGGAGGTATCTCCATATATAAAGGGAATGGAAATTTAACCTTTGGAACGGCGGTTAACTATACCCTGGGAACGAATGTAGGCAGCACCCAAATGGTGAGTCGTGATTTTAACGGAGATAGTTTCCCTGATATTGCAGTACTCACGAACAATGGAGATGTTGTTATTCTCCTCGGAAGCAATTCCGGAAACTTCACCCAGGGCAATACATACGCAGCAGGGATCAGCAACTATCAGATTGCCGCCGGCGATATTAATAATGACCAGAAGCTTGACCTGGTCATTCCAAGTTTTAATTCTGATTATCTTTCGATCTTTTACGGCCAGGGAAATGGTACATTCAGCACTCAATACACCATTGCCATAAATAATCCGCATTCGGTTGTGGTTGCAGATTACACCGGCGACCAGGTAGATGATATTGCCGTGGCATGTCTCAATACTTCAGAGTTGTCAATATTTAAAGGTGTAACTAATAGTAATCCGGTGCTTGCAAAGACCTTCTATTCCTATCATTTTACACGCTGGATGGAGAAAGGCGATTTTGATGGTGACAGCAAAATAGACTTGTCCTACGCCAGTACGGACGCGCAGGTAAAGGTCTTGTTTAATGAGTCAGCGCCACTGATCACAATAACTTCGCAAAATACCGTATGCGCAGGCAGTCCCATCACATTAAAAGGAGTAGGCGCCAACACGTACAGCTGGAGCAACGGGGGCAATAACGTCATCATTTCGCCGACACCTTTGTCTACTACAACATTTACCCTGTATGGTACCACGTATGCAGGCTGCAGCGGATCCGCCGTCAAAACTATCACTGTTCATGCCTTGCCTGCAGTTTCGGTGTCACCGGCTACAGTAAATGTATGTGCAGGCTCTACGGTGGTTTTAACCGGCAGCGGTGCTCAGGCATATACCCTTTCGCATAATGCAGTAAATGGACAGACATTCATTCCTGTTTCGTCTGCAATTTATTCGCTTACAGGAACAGACCTATTGGGATGCAGCAAAACGACAACTGCTGATGTTACTGTTCATGCAAAACCAAACGTACAAATAGTACTTTCAAACACGCTCATATGTGCCGGCAATACAGTTACATTAACTGCTACAGGAGCAACAAATTACACCTGGTCAACCGGCCCTAACAGCAATCAGCTTATCCTCCAGCCTGCGGCTACAGGAACTTATGCAGTGTCTGGCACTGATCAGAACAAATGCACAAATTCCGCATCAGGCATCGTGCAGGTTGATGCGTGTCTGAAACTAAGTGATCAGGCTGGCCTTAATGGTATTCTCATATTCCCAAATCCTTCAAATGGACAATTAAATATCCAGGTGAACACGGCAGAACGTGTTCTGATCACCGATCAGCTTGGCAAACTAATAATGTCGGTGGACGTTGCAGAGGGTAATAATGTTTTGGACCTCAATGGTTTTAGCAAAGGTGTCTACTATCTGAGCTTCGGGGAAAAACCTGGCGCTACCAAAGTCATTATTAATTAAGGTTGGAATATCTCATTCTTTAGTCGGACGGCCCGCTTCTGCTTGTAGTAAGTTCGTACTGGTAAAAGCTATCTGTGGAGATAAGCCGTTCAGAACTTGATCTGGTTTAATGAAAGCCCGAATGCTACCTGCAGCAATGCGATGGCCGCTTCAGTTTTTCCCCGAAGGGACTTTGGTTATATCTTCAAGGAAATAATGGTTACGAGTTTATTCCGCAACTTATTCCATGGCAGCGGCTCAAACCTCTCATTCCAAAAAATAGTCCCGCATTCGATTTTTTACAACACGATTGATGTCATGCCTAATTCCAGTCGCTGCGCACCAGTAAGAATTCGTATTTTTAAACATTAACGTCAGAGAAAATGAAAGCCAGGATATTTATTTATTTACTAGTAACTAGTTTGATCGTCACAGGCTTGTACTCTTGCGTTACAATACCTGAGGGAGCGGTAGCAGTAAAACCCTTAGATACAAAAAAATATCTCGGCAAGTGGTACGAGATCGCAAGACTGGATTTCAAATATGAAAGAGACCTCGATAACACCACCGCAGAATATTCTTTAAATGACAATGGCACGATCAGGGTTCAGAATAAAGGATACAATACAAAGAAACAAGAATGGGATCAGGCAATTGGTAAAGCAAAGTTTGTGGGTGACCCAAACACAGCCATGTTGAAGGTATCCTTCTTCGGTCCATTTTATTCAGGATACAATGTCATCGCCATTGATGAGGAATATAAATACGCTTTGATTGCCGGAGAAAGTCTTAAATACTTATGGATCCTTAGCCGCGAAACCACAATACCAACGGAGATCAGGGATAAATACCTGAAGCTCGCGCAGGATATCGGATACAAGACAGCTGACCTGTTATGGGTTAAACACGACAAGACGAAATAAAGAGGCATTACTTCCGGTTAAGCAGATCGTAAAAAAAAAGCTTTAGCAGATGGATACTAAATTCAAATCAGAAAAACTATAATACCCATTTGAATAAAAAGCCAGCACCTGGAGATTTTTCCAGGTGCTTAGCGCTTTGTAATTCTTAGAAGTTTTTAAAAGGAGAAAAACAGTTAGTACAGAAACCTGGATCGGCTTATTGACCCACAGTTTTCTTTTTCTTCTTCGATTTTTTTCCGGCCGCCTTTTTATCAGCTTCTTTTATCGCAGCTGAATCTACCGTTGCTACAGCAACAGTGGGCGTTGGCGGCGGAGGCGGGATCTTGGCAAGCCTTTGACGCTTCTCCTCCATTATTAACCGGTCATTTTCGAGAGATTGTTTTTGAGATGGAGAAAGATGCCCCACGATCGTTTCATGAAAAGTATTGTGCGCAGCCCTTAAACCGCCATATACGGCGCTCTTCTGGTAATCCTGCGATTTTGATTCCAGTTTGCCGTAAGCTTGTTTTTCAGCAAGGCGGCGGTCTGTAGCGGCCACAAGCCAAAGGTCCTGCTGCGATGGAGACAGGGTGAATCGCTCTGTGGCCATTTGCACTTCCTCCTCTACTGTAGCGGCTTCGAACACACTTTTATAATCTACAATCCGCGTTAGTGTGGAAGTAGTTGCACCCGGCACATCTGCCGCTGGCGACGAAGTTACAGGTGTGGAAGATGCCGGTGATGACGGCGCAACAACTGTAGCCTGCTGTGTGGCTGGCATTGCCGACTCATTCTGTGCACTGGCAGCCTGAAAGATTAAAACTGATGGGATGATCAAAAAAGTAAATCGCATATATATATGAATAAAAAACAGGAAGATGCAAAACTTATGCCATCAGCACACGCGCCACACCACGTATCCTTATTGGAAAAGGAATGTAAGCCGCTGACAGTCATGACCAATGGATCTCTTTATCAGAGAGAATAACAATAAGATCTTTGAGGCCGTTCCCCTTGCCCCGACCCACCTCCTTTCGGTTGCGGGGCAAGGGTCGCGCTTTACGCTCCAATCTTTTTTTCCCTTATTTCGGTACAGCTAACCAGCGTCAAGCTGCGCCAGGACATTTAAGAGACACGTAAGCGAAAAAAAGTATTTCCGCTGCAATCGCTAACGGAAGCAAAATTGTCTAGTAGTCCGGGTCATCCTGCTGTTTTAAATTAACGGTCTGGCCTTACGGCATCACGCGTCTTCTATGTGATAATATCACCACCTACATCATTATGCGGGCAGCTTGCTGGAATTATTGTGTACTTTTAGTTCGTTCTTCGGTCCCATAAACACGTAAAGTAATGAGAAACCGAATCCTGCACATCCTCCTGCCTGTATTTTCACTACCACTGTGGACTCACGCCCAGGATAGCCTCCTGATCGATTCCCTGCGAAAGCAATTTAAGATCCTTGCCTATGAAAATAGCGGTAACGCAGGACTGCAGGATAGCTCTTTAGTTTATAATCTCTTTTACACCAGTCAGGCATACGGTGATAATGAACCGGTGCAGGCCATGGAATACGCACGAAAAGCACTTAGCCTGGCGCAAAAGATCGGCTGGAAAAAAGGGGTTGCATTTACAAGTAATAGTGTAGGCATTTATTATATGAATTCCGGAGATTATGTCGAGGCGGAAAAGCACCTGCAGCAGGCGCTGAAAATACGATTAGAGCTGGGATCCAAAAGAGGAATGGCCATCGCTTATGGCAATCTGGCCATATTATACGATCTGAGGGGCAATCAGCCTGAAGCTTTAAAGAACCAGCTGATTGCACTGAAATTATTCAGAGACATCGGAGATAAAAGCGGAGTCGCATTTTCCCTCAATAACATCGGCATCATTTACGAGATCCAGGAAAAATATCCACTGGCCATAAAATATTATAAGGAAGCCATGGCTATAAGAAAAGAACTGGGAGAGGACAAAGAGCTTGCAATTGTTCATGGTAACCTGGCCAACGTATATATGGCAACTAAAAATTATTCGGAATCGCTCCGGTATAACAACCTGGTTCTTGACCAGGTGCAGAAAGCCGGAAATAAATATGAGCTGTCCGATTGTTACCATGCGTTCGCAAATGTTTATACCGCACAAAAAAAATATGAGGAGGCATTGAGCTACGAGTTCAAGGCTGCAAAAATAAAAGAAGAGATCGGCAATTTCGACATGCTCGAATCCAGCTATTCCAGCATAGGCTATATTTATATACAACAGCATAAGCTGAAAGAAGCCACAGTCTATCTAAAAAAAGCATGGGAGCTTGCCAAAAGTATTCCAAGTATCGAATTAAGGGTTGATTGTTATCACAATCTCATGCTGCTTGATAGCGCAAAAGGCAATTTCGCGCAGGCGCTCGCTCATTACAAAACATATATCCTGTACCGCGACAGTCTTCTCAATAACAAAAACACGGAGAAGATACTACAGCAGCAGCTGCAATTCGATTATGAAAACAAAGAGCTCGCCTTAAAAGCGGAGCAGGACAAAAAAAATAAGGTCAATGAGGCCAGGCTCATAGCTCATAAAAATGAAAGGAACCTCTATATCATCCTGGGGATCGTTTTGTTACTGGCAGTCATCGCACTATGGAGCAGGTTAAACCTGGCGCGAAAAACAAGAAAGTTGGTCGAAGAAAAAAATGAGCAGATACGAGTGGAAAAAGAGATCGCGGAACAGGAGCGCGCAAGAGCAGAGCTGATGGATATGCGGCATAAAATAGCACGTGATCTGCACGACGATATTGGCTCCTCCCTAAGCAGCATCGCCATCTACAGCGAAGTAGCCCAAAAGATCACTTCCGATAAGTTTCCGGAGGCAACCCGAATTCTCACCAATGTAGGAGAAATTGCGCACGATGCAATGGAAAATATGAGTGATATAGTATGGACAATTAATCCCGTAAATGACAAGCTGGATGATATTATGAAACGTCTGAAGCTCCTGTCAGAGCATCTGCGCGAAGCAACGAATATTACCGTCCATTTTGATGTTGCCGACAATATTCATGAAGTAAGATTAAGTATGAACCAGCGCAAGAACATTTACCTGATCTTCAAAGAGGCCATTAATAATATCGCAAAATATTCAGGAGCCTCCAATTGTTTTGTACGCATAAATAAGGAGAACGGGCACATCAATGTCAGTATTAAGGACGACGGTCAAGGTTTTCATCAAAAGCCCGGCGGTTTAGGAGGAAACGGCCTGATCAATATGAATAAAAGGGCGCTGGAGATGTCAGGTAGCCTGGAGGTGATCTCTGTGCAGGACAAAGGCACGGAAATAAGATTCCAGTTTTAAGAATGGGTGTGGAGCAGCAAAAAATAAAAGTGGCCTTGTACGACGATAATGCTTCCTTGCGCGACAGCCTGTCGAAGCTATTGGCGGTGTATCCTGAGTTTGAGCTAACCGGGGCATATCCAAACGCCACCAATATTCTGGCGAATATAGAAGCAGCGCAACCCGATGTAATTGTGATGGACATCGACATGCCTGGAATTTCAGGTATTGATGCAGTTCAGATGGTGCACAAAAAGTACCCGCACATTAAGATCATGATGCAAACCGTATTTGAGGAGGAAGAAAAGATCTTTAGTTCTATATGCGCCGGTGCGGTCGGGTACATGCTTAAAAAAACCAAACCTGCCGACATACTGGAGGCTATAAGGGAAGCTGGCAAGGGGGGATCGCCCATGACACCAGCCATCGCCACCAAGGTTTTAAAAATGTTCCGCCAGTTCTCCCCCGCTGCCTCCGATGAAAAGATCAACCTGAGCGATCGTGAGAAAGAAGTGCTCAGCGCATTAACACAGGGGCAGAGTTATAAAATGATAGCTGAATGCTGCGCCATCAGCATCGACACTGTAAGGTTCCACATCAAGAATATATATGAAAAGCTGCACGTGCATTCAATGACAGAAGCCGTTGCAAAAGCCCTTAAAGAGCGGCTTATCTGATCATTTCCCCCGGAATAAGATCGTTTTGAACTAGCTCACCTGCATGATCATGCAGTGGCCAGAGGCCTTATCTACACCATCATGTAGTTGATCCCGACCTGCCTGCACAGTAAATTTGTTGTGTCAATTAACCTCTAATATCCCACTCATGAAAAACCTACTTACTCTTTGCTTCCTGGTCGTTTTTACCTCCGGTAGCTTTTCACAAAATGCCTTACCTGCACCTTCTCTGCATATCAGCACAAACGCCGATGCAGCCTGCGTGATCCTTAAATGGGAGTCATCCAATGATGATATATCAGGATATGTGATCGAAAAAAAAGAAGGCAACGGATACTGGCTTATTATTGCACAGGCAGAACCCAACGAGAAATTCTTTATCGATCAGCAAGTAAGCTCATCAGAAACATTCTACAGGATCCGCACCTTTGCAAAAGAGCGGTTGTCAAACTACTCTAACGTGAAAGGCTGCCAGAATCTTGCCGGATTTAAAAACCTGAGTCAATATTAATTTCAGACATCATGAAACCAGGAGCCTGCAAATGTAAGATAGCTGTTATACTAGTGTTGCTGCAGTTCCATTCCGCAGACTTCACGGCACAACCATTCTGCCATAAGATCAATGACACGCTTGCTGACGGCAAAGTGATCACCGTTACTTCACAGGACGAGGCCTTTCAATGGATAGGCACCACCGACGGGCTGGTGAGGATCTCAAGAAAAAACGGCAGGCAGAAGATGATAGGGTCCTCTCATTCTTCCAACCCTTTCGGTTTTATTACCAGCATCTGCTGCCGGAAGAATGGCCATGTATGGATCGGCACCCTAAACGGAATAATCCTTTACGATGGTTATTATTTTTTTCGGATGAATACCGAAAACACCAATCTTGCGGACAATCTTATCAACTTCATTCATGAAGATAAAGATGAGATCGTATGGGTGGGAACCAGGGACGGACTGGTAAAAGTTCATAAAAACAGGTTCCAGCTTTTTAAGATCAATGTAGTTGAGATCATGAATCAACAAAACGGCAATAATTTATTTATCACAGCTACCAATCAAAAGATCGAGTCGGAAGACCTTAAATAAAAAAGAGCATCATAATCAGAATGTCACACCCGGGCCTTTAAATAAGTGTCCACTCTTTGAACCAGGTAAACAGAAAAAAGCGAAAGGGCCACAACAACATAACCCAGCAGGTCAAAATTCTCCAAACTGCTTTCGGGTGTTGCCTGAAATACAATTCCACCGGCGATAACAATTCCCAGACCGCCAGCCATTTGCTGGAGCGATGAAGAGATGCTCATGTACGCGCCCCTGTTGGCTGGTTGGGGGATCATGGTGTTGAGTGCCTGCCATGGGCCCATCCTGCTCATAATAGCTGAAAATAAAATGACATTCATCATTAACACCACCCAAAGTGGAACAACGGGCAAATGCGTATAAACGGGAATCACCACCATGGTGGCAACTGAGCCAACGAGAAAAATATGAAGCTTGTCAAATTTGTCGGACAGCTTGCCAACCAACGGCATAATAAAAAAAGCCGATGCCCCGGTCACCATAAAAATAATGGGCACATGTTCGTGTGAAAGATGAACATTATTTACAAGGAAAATACTGATGAATGGCTGCAGCATCATGCCCATTCCTAAAATCACGGTGGCGGAAAAACCCATACGATGTTCCTTTTTTTTCACCGTATGCCATAGATGTAGCAGGGGATTTTTATCGGAACGAAATTGAAGATGACCTGTAACAGGTTTGATTTTAAAAATGATCATCACCAGGATGATCATGCAAAGAGCTACTATCAGAAAAAAGGTATAGTGCCAGCTTAATGAGTTGGCAATAAACAGTCCTAATGGTATGCCAAGGATCTGGCTGGCCGCAAATGCCATCTGAACCACGCTCATAGCCCTGCCCCGCTGTTTTGGTGCAAAAAGATCGGCCACAATGGTCATGGTGGTAGAGCTTACCACACCGCCAAAGATGCCTGTAAAAATTCTCGCAGCAAGCAGCATCACAAAAGAATTGGATAAGGCGCACAACAATGTGCCCAGGATAAATCCCGAAAAGAAAAATAAGAGCACTTTTTTCCTGTCAAACCTGTCGATAAAACCGGCAGCCACGATACCCGTTGCTGCAGCACTGAAAATATAGGAGGAGACCACCACACCAAATTGATTGGTGGTAATATTCAGATCCTTTGTAAGAATATAACCGATCGGTGAGATGATCATAAAATCCAGGATCACTGCAAATTGCAGCAAAGCCATAAGAGCGAGAACCATTTTCTGATAAGCAGTGAACTGTTCAATTGCGGGATCCTTGTCTTCCATTTATTTTCGTGCTTTTTTTGATACTGACTGTAAGCGGGTTGTTTCGTTGGTTATTTCAATGGATTTTAAAAGATACGACTCGATCGACTTTAACTCCTTTGTGGAAAAGGACGCTATCAACTGCTCCATTCTCTTACTAAATTCCTCAAACAACGGAGTCAGAAGCGCCATTATATTTTTTGTATTGGGCTCTATAATTACTTTCCGCCGGTCGTCCTTCGCAAACTGCCTTTTCACCAGCTTCTTTTTTTCAAACCGGTCAATTAAGCCGGTCACCGCCCCGGTGGTCAGTCCGGTCAGCTGCGAAAGCTCCCCTGCTGTCATCTGACCCTTCACTATTAAAAATCCGAGGTACTTATGGTCCGTGCCCGAAAGCCCGGCCTTTGATGCAATGGCCTCATGCATTTTAATTGAATCGTAGGCGTATTGTTGCCCCAGCTTTCTTATATGTGCGACCTGTGCTTTTTCCATAATTATCTTAACAACTAATTATCTTAGTCACAAAGATAATAAAAAAGTAGTTCGCAAACAACTGTCGCAAAACCCCTCAAAATTGTCGTAAAAAGAAATGATAGCGTTAAGTACGTCAGCTATCTTTATTCTTCAAAAATGGCACAATGAGAAAATTAATAGTTATATCTATGATCTCGCTCGATGGCGTAATGCAGGCACCGGGCGGACCGGAGGAAGACACATCAGGTGGCTTTAAATACGGAGGCTGGGTAGCGCCGTACGGAGACGAAGCAGTAGGAAAGGTGTTCGAAAAGCTAACGGCGTCTTCAGACATCTTGATAGGCAGGCACACCTTTGACATCTGGGAAAATTACTGGCCCAAACATGAATCGGGCTGGCCCGGAATTAATGACGTAACAAAATATGTGATGTCCACTACCAGGAACAAAACAAACTGGCAGAATACTATCTTTTTAAAGGATCTCTCAGAGATCACGGATCTTAAAAAAGGAAAGCCTGGGAAATACGGTGCCGACATCCAGGTATGGGGAAGCAGTAAGCTGATACAGCTGCTTCTGCATAACGACCTCGTTGACGAGATGTGGATCCTCACCTACCCTTTGACTCTTGGTAAAGGGAAAAGATTATTTGAAGACGGACCGATTCCCGCCGCTTTTAAATTGTCGGAAAATACAGTTACCTCAAAAGGCGTAATTGTTGCGCGCTATATCCGCGCCGGAGAAGTTAAAACTGGGACGGTGGGGGCATAAGAAATCTTTCTATCGGAGGAGTCAACTTCTTTCAATTTCTTTAGTCGCCGTCTTAATTTCTTTAGCACTTGGCTACATCTGTTAACTATAACATCTTTTTCTGTTCTTTTTGTATTGAAACACGGCAAATGTGCTAATGCACATTTGAGC
>CBIHOL010000095.1:0-17207 GCA_966211905.1 uncultured bacterium
GCGCGGCCGAATAGGGGCAGTTTCAAAAACTGGTGCACGTATATTTATAATCGTGTCGCTCACAAAAATATTCAACAAAACGGCACCAGTTTTTGTTTACTTCGCCTGTCATTCACATAAAACCAAGGGGCGCGCAAGCAATCGCGGCCCGGCAAAGAGCCAGTGGCTCTTTGCGCGAGATTGTGTGGTGGGTTGGTCGGCATAATTTCGGCTCCGCCTTTCACACCGGCTCCGCGCAAATGTGCCTTAGCACATTTGCCGTCTTTCAAGAGAAAAGAACAAAAAGAATTGCTAGAATTAACAGATGTATCCTCACTGATAAAGAAATTAACCCGGCCATTAAAGAAATTGAAAGAAGTCGACTTCCAAAATTAGCCCGCGATTAAAGTATTTAATGATTGAAATGTTATAACAACGTAAATTCTGACGAAATAAGCCTGTGCGTTAGATATGAATATGTGTTCCCGCACGTCGGCACAAGGATTACATCATAATGCCACGCGCAATCGCCCCTACCCCTCCCGTCCCTCACCAGAATGCAACCCTTAATAAGTCCTTAACCCATTCCGCCGGAATTTTTACTTTATACATATTGAACACCCTACCTTGATTTTAATTTACACCGCCTCTTTGCAGACTCAATTACCAGAACTTATTCTGCAGGTCTTTTGTGCATATTGTTAGTACCAGGTTGAATAATTAAAAATCACCCAACCATGAAAAAATTCTACTCTTTGTTTTTGGCGCTTATGTTTTACGTGCCCATCAATTCTCAGAATTGTATCGTTATCTGTAACGGAGATTTCGATACCCAGTATGTCACGACGGGTGTAGCGCTCATCACTTCACTTAACTGCTGGGGTACTGAAGCTACCGATAATACTTTTGAGATCTGGGGAACAGGATTTCAGGGCGTGCCTTCATATAATGGCATTCAATTCATGGAGCTAAACGCCACGCAGGGTGCAACCATTTACCAGGATTTTGTTGCTGCAGGTGGCACCCCGCTTGCAATTGCTTTCGCTCACCGCGGACGCGCGGGAATGGATTCAATGCAGGTATCAATAGGTCCGGTAGGAGGCCCGTATACTTCTCTCGGCAAATGGGGCGACGGCACGGCAGCGTGGGGATATTACACAACGAATTACACCACCACTAATTCCGGGACTCACCGCCTGAGATTTACGCCTGTGTACTGGAGTGGCGGAAACATAGCCATCGGAAATTTTCTCGACGCTGTTTCTGTTAAAGGTTCTTTTCCGCTCAATATAGCTTCAAATTCTCCATCTGTGTGTTCAGGCGGAGCATTAACACTCACCGCTACAGGTGCGGTAAATTATACCTGGACCGGAGGTCCGTTCACGGCTACCTGTGTTGTTAATCCGCAAAGTACATCTGTTTATACTGTATTAGGAATCGACAGTAACAGCTGTACAGGTTCGCAGACCGTACAGGTAACTGTTTTCCCTGCACCTGTTATCACCGCGATGTCAAACAGGGCACAGATCTGCAGGAACGATCAACCCGCGATTATGACTGCATCCGGTGCAGTAAGTTACACATGGACCGGCGGGATCGTATCGCCAACCATCGCTTCGGGAGCAAAAACTGCCACTTTCACAGTAACGGGAACAGATGCCAACGGATGCATAGGCACCGCTAAAGCTTACGTTGAAGTAAATGCTTGCACCGGTCTTGAAGAAAATAACACCGCAGATCAGCTGATCGTATATCCTAACCCTGCAAAAGATATTGTAAAAGTTGTATCGCCGGTTGTTATACACCTGGTGCTTCTAAACACCCTGGGACAAACTATCAAAGAAGTTCATCTTGTGGCCGATCATGCCGCCAGCATTGACTTTTCCGGGTACCCCCCAGGAGTTTATTTTCTGACCGGCGCCGATGGCACAACCAGGATTTCGAAAAAGATCGTGGTTCAATAGGAAATGTCATTTGAATAAAAGACAATCAGATCCTTATGCCACCAAGGAGCTCACCATCAATTTGCTTAAAGATTTTATTGCGGGATCTCCTCAATTAACATCGCGTTGCCTGCAACATCCAAATATGAACAGGTGAGATCCTGGGTTGATACTGTCCAACGGTCAACGCCGCACTGGGCTGCCATCCTGCAAAACGTTGGGAAGTCAGTCGCGCCACCCTGGTGGGCTTTCAGTTCATTAACGAACTTCTGTGTATCCGTTTTTTTTGCAATGCTCAGATGTTCCTGCTGTCCCGGTGATGAGATCAGAAAGCCATTATCTCCCGCATAATCAGTATGCCTGTCCCCGACAAAAGTTGTATAACCTTTTACACCAAACGATTTAATCGCGCGGATATAATTCGGGAAATCAGCTCCTGACTTTACTTTTGCATGAGCTTCTTTTATTTGTGAAATGGTAAATGGTGTAAACGACATTTTAAGCTGCGGTTTATCCTTCAAATATAACGATTGCAGGCTCAATGTCTTCATGTGCAGTACAACCGCTCATTTTTCAATTGGCTGCTGTTTTATTTACAATCTCTTCTGTTTAGTCGAGTAGCCTCGCGGAGGATCTTGCGTAGCTGGCGTATCGACACGGGCGCCCGCTTTCGACACGGTTACATCCGTGAAAGCCGAAAGCGCCGGGCTGCTCCGGGCTCCGCTTCGCTTCGGCCTCCTCGCCCGCAAGAGACAGGCGGGCTGCGGGGGCTAAACCCTGCACATCCCTGGCGCGGGAGTGCGGTGAGGCGCCTGCTACCGTGCCTCATTTATTTTTTTAGGTTCACACGAAGGAATTATGTAAAAACCCGCATCACGCTTGTAGTATTTTAAAGGAGTTTCAGTTATGTACCAAGATTCTTGAGTCCAACATAGTTTAAGTACATTGTCAACTATAAAATCGCTTTCTATGTTGCTATGTTTTGTCGCCACCTCATAATACCATCCCGTCTCGTCACTTCTCATTCCGCCTCTAGTCCAATACCCTTCAACTTTCCATCTTGAATATCCAAACTCTTCTCCTGTAGCAGGACTTATTATTCCTCTCAGTTTTGCTATGAAATTTTTCTCAGTCAATTCGGGAGTGTCAAATAGCGCTGTGCTATCTTCGAATTTCGGAGTCCAGAATAGAAATTTCTTTGTATAGTGGGTATTTGGGTTATCCTCGCTTGTAGTTACCGCATCAGCATAATTGACCTTAATGATAAATTGGTAACTCGCAATTGCAGTAACTAGCGCAGAAACAATCGACGTAATAACATATTTCGTAAGACCTCTAAGATCTCTTCTACTGAAAAGTTTCTTTTTTTGTTTTACAGGTCTTTGTGATTCATTGGACGTATTTTCATTTGACATTTATTTGGGTTTTTCTTGGTTAATTTGCTTGTATCAAAGAATTCGACCCTTTTCCGTGGCGTTTAACGGATTTGACTACCGGCCGCGAGACTTAATGGTACATCGATAGTTTCCGTTAAGCATGTTTTCCACGGTTATTTATTAATCGAAAAACAAGTCTGTTTTTGTCTTTTTGTTGTATGTAAGTTGTTGCAAACTCGTATCAAAAGCGCGAGAGCAACTACTGATGAATATCTAAAATGCAAAAGTATTTACCGAAATAATCCGATTATTCCTGTTTTCGTAAATATTAATTAATTCGGGAATTGGCTTATCTGGATATTCGATTGTACTATAAGTTTCAAATTCAATAATCAAAATTCGTCTTTTCAAAAATCGATTGTTGGTGGTCCAAGATAATTGAATGTTGAGATTTTTCTCCTCGTATGGATCTTTAATGTATTTTTTACTTCCCTCTGAATTCTGGAACCAGCGCACTTCATCATTGGAAAATTCGATAGTGGCATAAAACCTTGAGCGATTTCCGCTACATAAGCTTGCAGTATCCAGGCCAATGCTGATATTAATGTGATCCATCGGTACATAGTCGATGTGAAATAGGCGCGTAGGAAGGACGTAGATAAATCCTGATAATATGATATCCGAAATTCTGCAATCTTTTGAAGGATCTTGTAAGGTTGTTGGGTTATTGTAATTAAAAGAATGTTCCTGAAAATGCACGAGGCCAAATTGAATAAAGGGATTATGAAGTTCATTTCCGGATTTATCTTTTAATTCCAAAGCAACGTCTAAATACCATAAATTAAGTTTTTTATCGAATTTAGGCATGTAGGTCATTAAGCCAATATTACTTACATACAAAGGCTCGAAGGATTCAAGGTCATTGGTCATTTTCCCGTCTTCTCCTTCAATATGCGGTGGGTCAAAAACATCGAGATGTGACTTATTTAGCAAGACCTCTTCTGATCTGTAAAGTCCATCAAATGGTAGAGCTGAGTCATTTACGAAATCTCGTCCACACTTACTGATAAACCCACTTTTTGCGAATTGATCATTATATGCAGAACTTGATTCATTGATAAGAATACCAATTCTTTCTCCTTTCCCTGACGATAATCTTCCTCTTTCAAAGTAAATGCGAATACGGTTCATGGAAGATTTCCTGTCTACAATATCTCCGCTCCTTATTATATCATCTTTTACGGATAAAAGGAGCATGTTTCTTGAGGCGATTTTGGGAGGATTTGGTTTTTTACTGTTTAGAATACGAACGAAAAATGGTTTATGTGAAATTCGGGCAAATTTTCCTCTTCTAAGCTCGGTATTCGTGGTCTCATCATCAGCTTCTAAAGGTGAATAGTAGCTGGGGAATAAAGACGTGTTCTTTACCCAAAACCATTTTTCTAGATGTTTGGTCTCTTTAATATCCCATTTGGCATGTAATTCAACAGACAGATTGGCATAGGGATTTGTGGAATTGTTTATGATTGTGAGACTATTCTCCATCGAAGCTCGCTGCTCCGAAATAGGTATGCTTACCTCGAAAACTGCAGGTTGCGATTCGTCATCTCCATCAAAGGAGTTTATATCAATCGAACGCACCGGTTGGTTAGGTGTCCAGTTATCATTTACTATATGTGCAGGATTATCGACATACTCCTCCCATTTTGAGTACATTTCCACGGGACCAGTTGGTATTGTTTCCGGATTATACTTTGGAGTTCCGTCAATAGCTAAGTGGTGTAGTAGTTGTTCAGTATGTATGCGGAAACGAAGTGCAAGTATAGAGTTTGAAAGATCTTTATCTGCATGAAACACGTCGATAATCCGCGGCCTGATCAAAGGACGTTGAATTGCGTGGGTGATGCTAAAACTCAGTGGTGGTGTTAACAAATCATTATTACCATATCTTGTAAAATTATTATAGTTACCGAAGGTCTCTAAAGTTTGTTCGTAATTCAGATTTAAAATAGTGCGCGCCTGGATATAAAGTTGCTCACCTTTTCTTAAGCCGATGTAAATATCTTGATCATCTTGATATACTGTCGGTGTATCACTTTCAAATGCTATTAACTTCCAACTCTTGATATAGGGATAAGTGCCTGAAAAATAATATTCTGCCTGTTGAAATACCTCATACTCATCTGCCTTGATTGTGTGGCCTTGGTCTAAATAAAACTCTAACCTAAAGCCAGCTGCGAGCGGGTCGGGTAAATAATTAACATCTGGCCTTTCCCAACGCTCGAGTTTAAACGTCTGATCAGGATAGCAATCGCGCATTTTACTGGACCAGGTAAATTCATCTTCATCTGTGTATTTTTTATAAATTATCGTTCCATCTTTTTCGTAATGATCTATTTCGTACTCTCCATTTTCATCTAGCTTTTTTTCTCCCTTAACGGCTGGAAAATGGTATTTGCGATACCATTTGTATGATTCCTGATTACCAAATTTCTGATGTATTTCAAATATCTTATTGTGCCATAAAGCGTGTTCAAAGGTGATTGCAGGCGGCAAAATATATCTAACGCTTAATTGCGTTGAACCATAAACAGTGTCATCATCTTTTCGGGAATAATTTCTAATAACGAGATGATGTAAGGATTCACCCTCCCTCCCTCCAATCGCCCGTTCACGTGTTACGTATTTTTCGTTCACTTCATCTGCCGCTTGTTCAAAAGGGCCCTCATCGTCATATTTTTCTAGCAAAGGTGATTGCAGAAAAAACGTGATAGGCTTAACTGGCTCATTTCGTTTAAAATGAAATTCGAGAAAAGCTTTCTCTTCTATATCATACAGTCCAAGCTCTGCATCTGTACTATTGAATTTCAAGGCAAAACCGTTTTTATATTCAGGCACGATCGTAAATTTATAAAGTCCACCAAGTAGTAGTTTACAATTGTTGCCATGGGAATATTGAAGTGTAAGCCATTTATTTTCATTTTCATGTACGCTTATTTCTCCTCCATTTATTCTTCTATCTCTCATTTTTCCATCATATGCTACGCTTTTTGGGAGATATTCCTCCTTAAAGATTCTCATAAAACTTTTGGTCACAATATCAATTGAATCCGAGACTGAACCCTCAGTAACAATACTGTCGAAGTTCGTTTCGTCTTCATTGTTGGAAAAAACGCTGGGCATTCCTAAATTTTCACCGCTCCAGGTGAGCATTGTTGTATCCACTACAAGTTTATGTTCAAGTTGTCCGGTGGCTCTTCCATCTGGCGCAGTGCGTTCCACCAGGGCGTGCATTGCAGTATCTGTATTAACTGCAAAATGTTGGATCGTAAACTCTTCCGGTAATTTTATTTCTTTAAATTGGCTGTTGTTAGCGTTCCTCACATCCGTAAATTGCTTAACTCGTCGTTCGCCCAAACTATTAATTTTGTCGCCACGTGTATTTAGGATTCCAAACCTATGCCCTTTTGTTACCTTTTCCTCGGTAAGATTTGTAGCATTAAAGCTATTGTTTACTGAGACAGAGAGTAGTCTGGTTAGGTCTTCAGGTATGCTGTCGCAATGTATATTTGCGCCCCTTGTAAATGCTGCTGAATCCAATTGTATAATTTTTTTATTAATAGCATGCCTTTCTGATTCGGTAGTCGCCTCCTCCAAACTTTTCCTGTAATCTCTGAATTTTTCGCCTAAACCATTAAGACTTTGCAGTTTTGCGCCAACATCATAATTTATTGCCGAATGTCTCTCACCAACCCAAGGTTTTGAAGCTGACACAATTACAACCTCTTTTTGCCCTGCCGCGCCAACATAGTGCATTTCGGTGGTAAGGTGTTCCCACGTAACTTTAAGTGTGGGCCATAAGCCAGAGAAGGCAGTCGGGTTAAGATTCATTTGAAACTTACCGTCTGTCTTCGGAACGTTTCTAATTACCTCTGCTTCAATCTCGAAATCGATGGTTGTGCCAAATAAGCGTTGTAATATTAAATTTGATCCGATAAAAGAAAAAGTGTCCTGGATTCTTTCCGTTGAATATTGTAAATCAGTATGTTTGTTCCTGCTCAAATCGTTATACGATTCAAATAATTTACTGGATTGAGAATCATTCTGAGAGAAGGAGTATGTGTTTATTCCTTGTAGTGTTTCATTTACGGCAGCAATAGATGTCTCAAGGGTTGCAATTTGTCTTTCTATTGTTGGTAATACATTTGGTTGTCGCCCGGATTTTAACTCAAATTCGTTAAAAATAAGTTGTTCTCTGATAATATGGGGGTTTATATTGGGTATGGCGAACCCACCAACCTGCTTCCCGATAAGTTGGTTAGCTTTATATTTTCCCAGTTCTATTTCCTCATGTCTTGCTACAATGGTTGCGATTTCACTGGGCATTTCAGATCCGCAGATTAATTTGGTCCAGTATTCATTTACACCTTTGAATTCGGAAAAGCAAGGTGTACCTGCTCCGAGATTGGTTTTAATATTGGCGCAAATATCTGCATGAATGTTGTTTTTACTCATTCCATATTCGAGAAAGAACTGTAGAAGTTGCTTGTAATTTGGCTCCGTTCCAGCATTATAGCTGGCTTTTAAGTCAATGCATAAAGAAAATCGAAAAAAGGTTCTGCCGCCTTTCTTCTTTACGCCAAAAGGCAAAATGCTCGTGAGAATAATTGGTTGTACTTCCATTTTTAATCAATATAAGTTTCTAAAAATGCTTCCCATTGCTTATTTGATAGCGGGATTGCCGTTCTTTTGATAGGATTTTTGACGGTTGCTAACTTTTGTTCATATGTGTTTTCACTTAGCACATCCCCTGGACGCGATGTGCGCGCATGCGATAAGGCTCGTTTTTGAATGGCAGCAATAAATGCAGGTGATTGGTTATTTCCTGGGCTCGACCCCGCGATCTTTTTGTAATAAGTTGCAGTAAAGGATAGTTTAAAGAAGGCCCCTAGACTGACCTCAAAGGTTGCAGTGCAGCGTCCTTCAACGTATCCTCCCTGACTTCGGACACCCATGTAAAAGCGAGCAGTTATCATTATAAACCAGAGCTTAACCCTGCCTTCACATAAAAAATAACCTTCAATAAGAACGCCAGTCGAATCCTTTTTATAGTAAAGGCCCACAACAAGCTTAACTTCTCCTCTAAGAGGCCCTAAGCTGAGACCAAAATACCCGCCGAACTCCAAACCCACTTCTAAATTTGTTATGCCTTTTTTTGGTTCGGCTTGAATACTAAAAAATCCAAAGCCGGCAAAAATGCCAACAGAGATGCCGAACTTATTGTCCTTCGTGGCAAAAGAGAAACCTAAAAGCATTGGCTTTCTTATAAATGATAACCAAAAATCAAAGTTTAATGTAAGGTTGAAAAAATTGAATGAAGGAGTCTTGATGTCTGGTATGGGCAAAGTATACCCAATATTTACGCCTGTAGGTTGCAAGTTAATTCTGAATGCATTCCCAAGTAAAGTCCTTAACCAGCTTTCAAATGCTTGCACAAAGGAAAAGGCGCCCGCAAATTGCACATCTCTGATTTGCACATCAAATTTTACGCTTTGATTTGTGGCTACTACAAAACTTACCTCATTAAAATTTATTGTGATAGCCTTCATCAGACCTATACCAAAGTTAGTCAGTCTATTTTCCGCACGATACTCAATGTTTTTTATTACGGGCGGGAATACGCCGGGTTGAAAATTAATAGTTGTGTTTACATCAACTTTTAAAGCTGTTGTCGGAGAGGAATTAGGCTGAAAAGAAACAATTCCAAAATCCGCAGGTTTAAATGATGTTGTCTGCCATCGATAAGTTAGATCTTGTTTTGAAAAAGAATTGATGAAATTTAGTAGTTCAAGTGACTTTGCAACTTTATTCCTAAGCTCAATATTTTCTGGATCAGATAATAGCTTTCTTCTATATTCCTCTGCCTTACTCCTGAACTTGTCACTAAGAGAATTTGCATAGCCGCTTGCCTGGGAAAGTAATAATTTCTCGTATTTTGTTTTCTGTTCATTTAGGCTTTTTGCCCATTCTTTAATTTTATCTTCTTGTGTGGATATAAGCTTGATTAATTGCCTTACTTCATCAGGTAATAAACTGTTGATTGATGCTAGCGGTATGGTAGTGATTGAATTAGAGTATTCAAATAATAAATTGCGCGCCCCCTTCGTTAGCTGGGCGTGGTCCGCTCTTAAGAGGTTGTAGTTTGTGTTGTAGAAATTAAGTAATTCGTCTCTCTTAGTAGTAATTTTATCTTTAATTGAGCCGGGACCTTCACTTTCTAGTGTATTAATAATTTTTCCAACTGCTTCTCCTAAAATTGAGATCTTAAGTTTTGACTTTGAAGTATTGTAAATTTCGTTTGCTTTTTCATACGCATTAATGACTGTCGCAAGATCAACGTTTCGAAAACTATCATTTACTTTCTGGACTGCACTGACAATTCCCTTTAATTCAAAGCTATAAGCACTTAGTATGATATTATCAGACTGATTATTCTCACAAAAATGGGTTATTAGATCAGTAGGGACTATTCTTCTGTCAATATGGGCTTGTAATTCCAGTTTATATAAATTCCTGGCAGTAAGCGTAATTGACTTCGCGGCAACAAGTTGGTTAAATAATATTTGTGTCGGAGTATTGTTATAATTGGTCTGTATAGTGAATTCAGATTTCAATGCGGTAGTCACATTATTATATTTCAGAAGTAAGTCTGAAACTAGCGTTCCGATATTTGTTTTTACATCCGCCAGCGTTTTCAGAGCATTATTAATGTCAGATTGAGTGTGCGAGAAGACCAATGTAGCGGCCTCTGACAGATATTTTGTTGAAAATGAATTAATCCTGCTTAAGGTGCTGGCACTAAGTCTACCAGTAGTTTCCAGACGAATTTTGGCGATAACATTAAGGGATTTCTTTATATCATTAAAAAACTCTTTAAAGTACTCTGCATTAGAAAGTAAGTCCGTGGCCAGATAGTCTATAACCGAAGAATCACTGGCCAACTCAATTATACCATTAACTGATGAGAGGATCGTTATTTTGTGTTGCAGGGTGGCATTAATAGTTAAATGATTTACCTCCTCCAGTAAGTATTTAGTTGAAAGTTTATCCTTTAGTAGCTGTACTTCTGCTACCGCGCGTGAAATCTCTGTGTTTAGATTTTGAATTTCCGCTATAAAATCTTCTATTTTTTTGTTTACGGCACTTATGTCAGATTGCAGTTCAATATAAATAGGATTCTTTAAGACCACATCTTTTGTCTCGTCAATAACCGCAAATACCTTTTTAATTTCATTTACAGGTGCTTGGATTGAGGGAAATTCTGGTAGAAGAATATCTAAAAGTGAAATACCATTAAAAATTTCTGGAACTTGACGGAATAAGTCAGACGGGCTAAAATTCTCTATCGTTTCTGCAGTGCTGTTTATCGCCACCATTTTGCGATTAATGTCTTTGCCGACCGCAAGTCCCTGCTTGATTAAACCAATTGTTTGCAAGTCAAAATCGGGATTGACCAGGCCACCAATGGCGGGGCCAGCGTTGGCAAAAGCGTTCCGTATGTTTGAGTAGCCTTCGCTTGCAAGAAATTCTTCCGTATGATTGAAAATCAAGCGGGCCTTATTATATGGCGTCACCTGAATAATGTTTGTGGCGCCAGCTTGTACGATAGCAACAGTTGCTTCGGATTCAAATCCAGCCGTTACATAATCCAGATTGTATTCAATTATTGATGGTAAAGGTTCTGGTGAGTAGCTTTGTATGTTCTCGATTAAGATACTTGCTTTTTTTATTTGCGGAAAAAGAGGAAAGAATCTTTCATTAAAAACAGATCGTGTTCGCGGAAATGTTATGGCACTTGGTTCGGCGCAAAAACTGAAATAATATTCTAGATACTCGGTGTTACTAGAATTGCTGCGATTTGGCAATTGGCCTTCATTTTCTTCACTAGGTGTGTAATTCCGTGTAAATGCTATGTCTTTTAGGCGGGTAAAAATATGTGTTCTCTCTCTCCGCTGTCGGGTAAAATTAGCGTAAATATCCCGATAGCAATTAGTTTCAAATCCATCAATTACTGTTTTCCTGATAAAAATGAAAGTACTTTCAAAGTCAATTTGCTTGTCGTTCCAGTCAATTCCTTGAAACAGAAGTGTTGCATCCCGATAAGGATCAGTAGCAAGTCTTTTTTCTAAGACCGGCCAAAATGCCATAGGAGAATCTGCCGCACAAGTGGAACACGGAATTATTTTATCGCTATTTAGTGGGTCTGGTCTTGTATCAATAGGCGCAGTAATATGAGTTACAGATTTAACCGCTTTAAATGGCCATCTTCGATAATGGGTGTACCACTTCTTCCGTGGGTCTGTAGTTGGTTCTCCGGGAATATATCGACCTGCCGTAGTTCTTAAATCCCAAACGAGATTATCATACCATACATTGTCGGTTTCAGAATTAACACTATCACTTGTGTGAGCAATCGTGGGTGCAGGATTAGTCGCGTCTGGCGAAGCAATTCGCGCATGTATATAATTTTGAGGTTCCTGTGGTCTATTCTCATGCTGATTAAAAAGTGCAGGATTAAAATATAACAAGTCTTTTTGAATTATCTCTACATATTCTTTGAATTGCATGTATGAGGTGCCGTTTACTATTTTTCTTTGGCCAATTTTTACGTGCAGTGCTTTTTGTCCCGTAACGGAGATTACTCCAATGCGAGCGACTTTTATATATTCGTCTCGTCCGAGCGTTATGTGATGTTCATATTCTGCCAAATCTGAATTAACAGGAGGAGTAAAGTTTTTGTAGTGAAATTTGCTGATTGCACCTAGTCCCGTAAGTACTAGCCCTTTTGTTTCAATATTCCACTCCTTACCCGAATTATATCCACGTCCCAGACTGGACAGGAACACTAGTTCTTTTTTATCTATTAGAGTAGGTAGAAAATTAGAAGTTTCAGTTGGACATTCACTATTTGGTCTAGTGCCTAATTCCTCATTTCGGTTATAATAACCTACTGCCCTAAGCGATGGCTCAATCAGTAACTCATTTTGTTTAAAAAACATCTGGGTATTCCAGATTTCTTCCACAACCCTATTAACCGTGCCATTTTTGCTTTCATAAATAAATCGTTTCTTACTAGGTTTGTAGGTCTGGATAACCGGTTGTGAATTTTCAGCCGCAAACGGTGTTAAAAGCATTCCTTCCGGGATTTCCAGGAGAGTCAATGGAAACGCGGCATTCGTTTTATCTGCTTGGAAAAGTTTCTTACACGCCTCTATATAGCTATTTATGTAATAGGTCGGTGAGGGACTTAACACGGCATCCGATAGTTCTCTGATTGTTGCTGCCCGGAAGGGTATCCACAATTTATGTTCGAATGGGATATAGTTATTTTCTGAAGGACTTAATAGTTTGTAGCGCGCCGTATTACCGAGGTCTAATAGAGTTTCTTTGTTAATGACTAAATGACTATCAGGATCAACAATTCCTGGTAGGAATTCAAAAGCTAAATACGAAAAACCGGATATTTTAACTGCTGGTGCAGCGCCTGCCTGATTTCTTGCGGCGAATTCACTTTCCCTGATCAATTCCTCTGTAAGATGTTGCTGGGGAATTCGAACGATCATGTATGCTTTTTTCTTGGGATCCGTTTTGTATATCCTACCACTTGCGCTTGTGAAATCAGCATTTTTGAAGTAAAAATGAAGATTGGTAAGATTATCATCAAAATAGTGAAAGTCGTCTCTTAATAATTCTTCAAGCTCTGCTGCATTAATGCCCAAAATTTTGGCCAATAGAGTAACGGCAGGGCTGAATCCAATAGTGCCTAACAAAAGTTTTCGAGAAAATGATCTTCTGGATTCCATTATTGTGTTGATTTAATTTAATAATTCTGCTTTTCAAAGAGTCAATGACCGTTGTCAGACCAGTGTGGTGGATCGGACACTAATTTTTGAACTCCATATGTGGCGGCTACTTGATGTAGATCCGGATTCATGTGCGTTCGTGGCGCAGTGGTAATTGGCACTATTGTTCCATTTTGCTGCGCAATATTAAGAGTGCCATTCCAACTAACGGTCATGTCTACTGCCGTTCCATCCGAGTGCTTAGTAGGATATGCGGGCCTGTACACTATTCCGTACCCGGAAACCATCGCACGCGCTGCTGCAATTGACGCTTGTAGGGTCCCGTGCACCCATTGGATGTCTACACCTGGAAGAGCACCGGCGTTCTCAGGCCGAATAATTTGATTGGCGATGTCATACGCAGTACGCATCAAATATGCGCGTTGCACCGGACGAAACACGGCTTGCATTTGTACGTTTGCTGAAGCGTTAATAAGCGCACTGTAGAACCGCTGAAATTGAGCTTGAAATGGTTGTCGCAAATCAGAGACAGAATTCCGGCCTGGATACCGAGCAACCCATTGACCACCGCTGAGTTCTGTTAATCTTGTTCCCTTTCGGGCGTCAAAAAGATCAGAGGGAATTGGCAGATCAAGGCCATCAGATTCATTCATAATGGCAAACTTTAGTTTTAAAAGTTCGCTTCTGTAATTTTCAAGCTCCGCCTTAATGAGTAACTGTACTAAGGGATATTGAACGCCATCGCAAATACCGTATCCAACTTGCCTTATTTTTTTTATCGCCTTTGAAGGTATTTCAAACCAAGCTGAAGTGCCCCAGTATGAAACAACAACAGTCTGATCAGTTGAAAAGGATGAATGCAGCAGCACATGCAAGTCTAACCCAAAGTCTTCCGCGATAATTGCTTTGATGGCATTTGTTACTTCTGATTCTTCGCACTCCAATTCGGCAAGACTCTTTGCGTCGAGATCATTACCTGCGTTCAACTTGATTTCTTTTTTCTTCCCATCTGAGGTGATACATGAAAAGACATAATTGAAATTACCGGGACTGCCTGCCGGTTTTTTAGATTTTTGTTTACAAGTGCACATGAATAGTAATTTTTAATTTTTGCGATTGCCAGTAAATGTAGTTGAGTATTATACCAATGGTGAGGATAACAATGAAAACTACCAGTTTTGGTAGGTGTGTTAATTTTAAGCAATTCTCAAAAAAAAACCTTTTTAGTAAATGTTAGCGAAAAAAGTTATTTTTATCGCTACCCAAATCATTCATCATGAATAGAATCGCAATTGTAGATGATCATGAAATGCTCCGCCAGATGCTTATAGCAATTTTAAGAAAGAAGGTCGGGATGGAAATTGTGTTTGAAGGATCAAACGGAAATGAATTAGTTGAATATCTTGCATCGAATCACGGCAAAATTGATACTATTTTGTTGGATCTGGAGATGCCTGTCTTAAATGGCTTTGATACTCTCAGGATATTAAAGCAGAAATATCCGGAATATAAAGTTATCATACTGAGCGCGCACTACAATGAATACTATCTTGCTAAGGTGATAGCCGGCGGTGCGGACTGTTATCTTCCAAAGCACAATAGCGTTTCCTCGCTGTGCAATGCGATTGAAAAAGTGCATACGGACGGTTTTTATTTTGAAAAAAAGGTATCAAAAGAAGCCCTATTGGACTTGGTATTAAATCATGATATTCAGTTCCTTATTTCTGAAAAGGTGCTTTCACAAAGGGAAGTTTCCGTTTTAAAGGAGTTTGGTGAAGGGAAGTCTCCCAAGGAAATTGCAGATACCCTTTGCGTCAGTGTTGAGACCATTCGATTTCATCAAAAAAATATTAAAAGAAAAACCGGCTCAAGATCGATCGTCGATTTGGTTAAATATGCGATCAAGGTCGGGATTACGAATACCAATACACCGACGCTGCAGAATTCTCCACATTAGTTGTTTACATATAAATATTTTTTTGGTGAGCCACTTCGCGATTCCAGGAAGCGGGCAATAAGTGGGGTGTACGTATTGTCCGGCGCGAGATTAATCATCTATTAAAATGCGACGGGTCAGGACACTTGGCAGCTGAATCACGCTGAACAAAAACCCACCCACCCGCACTATGCACGTTTTATATTGATGAAATGAACCGATTTTAGAATAAAGCTTACATTACTCCGGTACTTTTCCCCTCCCTACTCCTATTAAGAAAAAGATTACCTTGCTGCCGTATTCACCCACAGAAAACCATGTCTCATCTTCCTGAAAATTTTTGCATGGTCTGTCCGTACGGTTCTCTTATTTGTTCTTCCTTGCATCCGCGCTCTTACTGTTTTTTTTACCATTAAATTCTTTTTTATAATTCAAAATCATGAAAATTAACACGGTGCTTCTTGCCTTTTGTAATTTGTCTTTACAGTCACTATTTGCCCAAAATCCCCAATGCGGAACGGTTCAAAATCTGGCAGATCGGATCTCCAGAAACCCTTCTCTGTCAGATTCAATGATCCGCATGGAAAATACGACCAGCAAGTATTTTCGCGACCACCATTTGTTGCCGATCAATTATTCAAAACCTGTAAAGAGCGGATCAAAAAGTAAAATGAGTAGTACATCTTCCTTGTGTGCTTATACCTCCAATTCTTTTACATTCATTGCTGCTCCAACTGTTGTGGGTCAAATTGTAAAACCAAGCCCTAATTGTGTGTATGGTGGTGAGTATGTTCGTGTAAATGGTTTAGTTGCCAATCACACATACCGCATCTCAACCTGTGCATCCAATACCTTTGATACACAATTAACTGTTTATACTCAGGGTGGTATCCAAGCTGTTGCATTTAACGACGACTGGTGTGGCTCTCAGTCAGAATTGTATTTTACGCCGCGCACTTCGGGAAATTATGATATCCTTGTTACAGAGTATGATTGTGATCCCAATAACACGTGCGCCGCGCTGGAAGTGGAGCTGTGGAACATTCCACGCGCAAAAGTTACTATACCGGTTGTAATTCATGTATTGCACTTTGGTGAACCAATTGGCACCGGGCGAAACGTTTCTGAAGCGCAAATTAATTCTCAGATCAACGCATTGAACGAAGATTTTAGAAGAGCCAATGCCAATTGGGCTAACATTCCCGCGGCATTCAGGGGCATGTCGGCCGATCCTTTAATTGAATTTTGTCTTGCTCAACAGGACCCGTCCGGAAAATTCACAACGGGTATACTCCGCTACGAAACCACAATCCCCAAGTTAACACGTGGCCAAATGGATACAACAATAAAAGCAGCTACGATCTGGAACCGCGATAATTATCTTAATATATGGACTGTTGATTTTAATCAACCCGACCAGGATCTCCTGGGCTATGCGCAGTTTCCAGGCGACGACGCAGAAACAGACGGAGTGGTATTAAAGTACACAGCGTTTGGTGTCGGCGGCATTGCATTGGCGCCATTTGATCTCGGTCGCACCGCTACACACGAAGTGGGACATTGGCTTAGTTTAAAACATATCTGGGGCGACGACCAGGATTGCAGTGGGTCGGACGAGGTACCTGATACCCCCGATCAGAAAGATAATTCTGCGGGAAAACCGGTCTTTCCTTTGTACGATGATTGTAACCAGGATTACCCCGGTGTTATGTTTTATAATTTTATGGATTATAGCGACGATGTGGTGACCGGAATGTTTACCTATGGGCAATGGGCAAGAATGGATGCGGCACTGGCAACCTCCAGAAGTTCTTTACTAACTTCAAAAGGCTGCGTATATAGTTCTGTCGGTGTCCCTGAATTCGCCGGCAACTTAAAAGGAAACATCAGCCCAAACCCTGGTTCAGGTGTATTTTCTTTAACCTTCAATCACGATAGTCAAATTGATTATACCATAACAGTATATGATATTTCCGGAGGTTTACTTTTAGAATTAACGGCCAATAACAGCCCTCAGACGATTGATCTCAGCAGATGCAATTCGGGCGTGTACATCGTGAGAGTAACTCGTTTAAATGAGGTAGTGAACTTTAAAGTGGTGCTGATCAAA
>CBIHOL010000096.1:0-16902 GCA_966211905.1 uncultured bacterium
GAGGCGACTGCCGATGCCCGGCCTACGTACTGTGGACTTTGGCGCGTGCCTGGGGGGTAGGTTGGTAGTTGGTCACCGCAAATAGCGCCAGGGACACGGAAGGCATGGCTCTTTTGTGGCGGGTTCTTTTCTCCGCCACAAAAAGCCTGAGCACTGAAAGCCCAGTGGGCTTTCAAGCGGGACCGTGCGGTGGGTTGGTAGCCGCGTACCGGACTGCAGCGCCATGGGATGCGTCGGGTTTAGCTCTTTTGCCCGCCGGTCCAGTTGGGATGCCCAGGTTGGGCATCCTCTTCCTGGCGGCGGGCAAAAAGCCGAGGCGACAGCCAAGCCCAGAGCAGCCCGGCGGCCGCAAGCAACGCACAACCCTGTCAGGGTTCTTAACCCTGACAGGGTTTGCCAAGACTTGCGGCCGGGCGCCCAAACAACCCACCTCACCCAGAAACCTGGAACATAAACCAGAAACAAGGAACCTGAGGCAGAAATTAATTCGTGTAATTCTTTTTTCGTGTAATTTGGTGTAATTAGTGTTAAACACCCTACTGATAAATGTTTCCTATATTTGCCCCCTCAAATTCTCACATGAAAAAAATAATCAACACCCCCGACGCCCCGGCACCCATTGGTCCCTATAACCAGGCCGTGATTGTGGGCAATATCATGTTCATAAGCGGTACCATTGCTATGGATCTTCAGAGCAAACAGCTGGTAAAAACCAGCATTAAGGAAGAAACCAAGATGGTAATGGATTACATTGGAGCTATATTAAAAGCTGGTGGTTGCTCGTTTGACAACGTGGTGAAAAGCACCATCTTTTTGAACGATATGAACAATTTTGTGCATGTAAACGAGGTTTATGCCTCTTATTTTAAGGGGGAGTTCCCTGCCCGGGCCACCATTCAGGCCGCGCGCCTGCCTAAAGATGCCAATGTAGAGATCAGTGTTGAAGCCATCCTTTTTGATAAATAAAAATGTTAAAAATTAAACTCATTTTAACAAAGATTGTAGATTTATTTGCTTCGCGAAAAAAAACATCTACCTTTACTATAACACACAAAAAGGTAGACTCTATGAACATTTTTATCAGCAACATCAGTTTCAAAGTTAGAGAACAAGCTCTCACAGAACTTTTTTCACAGTATGGTGAAGTAACCAGCGTCCGCATTATTAAGGACAAAGAAACCCGCCGCAGTAAAGGTTATGGTTTCGTTGAAATGGCTAACGACGCAGAAGGAAATGCGGCCATCAATGCACTGAACGGAACTTTGCACTACGAACGCAACATCGTTGTAGCAGAGGCTAAGGGTAAAAAAGAACCTGCAACACATTCTTCGGAATAAAAGGTCATTCTTTATATTTAATTATTCTTATCCCGGGATCGAAAGTTCCGGGTTTTCTATTGGTGTTTACCACACTTGCGCTGCGTGAGATACAGAAGCATTTTAATAAATGATAATTTGTAAAATTCAGACTTTGCCAATAGCCGCTGTCTGCTATCTTTGCACGATTTTAATCCTTCGAAAAAAATGCCAAAAGATAATTCCATTAAATCTGTTCTCATTATCGGTTCCGGTCCCATTGTTATTGGCCAGGCCTGCGAATTTGATTACTCCGGTTCGCAGTCGGCAAAAAGCCTGAGGGAAGAAGGAATTGAGGTTACTCTTATCAATTCCAACCCTGCCACCATTATGACCGATAAGGTGACAGCCGACCATATTTACCTGTTGCCCCTTGAACTAAAATCGATCATTAAGATCCTTGAAGAACGCAAGATAGACGCGGTGCTGCCTACCATGGGCGGACAAACTGCCCTAAACCTTGCCATGAAATGCGAGGAAATGGGGGTTTGGAAAAAATATAATGTAAAAATGATCGGTGTTGATGTGGAGGCGATAAAGGTGACTGAGGACCGGGATCTTTTCCGCATGCGCATGAATAAGATCGGCGTGGCTATGGCTCCGAGCAAGATCGCCAAATCCTTCCTGGAAGGTAAAAGCATTGCACAGGATTTTGGATTTCCACTGGTGATCCGTCCTTCCTTTACACTCGGTGGCAGCGGGGGCTCGGTGGTGTATGAAAAAGAAAATTTTGACGCTCTTCTAAACCGTGGTCTGCAAACCTCTCCAATACACGAAGTACTTATTGACAAAGCTGTTCTTGGATGGAAAGAATATGAACTGGAATTGCTCCGTGATAAAAACGATAACGTAGCGATCATCTGTTCAATTGAGAACTTTGACCCTATGGGTGTGCATACTGGTGACAGTATAACCGTGGCGCCTGCGCAGACCCTCAGCGACAGCACTTACCAGAAGATGCGCACCATGGCCATTAAAATGATGCGCAGTATCGGGAACTTCTCGGGCGGCTGTAATGTTCAGTTTGCTGTGAGCGATGATGAGAAGGAAGAAATTATTGCAATAGAAATTAATCCTCGTGTATCGCGTTCTTCGGCCCTTGCCAGTAAGGCAACAGGTTATCCGATTGCGCGCATTGCGACAAAACTTGCTATTGGTTACCAGCTGGATGAGCTGATCAACCAGATCACCAAATCAACTTCCGCGTATTTTGAACCGACGCTGGATTATGTGATCGTAAAAATTCCGCGCTGGAATTTTGATAAGTTCAAGGGTTGTAACCGCGAGCTTGGATTCCAGATGAAATCGGTAGGTGAAGTGATGGCCATTGGCCGCAGCTTCCAGGAGGCCCTGCAGAAGGCCTGCCAGAGTCTTGAAATTAAACGTAACGGTTTAGGTGCCGACGGAAAAGAAATTACAGATCACGCAGAACTGCTTCGTGCCCTTGAAAGGCCGAGCTGGAACAGGTTGTTTATGATCTACGATGCCATGAAACTTGGCATCTCAATTAAAACCATTCAAAAGCTTACCCGTATCGATATGTGGTTCCTGCAGCAAATTGAGGAACTACTGGCCCTGGAGAGGGAAATCGAAAGATTTAATCTTAAAGAACTGCCACGCGAATTATTATACGAGGCAAAACAAAAAGGATACGCCGACAGGCAGATAGCGCATATGCTGAACTGCAAGGAAAGCGAGGTTTATTCGAAACGTACCGATTACGGCATTAAGCGCGTATACAAACTCGTGGACACCTGTGCTGCGGAGTTTGAAGCAAAGACGCCTTACTACTACTCTACTTTTGAAGATGAGAACGAAAGCATTCGCAGCGACAAGAAAAAAGTGGTGATCCTTGGTAGCGGCCCTAACCGCATTGGACAGGGAATTGAATTTGATTACAGCTGTGTGCATGGAGTAATTGCCGCAAAGGAATGCGGTTATGAAACCATTATGATCAACTGTAATCCTGAAACAGTGAGTACGGATTTCAGCACTGCTGACAAGCTTTATTTTGAACCGGTTTTCTGGGAACATATTTACGATATCATTCAGCACGAAAAACCTGAAGGTGTTATTGTGCAATTGGGCGGGCAAACAGCTTTGAAGCTTGCAGAAAAATTAGATCGATACGGAATTAAGATCATCGGTACAGACTTTAAATCTCTGGATCTGGCAGAAGACCGCGGCAGCTTCTCTACCCTGTTGAAGGATAATAAAATTCCATATCCTGAATTCGGAGTGATTGCAGATGCAGAAGAGGCGATCACTCTTTCGAAGAAACTTGGCTTTCCTTTACTGGTACGTCCTAGTTACGTGCTTGGCGGACAAAGCATGAAAATTGTGATCAACGAACAGGAGCTGGAGCAACATGTGGTAAAGCTGCTGAACGATCTTCCTGATAATAAAGTATTGCTTGATCATTTTTTGGCAGGTGCCATAGAAGCGGAAGCCGATGCTATTTGCGACGGGACCGATGTTTACATCATCGGCATTATGGAGCATATTGAGCCTGCTGGAATTCACAGCGGTGACAGTTATGCTGTGCTTCCACCATTTGACCTGAGCGAGAACGTAATTAAACAAATTGAAGAGCACACCAAAACTATAGCACTGGCGCTCAAAACTGTAGGATTGATCAACATCCAGTTTGCGATAAAGGAGGAGAAGGTATATATCATTGAGGCCAACCCTCGCGCGTCGAGGACAGTGCCGTTCATAGCTAAGGCATATGATGAGCCTTATGTGAATTTCGCCACCAAGGTAATGCTGGGTGAGAAAAAGGTGAAGGACTTTAAATTTAATCCGAAGAAAAAGGGTTATGCGATCAAGATCCCGGTTTTCAG
The DNA here is from genome assembly GCA_966211905.1 of uncultured bacterium. Taxonomy (GTDB): domain Bacteria; phylum Bacteroidota; class Bacteroidia; order B-17B0; family Aurantibacillaceae; genus Aurantibacillus. Next base: position 4,199 of record CBIHOL010000096.1, read on the forward strand.
TTATGAGAAGTTTCCTGAGATCCAGAAAGAACTGGGTCCTGAAATGAAGAGCACCGGTGAGGCTATCTATTTTATTGATAGCTTGCAGGACGAATATTTCCAGAATGTTTACAGCGAAAGAAATCTATACCTTAGCAAGTAATATGAAAAAAATAATTACCGGTGCGGCCATCTGCGTGATGGTGATAGTGCTTGCGAACTGCAAAAGCAAAAAAACGACAACTACTTCAGAACCTGCGGCCGTGTTTACTCCTGCCCCACAGCAAATGGCTGTAGCAGAAAAAAAGTGGCCGGGCACCAATGTGCTGGAAGTTCAGGAAGGTCAGACCATATACTACACCAAATGCACCCGCTGCCATAAAGCGGTAGAGATAACCAGCATGGATGAGAAAAAGTGGCTTCATTATATCGACAAGATGGCGCCGAAGGCCGACTTGACGGATGCGGAAAAATTAAAGCTGACCAAGCATATTCTTTCTTATCGCGAGGCATACGCATCTGCTAAATAGTTTCGGGTTTCTGGTTCCTGGTTCCTGGTTCCTGGTTCAACTGACGCAGATCCGATAGCTATCGGATGCACAGATTACACAGAACGCGAACTACAGTCCATCAAAAAAAATACGCAGATGGTCTATTGGGGTAAATAGAACGGAATGCAGGAAATGCACGAAAAAGTTACTTTAACCGCTCTAATCTCCCCTTCCTCTTTACGATATTTTTATAATCCCACTGAATATCGCGTGACTTTTTGAGCCAGCGTTTAAGATCGCTCACTTTAACCTGATCAATGGAAGTGTACCTTGCTTCGGCTGCTTTAAATTTTCCTTCGTTGGTCAATCCATCTTCTTCAAACGACTGTCCGCTCCAGAATAATAATCTTACGCTGTCTTTTAGCTTGCTATAACCCGCAACAGGATTACCATCGAGAAACCATACGGGATGTGCATGCCAGATCTTATTTTCTGCTTCTTTAAGTACACTGTCGATGGTTGCCGCGAGCAGGTCGCAGATCTCTTTGTCTGCCTTTGCTTGCGCGATGTTGTACGATTCGATCTCTTTATTCATTTTTTTTGTTCCTGGTTTCTGGTTCCATGTTTCTGGTTAGAGCGTGGAAAACCCTTCAAGGTCTCCGCAGCCAGTGTGAAGGGACCTTGAAGGGTTGCGCGGTGGATTTTGTATGCCAACCCGAAACCCGAAACACGAAATAATAAATAGACAACTATCTGATCAACGACACAGTTCCCTTAAAATCATACTCCTTACCGTCGGTTCCCCGCCCAGTTATAATATAAAAATAAGTTCCTTCAGCTGCGTCTTCACCGTACATGTTTTTGCCGTCCCAGGCGAACTGCCCGGTTTCGGAAGTAAGCTCATAAACTTTATCACCCCAGCGGTTAGTAATATCCACCCGTATTGTTTCGAGGTTAGTAGCTCTTTGCAGGAAGAAAAGATCATTTACTCCGTCACCATTGGGCGTAAAAACATTTGGCACTACCATCTCCGATGGCATCTCAACTGTTATGCTGTGATAGGTGCTGTCGAGACAGACGCCACGACGCGCATACAATGTAATGGTGTAAGTTCCGGGCTGATTATAAGTTGTTGTAACCGGTATAGCCACAGAAGTTGTTTTAAATGCCCCGTTACCGAAGCTCCATACTGACTGAATGCTGCTGGTTCCGTTGCTTGCAAATGAGGTATTAGAAAACGTGACGGGCAAAGGCGCGAAACCTTCCGTTACATCAGGCACAAATTGCGCTGTGAGTGTTCCGGTCTCAATTTTAAAAGTGGCAGCGCTTGAGCAGCCATTCACATTATCTCTTACCAACACCCTGTAAATTCCTGGCGTAAAGGCCGAAAGATATCTCGAAGTTTCGTTGCGGAAAACAGCACCAATAGGCGGAGTCCAGCTATAAGTAAGATTGGTTGTAGCGGTGCTGATGTATGGCCAGATAGTTACGCTGTCGGCACCACAACCAAGCGACCTTGTTGGAGGTGCTACAGGGCTGTTAAGCAGGGGAACCAGTTTATTTTCACCAATAGGAATTATGGTGGTCGAGAGACAGCCATTGTTCAGGTCTTTCACTGTCATGGTATAATTACCCATGATATATCCTACATAACTTGATTGAAAATACGCTGGCAACTGCGGGGATGGACCATCCCACATACTTGCCACCACCAGTGAATTGGTAGGGTACGTATTAGGAGGAATTCCTGTTGAGCTTTGATTAGTGATCTCTACGCTGGTTTTAACACAGGTAACAGATCCAGTGCTTCCGATCCTGGCCACAGGTGCAAATAAGTTCTGTTTCATCTGCACGGTAGCCGTGGTGCGGCAAAGATTTTCGTTATCAAGTATTACCAGCGAGTAGTTATCCAGCAACGAACTTGTTCGGGCAGCAAAATTCGCCGATACACTGATGGTGTCACCACCCTGGCTGGCCGGCCCCTTGAATGACCAGGTGTACTGAATGTTTGGCGTAGAACTGATAGCCTTTAAAACAGTAACAGGATGATCGCAATCCAAAATAGTACGAGGAACGATCAACGTGTCGAGCTTAGGCCCAAGAGTATTTGACAATACCGAGAACGGTATCCTCGTCTCACAGCCTGATACATCTCCACGCGCTACTGCTGTCCACGTACCAGGAATATTGACATTGGTATAGGTATTTACAGTGGTCAGCAATCCTCCAGGCAGCGCCGAAGAAGCGCCCGGTGCAAGAAGAGTATAAGTAACCTTTCCTCCCGGACCGATCTGACCATTCAGCATATTAACGGTGATCACACTTTTGGTACTGCAGCCTAAAGTAAAGTTTGCAGGAGAGGAAGCAAGGTCAAACGTTGGATACTGGTCATTGGAAAACACTGTAAACGTTTTCACAAGCGTGCATCCATTAACATCGTTATGCGCCACATGAGTGTAAGTGCCCGGATAGCCCGGAACATAAATAAGTTGCTGCGTTTGCGCGCTCACTGATCCTCCCAGGGGACCATAAATTATTTGTGTAACATTTGCGGGAGGCGTTACAACAGTGGTAACCGTGGCAACCCCGGTGAGTGTGCAACTTATAGTTTGAAAGTTCGGCGATATAGTAGAAGTTGGTTGCGTTGTATATTCACCAACGGTGATCACCTTTTGAGAGATACAACCAGACACGGGATTGTGCGCAGTAATTGTCCAGCTTCCTTTTGCGGGAGAAGGAAAATAGGCTACAGTGCCATTCTTATCCGCAATTATCTGGTTGGTCCATGTATAACTGTTAGTGGTATTAAGTGTTTTGATGGTTATGGTTGGCTGATTACAGGTGATGGTGTAACCAGGACCTGCAGGTGACAACTCTATAGGGGCCGGTTCGGGCGGAGGTAACATAGTGAAAGTGTGAACAATCTTACAGCCACCCTGGGAAGTAATAGTAGCGCTGTATGGTCCAGGCGTTAACGAACCACTCATGGAGGTGATGGTGGAAGTTGACAGTCCTGTTGGAGTTGACCAGTTAACGGTGTACTGCGGCGTTGTTGTAGTGGTTGGATAAAAAGAAAGATGAAGATCGAACGCACTGAATGTATTTGTGCAGGTAGTATTAGTGTACTGAGGACTCACAGACGGGGAGCTGTAAACTGTGACAGTAGCAACCGCGGTTTGAGTAACAGGAATGTTGGCAAGATTTAAACCAGTTGCATACACGGTGTAATCTCCGGTAACAGGGGGGCTCACAACGAACGTAGGAGTTGTGGAAGTAAAACCGCCTGGGTTCATGGAATAGGACAATTGTGTGAGGGTACCACTGTTTGCTGCTATAATGGTGGCCTGACCGCCGGCGCATAAAGAGGTATTGGTAACGCTGAGGCAGTTAGGATCGCAGGATAAGCTGGCAGTGCCCAGGTTTAAAAAACCTACCAACGTATTTGCCCCGCTAAAATTGGAAATACATATTATAAACTGATCGCAGGAATTAACAGTGAGCGGAGGCTCGAAATTACTTGGACTGGAATTCGGCGGCATCTTACCAGTAGATGCTATGCCCGTGCCACCGGAACTTGAGCCATTCCAGTTACAACGTACAGGAGGAAGCGTGTTATTAAAAATGCCTGCGCATGCCTGTGGATCCCATTTCCACATTGCCCAGTCATAATATCCCGCCTGAGGATGCGAACTGTTGGAAGCACCAAAAACAAACTCGAGCGTTCCCGAATTACCAATAGTTAATACCAGCCACTGAGGATTTAGCTCGCCGGCATTAAGACAACCGGAATTGTTTGAAGCGGGATTGGTAGAAGGGTTACTGACATTATTTCCGGCCGGAATATCGGTGTAAGTACCTATGCCTGAAGTCTGGTAAAAAGTAAATGTGGGCACATTACACAAAGGGATTGCACTAACGCAATCGGCATTCACCTGGGCAAGACCTTTTACAATTGAAAAAAAGGAGATCAGAATTACTAAACGTTTCATGGGCCGCCGATTAACGAGTTATTAATTGATTAATTTTATTGAACACCTCTCCGGCCTTAAGATCGCTGTAAACCTTTTTACCTGCTGAATCAAATACCACGTTATTAAAAGGCTTCTCAGCCAGGGACACGTCTGCAAGTGTAAATTTCAATAGATCACCTGCACCATCCTTGTTTAGCATTATCGAAAGTTCGGTACTTAGGTCATCAATACACACTGATACACCAATCAGTCCTTTCATTCCGCCCTTGAGCCGGGCAAACTTATAAATGTTATAATTTTTATTAAAGGCCTTGTTTAAATCGCGGGAAGTGAGGTCGCCTGCCGACCAGAAATTGATTGCGATCAGGCGATCCTGGGTCTGTATTTCCGGATAGTTTGTTTCGATGGCTTTTCGCACCTTAAGATAAAGGTCGGATTGCGCAACGCCGCTAAAAGCGAAGAAGCACAAGAGGATCAGGAAGATGTTTTTTTTCATTGCAGTCAGGTTTTAGTACTTAAATAACCCTGATTTAATCAGGTGAGTTGCTAAAATAACAAATTCTTTACGTATTCCGTATCGAAATTTGTCAGAACCTCCGAAGAAGTCCTTTGAATAGAAAAACCTGAGCAATTATTGTGCCGTGTACAAAAAAGAACCCGCAGTATCGGATTTAAGAATTAACTGGTTCAGAAAATTGAGTTCATTCTGTCTCAACGTTTCGTCGATCTGATCGGGGCGCATATCTAGGCTGAGTGGTGTAAAATCGCCAGCATTAATAGTGTATTCACTGGCCACTTCCCTGAAAAATGAATTTGCGAGGTGCAGTGAAGCTCTCAGATTCTCAACATCCTTTGAAAGCAGGATAAGCTCACCTACTCTCTGGTGCACCTTATTTACCTTGTGTTTCAGCGAATCCTTACCTTGTAATTGCATTATAACATTTAACCTGTCGTCCACCTCGGCATTAAAATACTTTTTGGAGGCATGCTCCTCTTCTCTTTCGCAGGAAGCACTTGAAATTAAAACAGCAAAACAAACGGGAAAATAAAATTTCATAGATCGTTATTTCTTTAATTCAACCTGGCCTTTTGAATCCAGCTCTATTTTTGTAGGCTCATGTCCTTCCGAACCTTCCAGCATAGCTGTGATACGAACGGTGTACGGCACAATGTCTTCGTCTTTAATTACCATTTTTACGGCTTTCCAAAGATGTGAAAATTCTGCGCGAAGTGGAAGCTGTTCCCGGATTGTTGTTAACGGTGTTACCTTAATTTCTGATTTATGTTCGCCTTGTGCTTCCACGAGATCTTTGAGCTTTATTTTATATTTTATATCATATAGTGTTAAGGTAAGCTGACCGTGGTTGATCATTTTTAAATGAGCGAGAAACAAAAACGCCTTCCCGTCTTTTTTAACGTATTCGATCTTTTCAAGCTCAAATTCAGGAGGACGGGGGGTACCGATCCTGTTCACTTTTTCGTAAGGCAACACCGTTTTGCCAAAAACAGTATTGTAAACGATCCTCACCTTGGTAGTAATATCGGTACTGTCGCGGGATTGCAGCTGACCAATACGTTTAACGATCCTTTTATATGGAAGCGCTACAGGAATGATCATTGAATCAATATCGCCTGCATTCAACACCAGTTTTAATGCTTGCTGTTTGCTGAGCACGTTTAAAGTATCGAACATGATATTATAGTCAAGCGTGTCGATATTAAGCTTGAAGATCCCTTTATTTTTAAACCTGATATGAAGATCCAGGTAAGCAGTATCTCCACGCAGCTTAATAGAGGCGGTCTTGATCTGGTCAACTTCCGGCACAAGGATATTCTGCGCCTGTTTTGGAAAAAAATAAAAATACGCAAGGCCACACACAACAATAATTACAATTGAAATTCCGGGAATGACTAAAAATCTGCGCATTTTATAAAAATACTCTTTCCATTATAAACTTACGAAGGTAATCGACGATCGCCGTCTTCTTAGCGGTATATTTGCAGGATGCACAGGTACTTTGTAGTGTACAAGCCTTATAATATGATCTCCCAGTTTGTGAGTCCGTACCCGCATCACCGGTTACTGGGAGATCTTGACTTTGAGTTTCCTCCCGGCACCCACGCCATCGGTCGCCTCGACGAGCACAGTGAAGGACTTCTGATCCTCACCACCGATAAATCAGTTACCCGCCGCCTCATGCATCCTTCAAAAGAACATGTGAGGAAGTACCTTGTACACGTTCAAAGAGAAGTAACAGAAGACACACTTAAAAAATTGCAGGAAGGGGTGACCATTGAAGTAAAAAGAAAAGGGGATTACCTGACACAGCCCTGCAGCGTTACGCTGCTGGACGTTGCGCCATCAGTGCACACCCGTGAAGATCCCTACATTGAGCATGTAAAACATACCTGGCTGGAATTTAATTTAACTGAAGGCAAGAACCGGCAGATCCGTAAAATGTGTAAGATGGTGGGACACCGTTGCAAGCGGTTGATCCGCACGCATATCGAGGATCTTTCGATTGATGGTTATAAACCAGGTGAAGTGCGGGAATTTAATAAAGAAGAGCTTTTTTCGTTGCTTAAGATCACGTAAATTTTCCCGCAGATATCGCAGATTATTTCGAAACCTCACGTTGCGCAGATTGACGCGGATATTGATGCCATCTGCATTTGATCTGCGTTTGATCTGCGTTGATCTGCGGGAACCAGCGTGTGATACCGTGAGTCAATCCTAACCCTAAACCAAATCAGGTTGCCGGAAGAACCGTAGCCGCGCACTCCCCAAAACCCACCCGCTTTCCATCCTTTTCGCAATGTCCCCGGATAATAAGTGTATCATGGTCGTTTACAAACTTGCGTTCGCTGCCGTCACTTAATTTTATTGGTTTTGTGCCCCTCCACGTGAGCTCAAGCATGCTGCCAAACTCGTGTGGTTCTGGTCCGCTGATTGTACCACTGGCCATAAGATCGCCCACATTTATGTTACAGCCATTTACTGTATGATGTGCGAGCTGCTGCTCCATGGTCCAGTACATATATTTATAATTGGAAGTACAGATGCGGTTCTCCGTTCCGTCTTTTGGCTTAAGAAAAACTTCCAGTTTAATATCAAGATTTTTGTCGCCTTTGTACTCAAGGTAAGGCAATACTTTCGGCACCTGCACATAACCTTTTACACGAAAAGGCTCCAGGGCTTCCAGAGTTACGATCCATGGCGACACGGTACTTGCAAAATTCTTTGCAAGAAATGGTCCCAGCGGAACATACTCCCAGGTTTGAATATCACGCGCGCTCCAGTCGTTAAAGAGCATCATTCCAAAAATAAAATCATCCGCATTTCCTGTCGTTACACTCTCACCCATTTTAGTTGATTTGCCAATCACAAAGGCAGTCTCCAGTTCAATGTCGAGTAATTTTGTAGGACCAAAAACCGGTAACTCTGCATCGGCCGGCTTCTGCTGACCTTTTGGACGATGGAACGAATGTCCGCTTACACAAATGCTGCTCGCTCTTCCGTGATATCCCACTGGCAAATGTTTCCAGTTAGGAAGCAGGGCATTGGCAGGATCCCTGAACATGGTGCCCACATTAGTAGCATGATCGATGCTGCTGTAAAAATCGGTATAGTCCCCTACCCTCACCGGCATAAGCATCTTAACCGATGACTGTTTTCTGAAAACAGCATTAAAGTTGTTTTGATCTCGCAGTTTTGAATTCTCGTCGGCAAGAAGTTCAATAATGGTTTTACGAACCTGCAATGTTGCCGATTTACCAAGTGAAATAAAATCGTTCAGAAATTCTTTTTCAAAGATCTCCTTTCTTACACTTAACAGACCCAGCTCCGAAAGTTCGGCAAGGTCAATTATCAGGTCACCTATTGCTGAACACGCGCGGTGTTTTATGCCATCGCCCGAATAAATGCCAAAAGGTATATTATGGATAGAAAAATCGGATTGCTGGTCAATTTCCAGCCAGGTATTTTTTGATGTTGACATATCAGGCAAGTCGTAAACGGATATTAGCTATCAGGTCGTGAATTAAAGTTTGATTGGCGCTTTTACTGTTTGAAACAGTGCGCAGCGCTTCTTCAAGAACACTTTTCTCAATTACGGCCTCACACTCTTCAATAACGGTGATGGCTTCCATTGAAAGCTGGAAATCGGCGGAGGTGGCCAGCTCAGCAAAAAAGAGAAAGTATTCAGAGAAATCAAGTCCGCTTTCCCAGCAGGCAGCCGTTATCAGGCGCTTTTCTTCGGTGCGGTCTGCTTTTTTTATTGCATCCACCAGCAACGCCTGTGCATTATTATTCTTCAGCTTTTGAAAGATCTCTTCCGCTTCCTGCCTGGTAATGTTTTTATCCAGCAACCCCTCGATCAGGTCGGCTGATACATTTTCTTTTTTAGAGAAACCTTCGCGATTTATGATCAGAGTGCTGTATTCCTCTTCATTAAATAGTTTTTTGGGATCAAATGCGTCCTCATCGAGCAGCTCTTTAATATCCATGATCTTTTACATTAATTGTTTGATGATATCCTCCACCGAAACACCTTCGGCTTCAGCTTTATAATTCAATACCACACGGTGACGAAGGATCGGCGTAGCGATAGCTTTTACATCTTCGATATCCGGACTGAACTTGCCATTGATGGCCGCGTGACATTTTGCACCTATAATAAGATACTGAGATGCACGGGGCCCCGCTCCCCACTGTAAATATTTTTTACTGATGTCGGCGCTGTATTCGCTGCCCAAACGGGTTTTATTTACAAGCTTCACCGCGTATTCAATTACATTGTCAGCTACAGGGATCTTACGGATAAGATCCTGGAAAAAAACGATCTCCTGCGCGGTCAGTACTTTGTTAAGAGTGGCCGTAGTATTGGCTGTAGTTAATTTAACCACCTGGAGCTCCTCGGCGAACTTTGGATAATCGAGCCATACGTTGAACATAAAACGATCGAGCTGTGCTTCAGGCAACGGGTACGTACCTTCCTGTTCAATAGGATTTTGAGTGGCGAGTACAAAGAACGGATTGTCGAGCATATATTTCCGGCCCGCTGCAGTTACCTGTTTCTCCTGCATTGCTTCAAGAAGCGCCGCCTGTGTTTTTGGAGGAGTACGGTTGATCTCGTCAGCCAGAACAATGTTGGAGAACAACGGACCCTTGATAAATTTAAAGTTCCTTTGCTCATCCAGGATCTCACTTCCAATAATATCACTTGGCATCAGGTCGGGTGTAAACTGGATCCTGTTGAACGTTAAACCGAGCGCATCAGCAATGGTGTTCACCAGCAGGGTTTTTGCCAGTCCGGGAACTCCCACCAGCAAACAATGTCCCTTGCTGAAAATGGAGATCAGCACGTTTTTAATGGTTTCTTCCTGTCCAACAATCACTTTAGCGATCTCCGTATTCAGCTGCCGGTATTTTGAAACAAATGCTTCAACCGCTTCAGTATCATTTTTATAATTCATAAGGTATAAAGGTATGCAATTAAGTTATTTACTCATAAGCGCCGTTGTTGGCCAGTGCTCTTTTGCGGTACGATAATGCGAATCGTTCCACCAGTTCGTTCACATTTTCCTGCTCGCTGTGATTCTTGTCAATATAATATCCGGAGGCCAGAACCTCTATACGGGAAGTGATCTCGCTGCCACTATCGGGAACAAAAACCGCGCTCCACTGCTCATCTTCGTTCTTTGCACGAACATGCCTGAAAATGTATAGATTGCCTTTCTGATATTTGTTGGAGACCGGCAACACCTTTACAGGAGTAAGACTATCTTTTTTACCACGATCTTTTTCTGCATTGTAGATAGACGACAATTGTTTCTGGCTGCTTAGCACCGATTCAATAAGACTTTGCTGGCCCAGGTACTCCTTAGGAAACACGTCCTGCAATTTTTCCTTTTCGAGCTCACTGTAAAAGAATGCCCTGGTGTATTTATTCTTCGAATAATAATTTACCATGGTATCGTTCACATTGATCTTGTTCTTAATGAGATTAATTGTCAGAGGCATGCTGATGTCCTGACTTTTTATGCGGGAAAGCTTCGAAATAAACTCTTTAACCTTAGGATCGGAATGATAAAAAGGATTTAATACACAGGCATAATTCACAAGTGGCGGCCTGTTGCCAACATCGAGCGACCGGAGGTAATCGGAGTTACGATACAGGTTATTATTTGTCAGCCCATCGAGGTTGCCCATGATATTTTCGGCGAGCTCCCTTGAAATTTTATCGAGATGATCAAGATTTGCTGACTGGGTACCATTGCGGGGTGCCGGGCTGTAGCGCTTTAAAGCAAGGTTGGCATCCAGCAGAATAGCTTCTTTTTGAGCCACATATTTCTGCGGTGTAATGAATTTATTATTCACCAGGTCTGCCAGCAGCGAATACACCGGGTCACGGTACTCATCATACCGTGTTAATGCCAGCATGGCCGGGAAAAAATTCCTGCAAAGCTCAAGCGAGTCATGCAGCACTGTAAACACATCGGTTATTGAGTTCTGATCGCCAACCAGTGGTGGCTCTTTAAGCAGCAGCACATTAAATGCATTGTAAGATTCAGTGGTCTGCAAAAGAGCGAGCCCTTTTAAAAGGCATAGCTGCAGGTAAAAGCTGTCGGTATACTGCGTGTATAATTCTTTGAAAGGCGCTATGATGCGGTCGCTTTCGAGAGTTCCTGCATTTACAAACAGCTGCGCGCGACTATCCTCACTTACTTTGTGAATGGAAGGTGATCTGAAAAAAGTGATAAGATCGTCGAGGTAAGGTTTCTGTAATGATACTGTTACCTTCAATGCATTATCGGCGGCCACTTTTTTTGCTGTGTCCGATGAAGAAAGATCCGCCAGAAGAGTGCTGAACTTATTTTCAAAAATATTTTTTCCTACTGCCGAATCAAGTGGAGTAAAGGAATCCATAAAACCTTTTAACCAACCCTGCATGCCGGCCACTGTATCGAAGGGGGCAGAAATTTCCTGCATAACCCCGTGACTAAAAAAGATCCTCACGTCGATAGCTCTCCTGGTTGCGGTATCCTTCAGCACGTAAAATAGTTTTTTAACTCCTCCTGCATCGCTGATCTTCCTGGAACCTACATACATGGTAGTTGTCTGCCTGAAGCTCTCTTCTATCCTTTCTGATATCTTTTCAGGATCGCGGTAATCGTAATCGCTGTATTTTTCAAATGTGATGGAAACATACTCGTTACTTGAAGGCGAATAATAAAATTTGCTTCCGCTTCTGAACCCCGGATCAGTTTTGGCTGTATCCGGTATCACTTTACGGGCTTTTTCATAAGCCTTGCTATACGCTTCATTAAACCTGCTCAAAGCATCGTCGGTCACTTCATCAACGGCTTTAAAGAGCATCTCTTTATCCTTTATCTCTTTTAATGGATTTGTAGATCTGAAATCAGTCAGCCTGAAGGAATTAAAAAATTCGCTCTCAAACGTTGGCTGTGAACGGAACACCTGGTACTGTAAATAATAGTGAACCCCTTTTATATGGATCTTTCCAAGCATACTGTGTCCGAGCGCATTCTGACCACTGAAACGGATGCATGGAAATCTCTGGTCAGGATCGAGGCTATAAGAAGGTTTTAGCTTATAGTCGTAATTAGAAAGTACATTTTTCGCCAGCTGATTCAATTCAAAAGTATCTTCTTCGAGATAAACAAAATCATTAAAGATGGCCCGTTTGATGCCAAAGGATTGCTGGTTACTCTTATCATAAGCATAAAGGTCTTCAACCAATCCTGCCACTGAAACACCTGTATTTTTATTGTAGCTGTAAGAGCCCGGAATGATCACAGAAAAACCACCTGCAGCCGGCGTGAACTTTTGCCTGCTACTGCTACGGGGATTAAATGTGATGGAACCAAAAAATTGTTTGGATTCTGCGCTGCTCGCGTACTGACCTTTACCGCCAAGCTTAAACATGATCATCTCAAGATCGGTGAAGTAGATCTGGTAGTGTTGCTCATCGCCGCGACGCATACGGTTCACTATTTCAATTGCTTTAATACCGGCAGGGGCCGTGATATTTTTTTTCACGAGGATCTTCCCGGGAATATTCTCAAATAACAAACTGTCGATCCTCGCCATCATCTGGTCGCTTGTGAGATTAAATAACGGAGCATGATGTTTTAATCTCACCACGGTATAAAAACTGCCGTTCACCATGTCAGCATGAATATCATAGCTCAGGTAACCAAGATTGACAATAGGATATAATTTACCAGGCACGTTTACGCT
>CBIHOL010000097.1:0-16689 GCA_966211905.1 uncultured bacterium
TGAACTGTTTATTTTATTTACATAGTCGTCAAACTGGTCACGTATACTTTTCGAAAGTGGCGCAGATAAAGGCAAACGTCCGCCTAACCAGGCGGGCACCATTCCTGATTTTGTATTGCTTTTGCGCACCCTCGCCTCCATATCTTTTACCGAAACAAGGATCCAGTTCTGTCCCCCGAACCAGAACGTATCGCCGGGCGTAAGCCGCGATATAAAATTCTCTTCGATGACCCCAATTCTTTTTCCGCTTACTTTTTTCACCTGCATCATACTATCGCTCACAATGGTGCCTATGCTCAGGCGGTGCCGCATAGCTATGGCCCTGTTGGTAACGCGGTATAGACCGTCAACGAACACCACTTTATGATATTCGTCGTACACTTTCAGCGACGATCCACCGGTGGTGATAAACTGAATGCACCAGTTAAATTCTTCCCTGCTTATGCTTTTATAACAGTGAGTTGTTTTTATTTCGTCAAAAAGCTGGCTGGCATTAAATCCGTCCGACACGGCAAGCGTAACCATGTATTGAACCAGCACGTCAAACGAACGCACGTAAGGGATTCGGTCTTCGAGAATATGATTTTCAATGGCGTACCGTAAAGCGCTTCCTTCAACGATCTCAAGCGAGTTGGTAGGAACGAAATAAATTTTACTTAAAGCGCCCGGACTGTGACCGCTCCTGCCTGCCCGTTGCATAAAACGCGCTATGCCTTTTGCAGAACCGATCTGGATCACCGTGTCCACGGAGCGGAAATCAACGCCGAGATCGAGGCTTGAAGTGCAGACCACCGCTTTAAGATTTCCTTCGTGAAGATTATCTTCCACCCACTTGCGGATGGTGGTGCTGAGCGATCCGTGGTGCAATGCCACCTGTCCCGCCAGCCATGGTGCTTCGTCAAGCAGGCGGTGATACCAGATCTCCGCCTGTGAGCGCACGTTCACAAACACAAGAGTGCTTTTACTTTTTTTGATCACCGGAATGATCTTGGGTAAAAGTGAAATTCCCAGGTGACCTACCCAGGAGTATTTTTCAACCACGTCGGGATAGATGGTTTCAATAACTATCTCCTTTTCAATATTGGCCTTTACAACGGGAGCGGCACTCCTGTTCTGCCCGAGGAGAATTTCTTTTGCCTGGTCGAGGTTACCGATGGTTGCTGAGATGCCCCACACTTTTAATGCAGGATTAATTCCCCGCAGCCTCGATAACGCAAGTTCGGTCTGCACCCCGCGTTTACTTCCCATGAGCTCATGCCATTCGTCGATTATTACAAATTCAAGTCCGGAGAAAAAAGAAGCATAGTCTTTTGACGCCAGCATCAGGTGCACACTTTCGGGTGTGGTGATAAGTGCGTGTGGGACACTTTTTTTCTGACGTGCTCTTTCTGCCGTCGTGGTATCACCTGTTCTCAGAGAAATAGTGTAATCGAGTTCCAGGTCGCGGGACACCTGTTGTGAAGCGAGCAAAATTTCTTTCGACAAGGCCCGCAGGGGCGTGATCCACAAACAATGGAGCTTCCTGTCCTTTTTTTTATGGGTGCTTCTTTCCGAATCGTAATATGATTGGATCACCCCAAACCAGATTGCAAAAGTTTTTCCACTCCCCGTAGGTGAATTTAGCAGACCACTTTTACCATCTTTAATATATTGCCATGTTTCCTCCTGGAAAGGAAAAGGTTTCCACTTCTTTTTAACGAACCATTTAGCGGCGAGAGTATTTTTTTTTGGTGACAATAATAAATTCTAAATTCTAAATTCTAAATTCTAATCCCGAAAAACTTTCGGGGTAATATCCAAGTGGGGTAAGAGTATTAATTTTTAATTTCTAATTCTACCTGGAACCTGCCCGCCATTCGATGATACCCAGGTAGGGACCGCCTACGGCGGAGAACCCGGAACCCGGAACCCGAAACTATTTCGCGTTTAGCAGCTGTAATAAATCCGCCTTTGTATTTATCTCCTCCTTTTTCTTATCCTTCCTCCACCTCGAGATCCTCGGAAAACGTAATGCTATCCCGCTTTTATGACGCGGAGAAGCATTGATGCCTTCGAAAGCGATCTCAAAAACCAGTTCTGCCTTTACGCTCCTAACCGGACCGAATTTCTCAATCGTATTTCTTCGGATCCACGCATCAACTTCCTGGATCTCCTTATCAGTTAAACCGCTATAGGCTTTTGTAAATGGTACCAGCTCGTTATTATCCCATATTGCAAATGTGTAATCAGTAAAAAGATTGGCCCTGCGTCCATGTCCTGCCTGTGCGTAGATCATCACCGCATCTACAGTATACGGATCTACTTTCCATTTCCACCATTTTCCGCGTCGCCGCCCTGTTTCGTAAATACTGTCGCGGTGTTTAAGCATCAGCCCTTCGCATCCCATAGCCTTCGATTCATTACGGTGAAAATCCAGTTCATCCCAGGAGTTGCAATGAACGAGGGGAGATAATTTCAGCAGGTCGGTGGCCGCATTTTTTAATAAATCCTCAAGTAAAGCCCTTCTTTCATGCAGAGGTCGCTGTCGGATATCTTCACCCTGATGTTCAAGCAGGTCATAACACATCAGGCAGAGAGGCACTTCACTAAGGATCTTTTTGCTGAGATTTTTTCTGCCTATCCTTTTTTGCATTTCATTAAAGGACATGATCTTCCCATCTTTAAAAGGCAGCACCTCTCCGTCGAGCACCGTTCCATTGGGAATAAATTTTCTAATCTCCCCAAACTCCGTGAACTTTTCCGTCATCAGGTCTTCCCCACGACTCCATGTATGCACTTCATTGTTTCGCACAATAACCTGGCCTCTTATGCCATCATATTTTCTTTCAATGATCCAGTTGTTGATATCCCCTAATTCCGAAAAGGGAACATCGAGCTGGTACGCAAGGTAAAATGGATAAGGTTTCGAAAGGTCGCTATTCTGCGATTCGTCGAGCAACAATTGTTCTATGCTTGTATCGGTGGGAAGCCAAGAACCCATTAACCGGTGCGCTACTGTTTTCTCATCCATGTTATAAGCCTTGGCAAGAGCTTTAAAAACAAGCTGTGCAGAAACCCCGACACGGTAGCTTCCCGTAATTAGTTTATTGAACACCAGCAACTCTTCCTTGCTGAGCTGCTTCCATACACTTTGCAGCCACTGTTTCTTTTCTTCATCAGGTTTTGTGCTGAGGTCAGCTACCTGTTTCATCATTTCCGAAAGAGAAGTGGTAAGAGTTGTTTTTTCGGCACTGATCAATAAGCTGATGGTTTCGGCCAGGTCTCCGACTACACTGTAACTTTCTTCAAAAAGCCATAAGGGAATTCCTGCCAGTTCGGCTGTCCAGCTTCGCAGGTCAGTAGTGCGCACCGGGCGTTTGGGACGTCGCCCTGTAAGAAGTGCAATTGCCCAGATGACATCTTCTTTTTTGGCCGATGAAAAATACTCCGCCATCGCAGATACTTTTTCGTTGGTCCTGGTTGTTTGATCCAGCTCGTTATATAATGCGGCGAAGCTTTTCATGGAACTGCAGTTTCTCCTGTTTCCGGTTCAGCATCTCCCGATTCTTTACTTATGCTCTCACCTTCAAAAAGTGTTTCCACTTCAACCGCGCGTAATTTGTGCTTTTCGGTAAGCCAGCGGGCAAAGGCAGTTTTATAACCGTGGGTCACATAAATATTTTCTGCACCCGTGGCAAGCACCGCTTCGTTAAGGCCCTGCCAGTCGGCGTGATCGCTCATTACAAATCCCTTATCAGCGTTGTTGCGGCGACGGGCTCCTCTCAGCTGCATCCAGCCGCTGCATATGCCCAGACGGTAAGGTTCAAAGCGCCTCAGCCACGGACTTCCAACAGCCGACCCGGTGGCGAGCACTACGCCCGGCATCAGGTCCTCCTTTTTAAAATCCGGTGTATATCTGATGTATCTCGAATTATCGAATCCAAGCGCTTCGTTCGTATTATAAATGGCGCCGTGCAACAGAACTTTGTGTTCGTCATTAAGGCCTTTAAGAATACGTTGCGCCTTACCAAGGGCATAACCTATGAGCACAGAATTAAAATCATTGCTGCTGTTCTGGCTCACCCAGCTGTTAAGCTGCTGATCTACTTCGGCAGGCGAGGGAAAATTGTAAACCGGCAAACCAAAAGTGGATTCTGTAATAAAATGATGGCACCTGACAGGTTCGAATGGCACTGTGTAATTATCCGGCCGTACTTTGTAATCGCCCGACACCACCCAGATCTCACCTTTATATTCCACCCTTACCTGGGCCGAACCAATAATGTGGCCGGCGGGATGAAAGCTTAAAGTGACGCCATTAAAATTGATTGTTTGATTATAAGGTAATGTCTGCAGCGAAATATTTCCAAGCCTGTGTCTTAAGATCCTTTCCGAATCAGTATGCGACAGGTAACTTGAGCTTCCAACGCGCGCATGGTCGGAATGCGCATGAGTTATCACGGCCCGGTTAACGGGCAGCCACGGATCAATATAAAAGTCGCCTTGCCGGCAGTATATGCCTTTATTGGTAAAGCTGAGCATAGAAAATCAATTTTTTACTCTTATAATAGTGCCAGCCAATGATAGCAGGTGAGGACGTGTGTAAAAGGATATGATAGTATTATTGGGTAAAAAAATTCCCTAAATTTGATCAACATCAATGTTTTGATCTTATTTGGATTAAAAGTCCGGGAATGTTGTTTGCTTTTGTGTAATTAATTAACCACCGTGAATGTATAAATTCCCTGCCTATTTCAAGATAGCACATGTGCTACTGATTCTTATCCTGTTTTTTTTCATCCTTTCGATCGGTCGCGAGATACTCGTGCCGCTCACTTTTGCCCTGATCATGGCGATCCTTCTGAATCCCGTTGCGAGCTTTTTTCACCGGAAAGGGGTGGGGCGTGTCCTGGGAATTACCATTTCTGTGGTATTACTGATGCTGGTAGTAGCCGGCATCCTCTTCTTTATTATCACACAGCTGGGGAGATTCCGCGAAAGTTTACCTGAGCTGGAGCAAAAGTCAATTGCCCTGAGTAAAAATGTTATGGAGTGGATCTCTGCGAAGTTCAATATTCCTCACCATGAGATCACCCGCTGGATCGATGAGCATAAACAAAAAGGTCTTGAAAGCGCCGGTAGCATGGTGGGCGACACGCTGGTGTCAGTAAGCGGCGTGCTGGTAACTTTGTTGCTTGTTCCTATTTACATTTTTCTGTTCCTGTTTTATAAGCCGCTTCTCCTTTCATTTGTAGGCCGTGCGTTTTCGAGCGACAAACACAATACTATTAATGAGATCCTTGGGAATACCAAGACCATGATACAAAGTTATCTTGTGGGACTGCTGATAGAAATGCTCATCATGGCCACACTTAATTCTACCGTCTTGCTTATTATAGGTGTTGACTATGCAATTGTTCTAGGGGTGGTGGGGGCACTCCTGAACCTGATCCCGTACATCGGTGGTCTGATCGCAATTTCTCTTCCTGTGCTGATGGCTCTGATCACCGGTACGCCAATGGATGCATTATTTGTGATCATTGGTTATGTTATTATCCAGCTCATCGACAACAACCTGCTGGTGCCATTAATAGTAGCATCAAAAGTAAAAGTGAATGCGCTTGTTTCTGTAGTGGTGGTCTTATTCTGGGGCGCCTTGTGGGGTGTAGCAGGAATGTTTCTTTCAATACCAATTACCGCTATCCTGAAAGTGATCTTTGATCGCGTGAAACCAATGAAACCTTACGGATATTTACTGGGAGACTCCATGCCGCCTATCGGGCAAAAATTCTTCAGGATCAATTATATTCATAAAAGTGTGTCCGGAGAAAAGCCAAAGATCTATCCGGATGCGAAGGAGTGATTTTCTAAGATCTAATGTCTAATATCTAATTTCTAATCATTATTGTCCGGAATAAATGGGTTCTGCTTTGCGCTCTCCATTTTTGATTCTCCATAGGAGAATCAAAAATCCTTTGCGGTCTACGATATAGTGTCGTTTCAGGAAATAAACTTTGTGTTCTTTGCGAGTTCTTTGCGCCCCTTTGCGGTAGAAAGCCGCCGTTATCTGAGCCCGGACCCCTTCTGCTATCAAAAGGGTCTGCAGCCATCTACTGTATACTATCTATAATTAGAATATGGGAAAACCAAATTCTAAATTCTAAAATCTAAATTCTAAGAACGTTATAACTTGGGAGTGCCCGCTTAGAATTTAGACATTAGAATTTAGATATTGTCATCCTTAAAACCAGAAGGTGTTTCTTTTTCTAAGAGTGCACACCCTCTCTTATTTCCTCCACCATTTTCTTACAAAAAGCCGGGAGGTCTTTCGGATTACGGCTGGTAACAAGGCCGTTATCAACCACCACTTCTTCATCCACCCAGTTAACGCCTGCGTTCTTAAGGTCAGTTTTAATTGACTGGAAGGAGGTCATTTTTCTTCCTTTTAATAAACCGGTTTCTATCAGGGTCCATGGACCATGGCAGATGGCCGCAACAGGTTTATGTTCTGTAAGGAATGATTTTACAAAGTCGATCACTTTTTGCTCCGTGCGAAGCTTATCAGGATTAATAACACCTCCCGGTAAGACCAGTGCGTCGTAATTATCCGCCTTGGCGTCCTCTATAGCTACAGTGGCCTCAAATTCATCGCCCCAGTTTTTTTCTTTCCACGCTTTTATGGTTCCTTTTTTCAACGAAATAATGTCTACGGTGGCACCATTTTCTTTTAAAGCCTCCAGGGGTTTCTCAAATTCCGATTGTTCGAACCCATCTGTTACTACGATGGCTACATGCTTGTCAGTTAATTTATTTTCCATAATTATATCTTGAAAGTTGATAGAATAAATAAAATCTGATACCAGGTATTTTTACGGTATTACGTATTTATCGCGGCCAGATGCACAGGGCACTCTTCGTCTTTACTTAACCACATAGTTCACATAGTTTTTCATAGTTCTGTGTGGCTAAAGGGACACATAGAAAAAAAAGCTTTGCTTTATTTTGTTAGTAATGGCCTATTGCGGCCATATGCTCAAGGCACTGATCGTCCTCTTTAACCACTAGTCCACATAGTTTTCATAGTTCTGTGCGTCTAAAGGGACACATAGGAAAATAAAGCTTTGCTTTATTTTTGTTAATAATGGCCTATTGCGGCCATATTCTCAAGGCACTGATCGTCCTCTTTAACCACATAGTCAACATAGTTTTTCATAGTTCTGGGCGCCTAAAGGCACACATAGGAAAATAAAGCTTTGCTTTATTTTGTCAGTAATTGTCTGGTATGTATCAAATCGGTTTCGTTAAGTTGGTTGATGTTCCATTAAATCACGTTTTTTGGCTGTATTGGCGGTTGAGAAGGTGAACTGGCACAGATTTAGCTACTTAAGTGTAAATGAGACCAGTGAAAAAATTTATTGCGATAATGCTGTTGATATGGGGAGGAGAAGTGGGTTTAGCGCAATCCACCGGATCGTTATCAGCGAAAAATAAAACAAATAAGAATACCCCTGTGAGTCTTGTGCCGGTGCCGGTGCATCAGAAATTCATTCTGGAAAATCCCGAGGTAAAAGCCAGGTGGAAGACAGAGAACGGTATCTACACGGCCCAATACATAAACCCTGTTAATAATATGGGTTATATGATCGTATATGATAGTCTTGGAAATGTGCTGCGCCGTGAGAAGGAGCTCGAAAACCAGGATTATCCTCCTTCTATAAATGACTTTTTTATGAAGGAATACCCTGGCGAAGGTTATGTTATCTGGTCGAGCGTAGATTCAGCTGGTAACCAGATGTATTTTACAGATCACGATTCCAGGATCTTTAAGTTTGATAAGAACGGGCGCCTTCTTAATCCTGCAAGGAACACACGCGGTCTCGACAGTATCGCTGTGCCCACATCAACAAAGTGATTGTGCATTATTTTCCTCAGCGCTACAGGAGATGAAAACCGCACAAACTTTTCTCAAAGAACTATTTTCCCCCTTTGGCATTAGAAAATTATACTTCACCCGAATTGAGAGGACATGGCACGGTTTTCGGATAATGTAAGGTAATGAAACGAATAGCTTTAATCATATCATTGTTAGCAGCAGGCACCGGCACTTATTCAGCGCAGAGCTTCCAGCCGGCCAGCTGCATTTCGTTTCAGAATCCGATGACGCCTCTCATTATACTGGAGTATTTTGCACGCACTGCCCCTGATGCTATTCCGTTCTGGGGAACAGAAGGTGAGAACTATACTGTGCGATATATTGATCCCAATACGGCACTCGGACATAAGATCGTTTATAACAGGCAGGGAGTGATCAAATACAGCGAAAACGAATTGCCTATTACCGATTGTCCCGCCAGCATGCTGGACTACTACCGGAAAAATCACGCAAACGAACCGGTACGCATCTGGGCTTATGAAGAAAACACTGAAGTGAAAAAATATTTTATCCGGGTACAATCCAAGACCCTTTGGTTTGACAAAGAAGGCAAATTCATGGGTCGCAAGTCTATCTGGAATTAAAAAGATAAATATGAAAAAGATCCTGTTCTGCACGCTCCTGTTCTTAAACACGTCCCTGTTTTTTGCACAGGAGGGGAAAACGCCGGCTGGCGATAAAACACCTGCCACTGCTGGCCAGGTGCCAAGCCTGGTAACTGAACGTTTTAACCGGGAATATCCCGGTATTTCAGGAAACTGGTCAACGGATGGTGAAAATTTTAAAGTTGAATTTGTTGATCCTCAATCACACCTCGGTCATATTATTGTTTATGATCGTAATGGTGAGGTGGTGAGACGTGAAAGTGAGCTCGACGGCCCTAAGAACCCAGGAGCCATAAACGATTATTACAAGAAAAATTACCCGGGGGAAGAGCCTAGAACCTGGTCCGTAGAAGAAAAAAATGGTGATGTATCCTATTATACCAGGAGAAAAGATCAGATAGTTCGTTTTAATAAAGAAGGTATCCCTGCCACCACGGCCGGTGCAGCAAAGGATTCCAAAATGCCTGTGAAGGGCGTACGATAAATTCTCTCAAACCACCATAACCGCCAGGAGCCTGATGAAGGCTCCTTTTTTTTGTGCCAGCGCAGGGTTCAATGGCATTGACTTTGGTGTAATAGTCATAAGAACACCACTTCCAGCTAAAACAGTAACAGCGGGCCAGGTCCTTTACAGGATGAGAATTGAAATGTATGCATTGTAGTACTCTTACGAAAAAAGCAGTTAGCTTTATAATAAATGCTGCTGTGTTGTGAAAACCGGAACAAATAAGCACCGTTCTGCCTGGAAAAGAGTGGGAAAGACGTCACTGAAAATTTTAGTGATGCTCCTGCTGTTGCCTTTTATTCTGCTTCTCCTGCTGTTGATCGCATTACGATTTCAAAAAAGCCAGGACTTTATAGCCTCAAAAGCCGCCGGAATTCTTTCAAAGAAAATAAATTCGGAAGTACGGATTGGAAGCGTGAGCCTGAGGTTAAATGAAATTGTGTTGCATGACCTCATGGTAAAAGACAGGCAACATGACACGTTATTATATTCGAAATTTCTTGCAGTTAATTTTAAAGCGACCGACCTGCTTGATAATACCGTCACAATTACCGGCATCCATATCAGCGACTTGTATGGAAGAATTACCCGTAATTATCCGGACTCTAACTATAATTTTAGTTTCATTCCACAGGCTTTTGCCAGCAGCGAAGAAGAGCCTGCTGAAATAATACAGGACACCTTACCTTCAGCGTGGAAGTTTAGATTTGGTGAGATCGGGATTACACACAGCAGGTTTTATTACAGCGATAACGGAGAAGGTTTAAAGCTGGATGCCCGGATAGGAGACTTCAGAACAAACGTGGAGAATTTTGATATCGACCACCTGGATATTTCGATCAAAGACCTTCTTTTAAAAAACTGCATCACCGATCTGCGCCTTACCGAGCCACTCGACAAAACGGTAACACAAGATGATAGCAGCGCTACTGCTTTTAATCTTCTGATCAACAAAACAGATCTTCAAAACATTTCGTTGGCTCTCCACGATGATGTGGGACATATTGAATTACGCTCACATATCGGGTCCTTCTCTGCCAGCGGTCAGCGACTGGATCTTGAAAAACAGCTATTGGTTGGTAAAGCCATTACTTTCGAAAATTCGCAAGTGACTTATAAGCAGGATGTAACTAACAATACACAGGTAGTTGTTCCCAAAGCTGACAGCGTCATTGCAGTTGGGAGTCTTCCATGGATAGTAAAACAACAGCAACTCTATCTCGATGGAATTTATTTTTCGTATAATAATAAAAATGCAAAGCCGGTGTCTGAAGGAATGGATTACCAGCACCTTCAGATCCGCGATCTCCACCTGGAAGCCGAAAATATAACCACCGGCACACAGTCGACGCTGGTGCAACTGAACAGCATGCGTTTTGCTGAGAGCTCTGGTTTTAAGCTTAAAGATTTTGCGGGGCTTGTAAGTTACGAGCCGACTTCTGTTTCCGTTACCAACATGAAGTTGCAAACCGGGAACAGCACTATTGAAAAGGACCTGCAGGTGAACTATTCTTCTTTAGAGGAACTTGCCACTCATCCCGGTAAAGTAGGTCTTAAGGTTGATCTCCATGGGCAAATAGGTTTAAGAGACCTGCGTTATTTTGCGCCATTTGTTTTTAATGATTCGCTTTTAAATAAAAGTGCCGATGGAAATATCAGCATCCTTGTTCACGCCCAGGGCAGCCTGGATGCTTTGAGGGTAAAGAAAATGGAGGTGAGAACAAAAGGAGCTGAATTAGAATTTATGGGCGAGCTTAAAAGTATAATGCAGCCTTCTGACTTGTACCTTTCTTTGTCACAAATAAAACTTAATGTTAAACGTGACAAGCTTCTTGAAACATTTTCAAAAACATTACTCCCCTCATCGGTGAATATTCCCGACAGTTTACGACTCGCTGGATCGTTTACAGGATACGCTCAGAATTTTAATGCGGACATCGATCTGTATACTACATCCGGAACTCTGCTGGCAGATATTACCATGGATCCCGAGGCAGGAAATACACGGCAGCCATACAAAGGACATTTTTCCACCGATAATCTCGATCTTGGATTTCTTCTTAAAGACCCTCAGACCTTTGGCAAAATAAGCGTGATGGCAGACGTTGACGGGAGCGGATTTGACACGAGCGATCTTAATACCAGCACGAGTCTCGTAATTGCCCGCGCGGAAATTTTAAAATACAATTACACCAACTTTGAGCTGAAAGGACAGTTTGTAAAGAGCTCGTTCACCGGCAGTGCCTCCATCAACGATAAGAATGTAGCCTTCGATTTTACAGGTGCCGTCGATCTCGATCGTTCACGCACCGCCTACAGGGGAAATCTTAATTTAAAAGGAATTGACCTGCACGCCTTACATCTTTCTGACCAGGATATTCGTGTAAGTCTTGCCGTAACCGCAGATGCGTGGACAGCACCAGGCGTGAATCCCACAGGCACGGCGCGGGTCACTAACATTTTACTGGTAAAGAATGAAAAACGATACCAGATCGACTCCCTGGTTGTGCGGTCGGTCAATGAAGATCATCAGAACTCCATACTTGTGCGATCCGATCTTTGTATGGCCGAATTGAAAGGAAAATATTTTTTGCACGAGCTTGGAGGGAAATTCATACAGCACGTGAATACCTATTTTAGTATTGCTCCCATTATGAATGATTCGGTGTACAGGGCGCAGGACTATCAGTTCAGCTTCCAGCTTTTAAAACCGCAGATATTTTCCGCCGGACTCATTCCGGGCTTGCAACAGCTTACGACTTTCTCTATGAGCGGTTCCTTTAACAGCACGTCGAAAGAGCTTAAGGTGGAAGCCGACCTGCCAAGGATTACATACAACGGCATTTCGATCGATAGTCTGAAATTCAATGTCAATTCCGATGCTGCGGCAATGAATTATAAAACTACTCTTTCGCAGGTAGCCGATTCCACGTTTAAGTTTGAAAATATATTTCTTGGTGGTGTTCTTAAAAATAACACAGCGACATTTGATTTTAATACCTCCAAAGATGACAGCACGAAGATGCTGGATATCGGCGGTCAGTTTACTAAGGTGGGGAAAGACGCGGAGTTGAGGTTGAATGAGAGGCTGGTTCTTAATGCAGAGGATTGGAATATACAGAAAGAAAACCTCATGCGGTTTGGGCAGGGTGTATTTTACGCAAAGGATGTATCCATAACAAGAGAAAACCATCTGTTGTCCCTAAATAGTCCTGAAAACCGGCCGACTTCCCCGGTTGATATCACTTTTAAGAATTTCGAGATCGGAACCGTATCACGTCTTCTTGAATACAAGGAAGGTCTGGTGCAGGGTAACATTAACGGATTTGTACAGCTCGAGCAGCAGAACGGTAAAAGTGCTTTTAAGTCTGATCTTGAGATCCGCGATTTCGTGTACAAAGCTTCACCGATAGGCACCATAAAATTAAAAGCAGATAATTATGTGGACATTAAAAAATATGATCTCGCCCTGGAAGTTGAAGGATACGGAAATCATCTTACCATGGACGGTAGTTATAATACCGCTCTTCAGAAAAACAATCTTGACCTGGTACTTGAAATTAAGAAATTACAGCTGGCATCGGTAGAACCTTTTACCGGCGGGCAAGCCACACGCATGTCGGGTAGCGTTAGCGGGCGCATCAGCATAAAGGGCGAGCCGGTGCATCCGCGGGCCGAAGGAGCAGTGCAACTGCAGGATGTTGCTTTTAATCCAAAGATCATTGATTCATATCTTAAAATTCCCGGTGGAGTTATTGAATTCGGAGGGGAAAAAATAAAGATGAATAACCTGGTGTTATATGACACGCTTGATAATTCCGCCTCTTTGAACGGGTATGTGGATATCAGCAATTTCAGCAATCCTGGTTTTAATCTTCGCCTCAAAACAGAGGACTTCCTGGCGTTGAATACAAACCGAAAATCCAATCCCCTGTATTACGGAAGGATCTTATTAAAATCAGATATTTCGATCACGGGAACCAGCGAGCTACCTGTAATTGATGTGAAAGCTCGGCTTAATAAAGGATCTCGTTTAACTTATGTAAAGCCCGAATCGGAAATTGGAAAAGAAGAATCCAACGGGGTAGTGGAGTTTACCGACAGCCTGAATAAATACAGCGCTATCATGGAAAAGCGCGACACCGCTTTGATCACGCATATGAAAGGGATCGATCTGCATGCCGCTATAGAAGTAGACAGATCAGTGGATCTTAAAATTATTGTCGATCCCCTGGCGGGGGATTCCCTGTTTTTAAAAGGCGGAGGAAAGCTTGATTTTACTTTAGATCGCAGTGGCAAAACATCTCTTACAGGCAAATACAATATTAACGACGGAGGATATTATTTAACCATCAGCGACTTTGTGAAACGAAGTTTTAAGATCATGCCAGGAAGCTCCGTCACCTGGTCGGGCGATCTGCTCGACGCATATATGGATCTTACGGCGATCTATTCGCTCAAGGCATCTCCCATCGACCTGGTGCAGGACGTGTCGGACCTTGAGCTTGCCAAATACCGTAATCAGCTGAACTTTGATGTATATTTAAAAATGGCTGGATTTATTTCCAAGCCAGAGATCACCTTCGACATTCAACTGGCTCCCCGCGATAGGGGCGCACTCAACGGTGCCGTGGATACGAGGTTGTCGCAACTGAGAGAAGATGAGAATCAAATGAACAAGCAGGTTTTTGCATTGCTCACCCTTAAAAGGTTTGTCGGCGAAAATCCTCTCGAGTCACAAAGCGAAGGAGGTTTTACATCAGCATCCCGTTCAAGCGCCAGCAAGATCCTAACCAACCAGCTCAATAATCTTTCGGACAAATATGTAAATTTTGTGGACCTCGACCTCGGAGTAAATTCGTATGAAGATTATTCTACAGGTCAGCTGGAGGGCCGCACGCAGTTACAGCTGGGTGTTTCAAAACAGATGTTCAACGATCGTATTACCGTGCGGGTAGGAGGAAATGTGGAGCTGGAAGGCGAGCGCGCCAAGCAGAACAATGCCAATGATCTTGCCGGAAATATTAATATTGATTATAAACTGACTGAAGATGGACGATACAAGCTGAAAGTTTTCAGGGAAAACAATTACGAAAACCCCATTGAAGGTGAGCTTACCAAAACGGGTACCGGTGTGGTGCTCACCCGCGACTTTAATAAGTTTAAAAATCTTTTCCGGAAACCTGGTAAACGAAATGATAAGAATCGCAAGAAATAGTTTACCGGTAGTTCAGCTGTTTACGCTGTGCGTGCTCTTATGGTGCAGCGGTTGTAACGTGGTAAAGTATCTGAAACCCGGTGAAGAATTATATACCGGTGCAGATGTAAAAGTGGAATCGAAGGACAGGGTGGATGAAAAGAAGATCCGCAAAGATCTCGAAAGGATCCTGCGTCCGAAGCCCAATCAAACCATTGCCAATATCAGGTTTAAATTATGGTTCTATTATAAAGGTGGTGAAGATCCTAAAAAAGGTTTCAAAAAATTCCTGAAATATAAAGTTGGTGAGAAGCCTGTGTTTTACAATCCCGGAATCCCTGCCCTGGTTTCAGATATCATGCAGAATCGTTTGCACAACCTAGGCTATTTTGATGCACGTGTTTCTTACAGCGTTACAACAGAAGATCAGAAAACAAGTATTCATTATACTACCACGGTGTCGCGACCCTATACCATCAACCAGGTTTCTTTTCCACAATCCACCACCGCGTTGGGCGCACAGATTAAAAGTACAGAAGAGGGCACCTTGCTTAAACAGGGTAAACAATATACGCTCGACCTTTTGAGGACGGAGAGGCAGCGCATTGATAAGGATCTGAAGAACCAGGGTTTTTATTTTTTCAATCCCGACTACCTTCTTTTTAAAGCTGACAGTTCCAAAGGTGACAAGCAGATCGATCTGCTGGTGACTATAAAACCTGATATCCCGGAAAAAGCTACTGTGCCCTATATAATTGGTGATGTATACATCAATGCCAGTCGCATGGTACGCGATACTACACGAAAAAGAAAAGCCGATACGGTGATGGTGGACAATGTGCATTACATAAGCACAGATAATTTGTTCAAGCCGAATGCTCTTATCCGCGCTGTGTTCCTGCGTAAAGGCGATCGTTACAGTCGCGATGCGCATACACTTACCCTTAACAGGTTGATGAGCATGGGAACTTTTCACAGTGCCAATATCAAATTTAATGACACTCTTTTTAATGGTTCGGGACGATTAAGCACTCATCTTTTCTTAACTCCCATGCCGCGGCGTTCGTTACAACTCGAATTGCAGGTGGTCACCAAATCAAACAATTTCACAGGTCCCGCGCTGATGGTGAGTTATCGCAACAGGAACCAGTTCAGGAGCGGGGAGCTTTTTGTGTTGAACCTGCATGGCAATTTTGAGTCGCAGTTTACGGGTGCAGCTAAAGGTTTCAATTCTTACGAGTTTGTAGCCAATACGCAATTATTCCTTCCCCGTCTGCTTGCACCTATAAATATTGCTAATGTGTCGCCGAGTTTTGTTCCACGCACAAAATTCGATCTTGGTTTCAGGAACCTGAACAGGGTATTGTATTACAGCATGAACGCCATTAATCTTTCTTATGGATACACCTGGAAACAAACCAAGCTTATCGGGCATGAGATCGATCCCATAGCCATTAACTTTGCAAGGGTAACAAGCAGCACTGAGGAATTTGATGAATTACTCGAGCACAACCCGGTGCTCAGGCGTTCGTTCGAACAGCAGTTCACATTAGGAATGTTGTATGCTTTTACTTTTAATTCGCTTGGTAATGAAGGTCAGCGCAACCAGCATTATTACAATGGCATGATAGAGCTCTCCGGAAACACGGTGAGTTTTGTTCAGCGACTGATGACCGGAAAGAAACCAGACCCCGATCAGCCCTTCACTGTTTTTGGATATACCTATTCGCAATTTGTAAAGATTGCTCACGATTTCAGGTATCATCATACGATTAATAAGAACAGCAAGATCGCTCAGCGCATTATTGCAGGAGTAGGTTTTCCTTATGGCAATACTCTTTCAATGCCTTATATAAAACAGTTCTTCTCGGGAGGTTCCAATAGTATCAGGGCGTTTTTGCCGCGTACTGTAGGGCCGGGTGTTTACGTGGTACCAGATAGTGTTGTCAGTTCAAAGTTTATGGATCAGGCAGGTGATATTAAGCTGGAAGGTAATGTCGAGTACAGGTTCACCATTATCAGTGTGCTGAAAGGCGCGGTGTTCCTGGATGCCGGTAACGTATGGCTCGTCCGTAAAAATGACCAGATGCCCGGCGCGGAATTTAATCCCACGCTTTTTTATAAGCAGCTGGCAGTTGGCTCCGGATTTGGTCTTCGTCTCGACGTCACTTATTTTGTGTTGAGATTTGATGTAGGTGTGGCTTTACGAAAACCTGCCTTGCCTTACGGAGAGCGTTGGGTGATCCAGGACATCGACCTCGGAGACACGCATTGGAGAAGGCAGAATCTCATTTTGAATATCGCGATAGGGTATCCGTTTTAAACTAATAATACACTGTCTAAACGTAACCATCCAGAGAGCGTCATTGCGAGTAACGTACGCTTTTACCACTAAGTACACTAAGGGCACTAAGCGATTATCCGAAAGGTACCTATACGCCTAAAAAGCAAAGTCCACTAAGGAAAGCAT